>CAXTSJ010000015.1:4477-77064 GCA_964246995.1 uncultured Hydrocarboniphaga sp.
GAGCCCGAGGCATCGACGGCCAGGACGAGATTGAGATCGACGGGTTCGGCCCGGTCGCCGCGGAGCCGTACCGCAAGCCGGAGAACGCGCTGCCGCGGGAGCTGGCGGACCTGGGCTACGACCAGGTGCGCGACATCCGCTTCAAGCCCGACAAGGCGCTGTGGCGCAATCGCAAGCTGCCCTTCGAGGTGCAGTTCTTCCACCCGGGCGGCTACTACAACCTGCCGGTGAAGATCAACGTGGTCACCGCCGCCGGCGCCAAGCCGCTGCCGTTCAACGCGGCGGACTTCGACTACGGCAACAACAAGCAGCTCGACCCGACGCGCTTGAAGGACGTGGGCTTCGCCGGCTTTCGCGTGCACGCCAACGTCAACGGCCCGGGCTACAAGGACGAGGTGCTGGTGTTCCAGGGCGCGAGCTATTTCCGCGCGCTGGGCAAGAACCAGCGCTATGGCCAGTCGGCGCGCGGGCTGGCGGTGGACACCGCGCAGCTGTCGGGCGAGGAGTTCCCCTACTTCACCGAATTCTGGCTGGCGTATCCGCGCGCCGGCGACGACCACCTGGTGATCTACGCGCTGCTGGATTCGCGCCGCGTCACTGGCGCCTACCGCTTCGAGCTCAAGCCCGGCACCACCACGCTGGTGAACGTGGATGCGCGCATCTTCCTGCGCGAGCGCATCGACAAGCTGGGGCTGGCGCCGCTGACCAGCATGTTCGCCTTCGGCGAGAACCAGCGCTCCGCGATCGAGGACTATCGTCCCGAGGTGCACGATTCCGACGGCCTGCTGGTACACACCGGCTCGGACGAGTGGATCTGGCGGCCGCTGTCGAATCCGCGGCGTCTGCTGGTGACGAGCTTCTCCACCACCAATCCCAAGGGCTACGGCCTGATGCAGCGCGACCGCGCGTTCGCCAGCTTCGAGGACCTGGAAGCGCGCTACGACCTGCGGCCTTCGGTGTGGATCACGCCCAAGGGCAACTGGGGCGCCGGACGGGTCGAGCTGGTGCAGATTCCGTCGCCGGACGAAACCAACGACAACATCGTCGCCTACTGGGTGACGGACGAGGCGCCAAGCCCCAGCAAGCCGGTGGAGCTGTCCTATACCCTGGCCTGGCAGAAGGACGAAGAGACCCAGCCGCCGACCAGCGCCGCGGTGCAGACCCGGCGCGGCCACGGCTGGACTCGAGACCCGGACAACACCGTTCGCATGATCGTCGACTTCGAAGGCCCGGCCTTGAAGGGCCTCAAGAGCGATGCCAAGGTCTTCCCCGGACTGTGGTTGTCCGACAACGGCGAGCTGCTGGAACGCCAGGTGTTCCCCAATCCGGTCACCGGCGGCTGGCGGCTGTCGTTCCGCTTCCGCCGGCTGGATGCCGAGAAGCCGGTGGAGATGCGCGCCTTCCTGCGTCGCGATCAGGAGCTGATCTCGGAAACCTGGAGCAACATCCTGTCGCCCTGACGGACCCTGACGCCTTCAGCGATGCGGCTGCTGCGTTGCGGCACAATACCGGGGTGAACGACGCCCCTCTTCTGCAGGCCGCCCCGACGGGACGCCTCCATGCCTACCTGGAACGACTGCGCCTGTCGGCCGGCCGGCGTCAGCAGCTGCTCGAAGAGGCGCTGGCGTCCACCGACCCCTGGCGCGAGCTGCACCGCGAGCTGGCCGGCGCCGGGCCCGCCAGCGCCGACCCAGCCTGGGATTCGATGCCCGAGCGCCTGTCGCAGATCTGGCCCGAGGACGGCCGCCGCCACAACGAGCAGATCCGGCGCGTGGTGCAGACCGACAACCACGGCCGCACCCGCCTGCACACCATGCCGCCGCTGACGCGCGCGTTCATGAGCCCGCGGCCATGGGGTTCGAACCCGATCAGCCGCTGGTGGCGACAGATCTTCAGCGACCGCGGGCGCATCGCATCGCGACAGGAAGACGTCAAGCCCGATTCGCCCGATCCGCTGGGCCGCTGGCGCTGGGCGGGGACGGTGCGGAGGCTGATCCTGCTCGGCTTCGTGCTCGGCCAGACTTATCTCGCGGTGTACTTGATGACGGCCGTGCTGCCCTATCACGGCAGCCATTGGCTGGAGGTCATCATCCTGGCGCTCTACGCGGTGCTGTTCGCCTGGGTTGGCGCTGGTTTCTGGACCGCGCTTATGGGTTTCTGGGTGTTGCTCTGGGGGCGCGACCGCTACTCGATCAACGGCACCGCCGCGGCCGATTTTCCGATCCCGGAAGCGGCGCGCACCGCGATCCTGGTGCCGATCTGCAACGAGGACGTGGCACGCGTCTTCGCCGGCATCCGCTCGACCTACGACAGCCTGTCGCGCACCGGGATGCGCAAGCATTTCGAGTTTTTCATCCTCTCGGACACCTACGAGTCGGATACGCGTGTCGCCGAGCTGCAGGCCTGGCTGACGCTGTGCCGCGAGGTCAACGGCTTCGACCATATCCACTACCGGCGCCGGACTCATCGCATCCGGCGCAAGTCGGGCAATGTCGCGGACTGGTGCCGGCGCTGGGGCAGCGCCTTCCACTACATGATCATCCTGGACGCCGACAGCGTGATGTCCGGCAACTGCCTGGTGCGCCTGACCCAATTGATGGAGGCCAACCCCGGCGCCGGCATCATCCAGACCGCGCCCTGGGCGGCGGGGCGCGAGACGCTCTATGCGCGCATCCAGCAGTTCGCCACGCGCGTTTACGGGCCACTGTTCACCGCCGGCCTGCATTTCTGGCAGCTCGGCGAGAGCCATTACTGGGGCCACAACGCAATCCTGCGGGTCGCGCCTTTCATGCGCCATTGCGCGCTGGCCAAGCTGCCGGGAAAAGGCTCGCTGTCGGGTGAAATCCTCAGCCACGATTTCGTCGAGGCCGCGCTGATGCGTCGCGCCGGCTGGTCGGTGTGGATCGCCTATGACCTCACCGGCTCCTGGGAGGAAATGCCGCCGACCCTGCTCGACGAGCTCAAGCGCGATCGCCGCTGGTGCCAGGGCAATTTGATGAACTTCCGCCTGTTCCTCGCCCAGGGCCTGCATCCGGCGCATCGCGCGGTGTTCATGACCGGGGTCATGGCGTATCTGTCGGCGCCTCTGTGGTTTTTGTTCATGGTGCTGTCGACCGCGCTGCTCGCGGTCAACGTGCTGTCAGAGCCGGTGTACTTCTCTCAGTCCTATCAGCTGTTCCCGAACTGGCCCGAGTGGCATCCGGAATGGGCGGCGCGGCTGTTCGGCGCCACCGCCACGCTGTTGTGGCTGCCGAAAGTGCTGTCGGCGGTCCTGCTGGTCGCCAAGCCGAAGATGTGGCGTGGATTCGGCGGCCCCGGGCGGCTGCTGGCGAGCGTGTTCCTCGAATCGGTGTTCTCCGCGCTGCTGGCGCCGGTGCGCATGCTGTTCCATACCAAGTTCGTGGTGCTGGGCTTGCTGGGCGTGGCGATCAGCTGGAAGTCGCCGCCGCGCGAGGACGCCGAGACGCCCTGGAGCGATGCCATCGCCAAGCACTGGGGCGGCACCGTGCTCGGCATCGTCTGGGCGGCCGGCGTGTACTGGCTGCAGCCGGAATTCCTGGCCTGGCTGCTGCCGGTGGTCGGCGCGCTGATCCTCTCGATCCCGGTGTCGGTGCTGTCGTCACGCATACGTCCCGGACGCCGCGTGCGCGCAGCGCGGCTGTTCCTGATTCCGGAAGAATCGCTGGCGCCGCAGGAGCTGCGCTGGATGCGCCTGGCCCTGCGCCGCGGCCGGCGCCTGCGCGCCGATTTCAAACAAGCGGTGGTCGACCCGGTGCTCAACGCCCTGGTCTCGGCCGACGCGATTCCGCGCCTGCGCCTGCAGGACGCGGCGCGTGCCGAGCGCGAGCAGCTGGTCGAGAGGGCGCTGTCGCAAGGGCCGGACGGCTTGAGCGAGCGCAACCGCAACCAGCTGCTGTCGGACCCGCTGTCGCTGTCGCGCCTGCATCAGCGAGTCTGGTCGGCCCCGCAACCGCATCGGGATTGGTCGATCCCGGATGACTAGCGCAAGCGCATCGCGGACATCGGCACCTCTGCAAAACCCTCCGGCATCGGCGACAATTGTCGACCCGCTGCGACGTGCCCAATGGCTCGACCGTTTTTGCTGCGACTTGATCACCCGGCGCGACTGTCAACGAATCGTCACCCCGGGTTCATATGCCCTCAATCTCTTCTCCATAGAGTCTCGCAAACGCGAAAGGATTGACCCTATGTCTTTTTTGCCGGGCACCGACCTGGAAGTCAAAGCAGAGACCCGATTCATTGCCAGCGTCGCCAGCACGGCGGCCGAGGTTCGGGAAACCCAACAGCTTCGTTACGAGATCTTCGCCGGCGAACTCGGCGCGCAGATCGACTGCGGCGAGCCAGGCATCGATCGTGATCACTACGACGACTTCTGCGAGCACCTGATTGTGCGTGAAGCCGGCGGCGCCATCGTCGCCTGCACGCGCATCCTCACCGACGATCAGGCCGCCCGGGCCGGCGGCTTCTACTCGGCCGGCGAATTCGATCTGAGCATGATCGACTCGCTGCCCGGACGGGTGATGGAAGTCGGGCGCACCTGCGTGCGTGCCGAGTACCGCAACGGCGCGGTCATCGCGACGCTATGGCAGGCGCTGGCGGCGTTCTTCACCCAGCGCGGGTTCGACTACCTGTTCGGCTGCGCCAGCATCGGCCTGGAGGACGGCGGCGCGCAGGCCCACACCATCCTGCGCCAGATCCAGAGCAAGCACATGGCGCCGGCCTACCAGCGCGTGCGCCCCTATTACCCACTACCGCTGCCCGACGGCGACACGCCTGCCAAGGTACGCATGCCGCCGCTGCTCAAGGCTTATGTCAGCCTCGGCGCCAAGGCCTGCGGGGACGCGCACTGGGATCGGGACTTCAATTGCGCCGACGTGTTCATGCTGCTCAACGTGTCGGAACTCTGCCCGCGCTACGCCCGCCACTTCCTCGGCATCCAGATGCCGCCGCCGGCCGTGCGCCGGTCCTAGGGCGGCGTGATCCGCACCGCGCTGCGTTTCTTCTTCCGCGGGGTCTGGCTGATCGCGCATCTGATGGTGGGGATGGCGCTGGTGACCGTCGTGCGGCTCGACTTCACCAAGCGCATCCGGCCCGAGCCGCTGACGCAGTGGTGGAACCGGCACCTGTTCGGCATCTTCGGACTGCGCATCACGGTGCGCGGCCAGCCGGTGAGCAGCGGCCACGTCACCGTGGCCAACCACGTGTCCTGGATGGACATCCCGCTGATCGCCGCCTGCGAGCGCACCCGCTTCGTGTCCAAGGACGAGGTGCGGCACTGGCCGATCGTCGGCGGCCTAGCGACCGCGGCCGGCTCGTTCTACTTGAGCCGCGGCAAGCACGGCACCAAACCCTTGCTGGCGCAGCTCACGCCGTTCCTTCAGAACGGCGGCAGCGTCACCATCTTTCCGGAAGGCACTACTACCGACGGTACAGCGGTGCTGCCGTTCCACTCGCGCCTGTTCGCCGCCGCCATCGACGCGAACCTGCCGGTGCAGCCGGTGGCGATCCGCTATGGCCGCGCCGCCGACGGTCGCAACATCGCGCCCTATGTCGGCGACGACGTGCTGTTCTTCCACATCCTGACGCTGTTGCGCAATCCCGGCCTGGACATCGAAGTGAGCTACCTGCCGGCGATCCCTGCCGTCGGCGATCGCGCCGAACTGGCGCGGCAGGCGCGCGACGCCATTGCCCTGACGCTGTCGCCGCCGATGCCGCTGCCGGACGTCGCGTCCAACGCCACGGCGCAGGCGGTCGCGGCCTGAGCGTTGCGACGGCATCACCGGGGACCTCGTTGCAAGGGCGTAAACTGACGGCCAGCCCGTTGATTGTTCCGCCATGACCCCGCCTGAAACTGTCCGCAGCATTCCGCCCCGCCCTGTCCCCATCGCCGCCGGCGTCAAGCTGCGCGGCGCCGAGAAAATGGCGCGCATTCCGGTCAAGGTCGAAGCGCCGAGCGAGGGTTTGCTGCGCAAGCCCGACTGGATCCGCGTGCGCATCGGCAACAACGGTGAAGTCGACCGCATCAAGACCCTGCTTCGCGAGCAAAAACTGCACACGGTCTGCGAGGAAGCGAGCTGCCCGAACCTCTCCGAGTGCTTCAGCAAAGGCACCGCGACGTTCATGATCATGGGCGACATCTGCACGCGGCGCTGCCCGTTCTGCGACGTCGGCCACGGTCGTCCCAAACCGCTGGACGCCGACGAGCCCGGCAATCTCGCGCGCACCATCGCCAGGCTCGGCTTGCGCTATGTCGTCATCACCAGCGTCGACCGCGACGATCTGCTCGATGGTGGCGCCGCGCACTTCGCCGCATGCATCAGCGAATCGCGCGCGCTGTCGCCGAAGCTCACCATCGAAGTGCTGGTACCGGATTTCCGCGGCCGCATGGACCCGGCGCTGACGATCTTCAAGGACACACCGCCCGACGTCTTCAACCACAACCTCGAAACCGTGCCGCGCCTGTACAAGCAGGCGCGCCCGGGTTCGGACTACGAGTGGTCGCTGGACCTGCTCGAACGTTTCAAGAGCTATCACCCGAACGTGCCGACCAAGTCCGGGCTGATGCTGGGTCTTGGAGAAGAGATCGAAGAGATCGAGCAGGTGATGCAAGACCTGCGTGCGCACCAGGTCGACATGCTCACGCTCGGCCAGTACCTGGCGCCGTCCAAGCACCATCACCCGGTGATGCGTTACGCGCATCCTGACGAGTTCGAGCGCCTGCGGGTGCTGGGCGAGAAGATGGGCTTCTCGCACGTCGCCAGCGGGCCGATGGTGCGATCGAGCTATCACGCCGATCAGCAGGCCGAGCACGTCTTGCGCTGATGCAAGGCCACTAGAAACAACGATGCCCATCGACGAATCGATCCGCTTCATCCCGGTCAACATCGCCGTGCTCACCGTGTCGGACACGCGCGATCTGGCGGGTGACCGCTCGGGGCAGATCCTGGCGGACCGGATCGTTGCCGCGGGTCATCGCCTCGCCGAACGCCGCATTGTTCGCGACGACGCCAACGCCATCGAAGCGCGGCTGCGCGAATGGATCGCGGACACGCAGATCGACGTCGTCATCACCACCGGCGGCACCGGCATCACCGGCCGCGACGTGACGCCGGAGGCTTTCGCCCGCGTGCTGGCCGCGGAGTCGGGAAAGGAGATCAGCGGTTTCGGCGAGCTGTTCCGCATGCTCAGCTACGCCAAGATCGGCACCAGCACCATGCAGTCGCGCGCCATCGGCGGCGTCGCCGGCGGCACTTACCTGTTCGCCCTGCCCGGCTCCACCGGCGCGGTCCGCGACGGCTGGGACGACATCCTGCGCTTCCAACTCGACGCGCGGCATGTGCCCTGCAATCTCGTCGAGCTGATGCCGCGGTTGCAGGAACATCTGGCGGCCAAACCGGCAGAGTGACTGGCGTCGGTGGGCCGACAAGCTGAAGTCGGCGTCGCGATCACCATCGAGCCGATCCGTCACCGCGCGGAAGACCCGTCGGTCTCGCGGATGAAGCGCGTGACGCGATCATGCAGCTGTCGCAGCGAATCGGGATGCGCGTAGACCATGTGTCCCGACTCATAGAACGCAACCTGCAGATTGCCGCGCAGAGACGCCGGAATCGGCAGGTGCTGCAGCTCGTAGACCGCTGCGAAATACGGCGTCGCCAGATCGAAGTAGCCGGTGTTGAGCAGCACTTTGAGCTGCGGGTTGTACTTCATCGCGTCGGCGAGATCGGGCAGCACGTTGGCCGACTGCGGTAGCGCGAATGGCGCGCCCGGCGCCTGATGCAGAAAATTCCACACATGCTCGATGTCGATGTCGGCCTTGTAGGTCTGGTCGCGGCCGAAGTGCAGGGTCTTGCGCACGTAGTCGTTGAAGGCGGAGACGTAAGCCGAGCTGATCGCCGCCGACTGCGGATCGTATTCGGCCTCCTTGCTCAACAGATCCATGGTCGGCCCGCGGAAGCGCGTGTCGAAGCGGCCGGTGGTCTCGCCGGTGTCGTCCTGCAGCGTCTTGCCGAACATGCCGCCGTTGACGCGCAGATCGGCTTTGAGCCAGTACGCCACCGGCAGGCCGGTGTATTGATGCAGACGTTCGGCGATGGCCCTCCTGCGCGGCTCGCTCAGCGTGGCACCGGCTGCGAGCGCTTGCAGATAGTCGGTCAGCGCGAACTGCTCGACTTCGCGCAGCAGGTCCTGCAGCGCCGGCCGCGGCTGCTGCGGCAGCTTCTGGTGATACCAGGCAGTCGCCGCATAGGTGGGCAGCGCCAGGGCGTACGGCAGGTCGATGCCCGGATTGAACTGCGGCATGTCGGGGCTGCTGTCGAAGCTCAGGATCTGCGACAGCAAGATGATGCCGTTGAGATCGACGCTCTTCTGCGATTGCAGGATGTTGGCGACGATCGCCGAGCGCGTGGTGCCATAGCTTTCGCCGAACAGGTACTTCGGCGAATTCCAGCGATCATATTGGGACAGGAAGCGGGTGATGAATTGCACGAAGGCCTTGGCGTCCTCGTCGACGCCGTAGTAAGCCTTCTCTTTGTCCTTGCCGTAGATGCGCCCGAAGCCGGTGCCCGGCGCGTCGATGAACACCAGGTCGCTGGCGTCGAGAATGCTGGCATCGTTGTCGGCGAGCTGGTAGGGCGCTGGCGGCGTGTGCTCATCGTCGCGGGTGAGCACGCGCTTGGGGCCCAGCGCGCCCATATGCAACCACACCGACGCCGAGCCCGGGCCGCCGTTGTAGATGAAGGTGACGGGCCGCGCGGCGCCCTCGTCCTTGCCCGTCTTGAAGTAGGCGACATAGAACATCTGCGCGCTCGGCGGCGCGTCTTCCTGTTCCTGCGTCGGGTCGGCGCCGTCGTCGTCCTTGTTGTCGAGCGCGATCATGCCGGCGACCGCCCGATAGTCGACGCGCTGCCCGGCAATGATGACGCTGCCGCGGCTGGTCTCGTCCTTGGCTGGTTGCGGCGGTGGAGCCTCCGGTTTCTTGTCGTCCTGCTTGTTGGCGGCCGGCCCCTCGGCAATCACCGGAGACCAGGCTGTCAGTACCGCGAGAGCCAGCATCCAAACGCGCAGTGACTTCATATGGCATGGGCTCCGGTTTTCGCATGTCCGCACGCCGGCGACGGCGCCGTGACTGTTACAGGATTACAGCGGGTCGGCGAGGGTGCCGTTGATCTCAGTCTAGTTTCGAGAACGAAAGTTCACCGGACTGCCGCGCCGGTACGCAGAAGACTATGCTTCCCGCATGCCAGCCAAGAAAGCACCGGTACGCACCAAGCGTCCCCCAGCCTTGCCCGCCGCAGCCTTGCGGCGCGCGGAAAAGCTGTGTGCCGACGTCGGCGAGCGCCTCACACCTGCACGCGTCGAAGCGTATGCCGAACTGCTTGCGCAATCGCGGCCGGTCTCCGCCTACGAACTGCTGGCGCTGCTGGAACAGCGCCAGCAACGCAAGCTGGCGCCGCTCACGGTCTATCGCCTGCTCGATTTTTTGACACAGGTCGGGCTGGTGCACCGGCTGGCTTCGGCCCAGGCTTTCATGGCCTGCGACCATCCCGAGCATCCGCATGACGGCCTCTATCTGGTGTGCTCGGCCTGCGGCAAGACCGATGAATTGGAGTCCGCTAGCCTCTCCCAGATTCTCGGCCGGGCGGCGAAGAGCCGGGGCTTCAAATCGGAGAAGCGGATCGTGGAGGTCCAGGGCCTGTGCCGGGAATGTGACGACGCGCAATAGCGTCCGGCAAACCGCACGGACTCAGGGCGCGATCGGATTCGCATCGCCGCCCGAACTGTCGTCCTCGATCAACCAGTGCATCTGTGGCGACATCCGGTGATGGTGGGCCGGATTGGCGCAGACGAAGCGCCCGCCGCGCCGCGCGGCCTCCTCCTCCCATCGCATCGCCATCGCCTCGCTTGGCGAAAGCTTCGCATAAGGATCGAGCGGATTGCCGGCTCGATCCGGCGGCGCCTGATGCGGGCGGGTCACGGCGACAATCGTCGCCGGAAACGCCAGCACGATCGCGCCCAAAACCAGCGCGGGAAGACAACGCCCGAGTTCGATCGTCTCAATTGAACTCTTGATCATCGCGACACTCAGAGTCGTGTTGTTACACTATAACAGCAGGCGGGGTGGTCAGAATGGCGCGATACGGATGTTGAAGTTCCAGCAGCTTCGTCACCGTTATGCGGAACGCGTGGTGTTGGCGCTCGATGATTTGCAGATCGAAACCGCGGCGCAGGTTCTGCTGCTGGGCGCCTCGGGCTGCGGCAAGTCGAGCTTGCTGCATATCGCCGCCGGCCTGCTGCGGCCGTCCGAGGGTCGTGTCTGGCTGGACGAGGTCGAGCTGACGGCTCTGCAAGGCGCGGCGCTGGATCGTCTGCGAGGCCGCAACATCGGCATCGTCTTCCAGCGCCTCCATCTGATTCCTTCCCTGAGCGTTCTCGACAACCTGCTGGCCGCTCAGTACAGCGCAGCCTGCCGCATCGACAGACGAGCCGCGCTGGAATGTCTGGATCGTTTGGGCATGGCAGCAAGGGCGCAGGCCAAGCCGGAATCCCTGAGCCTGGGCGAGGCGCAGCGAGTGGCTATTGCACGCGCAGTCGTCAATCGGCCCAAGCTGGTTCTCGCCGACGAGCCAACCTCGAGTCTGGACGATGCCAACGCCGCGCAGGTGCTGCGCCTGCTCTGCGAACACGCCCGTGGCGCAACGCTGCTGATCGCGACGCACGATACGCGCGCCAAGTCGATCATCCCGCAGCAGATCACGCTGCCGGTTTCAGATTGGATGGTGTCGACGTGAATCTGCTGACCCTGGGTACCGCCGATCTGCGCCACCGGCCGCTGCCGAATGTTCTGCACTTGCTGCTGCTTGGCCTGGGCGTGGCGATGATCACGGCGCTGCTGCTGATTGCAACGCAGATCAACGACCGCTTGCAGCGCGACGCGCGCGGCGTGGACCTGGTGATCGGCGCCAAGGGCAGCCCGCTGCAACTGATCCTGTCGACCGTCTATCACCTCGACATTCCCACGGGCAACATCGCGCTCGCGGACGCCGACCGCTGGGCGCGCAATCCGATGATCAGCGCAGCGATCCCGCTGTCGCTGGGCGACAGCGCGCGCGGTTACCGCATCGTCGGCACCACACCGGCGATGCTCCGGCACTACGGCGCGCGGCTCGCGCAGGGACGCATCTGGAGCCAGACCATGCAGACGGTGATCGGCGCCGACGTCGCACGCGCCGGATTCGCCATGGACAGGAGCTTCATCGGCACGCACGGCCTGGGCGCCGGCGGCCACGCGCACGCCGATCATCCGTACCGTGTCGTTGGCGTGCTCGCGCCCACCGGCAGCGTCCTCGACCGGCTGATCCTCACCAGCCTCGACAGCGTCTGGGAAGTGCACGCGACGCATCATCATCACGATGCCGACGATCATGATGACGACGATGATGATCACGACGAGCCCGCCGTGCCCGGTGCTCGCGGCTATGACGCCTCCAAAGAAATCACCGCCCTGCTGCTGACTTACCGCACACCGCTGGCCGCGGCCACGCTGCCGCGAATGATCAACACTCAGTCTAATCTCCAGGCGGCGGTGCCAGCCCTGGAAACCGCGCGCCTGCTGAACCTGCTAGGCCTGGGCTTCAACACGCTGCGTGCGCTTGCCGCCGTGCTGATCGCCGCCGCCGCGCTGTCGGTTTTCGTCGCGCTCTACACCGCGATGGAAACACGGCAATACGATCTGGCGGTGCTGCGCAGCCTCGGCGTGTCGCGCCGGCGCGTGGTCGCGCTGCTCTGGATTCAGGCGCTGAGTCTGAGCGTGGCGGGCACGCTGATCGGCCTGATCCTGGGGCACGGCGCAGTGGAGCTGATGGGACGCGTCGCCGGTACCGGGCGCAACGTCAGTCTCAGCGGCTGGCACTGGCAGGCGCAGGAGTGGATGATTCTGCTGCTGCCGATCGCGGTCGGCTCGATCGCCGCGCTGCTGCCGGCCTGGCGCGCCTATCAGACTGATGTGGCCGCCACCTTGTCGCGAGGTCAGTAGCATGGTCAGAACACAGGAGCTCGGACCCACGTGCTGGACTCGTCCGACGCTGTCGGCGCTGCTGATCGCGGCGACGCTCGCGGCCTGCGAAAAGACAACCGCGCCGCCACCGGCCGCAACGTTCGACGCCGCGACGGAGATGTCCCCGGCCCCTGCCGATTCGTCGGACTCGCTGCCGCCCCCCGGCGAAGTGCGCGGCACGCCGTCCGGCGCCGGTACGCCCTATGCCGATTCGTTTGCGCAGATCGACTCGAAAATTGCCGAGAAGAAAAAGTCCACCGTGCGCTACAAGAACGGCGTGCTGGTGTCGGACGATTCGGCGCCGGTCATCAAGATCGGGTCGGAATTCGACAACACGCGCAACGGCAAGGTCTCGGTGCCGGCCTATCCCGGCGACGTGCTGTACTTGAGCGCGACCATCGAGACCGAAGCCGGCACGCCGCTCAAACAAAAAACGGTGCAGATCGCCTCCAGCAAGAACACCTCGATCGTGCCGATGAGCGATCGCGCCAACGACGAGGGCTACCTGGAATTCCACATGGTGGCAGGCGCCGCCGGCCAGGACCTGGTCACCGTCAGCGCGGCCGGCGTCAAAACCGATTTCTACATCGACGTCAGCGATCCACCGCGCGGCGAGTGGATGGGCGAGCTGGATCTCACGGGTGTCACCTCCTGGGACTTGCTGATGAGCGCGCGCGTGCAGGTTGGCGTGCAGAACGTCAGCGCGCAATTTCCGCCGCCCTTGCAACAGCTGCAGCGGCGCAGGCTGCGCCTCGCCGGCTTCATGCTGCCGCTGGGCGTGGAAGAAAAGCAGAAGCATTTTCTGCTGTCCGCCAATCCGCCGAGCTGTTTCTTCCATCCGCCCGGCGGACCCTCATCGGTGGTGGAAGTGTTCGCCGACAAAGGCATCGCCATGAGCTTCGATCCGCTGGTGGTCGAAGGCGAATTCGAGCTGGTGCCGAGCAGCGACAGCGGCATGCTCTACAAGCTCAAGGCGTCGAAGCTGATCGCGATCGGCGGCTAAGCCTGCAGGCGCAGGCCTAGGAAAGTGCGCGTTGCCGGGATGCGTCGGAGCAGCCAGCGTTCGGCCAACAGTACCGCGATCATCGACAGACCCAGCATCGGCAACAGCAAACCAAGCACCGCGGCGATCACGAGCAGCAGCGGCGACACGCGTGAGCCCGCGAGCGCCGGCGGCGCGCCGAGCAGGCCTTGCGGACGGCGCTTCCACCACATCACATACCCGCTGACGCCAAGCGTGGTCAGCGCCAGTGCGGTGGCCAGGCCGAGCAGTTGGTTGAGCCAGCCGAACATCTGGCCTTCGTGAATCGAAATACCGATGCCGATGATGCGATCGAGCAGCTTTTTATCAGCAAAATTCTTGCGCTCGACGATCGTGCCGTGCGCCTCGTCCAGCACCAGGCTGACGCGCTGACGACGATCCTGCGACAGCGATTGCGCGGTCCAGCGCGGTGATTTTTTCGAAGGCGGGATGATGCGCACAGGTGGTGCCAGATTCAGGGCCGCGACCGGCGTGACGAGCCGGTCCAGCGCCTGCAGATCAACACCGGTGCCGCCGCCATGCTGGCCGCGGTGCTCGGCGTGCGCGTCCTCCGCCGGCGGCGGTCTGGCGGCGCTGGTCTTCCAGTCCTGCACCACCGTCGAGCTGCCGAGCTGGCGCAGCGCCTTGAGGTTGTCGCCCCAGAACGAGGTCCAGGGCAGACCGCTGATCAGCAGCAGCAGCGTGAACGCGGAGACCCAGAGGCCCACCACCGCGTGCAGGTCGCGCCAGAACAGACGGCCACGCAGATTCAGACGCGGATACACCAGGCCGCCGAGTCCAAGTGTTCCACGCGGCCACCACAGGTACAGGCCGGTGAGAATCATCACGATCGCCCACGACGCGGCAAGCTCGATGAGCATCGACCCGCGATCGCCGAGCAGCAGGCTGCCGTGCAGATCGTGGATCACCTGCATCAGTTGCTCGCGGCTGTCCTGCACGCGGAGGATTTGCAACGTCTGCGGATGCACGGTGACACGCAGCTCCTCGGTGCCGCGGTCGAGCACCACGCGGGCCGCGGCATCGGGAGCGGGCGGCAGCTCATACGCTTTGAAACCGGCACCCGGCACCGCCGCCAGCGCCGCGGCGGTCTGCGCCGAGGCGCTGGCGCGCGCGCCCTCTGCCAGTGCCGCGTAAGGCCGGTCGCGCCAGGCTTCGAACTGCGGCTTGAACAGATAGATCGCGCCGGTCACCGACAGCCAGATCACGAACGGCGTGCAGAACAGTCCGGCATAGAAATGCCAGCGCCAGATCATGCGATGGGTGCGCGAGTTCGTCGCGCTCGAAGCGATGCCTGCCGTGCTCATCAGAGTGTCGCCCTGAGTTCGACCAGGTAGGTGCGGCCGGGATACGGGTGGAAGACATAGTACTTCTCGTCGGTCAGGTTCTCGACGCCGGCGCCGATCTCGAAATGCTCGCCGAACTGGTAGCCGACGCGCGTATCCACCGTGGTGAACTTGGACGTGCCGCCGAACACGTCGGGATTGACGTCGCTGTTGTCCAGCTCGTTGTACTGGCGCCCGGAATAGCGCGCTGCCAGATTCGCGTTCCAGCCCGGCAGGAAGCGCCAGTTGGCGACGAGATTCGCGCGCTCCTTGGGAATGCGCAGCCAGTATTTTCCTTCCGAAACCGGGAAGCGATCGTTTTTCTTGGTCTTGCTGCTGGTGAGCGAGAGGTTGGCCGACACGTCCACATTCGGCAGCAGCTCGACGACGTTGTAGACGAACTCGATGCCGTTGGTGACGACGCGATCGACATTGGAGATGTTGCTCACGCTCGGCGTCTGGCTGAGATCGGTCTGCTGCAGGATTGTGTCGTCGATGTCGTCGCGGAAGACCGACACGCGCAGATCCTGCCGGCCCATCCGGCGTTCCCAGGTCAGGTCCTGGGCGAAGGAATCTTCGGGCTTCAAGTCCGGATTGTTGTTGCTGATGCTGCCGGTGAGCGCGCCCGTGGCGTCGCGGCCGATCGATCCCTGGAACAGTTCCGACACGGTGGGATAGCGCACGCCGCGCGCCACCGAGTAGCGCAACACCCAGTCGGCGGGCGCATAGGCGATCGAGAGTTTGGGTGACGTCGATTCCTCGGTACGCGAGTCGTAGTCCGCGGTGACCAGCCCCGACTGCCCGCTGGCCGCGTCCTTGCCGAAGGCGGTGCGGCCGCCGTCGAACGCCTTCCAGCGCTCGAAGCGCAGGCCTGCGGTCAAGGTCCACGCCGGTGCCAGCAGCCAGGCGTCCTGCGCATACAGCGCCTGCGACAGCGTCGATCCCACCGAGGCTTCGGCCAGCGTGCCGCGGCTGCCGCGGCGCCAGTCGTCGGTGCTGTAGCGCTCCTGCTCCAGGTCGTAGCGCGAGCGGTAGTAGCCGACCGTGAGCGTGTGCGGCAGATCGTCGCGGTGGTAGCTGGCCTGCAGGTCGATGTTCCACCAGCCCTTGCCGGAGCTGCCGTCGGTGATGGTGCCGGCCTGCGCGTTGGCGGCGGTCGGCACGTTCGAGCGCAGCACGTCGTCGCTGATGTCGTAGAGCGAGGCGACGCCGGAGAAATTCCAGCCGCTGTCGCGCAGGGTGCGCGCGGTCAGCGCCGTGAACAGATGCTGCTCATGGCCATCCTGCGGGCCGAAGGAACTGTCGGCGACGTCGTAACGCTGGTCGTTGAAACGGATGGTCCCGCGCGTCACCGTGTTGCCGGCGGCGTCGCGCAGAAAGCTCGCGCCATGGCGGTCGTAGTCGTTGTCCCAGAGGCCGACCTGTCCGTCCACGCGCAAGCTTTCGTTCTCGTAAGCCAGCTTGCCCTTGATCTGGTCCTGCACGTCGTCTTCGAGCGCGCCGCCGTCGGGGCCGAGGATCAACCGATCCAGATTCTTCGGGTCCTTGTCCAGGATCGCGCCGGTGACGACGGTGCCGCCGTCGCAGTTCTTGGTGGCCGTCGGCCTGCATAAAGTGCCGACCGCGTACTGCAAAGGCTGGCTGTCGTTTTCCAAGCGATTGACGCCGAGCGAACCGCTCCACGAGCCCCAGCGATTGCCGGCAAAAACGCTGTACTGGCGCCCGCCGTAGTCGCCATCGAAGCCGTAGTCCTCGTAGCTCTGCGTGAACGCCTGCATGCGACCGGACGCGGTGAGAGCGTCCGGCTCGCGCGTGGTGATGAGCACGGTGGCGCCGATCGAATTGCCCGGATACAGCGCGGAGAACGGGCCGTAGAGCACGTCGACTCGCGACAGTTCTTCCGGCGCCACCATGTTCCAGCGCGGCGCGTTGAAGCGGCCGAGAAAATTCGACAGCAGCACGCCGTCGGCATACACCACGCCACGGGGCGCCTGCGTGCTGCCGAAACTGCGGCCGCTGATCAGCGCGTTGCGGTCGCCGATGAAACGCTTGCGCACGCTCAGGTCCGGCAGATTCTTCAGCGCGTCCTCGGTGTTGACGAACACGCGCTCGCGTAACTCGGTGGCGGTGACACCGGCGGTTGCGCCCGGTGTGTTCTGCGGCAGCGCGTCGCGCCGGCCGGAGACGGTGACGGTCTCCATCTCGACGAGGCTGTCGTCGGCGGCGGCCAGCTCCGATGTCGCCGCGGTGTCCTCGACAACCGGCTCCGACCACGCAGGGGAAGACAAGGCCACGAGCAGCAACGGCCACAAGCAAGGCTTCAAGCCTTTCACAAAAACGTTCACGAAAAACTCCTGAGCGGCGCCGATGCGGCGACCGCGAATCCGATGGGGCGTGCCGCGCTTTCGGGCGCGACGGGATCGCTCGATTCAGCTCAGGAGTGGAGGCCCGCGCGCGGGCGGCGATCGGGTGATGCGCAAGGACGCCGGCATCACCATCGGCAGCAGCGCCAGGCTCGTCGACGGCAATGCGATGTTCAGCAGCGCCAGCGTGAACGCCAGCGCCGCCGACTGCAGATCAGTCAAGCCGTTGCAGAAACTGCAGGGCGCATCGCCCGCCGACTGCGCCTGGTTCTGCGCCGCCTTCAAGTTCAGGGCGGCGATCAGATCCGGCGGCGCGGCATCGCGCAGACGCTGCATCGCCTGCGGCGAGGCGGTGCCGCAGAACGCGACGAGCAGAGGACTGCCACCGGCATGCGCCATCGCCGCTGCATGCTGCATCGGCAGCAGCAACTGCACGAGGATCGCCAGCAGAGCGATCAGCGTCAGCGAAGTCGAGTGGCGGAGAGCCTGCATGGAGTGATGGAAAGGGGCGCGGAACCGGCGCGGCGGCGATTGTCGGGTGGGGCTGCGTGTCTGACAAGCAAGATTCGGTGCTTTGCTTATGCCATTCGCGATCCGAGCAGCGACTCAAGCTCGGCCAGCCGTTGCGGCGTGCCGACATCCGACCATAGTCCGTCGAACACCTCGCCCGTCACCGCGCCGCGTTGCGCCGCGCTGCGCAGCAGCGGCGCCAGCGGAAAACGCCCGGGGATGCAACCGGCGAACAGCGATGGCCGCAGGATCGAAAGGCCGCTGAAGGTATGTGTCGCCGCATTCGCCGGAGGTGGCTCGACGATCCGGCCCTGCACCAGCGCGAAGTCGCCCCGCGGGCGATGCGCGGGATTGGGCACCAGCACCAGATGCGCCTGCACCTCGCCAGGTAATTTCAACGCGCGATCAAGCAGTGCGCGCCAGTCGACTTCCGCATAGACATCGGCGTTGGCGACGACGAACGCATCGGACCCGAGCAGGGGTAGGGCCTTGTGCAGGCCGCCGCCGGTTTCCAGGACCGCGTCGGTCTCGTCCGAGTAGTGGATGTGCGCGCCAAAGCGCGAGCCGTCGCGCAGATGCTCGCGAATCTGCGCGCCGCGATAGCCGAGGTTGATGACGAACTCGCGCACGCCGCCTTCGATCAGCTTGTTCAACACACGCTCGATCAACGCGCATCCGGCGAGCGGCAGTAGCGGCTTGGGACGATCGTCGGTGAGCGGGCCCATGCGCGTCCCGCGGCCGGCGGCGAGAATCATCGCGCGCGGCGGGTTCACGGCGTCAGTGCCCGACCTGCGGATCGCATTGCAAACCCAGCTCATCGAACAGCGCCAGCAACGGCAACAGTTCGTGATAGCGCGTGCAGGTGTCGCGCACGTAGCGGATGAAGCGCGGTGCGTCGTCCAGATACTGCGGCTTGCCGTCGCGATAGCGGATGCGCGCGAAAATGCCCAGTACCTTGAGGTGGCGCTGCAGGCCCATCCATTCGAAGTCGCGCAGGAATTCCTCGAACTCGACCGGCACCGGCAGGCCGGCCGCGGTGGCGCGGCTCCAGTAAAGCCGCGCCCACGTCACGACCCGTTCCGCGGGCCAGGACAGGAAGGCGTCTTTGAACAGTGACACCACGTCGTAGCTGATCGGCCCGTAGACCGCGTCCTGAAAGTCGATCACGCCCGGATTGGGATCACTCAGCATGAGATTGCGCGGCATGTAATCGCGATGCACGAAGACGCGCGCTTGCATCAGTGCGGCATCGACGAGCTGCGTCTGTATCGCCTGCCACACGGCGTCCTGCTCGGGTGTGAAGGCGGTGCCCAGGTGCCGGGCGACGAACCAGTCCGGGAACAAGGCCAGCTCGCGCCGGAGCAGCGCGTCGTCGTAGGGCGGCAACGAAGTGCCGCGCGATGCGAGCTGCCAGCGCAGCAGGGCGTCGATGGCGTCGCCGAACAGCGCATCGGCGTTGTGCTCATCGAGCGTGTCCAGATAGGTGCGGCGACCGAGGTCGGTGAGCAGCAGATAGCCCTGCTCCAGATCCTGCGCGAGCACCCGCGGCGCGTGCACGCCGGCGCCCTGCAACAGGCCGGCGACGTGGATGAAAGGCCGGCAGTCCTCCTGCGCCGGCGGCGCGTCCATCACGATCCAGGAGCGCTCGCCATCGCCGATACGAAAATAGCGGCGAAAGCTGGCGTCCGCCGAAGCCGGCTCGAACGAGGCGTCCGCCAGATCGAGCGCCTGCAGGGCAAACTGCCGCGCGGCCTCGCGGCGCGGGTCGATGTCGGGCGAGAGATTCAATCGAGACTCCAGATGCGCGGCGGCGATGAGACTGGTAGAAATCCGGAGGGCCGTCGCGAGTCTCGCCGCGAGTTTCGCCAGTATTAATGATTGCAGATCACCGGATCAAAAAACGATACTGCGCACCCGCATGCTCCCACGCCCGTCCTTCCTGCTGGCCGCCCTGGTGCTGGCCCTACCCGGTCCTGCGGCGCTGGCGGCCGAGGCGGCGGTGTGTTCGCAGCCGACCTACGACACCACGCCCAAGGTGGTCACCCCCAAGATCGAGACCGCCAAGGAAGGCCTGCAGGACAAGGTCTTCATCGAAGCCGACGAGGCCAACCTGGAGAAGGACGGCATCTCCAAGCTGCTGGGCGGGGTCAAGCTGCGGCAGGGCGACAAGGAGTTCAGCGCCGACAAGCTGGACTTCGACAACGACGAGCAGACGATCGCCGTCAACACCCAGTCGGTCTTCAGCAACGCCGAGCTGATCATCAAGAGCCAGCAGGCGAATTTCGACCTCAACGACAACAGCGGCGTCTTCCACGACACCGACTTCGTGCTGCCGACGCGTGGCGCGCGCGGCACCTCGCGCGAGATCGCGGTCAATGCCGACGGCACGGCCGAACTCAAGATCACCTCCTACACCACCTGCGCGCCGGGGTCCGACGCCTGGTACCTGCTGGCCAGCGACATCAAGCTCGACCGCGACGAGGGCCTGGGCACGGCGCGTAACGCGCGGCTGCGCTTCGAAGGCGTGCCGGTGCTGTACATCCCCTGGTTCCAGTTCCCCATCGACCAGCGGCGGCGCACCGGCCTGCTGTTTCCGACCGTGGGTGAATCCGACAAGACCGGCTTCGAGGCGCGCTGGCCGGTCTATTTCAACCTCGGGCCGAACTACGACGCCACGCTGACGCCGCGCTTCATGTCGCGACGCGGCACCCAGTTCATCGGCAACGGCCGCTATCTGCTGGAGAACGGCGAAGGCAGCGCGTCCTACGAATATCTCAACAACGACAAGGTCACCGGCGAGGACCGCGCGCTCGGGCGCTTCGACCACGTCGGCCTGCTCGGACGCAATCTGGGCCTGGAGGCGACGTATGCCGAGGCCAGCGATCCGCGCTACTTCGAAGATCTCGGCGGCACGTTCGCCAGCTCGGCGATCACCAACCTGGAACGCAGCGCGCGGCTCACCTATCAGGCGCCGGCGTCCTACCGCGTTCAGGTGCTGGTGCAGAGCTTCCAGACCATCGACAACAGCCTGGTCGCGGTCGACGACCCCTACAAGCGCTTGCCGCAGATCCGCTTCGACGCGCTCACCCGTCACGCCTGGCTGGATACCCGTGCCGGACTCAACGCCGAGGCGGTGAACTTCGTCCGCGACGAGAATTCCGTCGAGGGCCAGCGCTACGACCTGCAGCCCTACCTGCGCTTTCTCAAGGATGAGAACGCCTGGTACTTCACCGCGCAGACCGACTGGCGCTACACCGCCTACAGGCTCACCGACCTCTCGGCCGGAGGCCCCGACGAGCCGAGCCGTTCGCTGCCGGTGCTGTCGGCGGAGAGCGGCCTGCGCTTCGAGCGCGTCACCGGCAGCGGCGCGATCCAGACCCTCGAGCCGCGCGCCTTCGCCCTGTATGTGCCGTATGAAAACCAGGACCGCCTGCCGCTGTTCGATACCGGCGAGCCCGACTTCGACTTCACCCAGCTGTTCGCACGCAACCGCTTCTTCGGCGAAGACCGCATCTCCGACGCCCAGAACCTGGCCGGCGCCCTGACCACCCGGCTGATCGATCCGGACACCGGCGACACCCGCTGGAGCGCGAGCTTCGGCCAGCTTTACCGCGTGCGCGAGGCGCGCGTCGATCTGCCGGGCATCGATCCGCCGGATCGCGGCGCCACCGACTTCATCGGTGAGGTCACCTACAACTTCTTGCGAACCTGGACCGCGGCCACCACCGCGCAGTGGTCGCCGACCGACTCGGAGCTGGAGCGCACTAATGTCAGCCTGCGCTACCGCGATCTGCCGGGCGGCAAGCGCTTCGACGTCGCGTATCGCGATCGTCGCGGCATCCTCGAACAGACCGACGCCTCCTTTGCCCTGCCGATCACCGACGCCTGGCATGTGGGCGCGCGCAACCGCTACTCGATCCGCGATCACCGCACGCTGGAGAATTTCGTCGGCGTGTCCTACGAGACCTGCTGCTGGGCGGTGAGCGGCGCCTATCGCCGCTACATCGCCAGCAGTGACGGCGAGCTCAACAGCGGCATCTATTTCCAGCTCCAGCTCAAGGGGCTGGCGAGCATCGGCACCGACTTCAACTCCCTGTTGCCGGCCGACGACGGCGACGACGAGAGCACGCCCGGAGCGCTGGGCTCCGGCGCTGGATCAGGCGCGGGCAACGGTGGGCGTCATGGATCGGTTTATTAGCCGGAGTTTCGGCGAGCCAGCGTGAATCTTTGGCCCGCCGCGGGGTCGGAAAGTCCGCCATGTTAATCTGCGGCCCCGCCCGGTCCGGCGCGGTGCTCACCTTCCCCCTACAACACATTCTTCCGCCGATGCCCTTTCCCAAGAAGCTGGTCGCCCCCTTTGCGATGTTCTGGCTGGTCGCCACCGTCGCGCAGGCCCAAACGCAGACCGAGGCGAAGCCCGGCGCAACGCCGGACTCGGTGCCGCAAGTGCCGGCACCGCCGGTGCAGGACGTGCCTCAGGCGGCGCCGATCGCGGCATCGCTGGGGCCGCAGGCCGCGCAAGCCGAAGTCCTCGACCGAATCGTCGCGGTGGTCAACGACAGCGTCGTTCTGCAAAGCGACCTCGACCAGTCGATGCGTGACACGTTCACCCAGCTGAAGGCGCGCAATGTCGTCGCGCCGTCCGAGGACGTGCTGCGTCCGCAGGTGCTGGAGCGCGTGATCTTCAACCGTCTGCAGACCCAGCGGGCGCAGCAGGCAGGCATCCGCATTGATGATCGCGAGCTCAACGACGTGCTCGGCAACATCGCCCGCCAGAACAAGATGAGCCTTGCCGAGCTGGCGCAGTCGGTGAAGAACGACGGTATGGACTTTCTGTCCCTGCGCGAGCAGATCCGCGAGGAGGTGCTGATCGCGCGCCTGCGGCAGAAGGAAGTCGATTCGCGGATCAGCGTCACCGATCAGGACGTCGACCTCTATCTCGCCAACCAGAAGGCCGGCGACAACGTCGAATATCACCTGTCGCACATTCTGGTCAGCATCCCCGATGGTGCCAGCAGCGACGAGCGCGACCAGCGCCGCGTCCGCGCCCAGGACCTGCTCAAGCGCATCCGCGCCGGCGAGGACTTCGCGCAGATCGCCATCGCCTCCTCCGACGGCCAGCAGGCGCTCAAGGGCGGCGATCTCGGTTGGCGCCGCGCGGCCGACCTGCCCTCCTTCTTCGCCGGTACCGCGGTCAAGCTCAAGCCCGGCCAGACGTCCGACGTGCTGGAGGCCGGCTCCGGCTTCCACATCATCCGCCTGGCTGAAACCCGCGGCGGCGACGAGCGCAGCACGGTCGACGAGACGCGCGCCAAGCATATCCTGCTGATGCCCAACGCCATCCGCACCGAGGACCAGACCCGGGTGCAGTCGCAGGATCTCTACGATCGTCTGCAGAAGGGCGCGGATTTCGGCAAGCTCGCGGCGGAATTCTCCGACGACCCCGGCTCCAAGAATGCCGGCGGCGATCTGGGCTGGCAGGCACCGGGCACTTTCGTCCCGGACTTCCAGGCGGTGCTCGACAAGCTGCAGCCCAACGAGACCAGCGCGCCGTTCCACACACAGTACGGCTGGCACATCGCCCGCGTCACCGAGCGTCGTACCCGCGACACCACCGAAGAAAGCCGCCGTGGCCGCGCCCGCCAGGCGATCCAGGAACGCAAGTCGGAAGAGGAATACGACACCTGGCTGCGGCGACTGCGCGATGAGGCGTATGTCGAATACCGGCTCGGCAAGCCGGGCGACGCCACTACCGCGTCCTGAGGATTGTGCCGGCACCGCGCATCTTGCTGACGCCGGGCGAACCGGCCGGAATCGGCCCCGACCTGGTGGTGCAGATCGCGCAGCGCGCCTCGTCCGCTCGCCTGGTCGCCGTCGCCGATCCGCAACTGCTGCAACGTCGCGCCGCCAGGCTCGGCCTGCCGCTGACGCTGCTGCCGGTGGATGATCTCGACATCGCCGGACGCGCCTTCGCCGCCGGCACACTGGGCGTGTTGCCGGTGGTGCTCGCAGTCGACGAGACGCCGGGCCGGCTCGAACCCCGCAATGCCCGCTACGTTCTGCAAACCCTCGAACGAGCCGCCGATGCCTGCCTGCGCGGCGATGCCGATGCCCTGGTCACCGGGCCGGTGCAGAAGAGCGTGATCAACGATGCCGGCGTCGCGTTCTCCGGCCACACCGAACTCCTCGCGCAACGCTGCGGCGACGCGCTGCCCGTGATGATGCTGGTGGCCGGCACTCTGCGCGTCGCCCTGGTGACGACGCATCTGCCGCTGCGCGCAGTGCCCGATGCCGTCACCGCCGAAACACTCACCACCGTGCTACGCATCCTGCACGCCGACCTGCGCGGCCGCTTCGGCATCGCCGCGCCGCGCATCCTGGTCTGCGGGCTCAATCCGCACGCCGGCGAAAGCGGACATCTCGGGCGCGAGGAGATCGCCATCATCACGCCGGTGGTCGACGCTTTGCGCCGCGAAGGTCTGCTGCTGGAAGGCCCGCTGCCGGCGGACACGGTGTTCACGCCCAAGGTGCTCGCGCGCGGCGACGCGGTGCTGGCGATGTACCACGACCAGGGCCTGACCGCGCTCAAGTACGCCGGCTTCGGCAGCGCGGTGAACGTGACCCTGGGGCTGCCGATCATCCGCACCTCGGTCGATCACGGCACCGCGCTGGACCTCGCCGGCAGCGGCCTCGCGGAAGCCGGGTCGATGGAAGCGGCGCTGGAGATGGCGATCGCGCTCGCGTCGAACCGCGCATGAGCTCGGTGCTCGCCAAGAAGCGCTTCGGCCAGCATTTTCTGCACGACCCGCGGGTCATCGACCGCATCCTGCGCACGCTTGATCCACAGCCCGGCGAAACCCTGATCGAAATCGGCCCGGGGCTGGGCGCACTCACCGCGCCGCTGCTGCGCCGCGTGCCCGAACTCACCGTGATCGAACTCGACCGCGACGTGATCCCGCATCTGCGCGCCGCCTGCGGCGAGGCGCCCGGGTTGCGCGTGGTGATGGCCGACGCGCTCAGCGTCGATTACGCCGCGCTGGCGCCGCCGGACACGCCGCTGCGCTTGGTTGGCAACCTGCCCTACAACATTTCCACGCCGCTGCTGTTCCATCTGCTCGGCTTCGCCGATCGGGTGCGGGACATGCACTTCATGCTGCAGAAGGAAGTCGTCGACCGCATGTGCGCGGGCCCCGACGACGACGCCTACGGCCGTCTCTCGGTGGCGCTGGCCGCGCGAGCCGAGGTCGTGCACCTGTTCGACGTCGGCGCCGGCGCTTTCAGGCCGCCGCCAAAAGTCGAATCGTCAGTGGTGCGCCTGCGTCCGCGCGCGCCCGACTTCGCCATCGACGATCAGGCGACCTTCGATCGCGTCGTCACCGCCGCCTTCCTGATGCGTCGCAAGACGCTGTCGAACAGCCTGCGCTCGCTGATGCCGGCCGACGAGATCCGCGCCGCCGGCATCGACCCGCAGTGGCGCGCGGAGCGCCTGTCCGCGGCACAGTTCGCGGCGCTGGCGAATCGCCTGCGAGGCGCCGAGAACGCCGCCTCGATGCTCCTTTAGCGCGCCACTGAAAGCCGGTGCCTCGCGCCCTACTGCGTGCCGCCGCCTTCTACAAAATCCTGTCGCTGAAATTGGTCCGGGATCGGATGCGAGAAGCTCTTGAGATAACGCTGGAACACCTGGTCGGCCACCTCGCCCGACATCGGCCGCGGAGGTGCCGGGCTTGCCGCCGTGCGGGTTTGCAGATCGATCCAATTGCGCACGTCGTCGCCGGCCGGTGCGGGCGCGATCGGAGCCGGCGGCTGTGCCTGGGCTGCGGCCGGCAGGCATGACAGCAACAGCATCGACAGGAATTTCATGTGCATCTCCTTCATCCCGCCTTGGCGGGTTTGGGCGCGGGTGGCGGCTGCGCGCTCGCCAGGGTTTGCGCCTGCTTGCGCAGGCTGGCCAGCGTCGCCGCATCGACATTGGATTCGCGCACGATGCGCCGCACCGCGGGCTCGTCGCGCATCAGGATCATCAGCATCAGCAGGTTATTGCGGCTCTTGGGATTGCCCGGCTCCAGTTCCACTGCCGTGGCCATCTCCGGCAGCGCTTCGGGATAGCGCCGGTTGAGCATCAGCGCGTAGCCGAGATCGTTACGCATCTCCACGTCGGTGGGCGCCAGATGGACCGCGTAACGCAGGTTGAGCAGCGCCTGTGCGGAGTCCTTGCTGGATGCGGCCAGCAGACCCAGGCCGTGATAGGCCTGCGCCGCGTAGGGCGTCTTGAGCAGGCCGCGATACAGCTGCTGCGCGGCCGGGCGCTGGCCGAGCTTGCGCCGCGCATCGGCCTCGAGCAGGCGCAGTTCGTCGCCGCCGCCGGCACGCTGCTGCGCCTGGATGTGCGCCAGCGCCGCGTAGTTCTGGTTCTGCGACAGCATCCGCCGGATCAGGTCGAGATGGACGCGCCGGTCCTGCGCCGGATCGGCGGCGGGCAGCGGCGCTTCGCCATCGATGACGCGCTCCACTTTCCTGGTCGGCGACGCGCAGGCCGACAGGACCAGCAACGCCATGATCGCCAGCCCTGCGCGCTTCATCGCCCGAGCCCCGACAGCGCGCTGATGATCGACACCCAGGCCGGGCCGGCGACGAAGACGATCAGTGCCGGAAAAAAGAACAGCACCATCACCACCGTCATGCGGCCGGAGATCAGGTTCACCTTCTCGCGCAGTTCCATCTCGCGGCGATCCTCGATCACCTGCAAGCTGTCGAGCAGCGGCTCCCTGACTTCGCCGCCATAGCGTTCCACCTGGCGCAGCAGCGCCAGCACGGTGCTCAGGTCATCGACCTGCAGCGTCTCGCCGAGTCGGGTCAGGACATCGGACAGATCGGCGCCGGCGTCGAGCTGGCGCAGCAGGATGTCGACCTCGGTGCCCATCTCTCGCAGCACGCCGCGGCCCTCGCGCATCAGGCTCAGCAGCGCCTGGCGAGTCGACAGGCCGGACTCGAACAACAGCACCAGCACGTGGATCAACAGCGGCACTTCAGCGCGCAGGCGCCGCTGGCGCGCGCGCGCGGCGCGGCATCGCGCGATCGTCGGCAGCAGCACGCCGAACAGGACCGCCGCCACCGTGAACACCAGCAACACCAGCGGCCGCGCCAGAGCCGGCGGCCCGAACACCGCGAGCGCGCCGACGCCGATCAGCAGGACCAGCGGCGCGATGCCCTGCAGCACATAGAACAGCAGCCTCGCCGACGGGCTGCGCCAGCCGGCGCGGATCATCAGGCGAGCCGCCTCGCCATCGCTGTCCAGCAGCGCGTCGATGGCCTTGCCGCGGCTGGCGAGGCCGCGCAGCAGCGCATTGGCGTCGCCAACGTCGGCGTCAGCGGACGATGCCGAGCCTGGCTGGAGCCGTTGCCGCATGCGTCGCGCCTGCGCGGCGTTCATGCTCCACCAGAGGATCGCGGCGAGCGCCAGGCTCGTCGTCAGCAAGGTCGTGCAGGCGAGCAGTGCGAAGCTGGCGGGGCTCACTGCGCACCGTCCCGAGTCGACCGCATCATCCGCCAGATCAGCAGCGCGCCGGCCACCTGCAAGACCACCGCCAGCATCAGCGTGGCGCGGCCACCGGCAGTTGAAAGCATGTCGTCGTAGAACGCGCGGTTGCGCAGCGCGATGAAGGCCGACACCAGGACCGGAATCGCGGCGAGCACCATCGCCGAAAAGCGCGTCTCGGCAGTGAGCGCGCACAGTTCGCGAGCGGCGGCCTCGCGCGTGCGGATGGCACGGATCAGGCTGCGGAAGACCTTGCGCAGACTCCCGCCAAACTGGCGATTGATGCTCACCGCCAGCGCCAGAACGCGCAGATCGGCGATCCCGTGGACCTGCGCAGCCTCGGCCAGCACCGCGTCCACCGTGGCGCCCAGACGCACCTGGCGGTCGACCGA
The DNA here is from genome assembly GCA_964246995.1 of uncultured Hydrocarboniphaga sp. Classification (GTDB taxonomy): domain Bacteria; phylum Pseudomonadota; class Gammaproteobacteria; order Nevskiales; family Nevskiaceae; genus Hydrocarboniphaga. The sequence continues at coordinate 31,715 of CAXTSJ010000015.1, forward strand.
CAGGAACAGCGAGCGCAGCGGCTCGCCGGATTCGCGCGCGGCCGCACCGATCGCCTCATCCAGGTTGTTGCCGGCCGATAGGATGCGCATCACCGCTTCCAGATACCCCGGCAGTTGTTCGACCAGCCGCGCGCGCCGGCGCGCGATCCGGCGACTCAACGCGACGGCAACGAGCAACGCCGCGACGCCGATCCCGATCGACGCGTAGAACCAGCCGAACAGGATCGGCATCAGGCCCGCCACGACCGCGGTCGCCAGCAGGCCAAGACGCACCTGATCGGCCCGCGCCTGGATACCGGCGCGCCACAGCCGATGGCACACCTGGCGCAGCAGCGGATTCAGGGACTGGCCATCACCCAGAAAACGATCGGTCTCGACCGCGGCACCCACCCGCAGTCGCGCCGATACGGCTTCGCCGCGCTCGCGCTGCCGGGCATACACCCACATCCAGGCAGCCGCGGCGGCGCTCGCGGTCATCAGCAAAAAACATAAAAGCAGGATCACGCCGCGCTCCGCAGATCGACATGCCGGTTGCTGTCGATGTCGTAGCGGAACCGTTCGCGCAGCACCAGCTCGCCTGGCCCGCCGTCCTGCACTTCGGTGATCGACAGCACCCGGCGCTCGCCCGTCGCCAGGCGTCCGACGTGCACCAGCAGTTGCAGGGCGGAGGCGATCTGGCCGCGCAGCGCGGCCTCGTTGCCGCCGTAGCCGGCAAAGCCGGCGAGCAGTTGCAGACGGCGGATCGCGTCCCTGGGCGTGTTGGCGTGCAGCGTGGTCATCGAGCCGTCATGGCCGGTGTTCATCGCCTGCAGCATGTCGAGCACCTCGTCGCCGCGCACCTCGCCGACGATGATGCGGTCCGGGCGCATGCGCAGGGCATTGCGCACCAGGTCGCGCGCGCTTACCGCGCGCTCGCCTTCCAGATTCGGCGGCCGTGTTTCCAGGCGCACCACATGCGGATGATGCAGGCGCAATTCGGCGGCGTCCTCGACGGTGATGACGCGTTCGCCGGCACCGATCCACTGCGACAGCAGATTGAGGAATGTGGTCTTGCCCGAGCCGGTGCCGCCGACGATGATCAGGCTGGCGCGCTGCTGCACGCGCTGCTGCAGATAATCCAGCTCGGCCTGCGACAGGCTGTCGAGCCGCAGCAGGTCACCAGCCGACAGTGCCTGCTTGCGGAACTTGCGGATCGACAGGCAGGGCCCGTCGAGCGCGATCGGCGGCACGATGGCATTGACGCGCGACCCGTCGGGCAAACGCGCATCGACCATCGGCGTGGACTCGTCGACGCGGCGGCCGATCGGCGCGAGGATGCGCTGGATCACCCGCAGCACATGCGCGTCGTCGACGAAGCGGACCGGCGCCGTCGACAGGCGCCCGGCGCGCTCGACAAAAATCTTGTTCGGTCCGTTGACGACGATGTCGTCGACGCTGTCGTCGTCTATCAGCGACTGGATTGGCCCGTAGCCGATCAGCTCGTTTTGCGCGTCGCGAGCCAGCGCGTCGGTCTCGCGCTGGTTCACCGGCAGGCGCTGCTGCACCACGTACAGACGCACCTGTTCGTCGACGAAGCGCTCGACCTTGCTTGCGTCCCAGCGGTCGATGTCGAGATTGCGCTCCTCGATCACGCCGATGAGCTTGCGATGCAGCTGGCTCTTGAGCTGCTGGTATCCGTCGGTCAGCCGCAGCCCCGTGATCGCATCGGCCTCCGCCTTCAAGGCGTTCATGCGGCGCCCTGGCGGAACAGGCGGCCGAGCAATCCTCTGGCCGGCTCGTCCGCGAGAGGCGGCTGCGAGAACAGGCTCGTCGCCAGGCTGCGCGCGTCCACCGCGTAGGGGTCGCGCGGCGCGAGCTTGAACAGCGGCTCGCCGGCGTTCATCGCTTGCAGGCGCAGCGCGCCGTCGCCTCCAAGTGCCGCCAGCAGCGGCAGGCCGAGCAGCTTGGCCAGCGCGTCCGGCTCAAGACCCGGGCGGTAGCGGACCCGATCGACCACCAGCCCCAGACGATCCAGCGGCGTGTTCTGCGCACGCAAGCCGCGTAGCAGATGCTGGCTCTGGCGTGAGCCGAGAACCGACTGATCGGTCAGCAGCAGGCTGCGCCCGGACTCATCGATGATCGCGCCCAGCAAGCGCAGCGACGCAAAGCCGTCGATGGCGAGCACGATGTTGGCGAACAGGCCGCGCAGCAGGTCGATCAGCCGCAACAGCGCGTCGGCGTCGATCGGCGCGACGCCGAGGAGATCCTCCGGCAAGCTCAGCACATAGAGCCCGCTGGCATGCCGCGGGAAGGCCGTGTCGACCAGCGTCGCGTCACAGCGCTGCACGTCGCGGATCGCGTCGAGCACGCCGTAGCCGGACGAGAGCTTGAGGAACACGGAACTGGCGCCGGCCGGCGTGGCGAGGTCGAGCAGCAGCACCCGGGACTGTCTCGGCGCCTGGTCCTGGCAGGCCAGCGCCAGGTGCTCGGCGAGAAACGCGATGCCGTCGCCCGGATGCGCGGCCATGACGCTAGCGAGCAGGCCCTGCGGGCCGCCCCTACCCGCCACGACGCCGCCACTGCGGCGCAGCAGCTTGCCGATCAGCACCGCGACCTTGGCCTCGTCGCGATGCAGGACGAAGAAGTCGCGCGCACCGGCGCGCATCGCTGCCAGCACCAGCGCCGGGTCGTGATCGACGCCCAGGCCCACGATCGGCAGATCGGGAAAACGCTCGGCGACGTCCTCGATCATCTGCGCGCGCGCATCGGCCTGGTCGGGACGGAATTCGATGCACAGCAAATCCGGGCGCCCGGCGAATTCCAGACGCCCAAGAAGATCGGCGACATCGGGCGAGCGCACCGGCGAAAAATCGGTCGTCGCGACGGTGGTCCGCAGCCAGTCGGCATAGACCGGATCGTCGGCGACGACGAAGGCCTGCGTCTGCATGCGCAGCGGCTCGATCGCAGGGTTGGCGCTAGCGTCCAAACCCCTAGCGACCAAAACCATAATCCGCGGGCCGGAAATCTCCGGTCTCGGTCAGCACCAGCTGGCCGAAGCTCGGCCGGGTCTGGTCATAGGCCTGACCCGGCAACGGCGGCAGCCGGGCCTGGCGCGAAATCGGGCGCACCAGGTGCGGCGTGACCACCATGATCAGCTCTCGGTTGTTGCGGTCGGTCGAGGCGCTCTTGAAGAAGGCGCCGATCACCGGGATGTCGCCGAGCCACGGCACCTTGTCGACGTTCTGGATCAGATTGCTGCTGACCAGCCCGGAGATGACGAAGCTCTCGCCATCGCCGAGTTCCACCGTGGTGTCGGTGCGGCGCACGTTGAGCGCGGGCACGGAAACGCCGTTGAGCTGCACGGCGGCGGAGAAATCCAGATCGCTGACTTCGGGCGCGACTTTGAGCGCGATGCGGTCACGCGCGAGCACCGTCGGCGTCAGGGTGACGCGGATGCCGAACTCCTTGTAGACGATGGTGATCGAGGCGTTGCCGCCGCCGCCATTGCCCTGCGCCACCGGGATCGGGAACTCGCCACCGGCCAGAAAACTCGCGGTCTGTCCGCTCATGGCGGTGAGCGTCGGCTCGGCCAGGATGCGCGCCATGCCCTTGCCCTCGAGCACGCTGAGCACGCCGAGCAGGCCGTCAGCGGCATTGCCAAACACCAGGCTGAAAGCGTTCTGCAGCGGAATGAAACCGGCGCCGCTCTGCAGGTCGAAGTTGTCGCCATTGCGGCTGATGCCGCTGAGCGTGCCCGGCGGCGCGATGCCGGCGGTGGTGTTGGACACGTTCTTGAAGAAATTGAAGCCGTAGCGCTGGGCGACGGTGCGGTTGACCTCGGCGATCTTGATCTGGGTCATCACCTGGTTGTCGAGCACCACCTCGCTGGTGTCGATCACCGGCTCCTTGCCGTTGGCCGCGATGAGCTGCGCGCGCCGATGCGCGTCGAGGTTGGGCAGCCGGCCTTGCAGGCTGTAGCCCTTTTCCACCGTGGCCTGGGCCAGTTCCGGGTCTTTGCCGCGGGGATTGCCGGGATCGCTGATGGCGCCGACGCGGACGCGATATTCCTGCGGTTCTGCGCCGGTCCAGATCAGCAGGCTGGTGACGCCGATCTTCTTGCCGCTGACCAGCAGCTCGCGGCCGTTGATGACGTTGACGTCGGCGATCAAAGGGTCGCCCACCGCCACCCGGCGGATCGTCGAATCCTGGCGCAGCAACTTCTGGGTGCCGGCTTCGATCTGCAGGATGCGATCGACGGAAACAGCGGCCGGAGTCACCGGCTTGGCGGCAGCGGACGGCGCCGCTGCCTCGACTGCTCCCGCCGCCAGCAGGCTGCCGAGCACGCAGCCGCGCAGTGCCCGCTTGGTCCATCCCGGCACCCTGGCCCTATTCATTCGCGTCTCACCCTTCTGATCGTTTTCATGATCCCTCCCAATCGGCTTGCAAGCCTGCAACGGCACCGCCGCCTAAGGCTTGACCGCCACCGTCTCGACGCTTCCGGCGCGGTACACCGGGACCTGGAATGCCGCGCCGTTCTGCCGGGCCGGCGGCGGTTTGATCCGCGCCAGCTCCTCCATCGAAATCGCCTTGTCCGGCACCTGCGTCGCCTGGATGGCGGCCAGCGTCTGTGGACTCGCCGGCAGGCCGCCGACCAGGACGGCGTCGGTGTCGGCCGCGGGGGCGCTCTCGCTCCCGGGCTTCTGTCCGTACAGCGCCAGACGCAACTCGCCCTGGCTGGCGCCGAGCATCAGGCGCGTGGTCTGCGCCTCCGGCACCGACAGCACCGCGGTGTGCAGGCGACGGGTCTGGCTGCGGCTGCTGTCTTTCCTGGCGTCGCCGCTCAGGCCTTCCGGCCGCTCGACCAGCAGCTCCTCGTAGGCCAGCACGCGTACCTGGCGCAGCAGTACGCGCGCCTGCGCGGCCGACACGCCCTGGGCGTCGCGCAGGTACAGCAGTACGTCGACGGTGTCGCCCGGGCGCACGAAGCCGCCGACGGCGACGACGTCGTTGATCTCCACCGACACCGCCTGGAATCCCGGTGCAATGGCGCGCGCCAGCAGGTTGCCCTCGCCGAAGTAACGCCGCGTCACCGGCGCGCCGCTGTCGACATCGACCACCGGTTCCTTGCCGACCACCTGGGCGACGCTGGTGAAGTAATCAGCCGGTGCGACGCTGACTTCGACGAGGCCGACGTCGTCCTTGCCGATCGCGTGGTAGGCGGCCAGGGGCTTGAGCGCGACCACCGCCAGGATTTTCGGCAGCACCGGCTGCGCCGCCGCGGCTTTGGCGGCAGCTTCCGGCGCGGCGGCGTAGTCGCGACTGACACGATAAGTGACGAAGGCCAGCACCAGCGTCAGCACCACCGCGGCGGCCGCCACCAGCCTGGCAATCGAGCTATTCATCCCATCCCCTCGTGACGATGCGATCCATGCGCATCAAAGCTCGCCCGAAACCAGGGCGACACCGACACCGATCAGCGACGACGGCAACGGCGGAATGCTGCCGACGCCGGGCAAGTCCAGCACTGGAAACAAGCGCGGCGCCTTCAACGGAAAGTCGATCCGCACCACCACCGGCGTGCCGCCGGTGATGTCGGTTGGGCAGTACTCGCCGCCACCGCCGCCGCGATCGCAAGGGTAGACCTGGATGGCCGAGCCATTGGTCCCGATCGCGGCATTGCGCTGGCTCGCCGGCAGCCAGCTCAGCACGCCAGCGGCCGTCGAGCGTGCGTAGTCCTCGACGTTTGCGCGGTAGTCGGCTTCGTCGAAAGGATCGACCGCGACCGCGGACTCGGCGGCCTGCTGCGCGGCGTAGTTGATCGACTCGTAGACCACGTAAACATACGAATAAACGAACAGGCTGTAGGTGAGCGCGATCAGCAAAGGCAACACCAGGGCGAATTCCACCGCCGACGCTCCGGACTGCCGGCCGGGCAATGGGCAAAGGATGGAAGCTTGCGCTGGGTGCCTGTTCACGACGCCCCCGGAACGGTTGGATTGCGGATCGACTTTGCCCTCGCTTCGCTCGAGCCCGGGAGCGGGCTACGGCGTGCCGTTGCCCTGTGTGTTGGCGGAAGTCACCGCGTCCTGAACCTTGCCGAACAGTTCGCCCAGCTGCGGGCCGATCACCAGCAAGGCGCCAATGATGGCGACCGCAATCAGCCCGGCGATAAGGCCGTATTCGACGGCCGTGGCGCCCTGTTGCCGGCGCAGGCGGGCGGCAATGAACGGGGTCAGCATGAGCAACTCCTGGTTATGTTGGCTGGCAGTGGCGGTCAGCAGGGCTACTATGCTTTTGCCCCGGACGGACGGTCAAAGCTCCCGAACGGTTCAATCTATACCGCTTATCGGTCACCCACTGCCGGGCTTCGGCGATGCCAGGGATCTATGTCGACTTACGCCATCGGCGATCTGCAGGGATGCTACGACGAATTCCGCCGGCTGCTGGACCGGCTCGCTTTCGACCCCGAAGCCGACCTGCTGCTGCTCGCCGGCGACGTGGTGAATCGCGGGCCGCAATCGCTCGCCTGCCTGCGCTACGTCCGCGCCCTCGGGCCAGCATGCGTGAGCGTGCTGGGCAATCACGATCTGCACCTGCTGGCCGCGTCGGCCGACCGCCGGCGGTTGAAACGCGGCGACACCCTCACCGGGATTCTCGACGCACCCGACGCCGCCGACCTGCTCGCCTGGCTCGCCGCGCGGCCGCTGGCCTGGTCGCCGCCGGACGATGACCTCCTGCTGATCCACGCTGGCCTGCCACCGCAATGGGACCGGCGGCAAGCGCTCGATCTTGCGGCGGAGGCGGGCGCGGTTCTGAGTGGCAGCGGTCGCACCGATTTTTTCGCCCACATGTACGGCGACACGCCCGATCGCTGGGACAAGTCGCTGAGCGGCTGGGATCGCATCCGCTTCGTCGTCAACTGCTTCACCCGCCTGCGCTATTGCGACGCCGACGGCCGTCTGGCGTTGAGCCAGAAATCCGCGCCCGGTTCCCAGCCCGAAGGACTGATGCCGTGGTTCGCGGTTCCGCAACGCCGAAGCGCGGATTGCCGGGTGATCTTCGGACATTGGTCGACCCTGGGCCGGGTGCATTGGGCCGAACAGCAAGTCTGGGGACTCGACACGGGCTGCGTCTGGGGTGGAAGGCTCACAGCACTGGACATGACCAGCGGAGGGCTGGTGGATTGCGAATGCGGCGATCATCGACAGCCGGGCGTCGGGAGTGATTAAACGAACGTTGCGCCTGGAAAGGTTTCTGATTGGTTTAGGCTCAGTTCTTACGTTCTGCTGACGCTGCTGCCTTCGACGGTCGTGATCCGATCATCGATGGCTGGCCCGGTGATGTAGCGCCGCTGGACGATGCCGGCGCCACTGAGTTCCGCAATCTCCTCGTCGCCGTCGCGCAGGTAGATCGTGCTCGCGCCGCTGACCGTCTTCGAGGCTCTTCGACCCAGCGGGTCGTAGTCGTAGAAGATGCTGGGTGTCAGTGCACTGTTGATGGCTGCACTGCGCAGCCGGTTCTCGGCATCGAAGGTGTAGGTATGGCGATTGAGCGCCACCGGCGCCCAGCTCTTCAGATTGCCGTTGTCGTCGTAGCTCAGCGGCCGCTGCGCCGCGGCGGTGTATTGGTTGAGGCGGTTGACGGTGTAGGCGGTCTGCGACGCCGGCGAGACGCTCGGCCCGAGGTAGAAATCGTCGTTGGCCGCAAGCCCGGTGATCTGGTGCGAACGGTTGCGGCCGTAGTCCAGCGTCAGGGTGGTGGCGTTGAGCTTGTGGGTCAGGGTGTCGAGGTCACTGTCCGGCTCGTAGGCGTAGGCGACGGTGTTCGTGGCCTGCCCGCCCAGTCGGAGCGTGGCTCTTCTCGACAGTTGGTCGTAGCCGTACAGGGCCAGCTCGTTGAGCGTGGTGCTGTTCTCGCGCACCGTCGTCATGCGGTTGAGGGCGTCGTAGGCGTAGGCGGCGAAATATCCGTCCGGCCAGGTGGTGCGGCTGCGATTGCCGGCCGGGTCGTACTGGTAGCTCACCTGCCGGCCGTCGTTGCTCTCGAAGAGTTTTCTGCCAGCGGCGTCGTAGTCGTAGGCGATGGTGTGGGCCGGGATGATCCCCAGCGCCGGGTTGCTCAGGCCGGTGGGTTCGCTGAGCAGGTTGTAGGCGGTGGTGATCGTCGGCAGGCCCGGCACCGTCTTGGTCGTCTGGCGATTCAGGGCGTCGTAGCTGAAAGTCAGAATGTCGCCGGCACGGGTGCGCTTGCGGCAGAGCGCATCCGATCCGTTGCAGCGGGCGCCGGTGGGCGTGCCGTCGACGGTGTACCACTGGGCCTCAAAGGTCTGGCCCGGGGTGCAGGTCGGTGTGCCTCGCGCAAATACAGGCAGCTCAGGGGATGGCCCCCTAAATCTGCGAGCCGATTCTTTTCTCAGTGGGCCGTACCGAATGTTTTCAGAACGTCTTTTGCTACCTCTCGAACACGGGGCCACTCGGGCGAGTCCAGAAGCATTGCTGGATCGGGACTTTCATCGATCTCATTGCCAAATTTTGTTAGCTCACGATCTAATCGAGAAAATGCATCATGCTGTTCCTCGGTAAGCCCCAAACGATGCTTGCCAGCGATTACTTGGTCGAAAAGATAGTCGTCGTATAAACGATTCATAGCCTCCTCCCAAGAGGAAACCTCAGGACCTTCGCCATTCCTCCATATTCTATCCTGAAATGCTGCATCGCCCATTTCGCGGATGACGGTCAATAAGCCAGACAACCAGATCTCTTTCGTCATCATTTTCTTGAGTCCGGCGATCAAGGATAGAAGTTAAAGTCATCACGTGGGATGTGAGCTTCCGGAGCGTCGGGGCTTACGGGGTTTCCCTGGTTATCAATCGCTTTGCCATCTCTCATTTGCTTTACATAAGGTTCCTGCTGAGCCCGATTTGGACTCTTCGGGTTCCCCGGCATGTCTCGAATATTGTCGTGCGGATTGTTGGGGTTTGAATACTTGTCACCCCCACCTCTTTTGGTTGGTGACTTCACGTAATCGTTGGGTGTGCCTTTCGGACGGCTTTCGTTCCCGGCCCCCTTTAGTGGGCTACTTTGGTCGCTTTTGTTGTCATTACCACCGTTGTTTGAACCGTTGCCTGAATTCGAATCACCGGCTCCTTTCTGGTCGGAATCCTTGTCATCGCCGCTGTCCATCATCTGTGTAGCGCCATACGCCGCCAAGGCAGCACTACCCACTAAAATGGCGGCATCGACCAAGGCGCCAACCGCTGCACCGGGCGCACATCCGATTTCCACCGACAACACACAACCTATCGCTGTTGCCTCCCCGAAATTGCCAGTCGGATCGGTCTGATTCAACGGATCGTTCTTAACGTATACATAAAGGTTTTGATCATCCTTGTACCCCACCGGATCAGTCGACAGAAACCGCCCCAACTCCGGCGAGTAATAACGTGCTCTGTAGTAGTAAAGCCCCGTCTCCGCATCAAACCGTCTGCCGGTGAATCGGTACGGTTGCCCGGTGATGGTCGATGCCTGCGAGAGATTCCCGTACTCGTCGTAAGACAGTCGCTGGCAATTGGTGCCGGCTGCACAGCCCGTGGCATTGCCGAGATTGTCGGTCATCGCCAGCACTGACCCTTGATGATTGACGTGGTAGTACGTGTGCGCTGCTGCGGTCGGGGTCGTGCTGCTGCCTTCGACGGTCGTGATCCGATCATCGATGGCTGGCCCGGTGATGTAGCGCCGCTGGACGATGCCGGCGCCACTGAGTTCCGCAATCTCCTCGTCGCCGTCGCGCAGGTAGATCGTGCTCGCGCCGCTGACCGTCTTCGAGGCTCTTCGACCCAGCGGGTCGTAGTCGTAGAAGATGCTGGGTGTCAGTGCACTGTTGATGGCTGCACTGCGCAGCCGGTTCTCGGCATCGAAGGTGTAGGTATGGCGATTGAGCGCCACCGGCGCCCAGCTCTTCAGATTGCCGTTGTCGTCGTAGCTCAGCGGCCGCTGCGCCGCGGCGGTGTATTGGTTGAGGCGGTTGACGGTGTAGGCGGTCTGCGACGCCGGCGAGACGCTCGGCCCGAGGTAGAAATCGTCGTTGGCCGCAAGCCCGGTGATCTGGTGCGAACGGTTGCGGCCGTAGTCCAGCGTCAGGGTGGTGGCGTTGAGCTTGTGGGTCAGGGTGTCGAGGTCACTGTCCGGCTCGTAGGCGTAGGCGACGGTGTTCGTGGCCTGCCCGCCCAGTCGGAGCGTGGCTCTTCTCGACAGTTGGTCGTAGCCGTACAGGGCCAGCTCGTTGAGCGTGGTGCTGTTCTCGCGCACCGTCGTCATGCGGTTGAGGGCGTCGTAGGCGTAGGCGGCGAAATATCCGTCCGGCCAGGTGGTGCGGCTGCGATTGCCGGCCGGGTCGTACTGGTAGCTCACCTGCCGGCCGTCGTTGCTCTCGAAGAGTTTTCTGCCAGCGGCGTCGTAGTCGTAGGCGATGGTGTGGGCCGGGATGATCCCCAGCGCCGGGTTGCTCAGGCCGGTGGGTTCGCTGAGCAGGTTGTAGGCGGTGGTGATCGTCGGCAGGCCCGGCACCGTCTTGGTCGTCTGGCGATTCAGGGCGTCGTAGCTGAAAGTCAGAATGTCGCCGGCACGGGTGCGCTTGCGGCAGAGCGCATCCGATCCGTTGCAGCGGGCGCCGGTGGGCGTGCCGTCGACGGTGTACCACTGGGCCTCAAAGGTCTGGCCCGGGGTGCAGGTCGGTGTGCCCTGCGCAAATACAGGCAGGGTGCAGCGCGTGCCGTCGGTGGGTGATGGGAAGGCGGTGAAGGTCAGCCGATCCTGGCCGTCGTAGCCGTAGGCGGTGAGGTTGTCGTTGGCGTCTTTGACGCTCAGTTGCTGGCCGTTGTCCGTGTAAGTGTACTCGGCAAAACGGATCGGCATGCCGGGCTGTGTGCTGCCCCAGCCCTTCCAGGTGCGCAAGGTCTGGCCCGCCAAATCGTAGTCGGTCTTGGTCTTGCGGCCGTCGGGATCGGTGACGATGTCGGTGCGGCCGGCGGCGTCATACGTGTACTGCGTGAGGTTGGCCTCGGCATCCGACACGTTCTGCAGCTCGCCGTTGGCGAAGTAGTTGCGCGTCTCGGTCTGCCAATCGGTGGCAGCCAGATCGGTCGGGAAAGGGTTGCGCGGGTTGGAATCGGTCGGCGTTGGGACCATCGCGCGCCGCGTCGTCTTGAGTAGACCGTCGAGGTCGTAGGTGTAGCGGGTGATCGAGTTCAGCGGCGCGGTGACGCGCGTCAGCCGACGCATCGTGTCGAAGAAGTAGCTCGTGATGTCCACCACATCGGTGCGCGGGCCGTCGATCGTCGCGACGTTGCCGATGCTGTCGAAGGTGAAGTTGGTGACCAGGTTGAGAGCACCAGGCTTGCTCTGCGTCTGGCACATACCGTTGACGCCGGCGAATGGGACGTAGGTGGTCGACGGATCGACCGTGGCGGTCGACAGGACGCCGTGGTTGGAGTCGTTATAGGTGTAACTCGTGACGCGCCTATTGGTACCCGCAACCGTCTCGATCTTGGCGTAGGGCACAAACACGATGGTGTTGCTGCTGTCGATGTAGTTGTAGCAGTAGGTGGTCTCTGCGCCCAGAGGCTTTTGCATATAAACCGGGAAGCCGTAAGCGGTATACGTGTAGCTGGTGACATTGCCGTTGGGGTCAGTTGTCGACGTCGGTACGTTGCAGGTGGCGCCTGTGCAGGCCGCCACATTCGGTGCAGCGCCGTAGGTGGTGCTCGTCACGATGGGCGACTGATTGGACCCAGGTTTCGCCGTTCTCGTTTCGCTCAGACGATTGCTTCTGGCGTCGTATGTGTAGGACGCCGCGTTGCCTTCCGGGAACGTGGTCTTGGTCACACGCCGATGGTCATCGTAGGTGTTGAACGTGGTGTGGCCAAGCGGATCGGTGCTCGCAGTCAAGCTGTTGTACCGATCGAAGTACTGCGTCGTTCGCGCCAAAAGCGGATCGATGCTCTCACCCCGCTTCTGGTTCTCGCTGCCATATAGGCCGCTGATGAAGTACTGCGTCGTGCGTGCTGGCGAAGAGTTGTCGGTGATGTCGGTAACGCGATAGAGGCTGTCGTAGTTGATGGTGACGAAGGGGTTGGCGCCGTCGGTGGGCGTGTACCACTTGTTGATGTGGATATACGGGCGATTGACGGTACCGCCGGGGTATAGCGTGTAGTCGTACTTGGTCACCGCCCCATCAGGCGTCGCCACCGAGTAGGTTCTTGGGACGCACCCAAATGCGGCAACACATTGCTCAACCACGGAGCTCATGTCCGGATGCGGCGTCGCGGTGATGTTCACCGCCCGGCCGTTCTCGTCGGCCACCTTCATGAAAATGTTTTCTTCGTTGGTGTCGTACGTGAGCTTGCGGCCCAGATTGTTGGAAACGGTCAATTCAATGTTGTCGTTATAATTGCCGTGCGCGAAGCTCACTTTCACGCCGTGGAGGAAGGTCCAGGTCGACGGCTCTCGCTCGCGGTTGGCCACGGCTTGCGAATCGCTGTTGAAGTCCAGATCGAGGATCGAGCCATCCTTGCCGTACAGCGCGAAACTGACATCCCGATAGTCCCAAATCAGGTTGTTAAAAGCTTGGCGTTCACCAGACTGCTGCAGTGTTTCCGCGCCACCTGGCGGCGGGTTGAATTTGCCATTCGGCAGTCGGGTGAAGACGCTGTTGTTGGGCGGCCGGCGCACGTTGACGACATTGGCGTTGAGGCTGCGTACCCACCAGTCGCTGGCCATGATCGTTGCCAGGCGCGTCCGGATGTCCTGGGCGCCAGTGTTGAGCTGCCGGAGGGTGAATAGGCCGGTAATTGCGCTGGACGCATCCAGGGCGGAATTGCGGCCCAGACCCGCCAGGCCATCACTGCCGATCTGCGCCGCGATCGAGAAGTTGTGCTTCCAGCCGCCGCCGAGATTGGCGCGCTCATAGGTGCTGTAGTACGGGATGGCGATGTACGCCGGCGTAACACCATCCGCCAGCGGTACGCTTGAGTCGTAGTAACGCTGGAACGACAGGCTGTAGGGGAACTCGCCGACGCCGGTGACCAGATCGGGCGGCGGTGTCAGCTTCAGAGTGCCATTCTGCAGGTTGATGCCGTAGTACTGCTTCTTCTTGATCGAGTACTCGCGCAGCTTGGTTGAATCCTGTGCGGACGTGAACGGATCGATTGCCCCCGACGAGCCACTACCTTTGAGCTGGTTGGCGACAACGTAGGCGATGCGCGAGCCACTGGCGTCATAGGCCGTCATGCCATTGAAGTAAACAGTGGCATTGATGACCTTGCCCAGGAAGCCGTCTTGCGGAATCAGGAGCGTGTAATTGAAAGCTGTGTTCGCACTGCATCCGGGGCCGATCCCGAGATAACACTCGATGCTGGTGATCTTGTCGGGGATGTAATTCGTCAGCTTTGTCTTGACCACAGCCCAGGTCGCCGCGTTGGCCTGAATCAAAGCGACGCCCTTGGCGCTTGATCGAGCCAGCATCGACGTGCCGGAGAAGCCGTCGTAGGCATCGAGCAGTTGCTCAGTGAGCCCCGCTTCCAGGCGGCTCATGGACGCGGTGATGCCGTTGAAGGCTGATTGCCGGTCCGCCGCCACGGCCGTGGCGCTGTTGGCGCTGAGCTGAGCCTGCAAGTTGATCGAGACGCCGGCAATGGGCTTGCCCGACGAGATCACGCCAAGGGTATGGTGGTTCTGGGCAACGCTCCCGTTGATGCGCGATGCCAGCTCCCGCATCGCAGCCGACTCGGCCAGGAAAGTGGCGCCCACTGCAGCCTGCTGCGTGCCAAAGCAACCGTAATCGTAGGTCTTTGTCGGCAGGCCACTCTTCAGCAAGCAGCCCACCGGGCTCACGGTCGTGAAGGTCAACCACACATGATTGGTATCGCTGGGATTCTGCGGCACCGTGGCGAACAAGTCTTTGCGTTGAAGCTCCGTGAAGTGACTGATGGTGCTGTCGGTCGTCTCGCCCCAACCCTGGATGATGGTGACCGCACCAAACACCCAGCTCATATCCCCACTGGAGCACCCCGCGGGCCGGGTCTCGCAAAGACGGGCTTGCAGCGAGGTCACGTACAACGATTTGTCATCCGCATAAGTGCCAGCAGGGAGACCGTCGGCAGTGTTGGCAGCGGCGTAAGGATGGTCGACGGTCAGCGTGACCGGATCGATGGAACTGCCTGCTGCATTGATGCTCTTCGCCAACGGCTTGTATTCGGAATACAAGCCGATCGTGCGGGCCGCAGTGGTCGACGTGCTGGCATCACTCTGCGCCGGGGTTTGCCCGCCCCAGAACCGCAGGCGCTGGCCATAGATTTCGTCGGCGTAAAGCAGTTGATCAATCGAATCGAACTGCACCCGCAGCGTAGTGCGGAATTGATCCGGAATGTCGCCGGACCAGGTGTATTGCGTCGCCAAGATGTACGAAAGACTGGCACCAATCTGAAACGGATAGGTCTGGTCGATCTGCGAACCACCGACAATATCGTCGATCTGGAGATTAGTTTTGTTGGTCGCGTTCTGATTCTGGATGTAGGTCTGAAGGCTGGTCGCGGCGGTCTTGAGACCGGCATCAATGTTGGTTTGGTTGGCGCTCGTCACCGACGGCGCAGCGGTACCAGGGTACGACGTGATCGCTGGGATCGACGTCAGCACGTTGGTTCCGCAGCTCGTGCCGCAACTAATCACGGAGCTTAGATTGATGCCAGCCTTGGGCGAATACTTCTTGTATGCCACGTCGTAGAGCTTGGCGTTGGCGGACACCCAGATGTGCCCCATGACGACTGCACTAACGTTACCGGTGAGCGTCCCGCTGTCACAGTCAGATTCACCATTGACGGTTGCGGGGAACCCTCCGTCGGCCAGGAATTTGCAGGCGGCTGTAGCGTTAGTGAGGCCCGTCCAGTCCGAAAACTGCATGGCGTTGAGATTGATCGTACCGACGCGATATTCGGCCGCAATGCCGCCTTCGCGCAGCAACTCCACCAGTAGTGCCGCTTGGTCGAATGGCGTACCTGATTGATCGATCGCTGCGCCACGCGCACCCTTCGACAGACCGAACCGGAACTCGGTCTTGATGTTGTTACGTATGTATTCGTAGACCGTGCTGCCGTAAACGTCATTCGTGTAGCGCCCCTTGCCGAGCGCCCGCGCGATTTCGACGATCTCCGGTGCACGCCCTGCCAGCACCACGGCACCGTTGGTATGGGTAAGGCTGGCACCGTAATACGACCAGGCGGTCGTTGGCGTTACCAGCGGAGCAGCAATCATACGAACGGCAGGCAAAGGCTCTGCTGCAGCAAGCAAGGGGATAAGGCCGCTAGCAGCGATCACGGCTGCCAGCCAAGCACGGATTGTTGAACGATTGAAGGTCACATCAAACCCCAAGTTTCTGACGGACGAATCAAGACGTTTCTCAATCCAGCCGATGCGGGTCTGCCATTAGTGACTCTAATGAATTGGCAGGCCGCTTGGAAAGACAAACCACAGCGGCCGTTACGGTTCGTTGATACGGGTTGCCGTCAGGTTGGCGGAAGCCAGCCCAGCCGACGGCGCGCCGTTACTCGGCACGCGATCCGCCGACGCCGTCATCGACGGCAGAACAGCGCTATCCAGGCCCACCTGAAGCGACAGGTCCGTGCGATTGCCGGCGGGATCCAGTTGATAAGCCCGGGTGCCGGGCGTGCCGCTGGCTTGTGTCAGCCGTCCAGCGTCGTTATAGGTATAAGTCAGTGAGCCGGCTGATGCCGGTAGGGCTAGGCCAATATGCATCGCTGCAATGCCCCGTCTCGTCCATTTCGTGCTCATAAATATCCTTTTTACGAATCGACTGGTTTACTGCTGGGGCTAGTACCGACGATGCGTCATGTAGCGCAGAGTCACAACGACAGCAACGCTTCATATGCGACAAGTGGTTGACGAAATCGCAGTTCGGTCACCCATCGTCGATCTTATGCTTCCAGAAGAACGGTCGTCGACTCGGCTCTCTATTGATCTGCGACAGCCAGCTTCTTCAGCTTGGCCGCCAGCACCGCCGGATCGAACATGGGCGTTGAGCAGCGCTGGCCGGTGCAAAGGTAGGCCGCCGGCTTGGGGAATTTGGGATAGGGCACGTCGTCGTTCGGCAAGGGCCCCTCGCTGCGGTCCCACCATTCCAGGCGCTTGTAGCTGTCGGGTGCCTGCTGTGCGGCCTGGAAAAGCCCTCGCGCGGCGGCTTCGTTCTTGGCGCCGACGATCGCCAGATGCAGCGGCGGCTCGGCGCGCTCGCGATCCGCGAGCAGCACGCCGGCGGCCGGAAAGCGCCGCGCCACCGACGGCGATACCAGATAGCGCAGTGCCCGGTCCGCGATCGCGCGGTGCCCGGCGTCGCCGGTGTAGGCGTAGAGCAGGTTGGCGAAGCGCGTCAGGTCCACGTTTTCCGGCCGCAGGGGCTGCGGCTGATAGCCCTTGCCGGCCGTGGACCTGGCGGTCGGATAGCCAGCCTGACCGGCGCCGCCAAACTGGCGGTCGATGAAGCCGGCGGCCTGCACCGCGTGATCCAGCCAGGCGCGGTCACTGGTAGCGGCGTACAGGGCGAGGAACGCGCGTCCCATCGCCAGCGTATCGCCGAGGTAGGGGCCGGCGGCATCGACGGCGTCGTGGCGGAACCCGCCGCCGGGCAGCGAGCGGTTGTTGACGACCCAGCGCGCGGCGGTGACCGCCTTGGCCAGCGCGCCCGCCTGCGGATCGACCGCATGGAAGGCGACGAAGGCCTCGATCGCGAGTCCGTTCTCGCGTGCGTAGCGGTGGTTGTCGATGCGCGGCACGCCGAGCTTGCGACGGCCGGCGTCATCCAGCGCGAAGTACTCGGCGGCGTGTTCACCGGGCACCGCGTCCGCGTCCTGGCTGGTGTAAAAGGCGCCGGAGGGCGACAGCAGAAACCTGGCCAGATAAGCATAGACCGCGCGCGCAGACTCCCGGTCCCGCGCGTCGCCGTTTTGCAGATAGGCCTGCGCGTACAGGCGCAGGTTGGCGGTCTGCGTCGTCATGATTTTTTCGAAATGCGGCTGCTTCCAGTCGCCACCGGTGGAGTACTGGTAGACGCCGCCCCAGACCGGATCGATCAGCTGGCGCTGCGCGTCCAGCGTCTGCTTCATGCGCTTGGCCTGCAGCGGGTCGCCGCGACGCGCCAGCATCAGCGCGTATTCGCCGGAGGACGCGTCGAGAAACTTGTGGACGAAACCCCAGGCGCCATGCTCGACGTCGTACTGCTCGACGAAGGCGGCCTCCAACTCCTTTCGCAGCGGCGCCGGCAGGGTGCCAGCCTCGAAAGTCAGTTGCGCGGTCTGCTGCTGCGCCGACGGCCCCGGGGTTGGATCGTCGACCACCGCCTGCAGCAGCGAAGCCATGCCCGGAGCCGGAATGTAGCCCGAGCGCTTGACCAGCTCGCTGCCGTCGGCGCCGAAGATCACCGTGGCCGGCCAGCCGTAGTCCTCGTAGCGGTTCGACAGATCGGGCCGTGCGTCCTGATCGACCTTGAGCGCGATGTAGTGCTCGTTGAGCAAGCGGATCACCGCGGGATCGACATAGGTCTCGTGGTCCATCACGTGGCACCAGTGACACCACACCGCTTCCAGATCGAGCAGCACCAGCTTGTGTTCGGCCCGAGCGCGCACGAAGACGTCGTCGGACCAGGGCTGCCATTGGATCTTGCCGGCACCGGTGTCGGGAGCAGTCGGCGAGCCAAGAGCCAGCGGCGCACCCAGCACCGTCAGCAGCAGCGCCATCACGCGCAGTGGCCTCACGCGGGCTCAACCGGTTCGGCGATCAGGGCGGCGACCCACTGGTCGTGAATCCAGTTCTTCAGCAGCTCCGCGGCGCGCATCGCTACCGTGTCCTCCGCATGCCACTCGCAGAGCAGCACGCAGAGATCGCTGAACGTGGCGCCATCGCGGGCCGCATTCAATGCGGCGGCTTCATCCACCGCCAGCGGGCGATGACGGACCTTGAAGTCATGGCGCCAGATCGCTTCGGTCTCGGCGGACTCCAGCGGCGCAAGCGTGGGCAGCGGTTCGTCCTGGTCCATCGCCCGGCGAATCTGGGCAACGTTCCAATGCAGCACGCGGCAGCGCAATGACGAGGCGAAGGACAGACGCATCGTCGCCCACGCATCCGGCGGCACCTGGCCCACATCGGCGAGTTCGACCAGGGCTTCTTCCACCGCATCGAACACCAGGGTCAGATCCCATTCCAGAGCCGCCATCTCGGCGAGCGCCGGCGTCGACGCCGCGTCCGCGTGGCCAGCGAGGAAACCGGCGAGGCGATCGCCATACCAGCGCACGTTGAAGTGCGGCGAAGGCGACGCCTCGACATAGGTCTGCAGCAGCGTCGTGAAGTGCTCGCCGGCCAGTGCCTTGACTCCAGGAAAGTCGTTGCCGAGCACTTCGATCAGGCGCAGCCGGTAGGCCTGGTGGTAGATGTCGAGACGACGCTGCGCCTTGCTCGCATCGATCGCGACGACCTCCGGCAGGATCAAGGGATCACCGGACATCACGTAAGCCTGGAACTGCCGTTGCAGCTGCGCGAGGGGACTCACGCGGCGGCGGCCAGGATCGGCCTTGCGATTGCACGCGCCTGTTCGAGTTCGGCGAGCAGGTCGGCCAGCGGCGGAATGTGATCGTCGCGTTCGATCATCGTCGACACCGGGCCGAAACGGCGGATCGCGTAGTCGTACAGCGACCACACCGGATCGATCACCGCATCGTCGTGGGTATCGATGATCAGGTCGCCCTGGTTGCTGTGCCCTGCGAGGTGGATCTGCTGCACCCGGTCGGCCGGCAGGCCGTCGAGATAGGCATGCGGATCGAAGCCGTGATTGAAGCCGCTGACGAAGACATTGTTGACGTCGAGAAGAATCAGGCAGTCCGCGCGACGCGCGATCTCGGCCAGGAACTCCCATTCGCTCATCTGCGACTGGCGGTAGTCGACATAGCTGGAAACGTTCTCCAGCACGATGCGGCGCTCCAGGAAATCCTGAATATGACGCACCCGGCCGACGACATGCTCGATCGCCTCGACGGTATGCGGCAGCGGCATCAGGTCATGCAGGTTCTGCGAGCCGACGCCGGTCCAGCACAGATGGTCGGAAATCCAGGCCGGCTTGACGAAGTCGGCCAGCTTTTTGAGCTGGGCCAGATACTCCCGGTCGATCGGATCGGTGCTGCCGATGGACATCGACACGCCGTGCATGACCAGGGGATAGCGTTCGCGGAAGCGGGCCAGGTAGTTGAGCGGCCGGCCGCCGGGAATCATGTAGTTTTCGGAGACGATCTCGAGCCAGTCGATCGGCGGATCGCCGGACAGGATCGCGTCGTAATGCTCGACTCGCAGACCGAGCCCGAAGCCCAGCCCCGGCAAAACGGATGCTGCGGGTGGCGCGGTCATAAGCATCGGCGTACGTATTCGAATTCTGGAAGATGCGATGAAGCAAGAGCCCGGCCGGCCCGTAGCCGGCCGGGCCAACAGCTTACTTCTTGGCGGAAGCCTGGGCAGCCTTGCAGGCCTCGGCGCTGGACGCTTCGGTCATGCCCTGGCCCTTGCAGGCGTTCTGGCCTTTGCAGGCATTGGCGGACGTCTTGCAAGCGCCCTGGCCCTTGCAGGCGCTGGACTTCTCGCAGGCAACCTTGGCATCGCCGGCGAAGGCGGTGTTGATGCTGGCGACAGAGAACAGGCCAGCAGCGGCGGTGGCGAGGGCAATACCGGTCATTTTGATGGAATTCATGAGATCGAGACTCCTAAGGTAGGTGGACAGCAAAGTGGCGACAGACGTTGGCACCGGCGCCAGAAAAACAACCCTTCAGAACGATGTTCAACCGTTCAAAGCCAACGTATCGGTGCTTTACGGAGACTTCGGGCAAGTGGACTCAAACCAGACATCTCCTGCCTTACATCCTGAGCCTATGTTCTGCCATTGGCGAATGGCGGTCTGTTCCGGCTCGTCTTGTGTTTGTGCCCGATCGTCCCGAATCAACGCGTCCGCCTGGCTTCCCTCAGTGCGGCGGCGAGGGACGAGGCATTGAGCAGCAAGGTGCCGCATAAACCGGCTACCGCCACAGCGGTTGCGCCGAACCGGCCGACACCGAAGAACGCGATGACCAGGGCAGTCGCCGCGCTCAGGCAGAGTGCGAAGATGACCGGACGATAGTGATAAGTGGTCATGAAACGCAGCGCCGGGCGGGCCGCGGCATTGATCCATTGCGACCCCAGCACGATGGCGAGCAGGCCCGTCAGCTCGGCATACGGGCTACCAAACTGCGCCAGCAGCGGCGGCAGGCTCAGCATCAGCCCGACGACGATCGCCGACGCCGCCAGAGCCGAGAACGCCAGATCGGCCAGCAGACGGCCGCGCTCGGTATGCAGGGCCTGGCTCAAGCGCGGGGCGAGGTTCAGGTGCAGCGGCACGAACACCAGCGAGGGCATCAGCAGATCGACGATCAGCGCCAGCCGCGAGGCCACCGCGATCTCAGCGATCTGCAGCGCCGGCCCGGCGATCGCCAGCACGCACAACGGTCCCCACTGCAGGCCGGTCAGGGCAATGCCTGCGACCCCGTAGTCGAGCGTCGCGGTGCGGTAAATCTGGCGCCAGTCGGCGACGCAAGGCTTCGTCGCGCCCGGCGCCGCCTTGGCCGGGAAGACCTTGCGCACCAGCACGATCCCGGTCGCCGACGCCGCGACCGCACCGAGCACGAAAGCCCAGGACAGCCAGACGAATGCACTCTCGGGCGGCGCCAGCGCGCCGGCCACGATGATCGCCAGATTCACCGAATACGCGCCGATGATGGTGCTGCCCAGGGAGCGCCGCGCGGCACGCAGCGCGCCCGACAGCAGCAGGGCGATGGCGAGAAAAGGCACCGCCAGCACGAACGGAAAGAAGGTCTCCAGGAAGGGGCGCAGCCGCGGCTCCATGATGTCGAGATCGGCCGTGATCACCAGCAGCACCGCGCACACCAGCACGCAGCGCACGCCCACCCGGCGGCCGAGCGCCGCCAGCAGATCGAACATCGGAATGCAGGTCTGCTTGTCGCATTCGCCGAGCAGGACCCGCAGGATCAGCATCTCGTACTTGCCGCGCAGCAAGGCCGCCAGCGCGTAGGCGATCACAAAGCCTTCGAAGTAGATGCCGACGACCGAGGGCTCCAGGGTCCGCACCACCACCAGCGTCGCCAGCACCTGCAGCGCCGCACCGACCAGCCGCAGCGTCGCCTCGCCCGCCGCGTGCATACCGTGCACCGCCACCGGGGCCGATGCGGCGTGCTCCATCACGATCTTCGTCAATGCCTGTCCTCCTCAACGCAAAGCTTCTGGTCTTGTTGCCAGATCGCCGCCGGGTTGTGGTCAACCTAACGGATGGATGGAATGCGGACAAGCCGCCTTGAGCGACGCCGTCAGGGCGCCGCGGATGCCGCCGAGTGTTCTCGGGTGCCGCCGCCCAGCGCCTTGTACAGCGTCGCCATGTTCTGCAGGCGCGACAGCTCCAGCGCGACGCGGCCCTGCTGCGCGCCATACAGCGTCTGCTGCGCGGTCAGCACGGGCAGAAAGCTGTCGACGCCGTTGCGAAAGCGCAGGTCGGAGAGCTGGTAGGCCTCGGTGGCCGCTTTCTCCAGTTCGCGCTGCGCATCGAGCTGCTCGTCCAGCGTGCGCCGCGCGGCCAGGGCGTCGTCGACCTCCTTGAACGCGCTCTGCAGGGTTTTTTCATAGCTCGCCACGCCCACGTTCTTGCGGATCTTCGCCAGGTCCAGGTTCGCGGTGTTGGCGCCGCCGGTGAAGATCGGCAGATTGATCTGCGGCGAGAACGTCCAGGCCAAGGAGCCTTGTCTGAACAGGCCCGACAACTCCGAGCTGGCGGTGCCGTAGCTGCCGGTCAGGCTGATGCTTGGAAAGAACGCCGCGCGCGCCGCGCCGATGTTGGCATTGGCCGCGATCAGCTGATGCTCGGCGGCGCGCACGTCCGGCCGCTGCGCCAGCACTTCCGAGGGCAGCCCCGCCGGCAGGTCGGAGCGCAACTGCACCGCCGCCAGCGAGGCGCTCAAGTCCATGTCGTCCGGCAAGGGGCCGCCGATCAGCACCGCCAGCGTGTTGCGATCCTGCGCCAGCAGGCGGGTGTAGGACGCGAGATTGGCCTTGGCGGTGTCGACCGTGATTTCCGCCTGGCGCGCCGCCAGGGCCGTGGTCACGCCGGCTTCCAGGCTGCGGCGGATCAGATCGTAGGACGCGCTCTGGCCCTCGAGCTGGCTGCGGGTGACGTCGAGATTGGCCTGGTCCGCGAGCAGGGTGAGATAAGCGCTGGCGACCTCCGCGATCAGGCTCAGCTGGGTGCTGCGGCGGGTTTCCTGATAGCCGAAATAGGTTTCGAGCGCGGCGTGGTTGAGGCTGCGGATGCGCCCGAACAGGTCCAGCTCGTAGGCAGTGAAGCCGACGCCGACGTTGTAGTATCGCGAGATCACGCCGCCGCCACCGCTAGCCGTGTCAGCAGCGCCTCCGCCAGTACCACCGGTTGCGCCGCCAGCGCCGCCGACGCCCGTCCCGCCCGCCGAGCCGCCGGACTGGATGACGCCCGCCGGATAGCGCTGCACCTGCTCCACGCCGGTCACCGCGACGCTCGGAAACAGGTCGGCGCGCTGGATCCGGTACTGCGCCTGCGCGGCCTGCACGTTGAGCGCGGCGACGCGCAGATCGCGATTGTTGGCCAGCGCCTGTTCGATCAAACGCTGCAGTCCCGGATCGGTGAAGAACTCGCGCCAGCCGATGTCGGCGGTGTCGCCGGAGGCGGCCGCGCCGTCGCTGGCGCCAGGAGTCCAGCCCGGCGGAACCGGCGCGTCGGGCCGGTCGTAACCCGGCTCCAGCGTGCACGCGGCCAGCATCGCGGCGCTGCAGAGAACCGCGGCAACGGGGCTTGGGAATTTCATGCCTCGACCCCGCGATCCGTATCCGGCGACGGTGGCGGTGGCGGTGGCGGCGCGGACCGTTCCGGTGAATTCTCCTGCGGCGCCTCCGGCGGCGGCTTTTTTCGGCTGACCAGATTGAGCACCGACACGAAAAACACCGGCACCAGGAACACCGCCAGCAGGGTCGCGGTGATCATGCCGCCGATGACGCCGGTGCCGATGGCGACGCGCCCGCCGGCGCCGGCACCCGTGGCGATCGCCAGCGGCAGCACGCCGAGGATGAAGGCGAGCGAGGTCATCAGGATCGGCCGCAGACGCTGCTGCGCGGCGTGGATGCTGGCGTCGATCAGGCTCATGCCCTGCTCGTGATTCTCCTTGGCGAACTCGACGATCAGGATCGCGTTCTTGGCCGCCAGGCCCACCGTCGTCAGTAGGCCGACCTGGAAGAACACGTCGTTGGACAGCCCGCGCGCCAGCGTCGCGAGCACCGTGCCGATGATGCCCAGCGGCACCACCAGCATGACCGCCACCGGGATCGACCAACTCTCGTAGAGCGCCGCCAGGCACAGGAAGACGATGGTCAGCGAGATGCCGTAGAGCATCGGCGCCTGCGAGCCGGACAGGCGTTCTTCGAAGGACAGGCCGGTCCAGGCGAAGCCGGTGCCTTTTGGCAGGCTGGCCTGCGCTTCTTCCATCGCCAGCATCGCCGCGCCGGTACTCTTGCCCGGCGCCGGCGCGCCGAGGAATTCCAGCGAGGCCGCGCCGTTGTAGCGCTCCAGCTTGGGCGAGCCGCGCGACCAGCGCGCGGTGGAGAATTCCGAAAACGGGATCATCTGGTTGGAGGCGTTGCGCACATACCAGTGATCCAGATCCTCGGGCGCCATGCGCGTGTCGGCATCGCCCTGGATGAAGACTTTCTTGACGCGACCGCGATCAATGAACTGATTGACGTACGACGATCCCCAGCCCGAAGCCAGCGTCGCGCTGATGTCGGCGATCGACAGACCCAGGGCACTGGCCTTCTCCCAGTCGATGTCGAGCTTGTACTGCGGCTCGTCGTCCAGACCATTGGGACGCAGCATGCCGATGGCGGGATTCTTCTTGGCCGCTTCCATCAGCTTGCCGCGCGCTTGCATCAGCGCGTCGTGGCCGACATTGGCGCGGTCGAGCAACTGGAAGTCGAAGCCGGTGGCATTGCCCAGCTCCAGCACCGCGGGCGGCGCGAACGCGGCGATCTGGGCGCCACGGATGCTGGAGAAATGCTGCGTCGCGCGGTTGGCGATGGCGAGCACGCCCTGGTCGGCGCCGCCGCGCTCATGCCAGTCCTTGAGGCTGACGAAAGCCAGGCCCGAACCCTGCCCGCGCCCGCCGAAGCTGAAGCCGCTGACAGTGAACACGCCGTTGACCGAAGCCTTCTCATCAACCAGGAAGAAATCGCGCACCTTGTCCAGCGCCTGCTCGGTCAGCTCGATCGACGTCCCCGGCGGCTCCACCACCTGCACGAACAGCACGCCCTGGTCCTCGTCGGGCAGGAAGGACTTGGGGATCAGCAGAAACAGCCCGGCCATCGCGATGACGATCACCAGGTACACCAGCAGATAGCGCCCGGTGCGCCGCGTCATGTGGCCGACGCCGGCGGTGTAGCCGCGGTTCATGCGGTCGAACGTGCGATTGAACCAGCCGAAGAAACCGTGACCGTGATGCGTGTGCTCCTCGTCCACCGGCTTAAGCAAGGTGGCGCACAGCGCTGGCGTGAAGATCAGCGCCACCAGAACCGACAGCGTCATCGCCGAAATGATGGTGATCGAGAACTGCCGGTAGATGACGCCGGTGGAGCCACCGAAGAACGCCATCGGCAGAAATACCGCCGACAGCACCAGCGCGATGCCGACCAGCGCGCCGGTGATCTGGCTCATCGATTTGCGCGCGGCTTCTTTGGGCGAAAGTTTCTCTTCCGCCATCACGCGCTCGACGTTCTCGACGACGACGATGGCGTCGTCCACCAGCAAACCGATCGCCAGCACCATGCCGAACATCGTCAGCGTGTTGATCGAGAACCCGGCGACGGCGAGCACGCCGAAGGTGCCGAGCAGCACCACCGGCACGGCGATGGTCGGGATCAGTGTCGCGCGCAGGTTCTGCAGGAACAGGTACATCACCAGGAACACCAGCACCACGGCTTCGAACAGCGTCTTCACCACCTCCTCGATCGACACACGCACGAAGGGCGTGGTGTCGAACGGATACACCACCTCCAGGCCGGCGGGGAAAAACGGCTTGAGTTCGTCCAGCGTCGCACGCACTGCTTTGGCGGTGTCCAGCGCGTTGGCGCCGGGCGCGAGCTTGATCGCCAGGCCCGCGGCCTGTTTGCCGTTGTACTTGGACGACACCGAATAATTCTCGCCGCCCAGGGTCACGCGCGCGACGTCGCGCAGCAGCACCCGCGCACCATTGGGGTTGACCCGCAACAGCACGCGCCCGAACTCCTCCGCGCTCTGCAGGCGCTGCGGGCCGACGATGGTCGCGTTCAAGCGCTGACCGGGCCGCGCCGGCAGGCCGCCGATTTCACCCGAGGCCACCTGTACGTTCTGCGCCTGCAGCGCGTTGGACACGTCGCTCGGCGTCAGGCTGTAGTTGTTGAGCTTGGCCGGATCGAGCCAGATGCGCATGGCGTACTGCGCGCCGAACAACTGGAAGTCGCCGACGCCCTTGGTGCGGCTGATCGGGTCCTGCACATTGGAGGCGATGTAGTCGCCGATGTCGCGTCCATCCATGCTGTCGTCGCTGGAAACGAAACCCACCACCAGCAGAAAATTCTTGGTCGCCTTGGCGACGCGGATGCCCTGCTGCTGCACCTCGGTGGGCAGCAGCGGCGTCGCCAGTTGCAGCTTGTTCTGCACCTGCACCTGGGCGACGTCGGGATCGGTGCCCTGCTCGAACGACAGGGTGATGGTCATGCTGCCGTCCTTGTCGCTCTCCGACGAGAAGTACAGCAGATGATCGATGCCATTCATTTGCTGCTCGATCACCTGCGTCACCGTGTTCTGCACGGTCTCGGCGGAGGCGCCCGGATACGTCACCTGGATCGAGATCGCCGGCGGCGCGATGCTCGGATACTGCGCGATCGGCAAGGTTGTCACCGCAAGACCGCCGCCGAGCATGATCACGATCGCCAGCACCCAGGCGAAGATCGGGCGGTCGATGAAGAAATTCACCATGGCGGTGAACCCCTATCGAGCTGCAGCGGGCGCGGACTGCGCCGGCACCGCCGGTTTTTTCTCCGCCGCATCCGGCTTGAACTCCTCGGGCGCCGCCACCGCGCCGGGCTTGACGAACTGCAATCCCTCGACAATGACCTTGTCACCGGCCTTGAGCCCTTCGGTCACCAGCCACTGATCGCCGATGGTGCGATCGGTCTTGAGGTGGCGCGCTTCCACCTTGTTCTCCGCGCCGACCACCATCGCCAGCGGATCGCCTTTCTGGTCGTGCGTCACCGCCTGCTGCGGCACCAGCAGCGCGTCGCTGCGCTGGCCCTCCTCGATGCGTTGATGCACGAACATGCCCGGCAGCAGCAGCTTGTCCGGGTTGGGGAACAGCGCGCGCAGGGTGACCGAGCCGGTACTCGCATCGACCTGCACTTCGGAGAATTGCAGCGTCCCCGGCAGCGGATATTCGCTGCCGTCTTCCAGTGTCAGCCGCACCTCGGCCTGGTTGTCGCCGGCGGCGTGCAGCTGCCCCGCAGCCATCTCGCGCTTGAGCCGCAGCAGCACCGCGCTCGGCTGGGTGACATCGACATAGATCGGATCGATCTGCTGCACCGTTGCCAGCGCCGTCGCCTGCCCAGCGGTGACCAGCGCGCCTTCGGTGACGGTGGAGCGGCCGATGCGGCCGGAGATCGGCGACAGCAATTTTGTGTAGACCAAATTGATCTGCGCGGCCGACTCGGACGCCTTGTTCTGCGCAGCGGTGGCCACCGCGTTATCGAAATCCTGGCGGCTCACGGCGTTGACTTCGGCCAGCGGCTTGTAGCGATCCACTTGCTGCCTGGATGACTGCGCGGTGGCCTTGGCGCTCTCGTAAGTGGCGCGATACAGCGCCGGATCGATCTGGTAGAGCTGCTCGTTCTGCTCAACGTCGCCGCCCTCGGTGAACAGGCGCTTCAAGATCAAGCCGCCCACCTGCGGCCGGATGTCGGCGACCCGGTAGGCCACCGTGCGCCCGGGCAGATCGGTGGTCAGCGTCACCGTGCTCGGCTGCAAGGTGACGACCTTGACCGCCGGTGGCGGCGGCGCGGGCGGCGCTTCTTTTTTCTTTTCGCAGGCCGTCATTCCCGGAAGCAAAGCGACGATTAGCAGCAGGAACAATTTGGAATGCATCTGGGATGAGGCGCCGAGCATGAAGAGTGGCCTTGCAAAGTCTGTAAACATCGAGCTACAGCGGAAGCAGTGGCTCCTGGTGGAGGGCAACCAGCTATCGATCGTCGATTGGTTAGCACACTTCACGGCACGTCGCCTGAACGGCAGTTGAGCAGAGGCAATGTCAGAGCACAGGCAGCGTCCATCAAGTCGAACCGGCGTTATTAGTAGAGTCCCCAGCTTGCAACGGCGATACCTGCACAGGCGTCGTGCCCGCCTTTGATATGAGAAATCCCGCGGCGTATCTTGCCCGGGGTTTGGGGCCATGAAAGATCAAGAATGAGAGAGTCACATTGTTTCGTGAAGGTTTTGATGCACGGCGCGCTGGGCTTGTGCGCTGCCGGTTTGATGGCCTGCGGCAAGACGGACGACGTCAGCGTCACCGTCCCGCCCGGGCAAGGTAATGGCTTCATCACGCCAACGGCGACGGACCCGACCGATCCGCTGGAGCCGGTGGCCTGCGACTCCGATCCGGTGACGCCGGTCGCCGTGCGCCGCGCATTCCCGCTCACGGTGCCCGCCACTGCAGGCTACAAGCTCGAAGACGCTTTTCCCGGCGCGCGGATCCTGTTGCCGATGGCCGTTGCCTGGCCGGCTTCGGGCGGGCCGCTCGTGCTCGGACGCAAAGGCACCATCTGGCAGATCGAAGACGGCATGGCGCGCGTACTTGTGGATTTCCAGGACGAGGTGGAACAGGACGGCGAAGCGGGTGCTCTCGGCATGACGCTGCATCCGGGCTTCGGCGACGGCAGCGGCCCCAGCCCGTACGTTTACGTCTGGTACAACGCCAAAGGTCTGATGCAACGCCTGACGCGCTTCAAGTGGAATCCGTCGACGCGAGTACTTGGGGAAGAGACCAGGATCTTGGAGCAGGCCGAACAGACGCTCGAGCACAACGCCGGCCGCATCCTGTTCGGCGCTGATGGTTTCCTCTATTTCGGCAACGGCAACGACAAAAAAACGGAGAACGAACAGACCCTCTCGCGCGCACTCTTCGGCGGCATCTTCCGCATCGACGTGGACAAGCGCGGAGGCAGCGTCAGCCACGCGCCGGTGCGCACGCCGCTCGGCGCAACGGTCACCGATTACTTCATCCCGAACAACAATCCTTTTGTTGGCGTGGCCGGCGCGCTGGAGGAGTTCTACGCGCTCGGCTTGCGCAATCCCTACACCATCGCCTTCGATACCAGGACCGGAGACTTGTACGCCGCCGACGTTGGCGAGACGTTTCGCGAGGAGATCGACCGCATCATCCCCGGCGGCAATTACGAATGGCCCTACAAGGAAGGCGAGCTGGTCCGCATGCAGAGGGAGGTGACCATCGGCACCGCGCAACCGCCCCTGTATGCGTATTCGCACGCGCAGATCGCCGATCTGTCGGCGGTGATCGGCGGCTTTGTCTACCGCGGCAAGGCACTGCCCGAACTCGATGGCCAATTCGTCTATTCGGAATATCCAACCGGCCGCACCTGGGGCGTGAAGATCGGCGGCCGGCCGGCGACACGCGTGAGCCTTTTTGAAAACTCCCGGTACAACGATACGGAAGGATTTGCACAAGATCCCGACGGTGAGCTTTACGTGCTGGGGATTCGCACGATCGCGCGCATCGTGCGCGACACGGCGAGCCGAGACAGCGTGCCGCAGACGCTGTCCGAGACCGAGATCTTCACCGACACCGCCGCGTTCGCGATGGCTCCGGGCTTCGTGCCGTATGCGGTGAACTCGCCGCTGTGGTCGGACGGCGCCTTCAAACGGCGCTTCATCCGCGTGCCCGCGGGCCAGCGCGTCACCATGGACGCGGGCGGCCGTTTCATCCTCCCCATCGGCACGATGTTCGTGAAGCAATTCGATGTGCCCGCAGGCAAGAGAAGAGAAACGCGCGTGATCGTCGTCGCTGATGACGGCGTGTACGGCCTGGGCTATCGCTGGAACTGCGCGGGCACCGACGCCAGGCTGGTCACCGACGTCGTCAACGAATCCGAGTGGCACTATCCGAGCTTCGGCCAATGCTGGGCCTGCCATCGCGCCGAGAACCGCGTGCTCGGCTTCACGCCGCAGCAGACCGCCGCGCAGTTCGACATGCTCAAGGCGAGCGGCGTGCTCGATCCCGCGGTCGGCGCGCCGCCGCCATTGACGAGCCCCGCCGACACCCATGCGCCCATCGAGGCGCGAGCGCTGGCCTACCTCGCCGCCAACTGCGCCGGCTGCCATCACACGGGCGCGAAATATCTGGGCGGCGAGCAGACCTGGATCGCCACTGCCGGGGTCGCGCTCGATCGGCGCGGGCTCATCGGCGCGCCCCACCACAATGTGCCGGTGGCCCGCGGGCTCGGCATATTGAACGCGCCCCTCATCGACCCTGGCCATCCGGAGAATTCGCTGCTGCTCGCGCGCATGAAGTCCACGAACCACAACCTGCAAATGCCGCCGATCGCGCGCACGCAGGTGGACGAGCTGGGTGTGCAGGTCGTCGAGGACTGGATCCGCAGCCTGCAGCCCTGAGCGCTCGGCAATCGCGGCTAAAGCCGCTTCTACAAAACTAGAACCTGGCGGAGAGAGTTGCTCTTTCGGTCCGGGGCGCTCCCGCGCCATTCGAATCCCTCTCTCTGCTTTCAGGTCGCTTTTCCCAAAGACCGCCCAGGGGGCTTACGAATAACGCTTTTGGAGAGGGTCGTTCTTTCGGCCCGGGGCGCTCCCGCGCCCTTCGAATCCCTCTCTCGGCTTTCACGTCGCTTTTCCCAAAGACCGCCCAATGGCGGTCTTTGGGAAAAGTGGCGGAGAGAGAGGGATTCGAACCCGCCGATACCTATCAGCAATCTATTGATTATGTTGATTAATCGCCTATCGTGCGTCTCGATGGGGCACAGATGGGGCATATCAGCCGGTGAAACGCTTGGCGACCTCGGCGAAATTTTCGCCTGCTTTTGGGTTCGCCGACTGCATCCATTTTCCGTAGTGCCGGTCGAGCATTTGCAGCGACGTGTGCCCGAGCTGCGCGGCGACGAAATACGGGGCCTCACCTGCAGATAGCGCCAAGCTGGCGTAGGTGTGCCGTAGCTGACCTGGCGGTCGGTGTCGGACCTGCGCTCGTTTGCACAACCGCTCCCAGCGCAGTGCAATCACTCTGTCGTTGTCCCACGGCGCATTCGTCGCTGGGTTAACGAAGATTCGGCCGCCGGGTTGTAACTGGGTGCTGGGTTGCTGCCGCTTCAGACACTGAATCGCCGCTGGGTCCATGTGCACGAAGCGTTCGCGCACGGTCTTCGGGTCTTTTTGCTCCATCAAGACCACGCTGCGCCGGATATGGATTCGGCTCTGTTCCCAATCCACGTCGCGCCAGTCCACCGATATGATCTCACCGGTGCGCAGGCCGGTCAGAGCCCAAAACTCGTAGACGTTGCGCTCATTCTCATGCGCCTTGCCGAGCAATTTTGCCAACTCCGCCGGTGAAAAGGGATCGGCCTTGCTGATCCTGGAAGCCTTGATGTTCTTCAGCCGAATGGCCGGATTGGTCGTAATGACGCCATCGGCATGTGCGATTTCGAATGCGCCGCGGATTGGGATCAGTGCGTTGTTGACGGTCTTGGCCGCATGTTCTGAAGCAAGCTCAGCGCGCATCAGTTCCAGTTCGCTCGGCAAAATCCCTCGCATGGGACGACTGCCCAGCTTAGGCACGATGTAGTTGCGGATGCTCATGTCATAGCCACGCCGCGTTGACTTTGCGAGCACCCGTGTCGCTAGCCAGTTCTCGACGCCCTGTTTCAAAGTCAGGTTGGTGCGACGGCGGCCTAAATCCTTGTTTCTCGACTCGGGGAAATGGTCGCCGTAGTTGAACGATCCGATTTCGATCTCGTAAAGGATCTGATTGCGCTTAAGCTCGGCATAGCGCAGGTTCTGGGCTGTCGGCTTCAGGCGGACAGTTTCCCGGCGTCGTTCGCCGAGGTAGTGGAACGTGAGCCGGATCGACTCACCGCGGACCGCGATGCCCGTGACCGGTTCGAACTTTCTACCCATTGATCCCATCCCTTGCAGCTCATTTGGATACTGCCGTCTGGCGCATGCCGGTACTGGATGCCCTCGGCAAGTTCCCCTCGGCTGATTTTGGTCCGAATCGCCACGGCTGTGTAGCCGCTGAGGTCGCAAAATCTCGCCAGGGGAATCCAGTTCAGGGGGAATTGGAATATTTCGCTAGTCTGATTCAAGGGCATTTCCTGTTCATCTGTCCGTCTTTCACGTCATCTCTATCCGTGGGCGCCGAGTTAGGCGGATTTCGGTGTCCGGCTAATTGGCGTTGTACCTCATGAAACGTACTCCCGTTCGGCCATCTCGCAGAAAAACGAGCAGGCGGGTATTTGTTCGTTCCGGCGAGCTTCTCCGGGCGGAAGGTTCCGCAGGCTGTAGCGCTCGCCCGTGGCGCGGTTGCGGTAGAGGTAGGCGCTTGGGCCTATCGCGTCCTGCACCGTGGCCAGCGCCTCAAACTGCACCGGGAAATCCTCACGGATCGCGCGCATGTAGCCTTCGCCACCCTTCACGCAGCCGATGCAGTTGGCATTGTCGTAGCCCAGCCGGTACATAAGCGGCAGTTCAATGCCGGCGCGCTCAATCATCGCTTTGCAATCCTGTTTACCTAGCCCGGCCTCAATGAGCGGGGCCATGCAAGCCATGCCAGGGTTGTGTTCGCGGAAGTCGAAAAAGCGATCCACCTCCTCAACCGTAAAGCCGAAAACCGCCACGTCATCGGGCTTGCTCCACGCATCGAGCAGCTTGCGTTTCAGGTGCGTGCTGCACGGCGCGCCTGTGCGGCCAGCCATGTATCGGCGCGTCCTGAAAACCTGCAACGCAGAAGCGCCGTATTTCTCGTCGCGCATCACTGTTACATGGCGGCCAAACCAGCGCTCGCAGTCGGCCAGAAATCTGCGGTTGTCCTCGTGCTCCTCCGCAATGAAGGCATTCACAATCTGCACGTCATGGCTCGCGCCGTACTTCGCCAGCGTCAGCTTCGTAGCCACCGCCGAGGCCGCGCCGCAACTGAATCGGCAAACAATCCGTGGCAACGTCATGGCTCGTCTCGCTGAGGCACAACAACAGGTTCAACGCGACGGGCCATAAAGCCGGCCCGCGCGTTAACCTGGGCGTTGGGCATCCAAAAACCGCCGGGTCGAAACTCTGGCGGATAGCAGTGCTCACACGACGCATAGTGGTCGCACTTGCACAGACGTAGGTCGCGCTTGCTCCACGCCAGCTCGCGCAATCGCGCGTTCAAAAGCCCGGCTTGCTCATCGGTAAGCGCGTAGAGCATCTGCCCGGCTCTGCAAGCAACGGGGCGCACAGGCCCAACAGGCGCTTCAACGCGGACAGCCCGCGCTTCGGGTTCAGTTCTTTTCATCGTGGTTCTCCGCAGGCGCGGCCG
The DNA here is from genome assembly GCA_964246995.1 of uncultured Hydrocarboniphaga sp. Classification (GTDB taxonomy): domain Bacteria; phylum Pseudomonadota; class Gammaproteobacteria; order Nevskiales; family Nevskiaceae; genus Hydrocarboniphaga. Next base: position 64,476 of record CAXTSJ010000015.1, read on the forward strand.
GCTGAGCTTCGGCGTTAGCCCTTAAAAGCGGGAGAGAGTTATTCACGTTTGCCAGCTTCCAAAATCGGCAAGTTCGCTTCGGTCGGCACATAAACAACGGTCTTGCCGGTCTGGTTTGCTGCTACTTCGGTGATCCACAAATAGCGCAAGTAGGAGTCATTGCCGTGCAGGCTGTCACCAATGATCTTGTTCGCTGCGGCAACGCCCTTGGCGCGCTCAACTTCGGCCTCTGCCAGCAGCGTCGCGGACTCCTTCTTGGCCTGCGCTTCCTGCACGGCAATCTGTCGGTCCTGGGCCGCTCGCGCCAAAGAGGCTTGTCCCACAAGGCCCTGTTGCCACACGTTGTAGCGCGGGCATCCGGTCATGCTCGCGATAATCAGAGCCAGCCCGGCTGCGCACACGTCAAAAACAGCAACTCCAATCTTCGGTTCGTCTTTTTCGCTGTTCCAATATCGGCTCATTTTCATTCTCAGTTCTGCCCAGCTTTAAACTTGCGCAGGGCTAACAAGTAATTCAAGCGGACGTGGCATAAAGCCGCCACGCCGCTTAATTCAGGCGTTAGGCATGCAAAAGAAACTGCTCCGGCTTCGAGCGTTCGCGCCACTTCGTCTAGGCCTGGCCCACTGCGCCGCTGCCCGGAAACAGGTCTGTAAATTCATCGTCAGGCTCCAAATTCAGAACACCGAAAAGCCAAAAGCAAAACTGCTGGGGCTTGCTGCCTTTGAATCCGTGGCCGCTCGCGCCGTTGTTTCCGCTTGTTCCGGTAATGCCCGTGGTGCAGTAGTCCCGCACCGCATGCAACCGTTTCGTCTGCGGTCTGCATCCGCGCACAATCACCGGCTCCCACGCCATGTGCGCATCCTTGCGCCCCGGCTTGAAGCTGCACCAAGTTTTCGTCCACGCCATCACGCGCACGTCTGGCGGGCACATCGGCAAAATCACTTGCAGCGCCGGGCTGTGCAGGCTCATCGCCCAGCAGTCGTATTCGGCGCTCAAGCGGTCAATCAAAATCTGGTGCGTCTCCGGCTTGTCGTAGTCCGCAGCATCAGGGTGCCGGTCACCATAGAACTTGGCGGCCAGTCCCAAATACGGCGGGTCTGCGTAGGCGGCGCGCATGCCTAACCAGGCGCTCCGGCCGACCGCTCCGCCTTTGCTTCGCTACGGCTCCGCGTCGGCTGAGCTTCGGCGTTGTACGTCAAAGCGCCCACTTGCTCGGCGTACTCCATGAACAAGCGCACCTTGCTCTTCTTCTGCTCGATGGCCGGCATGGTTCCGGTACGCGGCACGAGTCCGGCTTCTTCCAGCAGTTCCGCCACGGCCACAAGATCGTTCAGTTCCTGCGCAATGCGCTCGGCATTCGTCAATGGCTGGCCTGGCTGCACTTCCGTCAGTCCGAAGCGCAGTGCCTTGCTCACGCGCTGGGCCACTTCGGCGCATTCTTCGGCGAGGCAGCTCAGTAGGTGTTCGCTCTGGTTCATCGGTAGTCCTCGTACAACTATGGTTTCAAGCGGACGGCTTCGCCGCCGCTTAAACCGGCGTTGGAGCGCACGCAGCGGCGCGCCAGCTCGCAGAGCCAAATCGCAAATTCCATCGGTGTGTGCTCCCTCTCAGGTTTCCGTAATTGCGGGCGGTATCCGGGCATTCCGGCGCGCAGTCCAGCCCACGACGAAACAACATGCGTCGGCTCTTCCAAGCGCAGCGGCAGCGTCGGCGCGTCGGCGGGCTCACATCCAACCACGTACAGCCGCGTCCGCTTTTCGGCGCGGTGTCCAAACCAGTCTTGGTCCACCACCAGCGTCCACCCGCCGTAGGCGTCGCGGCGGCCCGGCTCCGGCAACTGCTGCGCGCGCCAGAGCATTGATGCGGCCGGGTGTTCCAACACACCGCCAAACTCGCGCACCAGCGCCACAGCCAAGCGCGCCAAGTTTTTTTCGTCAGGGCGCGGCTTGGCAAAGTGCCTCAGTCCGCCCCACGCCCGGCATGGCGGGTGCGCAACTACTGGCCACGGCCCATCGTAGGTTCGCGCATCGCGCTCCATGTCGTACACGTCGCACCCTTCCAAGGTTTTGTACGTGCTGTCGGCACGCGCAAACAGCACGGCCACCGTTCGCGGGTGCGCTCCAACAATTGGCTCAAGCCGACCCACTACGCCTCCGGCTCCGTGGTCGGCTTAGCCAAGGCGTTAGGCGCTACACAATGCCCCGCTTCGTCGCAGCTCTGTCGCCAGCACTTTGCGTGGTTGCGGTCTACCTCGCAGGGCGCGTGCGCAAGCGTCTTCGGGTAGTGTTCGTCGGGTAGCGCCGGGCAGTCGGTTGCGTTCAGTTGGCGCCCGCTGCGCGTCTCGCCAACAAGCACATTGCACACATGGCCCCAGCCTGGGCCGCTCTGGTCGCTATACCGGCAGTCGTTGCACATTTCGCCGCCATCGGCGTATTTATCAATCCACGCATAGGCGGCGTCATGCCCAACAACAGGTTCGAGGCCGACTGAAAGTGCCTCAGCATTTGCTCTGTTCGTCATGGGTTTTCTCCGGGCACTTTCAGCGGCTCAACCTGGGCGTTGTGCCTCAAAAGCTCGTCGGCCACGGTGTTTATCAAAAGTCGCAGCTCGTGCATCGAGATCACGCTTCGAGCGCGCGCCAGTTCTGGCATCTCATGCACGGCGTCAAAAGCTGCACTGCACCGCGATTCTTCGTAACTGGGGCCGCTCACACTTCCGCTGCTGCCAGGCCGTTCAATCAAGCCGCGCTCATAAAGGCTTTCGCAAACTACATTCTCAGCGGCAGCAATCTGCGCCGATCTAATCTTTTCAAAAATGTCCAATTTCATTCTCCTTATCTGGCAGGCACAACAAGGCATTCAACTCGGGCGCGGCGAAGCCGCGCCGGTTAATTTCGGCGTCAGCCCTGCGATTCCAAACCTTCGCAAGCATCGGCCCGACGAATTCGATACTTGCAAACATGACTGGAGTAGTCATCCAGCATTCGGGGTTGTCGCATTCGATGAAACAACCTCCCCCAACCCCACTAGGCATGCGGTTCTGCTCGTACAACACAGCCTCGCTTCCGCAATGCGCGCACGGCAGCAGGGCTAACCCGGCGCTCAAGCCGACGTTGCGGCCCTGACCATTGCTTTTAATCATGAGTCTTCTCCTTGGCCGCAACGCGGCTTAGCTCTGCGTTATGGCGCACGGCGGGCATGCGTTCGAGAATCATGAGTCCTCCTTTCGTTTTGCCGCAGCGGGTCCAGCCAGCGGCCAAAAAGCAAAATCCAGGGTTCGCTGAGCGGACCGCACTCGGATCGACGTAGGTGTAATGCCGCAGACCAGGCCAGAGGCAATCAGCAACTGCGTCCGCCTGTCGTATGAGGTCCGAGCTGCGGTGCGCCGACTCGTTGCGGAAGACAGCGCAGTTAATCCCGGTCTGACCGCTATCGTCGAGGAATCGACGCCATGCAAAGCAGGCGTCTCCCGCTGCGGTTCGGAGCACAACTTTTTCTCCGGGGCCGCAGAACAGCTTGCGCACTCGCCCGTCAGCGTAGCGGTACGCGCTGTAGTGGCGGTTGTAGAGCGCGAGGCAGTCATGGTCGCCATCTTTAGTCAGCCACCAATGCGGGTGCGCCATAACAACTCGCTCAGCCCGACCCTCATGCCGCCCGTCCTTTGCTCGTTTCATCTGGCCGCTGCTCGCGGCATTCGGTCGGGCTAGCTCCGGCGTTATGCCCCGCGAAACGGCAGCACATTCTGAAGCTCTGCAACGACGCCGCCGGCTTCTCGGAAGCCGCGCCAATCGCTGTAGTGGTGGTCGCAGTAATGCAGGTTTGGGCCGATCTCGTGTGAGTGGTGTTCGCAAATTGATCTGTCACAGGTCTTCCCCTCGCCAACTGGAAAATCACAGAGGTTGCCTCCAGCATCGCCGCAGTCAGCGCAGTGCGGGCCGAGGTCGCCGCATATGTGCCCGACAGGCTTCCGGTGCTCGTCATAGATCACGTAGCAGGGCACAACTAGCGCTTCAAGCCGAAGTCGGCTTCGCCGCCTCGGCTTAAGCTGGCGTTAGGTGGCAACAGCTTCAGCGCATCACGTAGGGCGGCGGCGCGCTCATGTTGCTCCCGTCCGCACACACACTTGTCCGCGTCTTCGGCATCGTCCTGGATGTAGTGCAGGTAGTAGACTCTGGCGGCATCGGCAACAGCAGTCAGTCGCTCAAGAATGGCTTCAGTTTGGCGATCGGCATCAGTTCGATGCGTTACGCCTCCCGCGAATGCAGCCGCGTAGAAAGCCGCGAGGTCTTCCCTGTGAATCTCATATTTGCCACCGCCGCCGAGGAGCTGCGCGCCGTGCTGCTCGGCAAGGTCGATGATTTGTTCGATGTCGGTCATGACTTCGTCACCTCCACAGTAATGTCAGCGTCGTCGGTATACCGCACGATCCGTCCGTCGTAGTTAACACCGCGAAAGCCTGGGTCGGGATCGCCCGCCAGAGCCATTGGCTTTTCTATCTGCTTTCTAAGCTCAAAAGCTCGCTTAGCGTCAACGTTTACAGAGTTGTGACCAATCCCATAGCTTGAGCTGCCACTTAATCCAAGCATCGACTTGGCGCTATTCATGACGGAATCGAACCCGTCGTAGAACCAGCCCGCGTCTTTAGGCGTCTTCGTCGGCACTAGAAAACCTTGTCGCACAAGACTGGAAACTTCCTGCAACTGACCAATGCCGATGCGGGCATATAAGTCCAGGGCGTCGCATACGGTTCGGGCCTGAGCTTCATTGAGCGTGATCGTGACTTTCATGGAATCCCCATCTCTGACTGCGGCGTCGGCCGGATGGTCTGGTGGTCGGCCCTGATTCTTCGGATGCCGGCGGGACGATCACGGACTATGGCGACGGCGCGCTCATACAAACGAATCTCGGCAATGGGCGGCGGCGTGCCGGCGTAAATGCGCTGCATCAGCGTGTCTAGTCCGTGCTCGATGAGGCGGCGTTCTTGTTCGGTCAGGCGCATGGCTAGGCCATCCTCTCGGGACTGTGATCGTCGTCTTCGCCGATCTCGACGCCGTCGATCACCAGCAATGGATCGACTTCGCGCAGAAGTCCCGCCAGCACCTTGGCGCGTTGTCCTTCATCGCGCAGCGCGGCGCTGTCCTCGCGCATTCCGCTGTACAGCCGCGCGCAAACCGCGCCCAGGCTGACAACCTGAACCGAATATCCACGACGGATGTACTTGATCACCCGGAGAAGCGAACCGCCGGCATCCTCATTGCGGACCGGTGACGTGTAGGTCAACCGGCGAGCTGCCAGATCGGGATAGAAGGCCTCCGAGCAACAGGATTTGAACTGCTTATCCGTCGGGTCGAAGAAGATCACCGCTTGGCAGACGGTGAAGTCGAACGAATCAACTACTTTCTGCATGTCGGTGAATGTCCAGCGAGTAATGAACTGCGCTGGCAGGCGATTGAGCGTAAACACCGTAACTGCGTTGTCGGTTCGGTGCAGTTTTGTCACCTCGCCTTTCGCGTTCCGTGCATTACACAGCTTCTCGGCTGTCGCCTTCAGCACCTCGTCGGATGGTCCGAAAAAGTCGATGTCGTTCGGCTTTTCCTGGCCGATCAGGGCCCGGATGATGCCGCCCCCGATACAGAGACGCGGGTCATCGCGCAGCAACTGCGCGACGTCCTTCGGCAATCGGCTGACAATGTGATGCATATCCTTCTGGACGAGCGCGGCCATCACATCGCCTCCGCGAGCTTGCTGGACTCGGATTGCAGGTCAAGCTCCAGAAGCCACTCGATCACCTTAAATTCGTGGACCCGGTAATGCATGGCCAGGACACCGATGATGTCGGCGTCGCTCGGGCGCGAAGCCGGCTTACGCGCAGCGCCGGCGGTTGGCTTGATGGCCCGTGCAGCCGCGGGCGGCGTTGTGGCCTTTGGTTCATCCGCAATACCCCACGCAGCCACCTCGTCGTCGTGGCGCTGTTTAGCCTCCCGTTCGGCCAGCTCACGTTCTTCCGCTCGAATGCGCTGACGTTCTTGCTCGACCTTGAGTTCGGCATCTTGCTGAGCCCGGCGCTCTTCTTCGGCGCGAATGCGCTCACGGGCTTCGTCTTCTTTACGCTGCTGTTCGGCCTTGTGCGCAGCGACTCGATTGGCAATGACCGCAGCCAAGTCTTCGGCGTCCTTCATCACCAGCGCCTGAAGATCAGCGAAGAGGAATGCATGCTCGGGATGCTCGGCCAGCGCGCGCAGGTTCGCGTCGATCTTCTCGCCGACGGCATTGGCTTCGATCTTTACGCGCGCCAGCTCGTCATCGACTGCACTGCGGCAGCTGGCCAGCGTCTTCTTGCCCTTCATCGCCCCGGCGAAGTCAGAGCGGATCGCAGGCAGCTGGACTTTGCCGAGCCGCGCGTTGATCGCGTTGATATGCCCCTGGAAGGCAGCGGCCGCCTTCTGCTGAATCTCGACGCGGATCTGATCCTTCTGAGCCTTGACGATCTTTTCGAGTGCCAGGCGCGTTGTGCGCGCCATCTCCGCATAGAGTTCGACGGTGCGGCGCATGTCATCGATGCTGGACGTCTGCGCCAGGGCGGCGGCCTCTGCCCGCTTGAGCGCGTCTTCCGCAGCGGCGAGCGTCTTGCACGCTGACTCCGCATCGGCGAACGCCTGATCGGTGGACGGCGACTTGTCGATATTCGCGATGAAGGCGGCCAGCTTCTCGCCGAACACGTCGAGATTGCTGATGACGGCGATGGCGCCGTCCATCCGCACGGACACGGCGGGCAGGGCTTCGACGACTGCGGCGGTGACGATCACGTCGGCCTCGGCCGGCTTCCAGGCTGCCAAGTCCGACTTGAACTGCGCCCATCCATCGCGCAGCGCCTTGGCCCGGCCAGGCACCGGCGTATAGATCATGTGCTCGAAGCGCTCGGGCGTGCCGTCTGACGTCACGAAGATGCAGCGCTTGGCGCCGCTCACCAGCAGCTGGTGTTCGAGTTGCCAGTAGTAGTGCGGGTCTACGGCTGCGCGCTTTACTTGCTCGGCAAGATCGGCGCCGTAGAGCTTGTGCTCGAAAATGGTGTCTTCAGCCATCGTCGCGCCATCGAATGAGGCCAGCAGCTCGCCGTCCGAGCCAGTGCACGGATACAACTCGTCGCCGATGATCGCTTCGACGTGCGGACGGATCGCGGCTTCGGCGGCATGACCTTTGTTGAACAGATACTGCTTGTCCGCCTCGACTTCCTCGGAGATCCCGGTCGCGATGCGCTTCAGCAACTCGTTCCGCGTGGTGTACTTCGACACGCCCATCATCGCCGGCGCGTCCGATGCGCACAGGTGCTGGGCGCGGAGCGCTAACCAAGCAGCACTCCCCTGCTCTACGTCATGGATGATCATTCGCCCGACTCCTGTTCATCAGCCGCCGCTTCCGGCTCGGCCTTCTTGATGTTGTTGATCGTTGCCTTGTGCTCTGCCGTCAGGAAGAACTTGCTTTCGAGCGTCGCCAGGACAGCGGCGGCAGTCTTCTTGCCCGACGAGATGAGGTCGGTCCAGATCGGCAGATTCGTTGCGAACTGAGCATCCGCGTAGGGCGTCTTGGCCGGCGGCTCGCGTTCGGCGGTCCGCTCCGGCAGCAACTCTTCGGGCAAGTCTTCGAGATCCTGGTCGAAGCAATCCGATGCGCCGGTAGCGGTCAGCGTCATGTCGATCTGCGCGCGCTTCTTCGCCATCTTCAGGATGGTGTTGGCAACGTCGGCCGGCTCGGTGCGGACCTGCTTGTCCTTGTACTTGCCGAACTTGATCCGCCGGCGGGTCTCGGGCGTGGCGTTGAATTCTTCGTCATACGCCTTGCGCCACTTGTACTTTTCCTCGTTTGAGGAGCATTCGCCGATGCCCTCGCCCAGCAACACGCCGCTGGGCGTATGCGTGCCCATCACTCGCACTTGGTAGCGGATGCAGTCATCGTTCGACAGATCGGTGACGTGAATGCTGGTGCCGATCTGGAACGTGGCCAGGAGCACCTCGGAGCCGGGCTTCCACAGGCTGGGCTTCTTGCAGCCCGGGATGATGCCGTAGTGCACGTCGCGCTTCATCACCTCGCGCATCACTTCTTGGATGGTGTTGACGCGATGGCGGATGTCCGCCGCGGTCAGACTGCGGCTCTGAACATGCGCCAGATTCCGCGCCGGCAACTCGGCGACATTCCGCTCGACTACGGTTGATTGATTCACAGCACACTCCAGATCAGACAAACAAAGGTACAAAAGGCCGCCCACCCCACCAGCCCAACCGGGACAACAAAGTCCAGCGGCGAGCGCGGGCGACGCACGAAGAATTCCGTCGGCCGCGAAAGCTCCCGCTCGATGCGATTGCGTTTCGCCTGCTCAGCAGCCTCAAGCCGGGCGCGGTGAAGCGAGAAGTCGAGTTGGGCGTTCATGGCGCTTCCAATGCGGCGACAGTCGTACCAACAGGCAATGCCCGCCGGATGCGCCAGTCTGTGGAGAATTGTTCCAACAGCAACTTGCGCTGGTCGTTATTGAGGCCACGCCCCAGCAAGACGATGTTGCGTTCCTCTAGCTTCGCTGAGAGGTCAAGATCTGCGACGGCTAGAGATTCCCTATCCAAGCCCCTCCACTCACCGGTAAGTGCACGATTCACCATGCGTGCTTCGTTCATGTAATGGTGCGGCGCAGTTTCCTTTCCTTGATCCGCGCGAGTCATTTGCAGAATTTGGCCCATGACTTTGTATGTGCTTGTCGCCTCATGCCTCAGGCGCTTCCAGTCGTAGTGCGGGTGCTTGCCTCGAATCAGCTGATCTATCTGCTCGTCACACCAGACGGCAAAGTCCACGTCGAGCCAGCGAGCGAAGGCAACTGCCAATCTTGGGTGCAGCCAAGTGCCTTGCGTGAATTTTTTGGAGTTGCCTTTCTTGGTCAGAGTGAAGTGAGATTTCCCCACTTCACTTTTGCGACACAGAGCCTCCAGATAGCGTGCTGTGTCGGGCAGTCGGAGCCAATCAATCGGGCGCTTGCCGAAACGCTCCGCTACTTCAGTCGCGTTGAACCACGCCTCGTCAGTGAAGTGAACCGCGAGGTCTTGGTACTTGGCTTCGATTAGGTCGCTCATGCCGCGGCTCTCCGGGTTTGCACGGTTCCGCGGGCTCGCATCGAGGCGATGTTGATGCCCACCGCCTGTTCGATGGTCATGCTCTTGATGTCGGCGATCAGGTCCGTCAGCGAGTCGAGCGGTAGCACCAGGTCGTCCTTGTGCATCGGCACCAGCCGGGGTTTGCGGTCGACGCCGAAGGCGATCAGGTAGCGCTGGCTGAGCAAGGACACGGGGTTGAGCACCACGGCGCGCAGCAGGTCTTTGCAGGCAAGCTCGGCGGCGACGTACTTTTCCTGATCCGGGCCGGTGGCCGGCGTCGGCAGTGCGGCGGGCAGATCGACGCGCTCGACCAGGGCCAGGGCGGCGGCGTAGTCGGCGGCGGGCAGGTCTTTGTAGATCGGCACGCGGAACTGCGTTTTGAGCGCGCGGTACACGGCGGCGTAGCGCGTGCTGGCGCCGGGGCCGGTGGCGCAGCGGCGGGCGATGGCTTCTTGCAGGGTACGGGCCTGGGCGGCGCTGATCTTGGATGGCGGCAGGGCGGGTTGCGGTTGCTGCCGGCTTTGCCAGTACGCCCAGAGTGCGTCGTCGCATTCGTTCTGGAATGCGATGACGGTTTCGCGCAGCTCGGGCTTGACCTTGCCGGGATGGATGGATTGCATCCAGCCGGGGAGCTTGCGCAACGGCATCGCCGTCATGCGGCGCTGTTTGCCGTCTTCGGCAACCGTCACGATTTCCATGACGGTTGATGCGAAGCGGGTGCTTTTCAGCTTTTCGTGCTGAGCTTGCCAAGCCAAGCCCATGCCTTCCACGATGGGACGCATGGCGGCGAACGGCTCGCCGTTGTGGTTGATGAGGGAAAGCGTGGTGTTGCGAAAAGCAACGGGCAGTAATGCGGTCATGGTGAGTCTCCTTACTGAGGTAGGAAACCCGTCACCACGCGCTGCCAAGCCCGAAGGTGACGGGGCACACAAGGTTGGCAGACCGGTCAGTAAGGAACCCGGCACGCCTCGCGGCGTCCTCATGTGCCCCGCCATAGAACAACTCAGCGAGCACAAAAAAAGCGCCGAAGGTAGGCGCTTGTGCGCCTTACTGAACACGAGCTGCCAAGCCCGACACCTGTTTTTTGCAGGTGTACGCAAACCGTATTCCGCAGGCGAAGAAAAGTCAAGCGCGTTGACATCCCAGGTTATTGTAAATACAATAACCACATGAGCATCACCTTTGATCCCGCCAAACGCGACCAGACGTTGGCCGAGCGTGGGTTGGATTTTGCGGATGCTGCCATCGTCTTTGCGGGCACCACCTTGGAGCTTGAAGATACCCGCCAGGACTACGGCGAGAAGCGCATCGTCTGCTACGGCCGCTTGGCCGGACGCATGGTGGTGGTGTGCTACACCCCGCGTGGCGCGGATCGCCACATCTTCAGCATGAGAAAAGCCAATGAACGGGAACAAAGCCGCCTCACGCCGCACCTTGGGCTCTAACCTGGCGCGGGTAGACGCGCATGTGATCCAGCCGCACGAATACGAGCAAATACCGGAACTCACCGATGAGATGCTGGCACGCGCCGTGGTCAACAAAGGCGGGCGCCCGGTTGCACAAAACCCGCGCCTGCTGGTGTCCATCCGTCTGCCCGCCGATACTCTGGCGCGCTGGAAGGGCACCGGCAAAGGCTGGCAGACCCGCATGGCGGAGGCGCTGGACAAAGCGCTGTAGCTCACGCCGGCAAGGCTTCGCATCACGCCCTCCCCGTCCGCAGCCAGTACCCGATACAGCCGCGAATCTCTCGGCGGCAATAGACGATCGGCGCCAGGCGCAGCGTGACGCCGTCGGCATCGACCTTCAGCTGCATGCGCGAACGGCCGCTGGCGCCGAGTTTCATCACGCGGCACTCGGCGGCATCGGCGCATGCGGGTTGGGCGGCATGCGCGGCGCCGGCATCTGGATCACGACATCGCCAACCGCCTCCAGGTCGTCCAGCGCGGTGACGGTGACGCGGAAGCGCCGGCCGGTCTCGCGATCCAGAAACGTGCAGCCGCCGGATACGCCCCCACCGCCGACGCTGATCAAGAACTGCGAGGTCTTGCAGCCCAGGCCGCGCAGCGCGCCGAGGATGGCGCTGCCGGCGCTCTGGCAGGCGGTCACCACGGGAATCGATTGCATGATGCTCATGACGCCGGCTCCTTCGTGCCGTCGACGATCAGCCGCAGGGCGGCGCAGAAATCGGGATGAGTGGCGCGCAGCCAGCCGAGGACGAAGGCCAGGCGCTCGCGGGGCGTGTTGCAGGCGATGCGCGGGTCTGCGGCGGCGGTCGCCGCTTCCAGGAATTCGTTCGCCGTGGTGGTATCGGCGCTCATGGCTGCACCGCCACGATGCAGACCATGACGGCCTCGTAAACCATCAATGCCACCAGTCCGATGCCGCAGAGGATTTCGAGGCGGTGGCTCATGAGCTGGCCTCCGGCGGGGCCGCGCGCAGATCAGCGGCGGCGCTGGCGCAGATCAGGGCGAGCCGATCGAGGGCGTCGGGATCGCTGCAATACGTCAGGACCTGCATGCCTCCGGACATCAGACCGAAGCTGGACAGCAGCCTGCTACCCATACAAAAAACACTGACACGGACATCCGTGCCGCCAATATCGACGTAGGCACAAGTGTGCCCATCGACCTTTTCGACCGGCGCGCTCATGCCGCCCTCCGGCCGTAACAGAGATCCTGCGCCAGGTCGAAGTAGTGGTTGTCGCGGTCGTCGTCGTAGCGGTCTGATTCCCACTGGCTGCGCAGGGCATCGATGGCCGCGCGCTCGATGGCCGCGTAGTCCTTCTGGCTCAGAAACCGGGCGATGCATTCGCCGCGCACGCTGATGCTGACGATCTCGAAATACTCGTCGCAGCCCGGATCGGTCCAGGTCTGCGGCTCGGCGGGGCTGTAGCCGATCTCGACTTCGAAGTCGGTGCCGTCGTGGTCGATGGCGACGGTGTTCATGACTGCACCCCAACCTCTGCAAGCCGCTTCATGTCGGCCATCGCCTGGGCATTGGACTCGTAGAACCGAACCGGACTCACGGGATTGGCCGGATCGCTGGCCGCGTAGATCAGCTGAGCTGCCAGCGGCGTGTTGTGGAAACGCTCCAGCGCATAGCCGGCTTCTCCCGCCAAATGCACCACCCAGCCGGCACGACAGTGAGTCGTGTTGCAGGTATGCCAATCGCCCATGTCGAGGCCGCCAGGCGCTGAAGCAGCATCGAAAACCCGCTGATGGATGTTCTCGATGCTCGGAATCGGCGGCGCGCCAACGAAACCGACAGCGGCATCAGGATCGCCCTGCAGATTCCTCTTGCCGTACAAATTGGCGACATGCGAGCAGCCCGAGCAGCCCGAGCAGCCCGAGCAGCCCGAGCAGTCCGAGCAGCGCGAGCAGCGCGAGCAGTCCGAGCAGCGCGAGCAGTCCGAGCAGCGCGAGCAGTCCGAGCAGTTGATGCAATTCTTGCACTCGA
>CAXTSJ010000016.1:0-25356 GCA_964246995.1 uncultured Hydrocarboniphaga sp.
GCTGCTCGCCGCCGCGCTCGCGCTCCAGGCTGGCGATGAAGCGCGTCGCCACCAGGGCCTTGCGGTGGATGCGCAGAAACCAGGGGTCGAAGTCGTCCTCCAGGGTCTTCAGCGATTCTTCGATCAGCACCTCGCCGTGCAGATGGCAGACCGTCGTGTACTTCTGGTCGGCGAGGAAATAGACGATGTCATCGACCGGGATGCGCACCAGCCCTTCGCGGGTGGTGGCCAGGATGTGCTCGCGCTTGGGCCGCTGATTGACGCCGGGTATCGCCGCTGCGGGCTTGTGCGCGCGCGTCGGGCGGCGCGCTCGCAGCAGCGCTTCCTTGAGCTTCTCGACACGGATCGGCTTGAGCAGGTAGGCGTCGGCGTTGGCGTCGAAAGCCGACAGCGCGTGCTCGGAATACGCCGTGGTGAAGATGATCGCCGGCGGCGGATCGTATTCCGCGAGCTGGCGCGCCACCTGCAGGCCGTCGACGCCGCCCATGCGGATGTCGAGCAGCACCAGGTCGGGCTCCTCGTTGTCGATGATGGCCAGCGCGGCCTCGCCGTCACCGGCCTCGCCGACGATCTCGTACCCGGGAAACTCCGTCAGCAGACGCCGCAGGCGCTCCCGCGCCAGAGGCTCGTCATCCACGATCACCACTCTCATCGCCCTGCTCCCTGTGCTGACACTCGCCGGTTCGAGCCTACGCTATGCGGGCAGATGCAGCCGCGCCTTGTAGAGCCCGTCTTCGCTTCCCAATTCCAGACGCCCGCGCTCACCGTAAATGAGCCCGAGCCGACTCGCAATGTTGTCCACCGCCACCTGGTTGCCACTGTGCAGTCCGACCGATCGGGTCTCGTCCTGCGGCGCCACCGGGTTGGCCACTTCCAGCACCACGCCGCCGGCTTCGCGCCAGGCACGCACGCTGATGGTGCCGCCGTCCTTGCGCTTGGAGACACCGTGGTGCACCGCGTTCTCCACCAGGGGCTGGATGATCAATGAAGGCACCGGGTGTGCCAACAGGTCTTCCGGAACATCCCAGTCCACCTGCAGGCGTTCGTCTAGCCGCGACTTCTCGATGCGCAGGTAGGCATTGCAGATGCTGATCTCGTCCACCAGCGGCGCCAGCTGGCCGGGCTTTTCGAGGCTGGCGCGGAACACGTCGGCCAGATCCTCGACCAGCCCTTCCGCTTCGTCGGGCCGCACGCTGATCAGCGCGGCAAGGCTGTTGAGCGCGTTGAACAGGAAGTGCGGACGGATGCGCGCGTTGAGCGCCTGGTAGCGGCTTTCGGATTCCGCGCGCACCTGCTCCTGCCATTGGTGCCGCGTCCAGAAATAGCGCAGCAGCAGCACCGACACGATCGCCGCCATCGCGGTGTGGCGCAGCACGAACCATAGGCGCGGCTCGTTGGGGTCGAGCACGCCCCAGCGCGGATGGGTGCCGATCTGCCAGGCCAGACTCGACAGCAGCATCACCATGATCACCAGCGTCGCCCAGCAGACGAAGAACACCAGCCCGGGCCGGGCGATGGTCAGGAAGCGCCGCAGCCAGCACAGGATCGTCGCGCCGCACAGGCCGATCCATTGCAGATACAGCGACAGCAGCACCAGGCGCTGCACAAACCCGCCGGAGCGCACCGTGCCCGAGAGCGTGAAGCACAGCGCCACCAGTTCCATCGCCAGGCCCACCGACAGCGCCACGCGCCAGGTGCAGAAGTTGGGGATCAGGCGGATGCGGGTCGCCGGATTAGACTGGACGCGGAGCATGGTGGAGGCGGCGGAGACGGTGCGCGTGAGGTGCGGCGATTGTAGGGGCAGGCGGCAAAGACGCGTTCACCGCCGCGCCAGACGAGAGCGCCGCCGGTCGGCGGCTATACTTTGCGTCCGTTCGCCTCGCTGTCCCGCGCATGACCAGCTCGCCCTCCGACCTTTCCGATACCAAGAACCGCATGTGGAGCGGACGCTTCTCCGAGAGCACCTCGGAACTCGTCGCCGCCTTCAGCGAGTCGGTGAGCTTCGATCGCCGTCTGTATCGGCAGGACATCGCCGGCAGCACGGCGCATGCGCGCATGTTGGCCAAAGTCGGCGTGATCAGCGCCGAGGATGCGATGCTGATCGTCGACGGTCTGCACCGCGTGCTGGTCGAAATCGAAGACGGCGCGTTCGAGTGGAAGGCTTCGCTCGAAGACGTGCACATGAACATCGAGGCGCGGCTCACCGAGCTGGTTGGCGACGCCGGCAAGCGTCTGCATACGGGCCGTTCGCGCAACGATCAGGTGGCGACCGACATCCGTCTTTATGTGCGAGACGCGATCGATGCGATTGTCGGCGTCATCGATCGAGTCGCGATCGGCCTGCTCGATCTCGCCGAAGCCGAGGCCGACAGCGTGATGCCCGGCCTCACCCATTTGCAGATCGCGCAGCCGGTGACCTTCGGCCACCACCTGCTGGCCTGGCGCGAACAGGTGTTGCGCGACCGCGCGCGGCTGCTGGATGTCCGCAAGCGCACCAACATCCTGCCGCTGGGTTCGGCCGCACTGGCGGGAACGGTCTACCCGCTGGATCGTCACGACGTCGCCGAACAATTAGGCTTCGAAGGCATCAGCGAAAACTCGCTGGACGCGGTGAGCGATCGCGACTTCGCCATCGAGTTCTGCGCGGCGGCGAGCCTGATCATGGTGCATCTGTCGCGCTGGTCGGAGGAGCTGATCCTGTGGTCCACGCCGATGTTCGGGTTCGTCGCGCTGCCCGATCGCTTCTGCACTGGCAGCTCGATCATGCCGCAGAAGAAAAACCCCGACGTGCCCGAGCTGGTGCGCGGCAAAACCGGCCGCGTCATCGGCGATCTGAATGCGCTGCTGGTGCTGATGAAAGGCCAGCCCCTGGCCTACAACCGCGACAACCAGGAAGACAAGGAACCGCTGTTCGACGCCATCGACACCGTGGGCGCCTGCCTGAGCGTCTATGCGGAGATGATTCCGCACATCGTCTGCAAGCGCGAGGCCTGCCGTGCTGCGGCGTCCAAAGGATTCTCCACTGCCACCGACCTGGCCGATTACCTCGTGGGCAAAGGCCTGCCGTTCCGCGATGCGCATCACGTCTGCGGCAACGCGGTGGGCCTCGCCGCGCGCAAGCAGTGCGATCTCGCCGATCTCAGCTTGGAAGAGCTGCGCGGTTTCTCGGCGGTGATCGACGTTGATGTCTTCGCGTACATCACGCTCGATGCCTCGGTCTCCGCGCGCACCACCTACGGCGGCACCGCGCCGTCGCAGGTGCGCGCGGCGATCGCGCGCGCGCGCGCCGCGTCATGAGCGTCTTCATCACCGGCGCCAGCGCCGGCTTCGGTGTCGCCATCGCGCGCCGCTTCGCCGCCGACGGCGCGCAGGTGGTGATCGCCGCGCGCCGCGCCGAGCGTCTGCAGGCGCTGGCCGCCGAGCTGGGCGAGGTCGCGCATGTGGTTGAACTCGACGTGCGCGACAAGGCGGCGATCGAAGCGGCCATCGCCGCGCTGCCGCCGGCGTTCGCCGACATCGACGTGCTGGTCAACAACGCTGGCCTTGCGCTGGGCCTGGAGCCGGCGCATCGCGCGCTGCTCGACGACTGGGAGCGCATGGTCGATACCAACATCAAGGGCCTGATGTACATGACGCGCGCGCTGTTGCCGGGCATGGTGGCGCGCGGTCGCGGGCACGTCATCAACATCGGCTCCACCGCCGGCGAATGGCCCTACGCGGGCGGCAACGTCTACGGCGGCACCAAGGCATTCGTCCGCCAGTTCTCGCTGAACCTGCGCGCCGATCTCGCGGGGACGCCGGTGCGGGTCAGCAATGTCGAGCCGGGGCTTTGCGGCGGCACGGAGTTTTCGAACGTGCGCTTTCACGGCGACGACGCGCGTGCTTCGAGCCTCTACGCCGACACTGCGCCGCTGACCGCGGAGGACGTGGCTGAGACCGTGCACTGGATCGCCTCGCGGCCGCCGCACATGAACGTCAACACGATCTCGCTGATGCCGGTGGCGCAGGCGTTCGCGGGCCTGTCCGTGCACAAGCGCGGCTGATCAACCGCTCAGGGCTTGCGCGCATCGCGCAGCTGCTCGCGCGTCAGCAGGATGTTGAGCAGGTTGTCCTGGAAGTTGATGTTGCCGGTCAGGCGATCGTGGTTTTCGCACAGGAAGAAGGCGTAGGCCAGCGGAAAGAACAGCGCATCGTGTCGCGCGGCGAGCGGGTTGAGCGCCTGGCGCGCCAGCAGCGAAGGCTTGGTCACTTCGCCGTCGCCGGGCTCCAGCATCAGGCGCGAGTAATCGATGCCCGGCGTCTTGCGGCGCACCTCGTCGGGGAACAGGCGCGCCTTGGAATCGCCATGCTCGTCTTCCACGACGATGCGCGCCGGCGTCAGCACGCAGTCGCCGCCGAACACCACCAGCTTCACCGGCGCGTCGGGCTCCTCGAACGTGAGCGACCAGATGAAGCGTCGCGCGCGTTCGAGGTTGCGCACGAAGTAGGCCTGCAGGTTCGCGACAGTGGCATCGGCGTCCGCGGGTTTGTCGAAGCGCGCACGCACGCGGCGGATCACGTCCGGATCGAACACCGACCAGCCGAAGCGGCGCCAGGTGGCGGCGTCGAACAGATCCAGATCCAGATCGCCGCCACCGGGATTCACCGACCAGTCGGTGAGCGGATGCGGCAGGAGCTGATAGATGCTGGGCATGGTCGCCAGAACTTCCGGCGGCACCTGGCTCAGGCCTACCGCGTATCCGCGGATCATGCTCTGCAGAGACCGCACGGAGCCCAGGTTGGGCGTGCCCAGCAGCACCGCGGTGCCGACCTTGGCCGCGCCGCTCATGTTGATCGGAAACGCGCCATCGCCCTCCAGCGCGTCGACGGTGCCGTAGCGCAGGTAATAGCGCGTCACCAGCCCGCCCATGCTGTGCGCGATCAGGTTCACCTTGAGTGCCGGGTCGCCGTAGTCACGGCGGATCTGTTCGATCAGCGCATCGAGCTTGCGCGCGCTCTGCACATTGTCCTGCCGCCAGTCATAGGCGAAGACGTAGTAGCGCCGCTTTCGCGCGTCGGCGTGGCGCTCGCCGAGCTTGCCGGGCACGAAGCCGCCGGCGTCGCGCAGCGTGCGCAGGATCGCGCCGTAGTAGTCGTTGTCGAACGCGGATTCGAACAGGCCTTTTGCTTGCAGGCCGTCATCGATCGGTTGCAGCGATGCCGGATCGATCTTCAGCGCCAGATCCTGCTTGGAACCCAGCAGCAGGCGATACGTCGAGCCGGGCCACACTTCGGCGTCGCCGGACGCGTCGAACAGGCGTGAGCCGAGGATGCCGGGGATCAGGATCACCGGCGGCGTGATCGCCTGTTCCATGCCGGAGTCGTAGAGCCGCGCGAGATCGGGTTGCAGGCCGGCGTGACAGGCGACGAGCAACGCCGCCAGCACCATCATCGGAAGATGTCGAACGTCGATTCTCACCCAAGCACCATAGCAAGCCGCGGCTCGCGGATGTCCCAGTGTGCCGGGACTTATGGCTCCGGGTCCGGCATCGCCGACAGGTCGGTGGCTCCGGGATCGATGCCGCGCTGCATCAGCAGCGTCGTCAGCTGCCCGCGGTGGTGGGTCTGGTGATTGAAGAAGTGGCTCACCAGCAGCCAGGCCGGGCGCGTGTAGTGATGCTCGTAGGCCTGACTGTAATAGCGCAGATCCGACGCCAGCCAATCACGGCTGAGCGTGCCGGCCCATTGCAGGATTTCTTCATCCAGCTCGATCCGGCGCGCGCGCATCCCATCAAAATCCTCAAACTGCAGCATGGCCGGCGAGCGGCCGTCCAGGCTGCGGCCAGTGAAGCGGTTCATCCAGATGTTGTCGGCGAACATCAGGTGCTCGAACGTGCCGTGCAGCGATTTGAAGAACGCGCCGCGGTCGGTCTTGCGTTCCGCATCGCTCAACACCGCCGCGTGCAGATGGAGCCTGGCATTCATCCAGCGGTTGTAGCGCGCCATCAGCAGCGCGTATTGAGGGTCGATCATGCTTTCGCTCCGCTGTTTTCCCTGCCGGCGATCTTACGGCTAGAGTCGCGCCATGATCGAATCATCTGCGCCCACCATCCTCACCGACGTCGACTCCTGCGTCGATCTCATCGTCCAGCGCGTCGGCGCCGATATCCGCCTCGCCGTTCCGCTGGGGCTGGGCAAGCCGGTGGAGTTGGTCAATGCGCTGTATCAGCGCGTGCGTCGCGATGCGTCCCTGCACCTGACGATTCTCACCGCGCTGTCGCTGGAGCGTCCGCATCCGCAGGGTCTGGAAGCCGCGCTGCTCGATCCTTTTCTCGATCGTGTTTTCGACGGCGTACCGCAGCTGGACTATGCCGCCGACCAGACTGCCGGCCGCCTGCCGGCCAACGTGCGCGTCGTCGAGTTCTTTCTGCAGCCCGGCAGTCGCCTGCACGATGCGCAGGCGCAGCGCGACTACATCAGCACCAACTACACCTTCGCCGCGCGCGACGTGTTCGACAACGGCTGCAACCTCGTCGCGCAGATGATCGCCAGGCGCGACACCGCCGACGGCGTACGCTACAGCCTGAGCTGCAACCCCGACACCGGGCCGGAACTGATGCGCCTGTTGCGCGCCGCGCAAGCCGCGGGCACGCGCCGGATCGCCGTCGTCGGCGTGGTCAACCAGAACCTGCCGTACATGGCGCGCGACGCCGAGGTGCCACCTTCGGGCTTCGACATCGTGGTCGATCATCCGCGCTACAGCAGCGCGCTGTTCTCGACGCCGAAGACGCCGGTGTCGGCCATCGATCACGCCATCGGTCTACAGGCCTCGACTTTGCTGCGCGACGGCGGCACTTTGCAGATCGGCATCGGCACCCTGGGCGACGCGATCGCGGCGGCGCTGATCCTGCGGCACCGCGACAACGCGGCCTATCGCGGCGCGCTCGATGCGCTCGGCACGCTTGCACAGAACGACGCGCTCATCGCGCGCTGCGGCGGCGTGGACGCGTTCGAGCGCGGCCTGTATGGCGCGAGCGAAATGTTCGTCGACGGCTTTCTGGAACTGATGCAAGCCGGCGTGCTCAAGCGCGAGGTCTACGACTACTGGGCGCTGCAGGAGCTGATCGACGAGGGTCTTTGCGATCCACGTGCCTTGCAGGCGCATCTGCTCGATGAGCTGGTGGTGCGCGGCGTGCGGCTGTTGCGCACCCGTGATTTCCAGCGCCTGCAGAACCACGGCTTTTTCAAAGACGGCACGCGGTATGAAGACGCCGAGCTGATCGCGCCGGACGGCACGCGGATCAGCGCCAATCTCGCCGACCCCGAAGCGCGCGCGCAGATCGCGGCGCGCTGCCTGGGCCACGCGCTGCGCAACGGCGTGGTGATGCATGGCGGCTTCTTTCTCGGGCCGCGCAGCTTCTACCAGCGGCTCGACGCCATGAGCCAGGCCGAGCGCGACCGCATCTGCATGACCGGCGTCGAGCGCATCAACCAGCTCGATCTCGATCCTCGGCTGTACAAGATGCAGCGCGTGCATGCGCGTTTCATCAACACCGGCATGATGGCGACGCTGTCGGGCGCGATGGTGTCCGACGGGCTCGACGACGGCCGCGTGGTCTCGGGTGTCGGCGGGCAATACAACTTCGTCGCGCAGGCGCACCAGTTGCCGACCGGGCGCTCGATCCTGCTGGTGCGCGCCACGCGAGACAGCGGTGGCAAGACCAGCAGCAACATCGTCTTCAACTACGGCCACTGCACGATCCCGCGCCATCTGCGCGACATCGTCATCAGCGAATACGGCATCGCGGACTTGCGCGCGAAGACCGACGCCGACGTCGCCAAGGCGATGATCGGCATCGCCGACTCGCGCTTCCAGAGCGAGCTGCTGGCCCGCGCGCAGAAGGCGGGCAAGATCGAGCCCGGTTACACGATCCCCGACCGTCACCGGCAGAACACACCGGAGCGCCTCGGCGCGATCTTGTCGCCGCGAGCCGAGTCTTTCCCCGTCTTTCCGTTCGGCCACGAGTTCACCGAGCAGGAACTGCGCCTGGCGAAGGGACTCAAGGCGGTGCAGGCGCGTGTCGCCAGCACGCCGAAGTGGAAGCTGCTGGCGCGCGCGGCGATGCCGGCGGCGCAGGTGGGCGGCGCGATGCGGGACGACCTCGCCAGGCTCGACCTGCTGACGCCGAAAGGGCTGCAGGACCGCGTCGCACGCGCCTTGCTGATCGATGCGTTGCGCGGTGAGTAGGTTGGGATGAGCCGGAGGCGAACCCCAACATCGCCAGTGTGATTGTTGGGGTTCGCTATGCTCACCCAACCTACACCTACACCGCCTGGGCTCTCCATGACGCATTCCTACAAGCCTGAGAATTACACATCAGTGGCGCCGTACCTGGTGGTCAATGGCGCCGACCGGACGATCGATTTTCTGGTCAAGGTTTTCGGTGCGCAGCGACTGCGGAGCCACCGCGTCGAGGGCGGCTTGCTGGCTCACGCGGAGGTGCGCATTGACGACACGGTGGTGATGCTCGCCGACAGCGCGGAAGGCTGGCCACCCATGCCGAGCCATGTGCACGTTTACGTCGAAGACGCGGATGCAAGCTACCGGCTTGCAATCGAGGCGGGTGCCGAACCGGTACAGGAGCCGGTGCACAAGGACGACGAAGACCAGCGCGGGGGATTTCGCGATCCGGGCGGCACGACGTGGTGGGTCGGAACCAAGGTGGCCCCGTAAGACGCAAGAGACTCAACTCAAGTAGGTGTAGCCGGTCAGCCCCGCTTCGAGCTCCGCCAGCAGTGCGCTGGACTCGGCGATGGGCAAGCCAAGCTTGGCAAGCTTGGCGCGATAGCTCTGCGCCAGTTCACGCGGTTCAATGTGGACGTAGCGCAGCAGCTCGTCGGTGCGGTCGCCGTGTTCGGCGCCTTCCAACCGCCAGCCGCCATTGGCGTCGAGCACCACGTTCACCGCATTGGTGTCGCCGAAAAGGTTATGGATGTCACCCAGAATTTCCTGATAGGCACCGACCATGAACAGGCCGATCAGATAAGGCTCGCCGGGCTTCAGCTCATGCAATGCCAGGGTCGGCATCACGCCTTCACGATCGACATAGCGATCGAGCCGGCCGTCGGAATCGCAGGTGAGATCGCACAGCCGCGCGCGCACCGAGGGGCGTTCATCGAGTCGATGAATCGGCAGGATCGGGAACACCTGTTCGATCGCCCAGGCGTCGGGCACGGACTGGAATACCGAGAAGTTACAGAAGTATTTGGCGGAGAGTTTCTCGTCCAGATTTTCGATGGCCTCGCGCTGCGAGCGGATGCTCGGGTCCAGCTGCGGCTGCACCGCGCGGGCGACGGCGAAGTACGCGCGTTCGGCGTAAGCGCGCTGCGCCAGCGAGAGCATGCCTTCGGCGTATAGCCCTTGCGCTTCGGCAAGGTGATGCACCGCATCGTGCAGACATTCGATCGGCCCGCGCTCGTCGATCTCGCCGAGCAGCGCATGCAGTTCAGTGAGCACCGCAGGCGCATCGGACCCAGGGGATTCGAGCGCCGTGGTCGGCACGATCTCCTGGTCGATCACCGAGGTGATTAGCACCGCGTGATGCGCGGTGAGGGCGCGGCCGGATTCAGAGATGACGTTGGGCTCGGGCTCGCCGGCTTCGGCGCAGACATCGCGCAAGGTGCGCAGGATGCTGTGCGCGTATTCGCGCAGGCCGTAGTTCATCGAGCAATGGCTGCGCGAGCGCGTGCCTTCGTAGTCCACGCCCAGACCGCCGCCGACATCGACCACGTCGATCGGTGCGCCCAGCCGGCGTAGCTCCACATAGAAGCGCGCTGCCTCGCGCAGTCCGCGCGCGATGTCCTGTACGTTGGCGACCTGTGAGCCCAGATGGAAATGCACCATCTGCACCGCGTCGATGCGGCCAGCAGCGCGCATCATTTCCAGCGCTTCGAGCACCTGCGGCGTGGTCAGGCCGAACTTGGCTTTTTCGCCGCCGGTGTTCTGCTGGGTGCTGGCGGAATCGGCGGCCAGACGCACGCGCAGACCGATGATCGGCGCGACGTTCAACGCCTCGGCTTCGCGCAGCACGATCGGCAGCTCGGAGAGTTTTTCCACCACGATGTAGACCGTATGGCCGACTTTCTGGCCGATCAGCGCGCGGCGGATGTAGCTGCGGTCCTTGTAGCCATTGCAGACGATGATGCAGCCGGTCGGCGCCAGGCCGAGTACCGCGGCGAGTTCCGGTTTGCTGCCGGCTTCCAGACCGACCCGATCGCCGCCGTGGCGGACGATGGTGTTCACTACGTCGGCCTGCTGATTGACCTTGATCGGGTAGACCGCGGTGTAGCGGCCGCTGTAATTCAGCTCCGCGATCTCGCGCGCGAAGGCGCCGGTGAGCGCATCGACCCGGTCTTCGAGGATGTTGTTGAAGCGCAGCAGCACCGGCAGGTCGAGACCTTCGAGCGGCAGGCGGCGCGCGACCTCGTAGAGATCGACGCCGGGCGTGTCGGCATCACGGAAGGGGCGCACCAGCAGATGGCCTTGATCGGAGACGCCGAAGTAACCCTCACCCCACTGCGGCAGGTTGTAGAGCGCGCTTGCGCGGTCGGGAGTCCAGCGGGAATCGGTCATGGGTCGCTTCGGGTGAATGTCACTTGGATGCAGCGGGCAGTCTTTATACTGCCGTCACTTTATCGGAGTGCGACATGGCCCTGGATGCAAGCTGGTTTTCCGAAGCGGTCGAGGCGACCGGCTCGGCGTTCTCTCTCAAACTCGGCGAGAAGCTGGTCGAGGAGCAAACGCCGTATCAGAAGATCGAAATCTACAAGACCGAGACTTTCGGTTATCTGATGGTGATCGACGGCTGCACCATGGTCTCGACCCGCGACAATTTTCTCTATCACGAGATGATGTCGCACGTCGCCATCCACTCGCATCCCGATCCGCGGAACGTGGTGGTCGTCGGCGGCGGCGATTGTGGGACGCTGCGCGAGGTTTTGAAACACCCCGGCGTGGTGCAGGCGACGCAGGTGGAGATCGACGAGCGCGTGACGCGATTGTCGGAGCAGTATTTCCCCGAGCTGTGCACCGCCAACAGCGATCCGCGCGCGACGCTGTTTTTCGGCGACGGCATCCAGTGGATGAAGGATGCGGCACCCGAATCGATCGACCTGATCATCATCGATTCCACCGATCCGGTCGGCCCGGCGGAAGGGCTGTTCGGCAAGAAGTTCTATGTCGATTGCATCAAGGCTTTGAAGCCCGACGGCCTGCTGGTGCAGCAGTCCGAGTCACCGCTGCTGCATCTGGAGCTGATCAGCGAGATGCACAAGATGATGCGTCTCGCCGGCTTCGCGCAGACCCATCTGTTCACGTTCCCGCAGCCGCTGTATCCGAGCGGCTGGTGGTCGGGATCGATCGCGGGCAAGTCCGCGGCGCCGCTGGCGCAGCGGCTCGACGACGAGGCCATCGCCGCGCTTGACACGCGGTACTACAACGCGGCGATCCATCGCGGCGCGCTCGCCGTGCCCAACTACGTGGCCCAGGCGCTCGCCGCGGATTGATTGGCGCGCGCTGCAAGGCGCCTTTGGCGTAGGCTCCGGACACGCCATCGGCGCATCGATGGTTTCGCATCCGGGGCTTGCCGTGCCGAATTCCGTCGTCCGTTTCGCCTGGCCGCGCGCCGCCGCGATGTTCGCGCTGATCGTCGCCGGCGAGGCGGTGTTCGTGCTGCCCTTTGTCGTCGCGCGCGTGTTCCGGACCACGTTTCTCAACGTCTTCGGCCTCACCAACCTGCAGCTTGGCAGCGCGTTCGCGGTCTACGGGCTGGTGGCGATGGTGTCGTACTTCTTCGGCGGGCCGCTGGCCGATCGTTATCCGGCGCGGCTGCTGATCAGCGCCGCGCTGGTCGCCACCGCGGCGGGCGGCCTGCTGTTCGCGACGGTGCCGCCGATCGAACTGCTGGCCGCGCTGTATGGCTTCTGGGGGCTGACCTCGATCCTGCTGTTCTGGGCCGCGCTGATTCGCGCGACCCGCGAATGGGGCGGCGGCGCGGCGCAGGGCCGGGCTTACGGCATCCTCGACGGTGGCCGCGGCCTGCTGGCGGCCTTGCTGGCGTCGGCCACCGTCGCGCTGTTCGCGCATCTGCTGCCGGTGGACGTGGCCTCGGCGACGATGGCGCAGCGCGGCGCGGCCCTGCGCGAGATCATCCTGATCTGCACCGGCTTCACCTTGCTGGCCGGCGTGCTGGCCTGGCTGGTGCTGCCGACGCGGACGCTGGCCGCGTCTGCGGATCAGGCCCTGAGCTGGACCGGCGTGCGCACTGCGAGCCGGCTGCCCGGCGTGTGGCTGCAGGCGGTGATCATCGTCTGCGCTTACGTCGCCTACAAAGTCACGGACAACTTCGGCCTGTACGCGCACGACGTGCTGGGTTACGACGAGGTCGCCGCGGCGCGGCTGGGCACGTTGAGCTTCTGGGTGCGGCCGGTCGCCGCGCTCGGCGCCGGGCTGCTGGCCGACCGCATCGGCGGTTCGCGGACGCTCATCGCCGGGTTCCTGGTGCTCGCCGCCGGCGCCAGCGTGCTCGGCGCCAACCTGCTGCCGATGAGCGTGCCGGCCGTGCTCGCGGCGACGGTGGTCACCACCAGCCTGGGCATCTACGGCATTCGCGGCGTGTATTACGCGGTGATGGGCGAGGCACGGGTGCCGCTGGCGATCACCGGCAGCGCCGTCGGCCTGGTGTCGGTGATCGGCTATACGCCGGATGTGTTCTCCGGCCCGCTGGTGGGCTGGCTACTGGACCGCGATCCGGGCGTGGTCGGGCATCGTCACGTGTTTCTGATGGTGACCGGGTTCGCGCTGCTGGGCCTGGCTGCTTCCATCGGATTGAGCGCGCTCCGAAGCCGCGCGGTTCCGCCTTAGAATCCCGCCATGCCTCTCGCCCCCTACGCCGCTCTCGAAGCACACTCGCGCGGACGTCATCACGCCGAGCCGGGGCCGACCAACCGCAGTGCCTACATGCGCGATCGCGATCGCATCCTGCATTCGGCCGCGTTCCGCCGGCTCGAATACAAGACCCAGGTGTTCGTCAATCACGAGGGCGATCTGTTCCGCACGCGGCTGACGCATTCGCTGGAAGTGGCGCAGCTGGCGCGCACCATGGCGCGCTCGCTGGGCTTGAACGAGGATTTGTGCGAGGCGATCTCGCTGGCACATGACCTCGGCCACACGCCGTTCGGCCACGCCGGCCAGGACGCGCTCAATGACTGCATGCGGCCCTACGGCGGCTTCGAGCACAACGCCCAGTCGCTGCGCGTGGTCGACGAACTCGAAGACAAGTACGCCAACTTCCGCGGCCTTAATCTGTGCTTCGAAACGCGCGAAGGCATCCTCAAGCATTGCAGCCAAGCGCGCGCCCGGCACCTGGGCGACGTCGGCCAGCGCTTCATCGAGCGCACCCAGCCCAGCCTGGAAGCGCAGCTCGCCAACCTCGCCGACGAGATCGCGTACAACAACCACGACATCGACGACGGCCTGCGCGCTGGCTTGCTGGCTGTCGAGCAGTTGCGCGAGGTGCCGCTGTTCCGGCGTCATCACGACGAGGTGATCGCCACCTACGGCGCGCTGCGGCCCAAGCAGGAGCGGCACGAGACCGTGCGCCGCATCATGAGCACCTTCGTTGAAGACCTCACCGCCACCAGCGCCGTGCGTATCGCCGCTTCCGGTGTAGGCCACATCGAGCAGGTGCGTGGACAGACTGCGCCGCTGATCAGCTACGGCGCCGCTCTGGCGGCCGAGAACCAGGCGCTCAAGCGCTTCCTGCGTGACCAGTTGTACCTGCATCACCAGGTCTACCGGATGATGACCAAGGCGCGGCGCGTGGTGCGCGATCTGTTCGAGGCGCTGTTCGCCGACATCCGCCTGATGCCGCCCGAGTTCTGCGCCGCCGCTGCGCACTACGAGTCCGAAACCGGCGCCAACGGCCGCGCCCGCGCGGTGGCTGACTACGTCGCCGGCATGACCGACCGCTATGCGCTGGATGAGCACGAACGACTGTTCGATGCGCGGCGGTTGCGCTGATGCCTATGATCCCTGATCGACGCGGTCGGCCGCCGACTCGCCTGGCCGTCGATCCCGGCCTGCGGCCGGGCCCCTCGCCGGGTGGCTCGCGGCGTCACCGCTATGCGCTGGATGAGCACGAATGGCTGTTCGATGCGCGGCGGCTGCGTTGATGCGCGCGCGCCCTGATCGACGCAGTCGGCCGCTTTGACATGCGATGGCCCGTCTTCCCCGTCTGACCGTCGCCGGCCACGCGCATCACGTCATCCAGCGTGGCAACAACCGGCAGACGACTTTCCACGACAGCCAGGACTACGAGTTGATGTTGGCCCTGCTGGGCGAGTACGCGCGTCGAGAGCGCGTCGCGATCCACAGCTATGTGCTGATGCCCGATCACTTCCATCTGCTGGCGACGCCCGAGACGCCAACCGGGCTGCCCTTGATGATGCAGGCGGTCGGGCGTCGCTATGTGCAGGCGTTCAATCGCCGCCACGGACGCGCCGGTACGCTTTGGGAAGGGCGCTACAAGACCACGCTGCTGCAGGCCGAGCATTACCTGCTGCCCTGCATGGCCTACATCGATCTGAATCCGGTCCGGGCGGGTCTGTCGGTCAAGGCCACCGACTACCGCTGGTCCAGCCACGGCCACTACATCGGCCAGCGTCACGACAAGCAGGTCACCGCCCACGCGCTGTACTGGCGGCTCGGCAACACCCCGTTCGCGCGCGAGGCGGCGTACGGAGATCGCGTCACCCAGGGCCTCAGCTCGCAGCAGCAGGCGGTGCTGACCGATTCCGTGCTGAAGGGCTGGGCGCTGGGCACCCCGGACTTCACGATGGACCTGCAGAAACAAACCCAGCGCCGCCTGCTTCGCGTCAAGGCGGGCAGGCCGCCCTCGAAGCCAAAGGTATGATGTGTCCCCAATTTAATTGAAGCTGCTACCTTGGCGGTATCACTGGGTTCTGACCCCATTTGTTCGGCTTGGCAGCAATATTGCTATCCGCTACGCTCACGCGCTCTGCAGACAGCGCCAACGACGAGGGATGTGCCATGGAGCACAGGATAGAAGAGGCCCAGGCCAAGGGGCTATACCGCACCGCCAACGAGCATGATGCCTGCGGCATCGGTTTTGTCGCCCACATCAAGGGCGAAAAAAGCCATTCGATCGTCGGTCAGGGCCTGCTGATCCTGAAAAATCTCGACCATCGCGGCGCGGTCGGCGCCGACAAGCTGATGGGCGATGGCGCCGGCATCATGATCCAGCTGCCAGACCAGCTTTATCGTGAAGAGATGGCCAAGCAGGGCGTCGAGCTGCCGCCGCTGGGCGAATACGGCGTCGGCATGGTGTTCCTGCCCAAGGAGAACGCGTCGCGCATCGCCTGCGAGCAGGAGATCGAGCGCGCGGTACGCGAAGAAAACCAGGTGCTGCTCGGCTGGCGCGAGGTGCCGGTGGACCTCGACATGCCGATGTCGCCCACCGTGCGTGCCAAGGAGCCGGTGATCCGCCAGATCTTCATCGGTCGCGGCCCGGATGTGCTCGTCACCGACGCGCTGGAGCGCAAGCTCTACGTGATCCGCAAATCCGCTGGACATGCGATCCGCGCGCTCAACCTGCTGCACGGCAAGGAGTATTTCGTGCCGTCGATGTCGGCGCGCACGGTGGTCTACAAGGGCCTGCTGCTGGCCGACCAGGTCGGCGTCTACTACAAGGATCTGCAGGACGAGCGCTGCGCCTCGGCGCTGGCGCTGGTGCACCAGCGCTTCTCCACCAACACCTTCCCGGAATGGCCGCTGGCCCACCCTTACCGGCTGATCGCGCACAACGGTGAGATCAATACCGTCAAGGGCAATTTCAACTGGATGCGCGCCCGCGAAGGCGTGATGAAGTCGGCCGAACTCGGCGATGACCTGAAGAAACTGTTCCCGCTGATCTACGAGGGCCAGTCCGACACCGCCTGCTTCGACAACGCGCTCGAACTGCTGGTGATGGCCGGCTACCCGATCGCGCAGGCGATGATGATGATGGTGCCCGAGGCCTGGGAAAACCACACCCTGATGGACGCCAACCGCCGCGCCTTCTACGAGTACCACGCGGCAGTCATGGAACCCTGGGACGGCCCGGCCGCCCTGGCCTTCACCGACGGTCGTTACATCGGTGGCACGCTCGACCGCAACGGCCTGCGGCCCGCACGTTTCATCGTCACCGATGACGACCTGGTAGTGATGGCCTCCGAATCCGGCGTGCTGCCGATCCCCGATGCGCGCATCACCAAGAAGTGGCGACTGCAGCCCGGCAAGATGTTCCTGATCGACCTCGAGGAAGGCCGCATCATCGAGGACGAGGAGATCAAGGACACCTACGCCAGCGCCGAGCCCTACAAGGCCTGGATCAACCGCATCTGCATCAAGCTGGAGGACATCAAGCCGCTGGCCGCCAAGGCTGCGGTCGCGGCTGCAGCCGAAGACAAGTCCGCGGAGAAGCCGGCGGCTTCCCTGCTCGACCGCCAGCAGGCTTTCGGCTACACCCAGGAAGACCTGCGCGTGCTGATGACGCCGATGGCGCTCGACGCCGAAGAGCCCACCGGTTCGATGGGCAACGACTCGCCGCCGGCGGTCATGTCTAACAAGCTCAAGCCGCTGTACAGCTACTTCAAGCAGCTGTTCGCCCAGGTCACCAATCCGCCGATCGATCCGATCCGCGAGGCGATGGTGATGTCGCTGGTGTCCTTCATCGGCCCCAAGCCCAACTTGCTCGACACCGCCAACATCAATCCGCAGATGCGGCTCGAAGTGGCGCACCCGGTGCTCGACGCCGCCGACATGGCCAAGCTGCGCGACATCGCCTCGCACACCCGCGGCAAGTTCAAGTCGCGCGAGCTGTCCATCTGCTATCCGGTGGCCTGGGGCAAGGAGGGCATCGAGGCGCGCCTGGCTTCGCTGTGCGCCAAGGCGGTGGACGCGGTCAAGTCCGGCCACAACATCCTGATCATCTCCGACCGCAAGCTCGACGCCGAGAACATGGCGATCCCGGCCCTGCTGGCGACCTCCGCGATCCACCTGCACCTGGTCAACAAGGGCCTGCGTACGTCCACCGGCCTGGTGGTCGAGACCGGCTCGGCGCGCGAAGTGCATCACTTCGCCCTGCTCGGTGGCTACGGTGCCGAGGCGATCCATCCGTATCTGGCGATGGAGACGTTGGCGGAAATGGCGAAGGGTCTCCCGGGCGAGCTGTCGCCGGCGAAAACCATCTACCACTTCCAGAAAGCCATCTCCAAGGGCCTGCTGAAAGTGATGTCGAAGATGGGCATCTCC
The DNA here is from genome assembly GCA_964246995.1 of uncultured Hydrocarboniphaga sp. GTDB lineage: Bacteria > Pseudomonadota > Gammaproteobacteria > Nevskiales > Nevskiaceae > Hydrocarboniphaga. The sequence goes on from CAXTSJ010000016.1 coordinate 17,351, forward strand.
ACGTACATGTCGTACTGCGGCTCGCAGATCTTCGAGGCGATCGGCCTCAATCGTTCGCTGATTGACAAGTACTTCACCGGCACGCCGTCGAGCATCGAAGGCATCGGTGTGTTCGAGGTTGCGGAGGAAGCGCTGCGCCTGCACAAGCTCGCCTTCGGCAACGACCGCGTGCTCGCCAACGCGCTGGACGCGGGCGGCGAATACGCCTTCCGCGTGCGCGGCGAAGAGCACATGTGGACGCCCGACGCGATCGCCAAGCTGCAGCACGCGACGCGCTCGAACAGCTACAGCACCTACAAGGAATACGCGCAGATCATCAACGACCAGTCCAAGCGCCACATGACCTTGCGCGGGCTGTTCGAATTCAGGATCGACCCTTCAAAAGCGATCCCGCTGGATGAAGTCGAGCCGGCGAAAGAGATCGTCAAGCGTTTCGCCACCGGCGCCATGTCGCTGGGTTCGATCAGCACCGAGGCGCACGCGACGCTGGCCGTGGCGATGAACCGCATCGGCGGCAAGTCCAACACCGGCGAAGGCGGCGAAGATCCCGCGCGGTATCGCAACGAGCTCAAGGGCATCGCCATTAAGACCGGCCAGACGATGGCCGACATCATCGGCGCCGATCAGGTCGAGGCCAACATCCCGCTGCTTGACGGCGATTCGCTGCGTTCGCGCATCAAGCAGGTCGCGGCGGGGCGCTTCGGCGTCACCACCGAGTACCTGAATTCCGCCGACCAGATCCAGATCAAGATGGCGCAGGGCGCCAAGCCCGGCGAAGGCGGGCAGCTGCCCGGCAAGAAGGTCAGCGAGTACATCGCGCGCCTGCGCTTTTCGGTACCCGGCGTGGGCTTGATCTCACCGCCGCCGCATCACGACATCTATTCGATCGAAGACCTCGCGCAGCTGATTCATGACTTGAAGAACGCCAACGATCGCGCCTCGATCTCGGTGAAGCTGGTCGCTGAAGTCGGCGTCGGCACCGTGGCGGCAGGGGTGACCAAAGCCAAGGCCGATCACGTCGTCATCGCCGGTCATGACGGCGGCACCGGCGCCTCGCCGTTGTCCTCGGTGAAGCACGCCGGCGCGCCCTGGGAGCTGGGTATGGCCGAGACCCAGCAGACGCTCGTGCTCAACGGGCTGCGCAGCCGCATCCGCGTACAGGCCGACGGCCAGATGAAGACCGGGCGCGACGTGGTCATCGCCGCGATGCTCGGCGCCGATGAGGTCGGGTTCGCCACCGCGCCGTTGGTGGTCGAAGGCTGCATCATGCTGCGCAAGTGCCACCTCAACACTTGCTCGGTCGGCGTGGCGACGCAGGACCCGGTGCTGCGCGCCAAGTTCGCAGGCAAGCCCGAGCATGTCGTCAATTACTTCTTCTTTGTCGCCGAGGAAGCGCGGCAGCTGATGGCGCAGCTGGGCTTGCGCCAGTTCGACGAGCTGATCGGCCGCACCGATCTGCTCGACAAGTCCAAGGCGGTGTCGCACTGGAAGGCCAAGGGCCTGGACTTCAGCCGCATTTTCTACCAGCCCGACGTCGCCGGCACGGTTACCGTCACACGCCATGTCGAGAGCCAGGATCACGGCCTTTCGGGCGCGCTCGATCACCGGCTGATCGCGCAGGCCAAGCCCGCTCTGGATAGCGGCGAGCGCGTGTCCTTCATCTCGCCGGTACGCAACACCAACCGCACCGTCGGCACCATGCTGTCGGCGGAAGTGGCGCGCCGTTTCGGGCACGAAGGCCTGCCCGACGACACCATTCACGTGCAGTTGCACGGCACCGCGGGGCAGTCGGTCGGCGCCTTCCTCGCCCACGGCATCACGCTCGATCTGGTGGGTGAAGGCAACGACTACGTCGGCAAGGGCCTGTCGGGCGGACGCATCATCGTGCGGCCGAACACCGAGTTCCGCGGCCGCGCGGTCGACAACATCATCGTCGGCAACACCGTGCTCTACGGCGCCATCGCAGGCGAGGCCTTCTTCAATGGCGTCGCCGGCGAGCGCTTCGCGGTGCGTAATTCCGGCGCAATCGCCGTGGTGGAAGGGACTGGCGACCATGGCTGCGAATACATGACGGGCGGCACGGTGGTGGTGCTCGGTGAAACCGGGCGTAACTTCGCGGCCGGCATGTCCGGCGGCATCGCCTACGTCTACGATCCCGATGCCGATTTCGCCAAGAAGTGCAACTTGGCGATGGTGGCGCTGGAACCCGTGACCGCTGCCGCCGAACAGTCGGCCAAGCTCGACCGCGCGCTATGGCATCAGCTGCATCGCGGTGAGGCCGGGCAGACCGACGACGCGATTCTCAAGGCGCTGATCGAACGCCACTTCAAACATACCGGCAGCACGCGCGCGCGCAATCTGCTGGACGAGTGGGCGAGCGCACGCGGCAAGTTCGTCAAGGTCTTCCCGCACGAATACAAGCGCGCGCTGGCGGAGATGCATGCGCCGAAACCGGTCGTGGAAGCCAAGTCGGAAACTGTCGCTGCGTAGGTTGGGGTGAGCGCAGCGAGCCCCAACCTACAAGCAAGCTTACGAACCAGATTTTGATAGAGATCGAACATGGGAAAAGTCACCGGCTTCATGGAATACCCGCGGCAGAAGGAGGCCTATCTGCCCGTGCCTTCGCGGGTCAAGAACAACCGGGAATTCGTCCTGGTCCTGGAGGCTGACAAAGCCAAGGCGCAGGGCGCGCGCTGCATGGATTGCGGCACGCCGTTCTGCATGACCGGCTGCCCGGTCAACAACATCATCCCGGACTGGAACGACCTGGTTTTCACCGGCAATCTCCAGCAGGCGCTGGAGACCCTGCACCAGACCAACAACTTCCCCGAGTTCACCGGCCGCATCTGCCCGGCGCCCTGCGAGGCGGCGTGCACGCTCAATGTCAACAACGATCCGGTCGGCATCAAGTCGATCGAGCATTTCATCATCGAAAAAGGCTGGGAGAACGGCTGGGTGCTGCCACAGCCGCCGGCTCAGAAAACCGGCAAGACCGTGGCGATCGTCGGCTCCGGCCCTGCGGGTTTGGCCGCTGCGCAGCAGCTCGCGCGCGTCGGCCACCAAGTCACCGTGTTCGAGAAGAGCGATCGCATCGGCGGGCTGCTGCGCTACGGCATCCCCGGCTTCAAGATGGAGAAGTCGCATATCGACCGGCGCATGCAGCAGATGCAGGCCGAAGGTGTGAGCTTCCGCGCCGGGGTTTTCATCGGTACCGACAAGCCGGCGCTGGTGGCCGACGGGTCGGTCGAGACCATCGCGCCCGACCAGCTCAAGAAGGATTTCGATGCGGTGATCCTCACCGGCGGAGCCGAATTTCCGCGCGATCTGCCGGTGCCGGGCCGCGAGCTGAGCGGCATCTATTTCGCGATGCAGTTCCTGCCGCAGCAGAACAAGATCGACGCCGGCGACACGCTCGCCGATCAGCTCAAGGCCACCGGCAAGCACGTCGTCGTCATCGGCGGCGGCGACACCGGCTCGGACTGCGTGGGCACCAGCAATCGCCACGGCGCCGCCAGCGTCACCCAGTTCGAGTTGCTGCCGCAGCCGCCCGAGCAGGAGAACAAGAATCTGGTCTGGCCGTACTGGCCGATCAAGCTGCGCACGTCCTCGTCGCACGACGAAGGCTGCGAGCGCGACTGGTCGGTCGCCACCAAGCGCTTCGAGGGCGCGAACGGCAAGGTCGAAAGACTCATCGCCTGCCGCGTCGAATGGCGCGACGGCAAGATGCAGGAAGTGCCGGATTCCGAGTTCGAGATGAAGGCCGACCTGGTGCTGCTGGCGATGGGCTTCGTCTCGCCCGCGGCCGAGGTGCTCGACGCTTTCAGCGTCGCCAAGGACCCGCGCGGCAACGCCAAGGCCGCCACCGAAGGCGACGACGCCTACAAAACCACGGTCGACAAGGTCTTCGCCGCCGGCGACATGCGGCGCGGCCAGTCGCTGGTGGTGTGGGCCATCCGCGAAGGCCGCCAGGCGGCGCGTGCGGCGGATGAGTACTTGATGGGGTGTTCGGATTTGCCGCGGTAGTATCGACGAGCCTTGTTCGCTTCGACGACAGCTTTAATGCGAGAGCCACGACGATTGGCTTGCTGATCAGTGCGCGTAAGCCAGGGCGGGCGGAGCATGTTCTGATCGTGATCTGTCATTGGCTGATTAAATCAGAGGCAGCCGGACGCCAGATTTGAATTACCAGCGCGTCGGCTCCGCGTGCGTTTGCGGAATGTTCCGGCGTCACCGTGTAGCGCTATGCCGCCGAGACGTTGGTTGCGCATGGCGAAGCGTATGACCGCTGGCTTGTCCACTACATGGAAAAAGGCCTGAGGATGTCGCCGCCGGCCGCGCCTTCTGTAGCGGCCCCGGGACGCGCGACCAAATGCATGCGCGTGTTCAGGGCTGGGCCAGGCAGGTTTCTCAAGCGGCCACCGAAGACAACGATTTCAAAAAAGCCACCATCGGCAAACCGTTGACGGCCGGTGACGCTCGTCGCAGCCGGTCACTCCTGGGTAGTCAATCTACCAAGGCTGCGGGCGACGCGAGCGGGACGAGTTGCCCGGCCCTCAAACACGTAGCCGCCTGCTGTAGCGTCACTGACGTCCGTAACGCTGAGTATGGCGGCACTGCCGTCATCGGTCTGCATCGACGCGCTTCCATTAGTTCTGACGACAAGGCGCATTTTTGCCGCCGGAGGAAAACCGAAACGGCTGATAGACGAGCATGCAGTCAACGGCACCGTTGGCATGGTCAGATGCAAGGCTCAACGGTCCCCGGCGTCGCAACTGCCGGGGACCGTGTCCAGCCCAAAGGGAAATCAGAGTTTCAGCAGCTCCCCGTTGTTGAGTGTTGCTTTCAGCACACCGCCGTGGGCTGTCGAACCGCTATATCCCAGGTCACCATCGAAGTTGGCTTGATATCCCAAATGCAGGATGCCACTCAGAACATTGGTGAGGACGTTGACCAAATTTGCCTGACAGCTCGCGATCCCTTTCGCATCGGTTTTTGCTGTGCACAGCGCTCGATTGCCTGATCTGAACGCAACCGTCCGGCCTGCCAACGGTGCCTTGCTGATCGGGTCGGTCAGTGTGGCGCTGGGGTTGAGCGCTACCGAAATGATGCTGCTGAGCTGCAGGGGGCCTTTCAACTTCAAGCTGGTGCTGACCGTCGCAACCAGTGGCGCCGCACTCAACGCCGATGAGCGAATGGTGCGGGTCCACTTGACGGCCGCCTTGTCCGAAAGACGGCCGCTGGTAGCCTTGATCGTGTCCAGGCCGGCCACGACGCCGGTATAGCAATACAACGCCATTCCGGTGCTGTCGGACACGACAGTATCTGCCCCGGGGTTGGCACCGCCGCGATCGATCACGATCGTCGCTCCGGGGAAAGGCTTGGAACGATCGTCCAGTAGCAAGGCGCTCAGACAATAGCGACTGCCAACTTCTTGGGTGCCTTCTTTCGGGCTCAAAGACAGCGACGAAAAGACCGGCTTCCCGCCGACGCCGGCAAAGGCAAAGATAAAAGTGTTGGGTTTGCCGATATCGGGACGGGCCAGGCTGAAATCCGTCACCGGGTTACCACTTTCGTCGGTAGCCGGTTGGCCGAACGAATACGCTTCCGCTTTGACAGCGCTCAGAGCCGCGATGGCACCCGCCTCATCGCCCGCTGCCCCATAGAAGATGGTGAAGGCCAGGCTCTTGCCCGGGGGGAGGTCGTCGAAGTCGAAGTCAAATAAAGCGCCATGGTCGGTGGGGCCGGCGTCGGTGAAGCTGCCGTGTATATTCCCTGTGTCGGTGCTCAATGGATTGGCCGAGGAAAAGCCACCATCGCTGGTGTTGACCAAATTCTTGGCGGCCCCCGTGACCACGGTCGAGTATTCGGTGAATGTCGTCGGCGCGATGTCCCAGTCCATCACCCGCCGATACTGCGGATCGATCTTGCCGGCGCTGACATTCTTGATCGTGACCGTGACTGCGTACAGGTTGGGCGTCAGCGCCGACGGCTGGTAGTCGTGCGTTACTTCCATAAACGGATTGCCCGCCGAATCCTTGATCTGCACTACGGAGGTTGCGCTGTCCGAGTCGGCGACGAAGCTGAGTACGGTCACGTTGGCAGTGCCTATAGACTCGTTGGCGTAACCGGTGACGCCGCTGGTCTTGTCGGCGGCACCCCAACCCTCGCACAGACATCCCGCCGCGGTGCCGTCCGAGTTGTTTGGCACATAACGCAGGCCGACATCGGTGGCGCCGCTTTCAAGCGAGGGCGTTCCACCGGGGACGTTGAGATCCCCTTCGTCGTTGATGCCGAGTTGGACTGTTCCGTTGCTGATAATGGCGTCAGCGAAAGCGATAGGCGCTGCCACAAGAGCGGCGAGACCTAGTGCACCACCAGAAAACATAGAAGCAAGACGGTGAAGCCGCATAAACTTCTCCCTGATTTGTTTGTAATGCCGGAAAAAGTCCGGCCCTGTTAACGGACATCATTTTCATAAACAAAAAACAACGAACCTAACCGACTGATTGCCAATAGCCGATCTACTGCGCTGTGCCACTGATCCATGCCTTGCGGATCAACCGTCCGCACTTGACCGATTCGGCCGACGCCGTCGCCGTGACCTGCAGCCGCGACAGCACGCCGTAGTAGGTTTTCGACGCGTCGATCCACGGGTAGAAGCCGCCCGCGCCGGGGCTGCTGAAAGCGCCGTCGCCGGTCACCGGGTCGTCTTCCACCCAGTGTCCGATTGAGTAGTGCCAGGCCTCCTGCAGCCCGGCGGCGGGGTCCGACGCGGGCGAGTACAGCGACGCGGCGCAGCGGGTGCGGCCGGTGGCGGTGCTGGAGGCGCCGGTGTAGGTGCAGACCGCGCTCGGCCCCAGCCCGCCCGCCATCAACTGGCCGGACAGAATGCGGCGCAGGAACACCGCGTAGTCCTTCGCGCTGGAGCGCGCGCCGCCGGCGATCTGCGGCTGGTTGTAGGTGAGCGCCAGGCCGCCGCCGAGGCCGCGGACGATCTCGCTGGCGAGTTGCGCGCCTGTGACATTCTTAAGCCCCAGATCGATCGACGCGTGTTTCTGGAAATGCCCCGGGCCGTAGGAGAACTGGCCGACGGCGGACGCATCGAGTTTGCCGACGGTCGACTGGCAGGCGCCCACCGTGCTTTGCAGCGTGCATTGCCCGTTGTCGCGGTAACCGGAGCGCATCGTCAGCGCCTGCATGTCGGCATTGGTCAGCACGCCGAAGCGTTGCTGATAGACATAAGCGCCGTAGAGCCACTTGCCGGCGGAGTAGATGGCGATCTGGGCGTCGGCGGCGGGCGGCAGCATGCCGCGAGTGCCGCTGGCAAGCGCGCCCTTGCGGTCGCCGATCTCCCAGTAGAAATTCGGCAGCGCGGTGCACGCCGCGTTGGCGCCGACGGTCTTTTGCGCCGCCTGCACGCGCTGCGAATCGGCGAGCGCAAAGCTGCGATCCGCGACGCCGACCAGCGCTAGCAACGCGATCGCTTGCAGCGCCCGCGGCAGGCAGAAAAGTCTCCAAGATTTGTTTCTCATCGCATCCCCCGACGGAACGTGCCGCTAGCGCATCTCAGTCGATCGACTCATCCCGAGTCCTGACTTTTTGATGAGGAGTTCTGAGGATTCGTGATCCGGTCTGGACGATGCCTGATACGGGCTGTGCTCCGCGTCACCCGTTCGGGGGACTCACCGATGATTGCGGATGGCCGGTCCGCGGACGGCAGGCTAGAGTGCATGCGGCGGGGATGACGGAATCACGATGGCGGGGATGCTAGAAGCGGTGCGGCAAGGCGGCGCGCGGTATCGCACCCTCGGGTTCGAACTCGACGTGCGACGCCTGCTATTGCTGCATCAGGGCCAGGCGGTGGACATCGAGCCCAAGCCGCTGGAGGTGCTCGCCGAGCTGCTCGCCCACGCCGGCGATCTGGTCACCAAGGCCGAGCTGATGGATTCGGTTTGGTACCCAAACGGGCTTAATTGAGCAGTTTGAAGGCTTTTTCCAGCTAGAAG
>CAXTSJ010000016.1:25366-75814 GCA_964246995.1 uncultured Hydrocarboniphaga sp.
CGTCATCACCCGCTGCATCAACCGGCTGCGAACGGTGCTCGGCGACGGCGCGCAGACGCTGATCCTCACGGTGCATGGCTACGGCTATCGCTATACCGGCGCGGTCGAGGTGCTTGGCGATCCGGCGCTGGCGCCGCCAGCAGCGCTGGCAACGGAACTGCGAGTCGATGCCGAACCGCCGCTGCGGCCCTTATGGCGGTTGCGGCGGCAACTGGAGTCGGGCTCCGACGTCTGGCTGGCCGAGCACCTGAAGACCGGCGAGCGCCGCGTGCTCAAGTTTGCGTCGACCGTCGCCGGCGTCACCGCGCTCAAGCGCGAGCTGACGATTTTGCGTCTGCTGCGCAAGGCGCTGGGCAAGCGCGAGGACTTCGTCCGGCTGCTCGATTACAACCTGGAGGCGGCGCCCTATTTTCTGGAACTCGAATACCACGAGCTGGGGAGTTTCAGCGACTGGCTGGCGACGCCCGAAGGCAGGCAGTCGACGCTGGATGTGCGGCTGGCGCTACTCGCCCGGGCCGCCGATGCGCTGGCCGCCGCGCACGCCGTCGGCGTGCTGCACCAGGACATCAAGCCGGCCAATTTGCTGATCGGCCGCACCGAGGCCGGCGAGTTGACGCCGTGCTGGACCGACTTCGGCATCGGCGGCGTCAACCGCGAACGGCTCGACCACTACCAGCTCACCGCGATGGGGATGACGGGCGTCGGCACCGAGTCGTCCGGCGGCACCCTCACCTACCTTGCGCCCGAGCGCATCGCCGGCGCGCCCGCCACCATCCGCGCCGACATCTATGCGCTCGGTGTGCTGCTCTACCAGGTCTGCGTCGGCGACGTCGGCCGCACGTTCGCGCCGGGGTGGGAGCGCGACATCCCCGACGATCTGCTGCGCGAGGACATCGGCGCCTGCGCCGACATCGATCCGGACCGGCGCCTGGGCGACGCCGCGGAGCTGGCGCATCGGCTGCGGTCGCGCGACGCTCGGCGCGACGCGCAGGCGCAACAGCTGGCGGAGCGTCAGCGACTGCGAATAGCCGAGCAGGCGGTGGAACGCAACCGTCAGCGGCGCGGCGCCTTGCTGCTGGTGATCGTTGCGCTGTCGATCGGTGCCGTCACCAGCAGCTGGCAATGGCGGCGCGCCGAACGCGAGCAGCGCAACGCCAAGGCCGCGCTCGATGAAGCGGTCGCGGTGAACGACTTCATGAACGACGAGGTTTTTTCATCGGCCGATCCTTATGTGGAGGGCGGCGGCAAGAGCGTTACCGTGGCCAGCGTGCTCGAATCCGCATCGAAGCGGCTGGATGAAAACCATGAACTGAGCCCCGCGGCGGCGGCGCGTCTGGGCCTCACGCTGGGCGGTAGCTTCTACGATCTGGGCCTGTTGATGCAGGCGCGGACGCGGCTGGTCGGCTCGCTGAAAATGAGCGAGCAGCAGCTGGGAACGGATGCGGAAACGACCACCAACCTGCGCATGCGCCTGGCCGATGTTTATGGCGAGCAGGATCAAATAAAAGAAGCCGAGCGCCTGTATCTCGCCGTCGAGCTAACCGCGGCTCGCGAGGGGCCGATCAAGGGTCGCGGATCAAGCCAACGTGCGCGATCGGGTCTGGGCTGGACGGCTTACGTGCGCGGCGCCTACGCCGAGTCCGCGCAGATCTTGCAACCGCTGATCGCCGAGTTCGAAGCCGAAACCGAGGCCGAGTTGTCGCCAAGACTTGAGACCCTCGCTTACGCGCGCTGGAATCTGTCCGAGACGCTGATCGAGCTGAATCGTTTCGCCGAAGCGCATGCGGCGGTCAATAAAACGGCCGACTATCTGGCGATCACGTCCGGGCAGGACAGCCCGCTCATCGACTGGGTCCACGAGACGGATGTGACTCTGCTGCTGGCCGAAGGCCGGCCCACCGAGGCCCTGGCGCTGGCCTCAAAAATCGCGTCGCGCGCGCAGCTGCAACTGTCGGTGCGACACGGATCGACGCAACTGGCCAACTACCAGATGGGCATCGCGTATCTGCAAATGGACCGCTTCGAAGATGCCCGGCGGACACTCGCGGACGCGCTGAAACTGCGCCGGGCGATCTCCGGAAACCAGCATGTCGCCACGCTGATGGTCGCCAGTGCGCTCGCGTCAGCCGAGCTGGTCCTCGGCGATGTCGAGGGCGCGCTGACTCTCAGCCGGGAAACGGATCAATCAGCGCGATCCCTGTTCGGAGAAGATCATCCGCGCCGGCTGGCGATGGCTCTGGTTCTGGGCAACGCCCTGGCGGCACATGGCGATCTGACCGGTGCGAAAAAGCAACTAGAAGACGCTATGCGGATCGGCGACCGGACGCTTCCAGCGAATCACCGGCTGCGCGCGGAGCTGCGCACTAGCCTGGGCCGTGTCGCGCAGATCGACCATCGGTCTGCCGAAGCCCGGCAGCACTATGCGGACGCGTTGAAAATATTCGACGCGGGGCTCGGCGCCAGCCATCCGCGTACCCGTGCCGTGAAAACGGCTGTCGACACCGGACAGCTTCCAGCGATCGCGGTGGTGAGCGGAAGCCCGTCCTAGCGCCGCCAGAACGAGGGCGTGAACACCACCAGCAGGGTGAAGATTTCCAGACGGCCGAGCAGCATCGCCACGATCAGCACCCATTTGCCGGTGATGCTGACCGAGGCCATGCTGGCGTACAGATCGCCCAGTCCCGGCCCGGCGTTGTTGATGCAGGCGGCGACCGCCGACAGCGCCGTCACCGGGTCCAGCCCGGTGCCGATCATCGCGAAGATCAGGAAAATCGTCAGGCCCACATACACCGAGAAGAAGCCGCCGACGGCGTAGACGATGTCGTTGGACACGGTCTTGCCGCCGAGCTTGATCAGCAGCTGCGCGCTGGGATGCACCAGGCGCTGCAACTCTCGCAGCGCCTGCTTCACGAACAGGATCAGCCGGATCATTTTCACGCCGCCGGCGGTGGAGCCCGAGCAGCCGAAAAAGAAACTCGACAGCACGATGAGCATCGGCACATAGCCCGGCCAAGGCGTCGGGTCGGCGGTCGAGAAACCGGCGTCGGTGCCGAAGGCGATGAGCTGGAACATGCCCTTGCGGATTGCGGTCGATGCGTCCGGATAGACATCCGCGATGATCAGCGGCGCGCACACCAGCACGCCGAACACCGCGAACAAAGCGATGAAGACGCGGAACTCGCCGTCGCGAAAATGGATGCGCAGGCTGCGCCGGTGCCAGGCCAGGTAATGCAGCGTGAAGTTGCTGGCGCCCACCAGCATGAAAAACATCGCCGCGTATTCGATGGCCGCGCTATGGAAGAAGCCGATGCTGGCGTCGTGCGTGGAAAAGCCGCCGGACGAGAGCGTCGAAAACGCATGGCAGATCGCATCGAACAAATTCATGCCCAGCGCCCAGTACGTCAACGCGCATAGGCCTGTCAGCGCCGCATAGACCGCCCACAGCACGCGCGCGGTTTCGGTGATGCGCGGGGTGAGCTTGGCGTTCTTCATCGGCCCCGGCGTTTCCGCCATGTACAGCTGCATGCCGCCGACGCCGAGCATCGGCAGCACCGCCACCGCAAGCACGATGATCCCCATGCCGCCGAGCCAGTGCAGTTGCGCGCGGTAGTAGTTGATCGCGTGCGGCAGATCATCGATACCACCCGGCACCACGGTGGCGCCGGTGGTGGTGAGGCCCGACACCGATTCGAAGATCGCGTCGGTCGCGGTGTGCCAGGCGTCGCCGGCGATGTACAGGGGGATCGCGCCGACCAGCCCGAGCACGGTCCAGAACAGCACCGTCACCAGAAAGCCGTCGCGGATCTTGAGCTCCGCGCGCATGCGCCGCGCCGGCCACCAGATCACCAGGCCGGTGCCCAGGGTGATCCACATCGCCAGGAGAAAAGCGCTGCGCGTGTTCTCGCCGAAATACAGATCCACCGCGATCGGCGGCAGCATGCTCAGCGAGAACAGCATCAGCAGCAGGCCAACCAGGCGCTGCACGGAGACGAAGCGGCGTACCGAGGTCGATCGCTTGGGCGCGTCGCTAAGCATCGATGGCGATCGGATCGACGGTGATCAGATCAGCGACGCGCCGACCTGGAACAGCTTCTCCACGTCACGCGTGTGCTTCTTGTCGACCAGGAACACGATCACGTGATCGTCCGCCTGCACCACGGTGTCGTGGTGGGCGATGATCACCTCATCGCCGCGCACCACCGCGCCGATGGTCGAGCCCGGCGGCAGCTTGATTTCCTCGACCCGGCGGCCGACCACTTTGGAATTCTTGCGATCGCCATGCGCCACTGCCTCGATCGCTTCCGCCGCGCCGCGCCGCAGCGTGTGCACGCGCACCACGTCGCCGCGGCGCACATGCGCCAGCAGCGCCGACACCGTCGACTGCTGCGGCGAGATGGCGATGTCGATCGCGCCGCCCTCCACCAGGTCCACATACGACACGCGATTGATCAGCGACAGCGCCTTGCGCGCACCCAGGCGCTTGGCGAGCATCGCGGACAGGATGTTGGCCTCATCGTCGTTGGTCACCGCGCAGAAAATGTCGACGTCCTCGATGTTCTCTTCCAGCAGCAGCTGTTCGTTGGCGGCATCGCCCAGCAGCACGATGGTGCGGCCGAGCTGCTCGGACAGGAAGGTGCAGCGCTCGCGCGAGCGCTCGATGATCTTCACCTGGATCTGCGCTTCGAGAGCACGCGCCAGGCGCAGGCCGATGTTGCCGCCGCCGGCGAGCATCACGCGCTTGATCGGTTTGTCCTGGCGCCGCAGCTCCGACATCATCTTCGGAATGTTTTCCGTGGCGGCGACGAAGAACACCTCGTCCTCGGCTTCGATGATGGTGTCGCCTTCCGGAATGATCGGCCGGCCGCGACGGTAGATCGCGGCGACGCGCGCTTCCACATCGCGCAGATGCTGCGGCAGCTCCTTGAGCTGGCGCGACACCAGCAGGCCGCCGTAGTAGGCCTTGACGCCGACCATGCGCACGCGGCCGTCGGCGAAGTCCACCACCTGCAGCGAGCCGGGATATTCGATCAGCCGGCGGATGTAGTCGGTGACCAGTTGTTCCGGCGAGATATGCAGGTCGACCGCCAGTGCATCGGCGCCGAACAGTTCCTTTTGCTTGAGATAGTCCTGGGCGCGCACGCGCGCGATCTTGGTCGGCGTCTTGAAAAGGGTATACGCGACCTTGCAGGCGAGCATGTTGGTCTCGTCGCTGTTGGTCACGGCGATGATCATCTCGGCGTCTTCGGCGCCGGCGCGGCGCAGCACGTCGGGATAGGACGCGAAGCCGTGAACCGTGCGGATGTCGAGGCGTTCCTGCAGTTCCGCGAGATGCGCGGCGTCTTTGTCCACGACGGTGATGTCGTTGGACTCGCGGGCCAGATTCTCGGCCAGCGTGCCACCGACCTGCCCCGCTCCCAGGATGATGATCTTCACTCGGCGACGATATGCATGGACGCGATGGGCGCGAACACTACGCTGGCCGTTGTTGCAGTGCAAGAAGCATCCTCGATGCCATTCAACGCCCGCCGGGCGCCGTCCGTCCACGGTTGATTGCAAGGCGTATGTCATTCACCTAACGCTCGGGCATGATGCGCGGGCTTAAGCGCCGGCTGACAAGCCGGGACAAGCGGCGGGCGATAAGGACATCTGCCCGGCACCCTATTGTTCCTTTCCCACTTTGTTCGAGAAAATTCCATGAAGAAAATTTTTGCAACGCTTGTGATGCTCAGCGCCGCTCCGGCGTTCGCGGCTGGCTTGGGTCTGGGCGTCAACGCCGACGTCAAGGCCGGTGACAAGAGCGCGCAGGTCAACACCGGCGTCAAGGCCGACGTCGACACACAGAACGCCGCAGCGCGCGCTCAGGCCGATGCCAAGGGCGGCGCGTCGGCTGGCGCCGCGGCGGGCGTCAATGTCGGCATCGACCCGGGTGACACCGGAGCCGGCGTGGCCGGGGCCGTCGGTGCCGGCGCCCACAAGGCGGTCGACGCCACCAAGAACGCCGCCGAGAAAACCGGCGAGGCGACCAAGAACGCCGCGGTCAAAACCGGTGAAGTCACCAAGAAGGCCGCGGTCAAGACCGGCTCGGCGGTCAAGCATGGCGCCAGCAAGACCGGCCACGCGGTCGGCGGTCTGCTCGGCGGCGTGTCGTCCACGGTCAAGGGCGCGGCTGGCGCCGCTCCTTCTGCAAAAGTCTCGGTCGATGCCGACGTCAAGGCTGGCGCCAACGGCGGCGAGTGACTGGTTTGCGGTATCGAAAGGGTCGGCATTGCCGGCCCTTTTTTATGGCGTGCTGATGAATCTGGTCGCCGGCGGCTTGGAGAAGCAGGCGAAGTAGAAACCATCGAAGGCCCCGCCCGGCGCGATGCGCCGGCCCAGGCGTCGCGCCTCGCCCCAGGACGCTTCGATTTTTTGGTGCTTGGCGCTGGGTGCGCGGGTCAGGAACTGTTTGGCGACCTCCTCGCCCTCGGCGGACAGCACCGAACAGGTGGCATAGACCAGCCGCCCGCCCGGCGCCAGTGTCGGCCACAGCGCCAATAGCAGCGACAACTGGGCCTGCGCCATTCGCGCGATGTCGTCCGGGCGGCGCAGCCAGCGGATGTCGGGGTGCCGCCTGATCACGCCGGTGCCGGAGCAGGGTGCGTCGAGCAGGATGCGGTCGAAAGGCCGCCCATCCCACCAGCGCCGGGTGTGCGCGGCATCCACCGCGAGCAAGCTGGCGGCCAGCCCGGCGCGATCCAGGTTCTGCTGCACCCGGTGCAGGCGCTCGCCGTCGACATCCAGCGCGAGCATGTCGACCGCCGCGTGCTCGAGCGCATGCACCGTTTTGCCACCGGGAGCGGCGCAGGCATCCAGCAGACGCTGGCCATCGGCGAGCTGCAGCAGGCCGGCGACGAGCTGGGCGGAAGCGTCCTGCACCGACACCTCGCCCTGGTCGAAGCCCGGCAAGCGATCGACCGGCACCGCCTGGTCGAGCACCACCGCGTCGTCGGTGTCGGCGACGGCTGCGCCGGACAGCCCGGATTCGCGCAGCTTGTCGAGCCAGGCCTGGCGGCTGAGCTGGCGGCGATTGACGCGCAGCACCAAGGGCGCCTGTTCGTTGCCCGCCTGCAGGACGGCGGTCGCGTCGTCGCCCCAGTCGGCGGTGATCTGGCGTACCAGCCAGCCCGGCATCGAGTGAACCGTGGCGGCATCCTGCGGCAGCGCCGCCTCCAGCGCCTCGCGTTCGCGCTGATAGCGGCGCAGCAGGGCATTGACCAACCCCGCGTGCCGCGCGCGGTCCAGCGCGGTCGCCGCGGCTACGGTGTCGGCGACCGCGGCGTGCGGCGGGATGCGCATGCGGCGCAGCTGGTAGAGGCCCAGTTCGATCAGCGCCATGACTGCCGGCTCGCCTTCGAGCGCGCGCTGCATCATCGATCGCGCCAGCGCCGCCAGCTGCGCGTGCTCGCGCAAGACGCCGTAGGCCATGCTCTTGAGCAGCGGCAGGTCGCGCTCGCTGACCTGGCCGCGCGCGGTGGCCAGAACGTCGTCGAGACTGCTGCCGCCGAGAACCCGCGCGATGGCGTTCGCGGCGACGGCGCGCAGCTTGCCGGGAGCGGCTTCGCTCAAGACGTCTCGCCCGGCTGCTGTCCGAGAGCGGTGGCCGCTGCGCGTCGCGCTAGAATCTCGTCGACCTGGCGGCGCCAGGCGGCGACCTCATCCTCGAAGCCGTCGAGCACGCAAACCGCGCAGCCGCTCAGGCAACAGTCCGGACGTTCGGGCGCTGGCGGCAGGTCGGAGTCCTCAGGCGCGGCGGCGTTCGTCATTGCAGAAGGCGGCCGAGCAGGGACCGTGCCGTCGCCGCCTGCGCCGCGTCGATCACGCGCCCTCCGGGCCACTGCAGCGCGTCGATCGCCAGCACACCATCGCCGGTCGCAACCGCGATGCCCGTGGCATCGGCGGTGATCACGGTGCCCGGGATCGCATCGCCGGGCGTGGCCAGCGGACGCGCCGCGTGGATCCGCAGCCGCTCGCCGTCGTGTTCGGTCCAGGCGACGGGCGCTGGATTGAACGCCCGCACGGCGCGGCCCAGCTCGACCGCGGTGCGCCTCCAGTCCAGCCGGGCCTCGGCCTTGTCGAGCTTCGCCGCGTAGGTCGCGCCTTGTGCCGGCTGCGGCTCGGCGGTCAGCGTCCCGGACTGCAGCCTGGCGACGGCGGCCACGATCAGCCGCGCGCCCAGCGCCGACAGCGCGTCGTGCAGCGCCGCCGCGGTGGTATCGGCTTCGATCGGCACGGACTCCGCGAGCAGCATCGCGCCGGTGTCCAGCCCGGCGTCCATCTGCATGATGGTGATGCCGGTTTGCCGGTCTCCGGCGAGGATCGCGCGCTGGATCGGCGCCGCGCCGCGCCAGCGCGGCAGCAGGCTGGCGTGGATGTTGAAGCAGCCGTGGCGCGGCAGATCCAGCACCGCCTGCGGCAGGATCAGGCCATAGGCGACCACCACCATGAGATCGGGCGACAAGTCGCGGAGCTGTTCGATCGCGGAGAGGTTGCCGCGCAGCTTTTCGGGTTTGAAAATCGGCAGTCCGAGCGCCGCCGCGCGTTGCGCGACCGGGGATGCGCTG
The DNA here is from genome assembly GCA_964246995.1 of uncultured Hydrocarboniphaga sp. Lineage (GTDB taxonomy): Bacteria > Pseudomonadota > Gammaproteobacteria > Nevskiales > Nevskiaceae > Hydrocarboniphaga. The sequence continues at coordinate 33,967 of CAXTSJ010000016.1, forward strand.
AGCTTCTGGCCGCGTCCCGACGGGCGATCAGGTTGGGTATAGACGCCGACGATCTCGTGTCCGGCCGCGTACAGGGCGTCGAGCGCACGAACCGAAAAGACCGGCGTCCCGGCGAACACCAATCTCAATCGAGGTCTCGACGGCGCAAGTTCACGCGGCGGCGCGGGCTTGCTGCTTGCGCAGCTTCTTGAGGATGCGTTCGCGCTTGAGCGACGACAGGTAGTCGATGTACAGCTTGCCGTCGAGATGGTCGATCTCGTGCTGGATCGCCTGCGCGCGCAGGCCTTCCACCTCCAGCTCGTAGGCGGTGCCCTTGCGGTCCAGCGCACGCAGCTTCAGATGGTTGAAGCGCTCGATCTTTTCGCTAGCATCGGGGACTGACAGGCAGCCCTCCTCCATTTCGCGACGATCATCGGCCTGCAGGATTTCAGGGTTGATCAGCACCCGGGGCTCGGGCTGCTCCTCGCCCGCGTCCATCACTGCAAGACGCAGATCGACACCCACCTGGGTGGCGGCCAGGCCCACCCCGGGCGCGTCATACATGGTTTCGAACATGTCGTCGACCAGCTTTTGCAGAATCGGGCCGAAGTCGACGACCGGTCGCGCCTTGATGCGCAACCGCGGGTCGGGATGATGAAGAATCGGCAGCAGGGCCATGGCTTAATTTTCGGGTACGGATCGCGCGTCGATCCTAAGAGGATGGCGTCAATGACAAATTATAAGCGCTCACCTGGCAGTTTCGACTCCGCGACGGCCTCGAAGTTTGGCATCGCCGGGCTACTCGGCGTTTTGCTGTTCATGGGCATGGCGGCTGCCGAACCGCTGGCGGCCGCGCCGGAACCGGCGTCCGCCGCGTCACTGTCCTCGCAAGCGGCGCCGCGAATGCGCAGTGACGCGCCGTTGCACTACGTGGTCAAGCCCGGCGACACGCTCTGGCAGATCGCCAACCGGTATCTGCTCGACCCCTGGCAGTGGCCGGAAATCTGGACCGTCAACGAACAGGTCCGCAATCCGCATCTGATCTATCCCGGCGACGAGCTGACGCTGTCGGTGGTCAACGGCCGCCCGCAACTGGGTCTGGACGTGGAGCGCCTGTCGCCGCAAGTGCGATCCCTGCCGCTGGACGCGGCGATCCCGACGATCCCGCTGGAGGCGATCCGCGATTTTCTGCGGGGTCCGCGCCTGGTCACGCCCGAGCAGCTCAAGGCGGCGCCCTACTTGCTGGCCTTTGTCGACGCCCATCTGATCGGCGGCGAAGGCAATTTGATCTATGTGAAAAACCTGCCGGCGCAGTCCGCTTCGAGCTGGGCGGTGGTCCGATCCGGCCAGGCTTACCGCGATCCGGACGACAACCGCATCCTCGGCTACGAGGCGCTGCCCATTGGCACCGCGGACATCATGGAGCCCGGCCAGCCGGCGACGGCGCGGCTGTCGCAGACCGCTCGTGAAGCCCTGGTCGCGGACCGGCTGCTGCCGGTGGAACCTGAAGCCTTTCGCGCCGACTTCCATCCGCATGCGCCGACGCATCCGGTGGGCGGCCGCATCATCGCGGCTTTCGATGGCCTGTCGCAGATCAGCCAGTTCCAGATCGTGGCGATCAATCGCGGCAGCGACCACGGGCTCGAGCCGGGCCATGTGCTGCAGATCCTGCAAGCGGGCGCGCGCGTTGCCGATCCCTACGCCAGCGGCAAGGTCCAGTTGCCGGATCAGCCCGCGGGATTGATGCTGGTGTTCAAGACCACGCCGCGGCTGTCGTATGCGCTGGTGATGAACGTGACCCGGCCCGCACACCCGCTCGACAAGGTCGAAGCGCCGAGATCGCCCGGGTAACGCAGCGAGAACCAGGTCCTTGTCGGCGATGCTTCGCGCCTCTAGCGTCGCGGCATGAACGACGAAGAACTGCGGGCCTGGTTGTGGCTGTTGCGTGCTCCTGGCGTCGGCCCAGTCTCCTCCCGCGCGCTGCTGGACGCCCATGGCAGCGCCACTGCCGCATTGCATGCGGGCCGGACACTCTGGGCTAGAGCGGGCATCCCTCGCGAGGCGCAGAGCAGCCTTGCCGAGCCCGATCAGCGGCAAATCGATCAGGACCTGCAATGGCTGCAAGACGCGCCCGATCGCAGCCTGATCACCGCTTTCGACCCGCGATATCCAACGCGCCTGGCCGAGATCGCGCAGGCGCCTGCGGCGCTGTTTTGCGTGGGTGATCCGACCCTTCTGGAGCTGCCCCAGGTCGGCGTCGTCGGCGCCCGCTCCGCCACCCGGCAAGGGCTGGAGAATGCCCATGATTTCGCGGCCGCCCTGGTAACTCGCGGCCTGGTGGTTACCAGCGGTTTGGCATTGGGGATCGATGGCGCCGCGCATCGCGGGGCGCTGGCCGCCAACGGCAGCACGATCGCGGTCTGCGCCACCGGGCTGGACCGCGTGTACCCGGCACGTCATCGCGAACTGGCGCATCAGATCGCCGCGACCGGCTTGCTGGTGTCGGAGTTCTCGCCCGGCATGGCGCCGCTGGCCGAGAACTTTCCGCGCCGCAACCGGCTCATATCCGGGCTGTCGTTGGGCGTGCTGGTGGTGGAGGCCGCGCGTGAATCCGGGTCTTTGATCACCGCCCGGCTGGCGGCCGAGCAGGGCCGCGAAGTCTTCGCCATCCCTGGCTCGATCCACAACCCGCTGTCGCGCGGCTGCCACCAGCTTCTGCGCCAGGGCGCCAAGCTGGTTGAGACCGCGGACGACATTATCGAGGAACTGGCCGGCCAGCTCGGCGGCCTGCTGCAGGAGACCGGTGGGTCGCCCGTGCCGACCTCGGTTGAAGGACCGGCGCGCGAATTGCAAGCGCTTTGGCAGGCGCTGGGGAATGACCCGGTCACCCTTGATCGTCTGGCGGATCGTCTGGGCCTGCCGGCCGAGGCCGTCAGCGCTTCGCTGCTGCAACTGGAGCTGGAAGGCTGGGTGGCCAGCGATCAGGCAGGTCGGATAATGCGATCGAGATGGCGCCAGCCATCGTGAATGGTTTGTTAGGAGAAAGGCAGTTCGGCAAAAAACTGTAGACAAAATCTCACGTCATCGTTAAGGTGACTGTACGCCAAACGCGGCAGCTCGCGGGCTGGCGTTGGCACAAAGGTCAACCTCCTCCACGGGAACGGATCGCCATGAAAGAAACGGTGCTGGACGTGCTGATGTATCTCTTTGAAAACTACCAGCACGGCGAGTTTTCCGACGTCGACAATCAGGACACGCTGCGCGACGAGCTCACCGCCGCCGGCTTTCCGGTCGAAGAGGTCGAACACGCGTTTTCCTGGCTCGACGGCCTGTCCGAGCAACGCGAGAAGCCCCTGCACCACGGCAGCGGCGGCGTGCTGCGCCTGTATGCCCGCGAAGAAATGGCCAAGCTCTCTGCCGAATGCCGGGGCTTTCTGCTCAACCTCGAGCAGCTCGGCATTCTCGATGCGTTGAACCGCGAGGTGGTCATCGACCGTCTGATGGCTTTCAACGACGAGATCGATCTGGAGCGGGTCAAATGGGTTTGCCTGCTGGTGCTGATCAACCAGCCCGACGCTGAAGAGGCCTTCGAACATCTTGAAGATCTGGTGTATTACCAGGGCGCCTATCTGCATTGAAGTCCCGCCTGTGGCCCCGCGGTTTGCGCGCGGCCACTGCGATGCCGGACTGAGCGGTTGCTGATTGCCGATGGCCGGCGGTGATTTTCGATCTGATTGCCGGCTGTCCATCTCCTTTCCGCCGTTGACGCGGACCTGACGATAGAAGCACCGGCGTGCACCTATCGTCTGGACTCGCCTCTCAAATAAATTGGATCGGAGATTCTCATGGCTGCGAAAGTTCTTGGCGCTGCGGCACTCGGCGGTGTTCTTCTTCTCGCAGCATGCGGGGGCGGTGGCGGCAGTGATGGCGGCGGTGGCACGCCCACGCCCAGCATGGCGAATGGCGGCACGACCTCGGGCCAGCTGGACGGCACCCAAGCTCAGGTGAAAGGTGTTCTGGACAAGTTTGCGGCCGCTGCTGCGGGCACTCCGCTCGCCGGCGTCGTCAAGTGCGGCGGTGACCTGGCCAACCAAGATTCGCTGGATTTCGCCGATATCGTTCTTGCCGGTATTCCTACCGGCGGCACGACTTCCGTTCCGGACCCGCAAGCGCTCGCCAACTCGCTGGTTTCGTCCGCCAGCGATCTGACCGGCCTGTTCAGTGCCTTGTCGGCTACCGGCACCGGCATACCCACCAACTGCCTTACAAACAGCGTCTCGCTCACCGACATCCAGGCTGCGTTCGCGGGGCTGGACACCAGCAGCCTCACCCCGGCGCAGCTGTCTTCGCTCACCGATGTGCAAACGGCTCTGGAAGACATCGTGACCACGCTGGGCGTCGGTGCCCCGACTCCTTCCGCCGCCACCGTCACTGCGCTGGCCACGCAGCTCAGCGATGCTTTCACGGGCTTCACCAGCCTCTCTCCGTCCACCTTCCCTGGCCTGGACACGCTGACCTCGGTCGCGGACTCCTTCAGCAATGTTTCGTCGCTGCTGAGCGTGCCGGGCACCATGAATCCGACCTCCGCGATCCAGTCCCTGATCAGCACGTCCTTGCTTTCTTCGCTGACCCAGGTTGTCCCGGTGGATTCGCTGGGCGGTATCGGCGGCCTCAGTCCGACGACGGTGATCACTCAGATCACGAATCAGGCGGGCGTGCTGTCGTCCCTGTTTGGCGCCGGTCTGCCAGGTGCCTCGCCGGCTCAGCTGGCTGGCGTGACCGGCTTGTTCGGGAACTTGGGCGCCGCCGGCCCGGCGTCCAGACTGACTTCCGCGCTCAATTTTCTGGGCACCGCTTCGGGCCCCGGCACGGCCAGCTGCGTCTTCGCCGGCCTTCCGATCCCCGGCAGCTCGGCAATCTGCACGCTGCTCCCGTAGCGCAACGGTCTTCCCTCTTGCTGCAAGCTTGAAGGGCTGACCTGAAAGAAAACGGCTCCAGTTCTGCTGGGGCCGTTTTCTTTTGCGGGGAAACAATTTTCCGGACCTTGCACTCCGAGCATCCTTCAAAGCGCTTCGAGCGACTTTCTCTGCGTACCAGGGGCCAACTCAACACCGGCTTTTTCTCGTTCCAGCCACGCTTTGCGGAGCTTCAACGGGCCGCGACCGCAGCCGGCGTCCCTAGACAGCCGCGGCGTCCTACCTTTATAAGCACGGTCCCGCGGGCCCCCGGTCGGCGATCAGCAGTGGCGGCAATGAGCAAAAACCTGGTCATCGTCGAATCGCCCGCCAAGGCGAAGACGATCAAGAAATATCTGGGCCAGGACTTCGAAGTCCTGGCGTCCTATGGCCATGTGCGCGATCTGGTGCCCAAGGACGGCGCGGTCGACCCTGCTGCCGGCTTCCAGATGAAGTACCAGATGATCGAACGCAACGAGAAACACGTGCGCGCCATCGTCAGCGCGCTGAAGCAAGCCGATGGCCTGTTTCTCGCGACCGACCCCGATCGCGAGGGCGAGGCGATTTCCTGGCATCTGGTCGAACTGCTTCGCGAAAAAGGCGCGCTCAAGAACAAGACGGTGAAGCGCGTGGTGTTCCATGAGATCACCGAGCGCGCAGTGGTCGATGCCATCGCCCATCCGCGCGACATCGCCCAGGATCTGGTCAACGCCCAGCAGGCGCGGCGCGCGCTGGATTATCTGGTCGGCTTCAATCTCTCGCCGCTGCTCTGGCGCAAGGTGCAGCCGGGCCTGTCCGCCGGCCGCGTGCAGTCGCCGGCGCTGCGTTTGATCTGCGAGCGCGAGCTGGAAATCCGCGCCTTCGTCCCGCAGGAATACTGGTCGCTGGAAGCGCGCGCGCAGAAAGAGGCGCAATCCTTCAGCGCCAAGCTGATCGAACTCGATGGCGCGAAGGTCGAGCAGTTCACGCTCACCGATGCCGGCGGCTCCGACGCCGCACGCGCGCGCATCCTCGCCGCAGCGCAGGGATCGCTGACGGTCGCGAGCGTCGACAAGAAGCAGCGGCGGCGCTTTCCCTCGCCGCCCTTCACCACCTCCACCTTGCAGCAGGAGGGCAACCGCAAGCTCGGCTTCACGTCGAGCCGCACCATGCGCGCGGCGCAGCAGTTGTACGAGGGCGTGGACCTGGGCGGTGAAACCGTCGGCCTCATCTCCTACATGCGTACCGACTCGGTGAGCCTGGCGCAGGAGGCGATCGCTGAGATCCGCCAGGCCATCGTCAAGGAGTTCGGCAAGGCGACGCTGCCGTCCGAACCGCGCTATTACAAGAGCAAGAGCAAGAACGCGCAGGAAGCGCACGAGGCGATCCGCCCCACCGGCGCGCTGCGCACGCCCAAGAGCGTGGCGCGTTATCTGTCGCCCGACCAGGCCAAGCTCTACGAGCTGATCTGGAAGCGGGCAATGGCCTGTCAGATGAATCCCGCCGTATTCGATACGGTCGCCGCCGATCTGCGCGCTGGGAGTCAGCACGCGTTCCGCGCCAACGGTTCGGTGCTGCTGGAGCCCGGCTTCCTCGCCGCCTACAACATTAAAGTCACCGATCCGCTCGACAAGAGCGAGGACGACGATGAGGACGACAAGCGCCTGCCGGTGCTGGTCGTCGGCGAGACCGTGAACCTGCTGGAACTCGACGCCGAGCAGCACTTCACCCAGCCGCCGCCGCGCTACACCGAAGCCAGCCTGGTGAAGACCCTGGAGGAATACGACATCGGCCGTCCCTCCACTTACGCCACCATCATTTCCACCTTGCAGGCGCGCGATTACGTCACGCTCGACAGCAAGCAGTTCATGCCGACCGACGTCGGGCTGATCGTCTGCAAATTCCTCACCGATCACTTCGCGCAATACGTCGATTACGAATTCACCGCCAAGCTCGAAGACGATCTCGACTCGGTATCGCGCGGCGAGAAAGCCTGGGTGCCGCTGCTCGCCGATTTCTGGGGCTCGTTCAAGACGCGCGTCGACGAGAAGATGGAACTGTCGCGCAAGGAAGTTTCCGAAGCGCGGCAGATCGGCATCGATCCGGCCAGCGGCAAACCGGTGTCGGCGCGGCTCGGCCGCTTCGGTCCGTTCGTGCAAATCGGCACCAAGGAAGATGCCGACAAGCCGCGCTTCGCCAGCCTGCGCGCCAACCAGCGCATCGACACGATCTCGCTAGCCGACGCCCTCGCGCTGTTCCAGTTGCCGCGTCGTCTCGGCACCTTGGAAAACGGCGAGGAAGTCGACGTCAACATCGGCCGCTTCGGTCCCTACGTGCGCCACGGCAAGAGTTTCGTGTCGCTGAAGAAGGACGACGATCCCTACACCGTCGGCCTGCCGCGCGCGATCGAGCTGATCGAGCAGAAAGCCGCGGCGCTGGAAGCGGCGACGATCAAGAGCTTCGACGGCACCGGCATCCGCATCATCAAGGGCCGCTTCGGGCCGTACATCACCGACGGCACGCGCCGCGCCAACATCCCGCGCACCAAGGATGCGACGACTCTGTCCGCGCTCGACTGCGAATTCTTCTTGAACGAAGCCGAGGTCAAGGACAAGGCGAGCGGCAAGAAGGGCAAGTCCACGTCCAAGACGGCGGCTGCCAGCAAAGCCGCGCCGAAGACTGCGACAAAAAAAGTAGCTGCCACAAAAGCGCCGGCGAAAAAGGTGGTCAAGAAAGCCACGAAGAAGGCTAGCAAGAAGACCGCTAAAAAGGCGGCCAAGAAAAAACCGTGAAGCCCGTGGTCAGCCCGATCCATTTGCGCAAGGCGCTGCGCGCGCTGCGCGACGGCGGCCTGGTCGCCTATCCGACCGAGGCGGTGTGGGGCCTGGGCTGCGACCCGAGCAACCGCGACGCGGTGATGCGCCTGCTGGCGCTGAAAGACCGGCCGGTCGAGAAGGGCCTCATCGTCATTGCCTCGGACTTCAGCGACATCGAACACTGGCTCACGCCGATGAACGAGAAAGTCGAAGACCGTGCCTACCGCACCTGGCCCGGCCCCTACACCTGGCTGTGGCCGGCCACGCCGGAAGCGCCGCCGTGGATCACCGGCGGCGGCAAGCGCATCGCCGTGCGCATCACCCGCCATCCGATCGCGGCGGCTTTGTGCGACGCCTTCGGCCCGGTGGTTTCCACCAGCGCCAATCGCGCCGCGCAGCCGCCGGCGCGCAGCATCACTGAACTGCGGCTGCGCTTCGGCCAGCGCATCGACGCGGTCTTGCCCGGCCCGCTAGGCCGCGCGCCCAGGCCCACCACGATTCGCGATCTGGTCAGCGGCCGCATCGTTCGCTCATAGCTCCGTAGTTCGCGAGCTTGCTCGCGACACGACACTCGATCAGAGTTTCTCCATGAACGCCACCATTGTGGAAACCTACCTTCGTGATCTGCAGAATCGCATCTGCGGAGCGCTCACCGCAGCCGACGGCCAAGCCTTCGTCGCCGACGTCTGGAGCAAGCCGCCGGGCTCGCCGCTGCGCGGTCAAGGCGACACCCGCATCCTGGAAAACGGCGCGCTGTTCGAACGTGCCGGTGTTGGCTTCTCGCTGGTGTCGGGCGATCGGCTGCCGCCGTCGGCCAGCGTGCAGCGGCCGGAACTGGCGGGCCGCAGCTTCAAGGCCATGGGCGTGTCGCTGGTGCTGCATCCGCGCAATCCGTATCTGCCGACGGTGCATATGAACGTGCGCCTGTTCGCCGCCGAGAAAGCGGACGAAGCTCCCGTGTGGTGGTTCGGCGGCGGTTTCGATCTGACGCCGTATTACGTGTTCGAAGACGACGCTCAGCACTGGCACGGTGTGGCGCGCGATGCCTGCGCGTCATCGGGCGACGCGGTCTATCCGCGGCTCAAGCGGCAGTGCGACGACTATTTTCTGCTGAAGCATCGCAACGAGACGCGCGGCATCGGCGGCTTGTTTTTCGACGATTGGAGCGAAGGCGGTTTCGACGCGAGCTTCGCCTTGCAGCGCAGCGTCGGCGATGCGTTCCTGCCTGCCTACCTGCCGATTCTCGAACGCCGCCGCGACATGCCGTACACGCAGCGCGAGCGCGACTGGCAGCTTTATCGGCGCGGCCGCTACGTGGAATTCAATCTGGTGTTCGATCGCGGCACCTTGTTCGGGCTGCAGTCGGGCGGGCGCACCGAATCCATCCTGATGTCGATGCCGCCGCTGGCGTCCTGGCGCTACGACGTGCAGCCGGAAGCCGGCTCCGCCGAAGCCAGGCTGAGCGAATACCTCGTGCCGCGCGATTGGCTGCCAGCGACATGACCCTGACCGAACTGCGCTACCTGGTGAACCTGGAAAAAGAGCGCCACTTCGGCCACGCCGCCGAGCGCTCCTTCGTCAGCCAGCCGACGCTGTCGGTGGCGGTGAAGAAAGTCGAGGACGAACTCGGCGTGCTGCTGTTTGAACGCAACCGCGGAGAAGTGCGGCCGACGCCGGTGGGCGTCAAGGTCATCAACCAGGCGCGGCGCGTGCTCGCCGAGGCGCGGCTGATCGAGGACATCGCCCGCGAAGGTGGCGACGAGCTTGCAGGCGCTCTGCGCTTCGGTGCCATCTACACCGTCGGCCCCTACCTGCTGCCGCACCTGATTCCGGTGCTGCGGCAATCGGCGCCGAAGATGCCGCTGGTGATCGAGGAGAATTTCACCGCGGTGCTGTTGCAGCAGCTGCGCGACAACGAGATCGACGCGGTGCTGGTGGCGCTGCCGATCGATCTGCAGGGGCTCGCCGCGTGGCCGGTTTTCGACGAGGACTTCGTCGTGCTGCTGCCGCAGGATCATCGCTGGAAGAACGAAACCGCAATCCCCGCGCGGCGGCTGGCCGAAGAGCATCTGCTGCTGCTCGGCCCCGGCCACTGCTTCCGCGAACAGGTGGTGCAGGCCTGCCCCAAGTGCGTGGAGTCCGACGCCAACGGCCCGCGCGCGCAGACCGGCAGCTCGCTGGAAACCATCCGCCACATGGTCGCCGGCGGCTTAGGGATCACGGTGCTGCCGCAGTCCTCGGTGGACAACCGCGGCGGTGAAGCCGGGCTGATCATTGCCAAGCCGTTCGCACCCAAGGCGCCGTCGCGGCGCATCGCCCTGGTCTGGCGCAAGACGTTCCCCCGGCTCGCAGCGATCGCCGCGCTGCGCCAGGCGATCATCGACTGCCCCTTGCGCGGCGTGTCGATGCTTGGCGACGAGGCGACGCAAGAAGGCTGAACCCCGCATCCGGCCGATCGGCGAGAATGTGGCCGGTTCGACGCACAGGACGCGCGATGTCACGCAAACGAGAAATCCGCTTCGGCTACGACGTGGAGCAGGAAGACGAGCCCGACTTCGACACCGGCGACGATGCGCCCAGCCGCACCCAGCGCAAGAACGCGATGCTGGAACTGCAGGAGCTGGGCGTGTCGCTGATCGAACTGCCCGACAGCCGGCTCGACGCGCTCGACATGGAAGACCGCCTGCGCGACGCCTTGCAGGAGTTGCGCCGGCTCAAGTCCTACGAGGCGATCCGCCGGCAATCGCAGTTCATCGGCAAGCTGCTGCGCGAGGCCGACCCCCAGCCTTTCCGCCAGGCCATCACCGATTACCGACTCGGCCACACCCAGGCTCTGCGCGACGCCGAAACCTGGCGCACGCGCCTGCTCGCCGACGACGAGGCTTTCGCGCAATGGATGCAGGCGCATCCGCAAACCGATCGCCAGGCGCTGCGCGGACTGATCCGCAACACCCGTCGCGAGATCGCCCGCGCCGAGGCCGCGCGCGGGCCGGATGACGCCGCCGCCAAGCGTCCGTTCCATCGCGACCTGTTCCAGCTGCTGCGCAATGTCCTCAACGAGCAGGCCGCGGCGGCCAGCCGCGAGTGACGGCCGCAAACAGCCGGCTAAGATGCCGCATGAGTTTTCGCGCCCTCACCCTTGGCCCCGGCCTGCTCGCCGCCGCGCTCGCGCTGTCGCCGACGCCGCTGCATGCCCAGGCCGTCGACGCCAATGCCGCGGTGCGCGCCGAGTTCGTGCAGCAGATCAACGCGCTCGACGCGATGCCGGCACCGGCGCCGGCCGGCGAAGTCGGCGAGGCCTCGGCGGCGCTGCGCGCCTACCTGCTGTATCCCTACCTGGAAGCGCAACGCCTGCGCACGCCGCTGCGCTTGGGCCTGCCCACCGACGACAGTGCCGCCGCCGCGTTCCTGCTGCGCAACGGCGACGCGCCGTGGACGCGCGATCTGCGCCGCGACTGGCTGGGCGATCTGGCCCGCCGTCGCGACTGGCCGACCTTCCTCGCGCATTACCTGGACAACCGCGCCGACACCCGGCTGCGCTGCGAGCGGCTCAACGCGCTGATCGACAGCGCGCAGCGCGAGCCCGGCAAGCCCGGCGCGGTCAATCTGCAAAACACCCTGCTCGATTTGTGGATGACCGGCGCGCAACTGCCCGACGCCTGCGTCGCGCCGTTTGACTGGGCGCGGCAGCGCGGCTGGTTCACGCCCGAGCTGAGCGAGCAGCGCGCGCATCTGGCGCTGCAGGCGGGCAATGCCGACCTCGCCGACTTTCTGCTGCGCCCGCTGCCGCCCGAGCGCGCGCCGCAGCTGCGCAGCTGGTCGCGGCTACTGAAAAATCCGGATCGCGAACTCGACGCCCTGACGGCGGCGGGCCTGCCCGCGCTGCAGGCGCAGGACCCCGAGGCGCTGGCCGCGGCCGTCACCAAGCTCGCTCGCCGCGATCCCGCCGCGACCGCGCCGCGTCTCGCCGCGCTGCTGGCGGCCTGCGGCGAGCCCTGCACCCTGGCTTCGCCGGCGACGCCCGCCGAGCTGCGCCGCGAAGTCGCCCTGGGCTTTGCCTGGAGCCGGCTGCCGCAGTCGGTCGCCGCGTTTCGGCTGGTCGACGATGCGGGGCTCGATGAGCGCGCGCGCGAGTGGCGCATCCGCGCCGCGCTGTGGGCGGGCGACTGGCCGCAGGCGAACACCTGGATCGCAGCGCTGCCGCCGGCGCTTGCCGACCAGCCGCGCTGGCGCTACTGGCGCGCGCGCGCGCTCGCCAGGCAGAACGACGAGGAAGGCGCGCGCGCGCTGTGGACGCAGCTCGCCGGCGAGAACGGCTACTACCCGCTGATGGCTGCGCGTCAGCTCAAGCGCCGGCACCAGCCGGCCAACACCGTCGCCCCGAAAGACCCGGCGCTGCAGCAGCAGCTGGCCCTGCTCCCGGGCATCACCCGCACGCGCGAGCTGTGGCTGGCCGGGCGCAGCGAGTGGTCGAGCCTGGAATGGGGCGAGCAGATCGCGAACCTCGATCGTCCCGCGCTGATCCAGGCCGCGCGCCTGGCGCAGACCTGGGGCGCACACGCGCAGACCGTCGCCGCCGCCAGCAAGGCGCAGGTTTTCGATGATTACGAGCTGCTCTATCCGCGGCCCTTCGACGCCGAGGTCTCCGCCGCGTCGCGCACCTCCGGCGTGCCGGCGGACTGGATCTACGCGGTGATGCGCCAGGAGAGTCTGTACGACCCGCGCGCGCGTTCGCGCTCGAACGCGCTGGGCCTGCTGCAGATGCTGATCGGCACCGCGCGCGACACCGCGCGTCGCCAGCAGCAGCCGCAACCCAGCCCCGCCGACCTGTTCGTGCCCGAGATCAACACGCGTCTGGGCGCCCTGCATCTCAAGGAGTTGCTGGAGCGCTACGACAACGAGTTCGTGCTGGTGCTCGGCGCCTACAACGCCGGGCCGCGGCCGGTGCAGCGCTGGCGGCCGGCGGGCGGCGCGATCGACGCCGACATCTGGATCGAGAACGTGCCCTACAACGAGACGCGCACCTACATCCAGCGCGTGATCTGGCATGCCTCGGTGTTCGGCGCGCGCGGCGGCAAGCCGCAGGCGCTCGACCCGATCCTGCGGCCGATCACGTCAGGCTCGGCCGGCGACGATCTGCAGTGAAGCGCTACCTGGTCGGCGGCGCGGTGCGCGACGCGCTGCTCGGGCGCAGCGTGAGCGAACGTGACTGGGTGGTGGTCGGCGCGACGCCCGAAGAGATGCTCGCCGCGGGCTACCTGCAGGTCGGAGCGGATTTCCCCGTGTTCCTGCATCCGCAGACGCGCGAGGAAACCGCGCTGGCGCGCACCGAGCGCAAGACCGGCCGCGGCTACCACGGATTTTCGACCGACGCCTCGCCCGCGGTGACGCTGGAAGAAGATCTGCGCCGGCGCGATCTCACCGTCAACGCGATGGCGCAGGACGAAGACGGAAAGCTGATCGATCCCCACGGCGGACGCGCCGATCTGCAAGCGCGCGTGCTGCGCCACGTGTCGGAATCCTTCACTGAGGACCCGGTGCGCATCCTGCGCCTGGCGCGCTTCCATGCGCGCTATGCGCCGCTGGGTTTTTCCGTCGCGCCCGAAACCCGGGCGCTGTTGCGGGCCATGGTGGCAGCGGGCGAGGCCGACCACCTGGTCAGTGAGCGCGTCTGGAAGGAGACCGAGCGCGCACTGCTGGAATCCGAGCGCCCCGGCGTGTTCTTCGAAGATCTCGAAGAGAGCGGCGCGCTGCGGCGGGTGATGCCGGAACTGGCGGCGCTGCGCGGGGTTCCGCAGCGCGCGGACTATCACCCGGAGGTGGACACGCTGGTCCACACGCTGATGTGCGTGGACGCCGCGGCGCGCCACGGCTTCGCTCTGCCGGTGCGGGTCACCGCGCTGCTGCACGATCTTGGCAAGGCGGTGACGCCGGCCGCGCAATGGCCCAGCCACCAGCAGCATGAGGAGCGCGGCCTGCCTCTGGTCGCGCGGTTCTGCGAACGCCTGCGGGTGCCCAATGCCTGCCGCGATCTGGCGCTGGCGGTGACGCGCGACCACCTCAACGTGCACCGTGCACGCGAGCTGCGGCCGCTCAAGCTGCTGGGGCTGCTTGAGCGCCTCGGCGCACTGCGCAAGGCGCCGGAGTTCTTCGAGCACGCGCTCGAGGCTTGCCTGTGCGACGCCCGCGGCCGGCTGGGCATGGAGCGCTGCGACTATTTACCCGTCGCTTATCTGCGCAGCGCGCGCGATGCGGCCTTGCAGGTGCAGCCCGCCGAGGTGATCCGCGACGGACACAGTGGCGCCGCCATCAGCGAGCAGCTGCGCATGCGTCGCGAGCAAGCACTCGCGGCGTGGAAGCGCAGCCTTGATTGACGCGCGCGCCGCTTTGCGGGCATGGTCGGCCGCGATCAGGATGGTCACTTGCGAGGAAGCTCCGATGCGCCGTTTCAACAAGCCGCTGTGCATCGCCTGCGTCCTGCTTGCCGCCGCCTGCCACGCACCCACGCCGCCCGCGCCCTCGGCGCCCGAGGTGCAGAGCGCGGTGGGCGCCGCCGACGCCGACAAGTTCGTGCTCGGCATCAACGAGTGGCGCAACAAGAATCTGCCGCGCTTCCAGGCCGCTTTCTGGCTGGCGTCGACGTACATCAACGACGATTCGCAGGCGCTGTCGGCGCATGCCACCGACGAGATGCTCGAGTACGTGACGCGGACGATTGACGAGTCCAAGCGCTTCGACAAGACCGAGGGCCTGACGCCGCAGACGCGGCGCGCCATCGACCTGGTGAAGCTGGGCACGACGCTGCCGGCACCGAGCGACCCGGCGAAACGCGAAGAGCTGTCCAAGCTGGCTGCGCGGATGGAGGCGAACTACGGCGCCGCCAAATGGTGCCGGCCCAATGCGGCCGGCCAGTCCGAGTGCCTGAAGCTGCAACAGATCGAGAAGATCGTCGACAACGTCGACCTGAAGAATTCTCCCGAAACCATTGCCGAAGCCTGGGCCGGCTGGCACGCCACCGCCCAGCCGATTCGCAAGGATTACCAGCGCTTCGCCGAGCTGATGAACCAGGGTGCGCGCGAGATCGGATTTGCCGACACCGGCGAGCTGTGGCGCGGCGGCTACGACATGAAGCCGGCGGAGTTCGACGCCGAAGTCGAGCGCCTGTGGGGCCAGGTCAAGCCGCTCTACGAGGCCCTGCACTGCAGCGTGCGCGCCAGGCTCAACGAGAAATACGGCGACGCCGTGGTGCCCAAGGACGGACTGATTCCGGCGCACCTGCTGGGCAACATGTGGGGCCAGCAGTGGGGCAACCTGTATCCGCTGATGGAGCCCTTCAAAGGCGTCGGCAGCACCGACGTGACGGCCGCCTTGCAGAAGATGCGCGACGCGGAATTCGACAAGCTCAAAGCCGCCTACAAGGACAAGCCGGGACCGCGCGAAATCGCCGATCTGGAACACCAGGCCGACACCGCTTTCGCGGTGAAGATGACCAGGATCGCCGAGAGCTTCTACACCAGCCTGGGCATGCCCAAGCTGCCGGACTCGTTCTGGACCAAATCCCTGCTGGTGCAGCCGCGCGACCGCGACGTGGTCTGCCACGCCAGCGCCTGGGATTTCGATCTGGCGCATAGCGACGTGCGCCTCAAGCAGTGCATCGAGCCTACCGCCGAGCAACTCACCACGGTCCACCACGAACTCGGCCACATCTACTACTTCCTGGCCTACAAGGATCAGCCGCCGGTGTTCCAGGGCGGCGCGCACGACGGCTTCCACGAGGCCATCGGTGACACCATCACCCTGTCGCTTACGCCCAAGCACCTGCAGACCATCGGCCTGATCAGCGATGTCAAAGAAGACGAGCACGCCGTCATCAACAGCCAGATGAAACTGGCGCTCGACAAGATCGTGTTCCTGCCCTGGGGCAAGCTGGTGGACCAATGGCGCTGGCGGGTGTTCGACGGCAAGATTCCGTCCACCGAATACAACGCCGCGTGGTGGAAGCTGCGGCAGTCCTACCAGGGCGTTTCACCACCGATGGCGCGCAGCGAGACCGACTTCGACCCCGGTGCCAAGTATCACGTCGCCGGCAACACGCCGTACACGCGCTACTTCCTGTCGTTCATCCTGCAGTTCCAGTTCCAGAAGGCGCTGTGCAATGCCGCCGGCTTCAAGGGCCCGCTGTACGAATGCGACATTTACGGAAACGCCGAGGCTGGCGCGCGTTACACGGCGATGCTGGCCCAGGGCCAATCGCAACCCTGGCAGGACACGCTGGAGAAACTCACCGGCACGCGGCAGATGGACGCCTCCGCGATCATCGAATACTTCGGCCCGCTGATGAAATATCTGCAGGAGCAGAACAAGGGCAAGAGTTGCGGCTGGGACGGCGAAACCTAGGGTGGTAATGGCGGGCCGGCAGAAGACCGCGCAGGCGGCCCCCGCGTGACGCGGCTGCCCAAGGGCTCATGGCGGCGCTCCGGCGCCGCCTCTTTTTTTTGGCGCTGTCGCTCGCGCTCCAGGATCAGGCTTTGATGCAGGAACCAATGACATGAAGGCAGTGCTGAAATGGATCGGCGGCAGTCTGCTGCTGGCGCTGATTGCGGCGATCGCGCTGGCGATCCACACCTGGTATTTCAAGCCGCTGCGTTTCGACTGGTTCATGGACCGCACCATGCTCCAGCATGCGCTGCAGGACCCGGAGCTTTTGACCAGCCTGCGCTTGCTCGAACCGCTCGGCATCGACGGCCACAACGCGCGCCTCACCGACGTGTCGATCCAGCACCAGCAGGCCGAGGTCGACGAGTGGCAACGCGATCTCGCCACCCTGCATCGGTACGACCGCGCCGCGCTGGCGCCACCGCAGCAGCTGGCCTACGACGTGATGAACTGGTACGTCGCCTCGCAGGCCGAGCATCGCGCGTGGATGTTTCACGACTATCCGGTCAACCCGCTGTTTGGCGTGCAGTCCGAGCTGCCGACCCTGATGGCGACGCAGCAGCAGGTGAACAGCGAGCACGAGGCCAGACAATATCTGGCGCGCCTGGACGCGTTCGGCACGCGCTTCGGCCAGGTGCTCGAAGGCCTGCGCCTGCGCGAGGAGCGCGGCATCGTGCCGCCGCGTTTCGCCGTGCAGAACGTGCTGGAGCAGATGCGCGGCTTCGTCGCGGTGCCGGCGGAGCAGAACATTCTCTACACCGCGCTGCAGAAAGATCTGAAGGCGGTGAGCACGCTCACCGACGACCAGCGCGGCGTGCTGTTGGCTGAGGCCCGCGAGCGCATTACCGCGGTGGTCTACCCGGCCTACGACCAGCTGATCGCCTACTTCGAACGCCTGCTGGCCAAGGCGCAGGCCGACAACGGCGTCTGGGCCTTGCCCGACGGCGACGCGTACTACGCGTACACGGTGCGCAACCAGACCACCACCGACATGACGCCGGAGGAAGTGCATCAGCTCGGGCTGGCCGAGGTGGCGCGCATCGAGTCCGACATGGACGCGATCCTGCGCGAACAGGGTTACACCGAGGGCAGCGTCGGCCAGCGCATGACCGAACTTGGCAAGGAACCGCGCTTCGTCTATCCGTCGACCGACGAGGGCCGCGCGCAATGCCTGGCGGATTTCCAGAGGATCATCGACGAGGTCACCGACGGCATCGCCAGCGCCTTCAGCCGCATGCCGGCGGCCAAGGTGCAGGTGCGGCGCGTGCCCGAGTTCAAGGAGAAGACCGCGCCGCAGGCCTACTACGACGCGCCGCCGCTGGACGGCTCGCGGCCGGGCACCTTCTGGGTCAACCTGCGCGATGTCGGCGAGATCAAGAAATTTTCGATGCGCACGCTGGCCTACCACGAGTCGGTGCCGGGGCATCATCTGCAGATTTCCGTCGCCCAGGAGCTCAAGGACGTGAGCATCGTCCAGCGCGTGCTGCCGTTCACCGCCTACCAGGAAGGCTGGGCCCTGTATGCCGAGCGTCTGGCCAAGGAGCGCGGTTTCGAGAACGATCCGTTCGACGATCTGGGCCGCCTGCGCGACGAGCAGTTCCGCGCCGCGCGCCTGGTCGTCGACACCGGCATGCACTACAAGCACTGGACTCGCGAACAGGCGATCGCCTACATGATCGACAAGACCGGCATGGAGCCGGCCGACGTCACCACCGAGATCGAACGCTACCTGGTCTGGCCGGGGCAGGCGCTGGCGTACAAGGTCGGCATGCTCAAGATTCTGGAGCTGCGCGAACGCGCGCAGACGGCGCTGGGGCCACGCTTCGACCTGCGCGCATTCCACGACCAGGTGCTGCTCGCCGGCGGGCTGCCGCTGGACGTGCTGGAAGCGCGCGTGGATCGATGGATCGAGCAGCAGCGCACCGCGAGATGAGCGCGTCCAGGTCCGCGTTCTGGGCGCGCGAAGAGCTGCTCAGCCTGCTGTCGGTCTGCGGCAATCTCGCGGGGCTGTGCATCACGGTGGTTGCGCTGATGCACACCATCGACGCGAACCACGGCGCGTCGACCATCGTCGACGAGATCCTCGCGGTCTGCGCCGCGGCTTTCTTGATCTGCATCTACCTGATCTTCTGGGCGCTGCGCACGCATGGCGGCGGGTTGTCGGCACTGCTTATCCGCATCGTCAACGGCGTGTTCCTGGTCGCGCTGACGATGATGACGGCGGCGGCCTTCGTGATGGTCTACACGCTCTGGTGATGCGCCACCGCGTGCGGGCGGATTCGTTGTTGATCCATCGGCGGCTCACTTGCGCTCTGCGGACTTGCTGCTGCACGCCGGCCGGCCCTTGGCATCCTCTTTTGCGGCGCGATGAGACGCAAGCGTCGCATGCTGCCGGTATCTGGCGACCACTGGCGGGCTGCCGGCCTTTGCCACGAAAGTGACTCACCGGCTTGCGAGCACGCGAAGCTATTTTGTTTAGCGGAACATTTTGATCGACCGACTGATTCGGCATCTGCGGCAGGGCAATTTGATCCAGCGCGTCAGGGAAGAGCCCGTGCGTCGGCGCAAGCGACGCTGGGCGAAGCTGTCAAACGGGGTGACGGAGGTCGAGTTCGAGCTGTTTCCGAAAGTCCGGATGCTGCTGCCCGTCGACTCCCGGTTGTCGGCCGCCATTTTCTGCGGGGACTTCGAAGCCACCGAACTGAAGTTCGTCCGCTCGATCCTGCGCGAGGACGATGTCTTTTTCGACATCGGCAGCAACATCGGGCTCTT
This sequence comes from uncultured Hydrocarboniphaga sp., assembly GCA_964246995.1. Lineage (GTDB taxonomy): Bacteria > Pseudomonadota > Gammaproteobacteria > Nevskiales > Nevskiaceae > Hydrocarboniphaga. The sequence continues at coordinate 52,904 of CAXTSJ010000016.1, forward strand.
CAGCCTCGCGGCGGCTTCCCGCATTACCTCCGGACGGATCTACGCATTCGAGCCCACGCCCCGGGTCTTCGACACCCTGGTGCGGAACTGCCAGCTCAATGGGTTTGCCCAGATCGTTCCTTTCAGGCTCGCGCTGTCCAATGCCAACGGCGTGCTGCAGCTGGTCGACAAGGCCGATGGCCTTGATGCCTGGAACTCGGTCAGGGCCCAGAACCAGGACGACGCGGCGGGCTCCGCAGTCCAATGCATGACCCTCGACAGTTTTATCGAGCGTGAGCAGATCGCGCCTGCGCGCATCCGGCTGATCAAGATCGACGTCGAGGGTTGGGAACGCTTCGTCCTGCTGGGTGGCGTGGACCTGCTGAGCCGGCCGGACGCGCCGATGCTGCTGGTCGAGTTCAGTTCCAACGTGATGGACCACACGGCATGCACGTGTCACGACCTCTACGTGCAGATCACCGGTCTGGGTTATCGGCTGCACAGCCTGACAGACGCGGGCACCATCGGCGCGGAGGCGCCGGACCAGGAGTGGCCCTACAAGAATCTGGTTGCGATGAAGCCGGCACACCTGGCCTGACGGACGCGGGCACGATCCGCGGACATCCTCCGCGACGAGCCCCGTGCTCTTAGCCGATCCGCTCGACCCGCAGCGTGGCGCCGTCGGCCTGAATCACCCGCACTTGGCTGCCCGCCGGAGCATCGGGGCCGGCGATGCGCCACTGCGAGTCATCGACATTCACACGGCCGATGCCGTTGACGATCGGCTCGCGTAGCGTGAAGTCGCGGCCGACGTATGACGCGCCACGGCGATTGAGCGTCGGCGCATCGCTGGGCTGCGGCTTGGGCCGCAGGCGTCGGAAGATGAAGAAACTCGCGACCGACAGCAGGCCGAACGTAACGACCTGCACTTCCAAGGCGAGATCGACCGCGCACAGCAACAAGCCAAGCACAAAGGCCGATATCCCCATCCACAAGAACACCGCGCCGGGCGCGAACGCTTCCAGCGCCAGCAGGGCGAAGCCGGCGATCCACCAATGCCAGTAGAGCAAATGGCTGAAGTACATCAGCGCGCCAGCGTGGTGCCGCTGCTGGCGGCTTTCTTCGCCAGCTCGGCGATGCCGCCGATGGCGCCGATCACGCTCGCCGCTTCCAGCGGCATCAGCACCAGTTTCTCGTTGGGCGAGCTGGCGATCTTGCCCAGGGCCTCGATGTATTTCTGCGCCACGAAGTAATTGATCGCCTGCACGTCGCCGCCGCGGATGGCGTCGGACACCACGCGCGTGGCCTCGGCCTCGGCCTGCGCGGAACGCTCGCGCGCTTCGGCGTCGCGGAACGCGGCTTCCTTGCGGCCTTCGGCTTCGAGCACCGCGGCGATCTTCTGCGCTTCGGCCGCGAGAATCTCGGCGTTCTTCTCGCCCTCGGCCTTGAGAATCGCGGCCTGCCGGAAGCCTTCGGCGTCGAGGATGTTGGCGCGTTTCTCGCGCTCGGCCTTCATCTGCCGGCCCATGGCGTTGACCAGGTCCACCGGCGGGCGGATGTCCTTGATCTCCACGCGCGTGACTTTCAGACCCCAGGGCGTGGTCGCGCCGTCGACGACGTTGAGCAGCTTGGCGTTGATGTGATCGCGCTGGCTGAGCAGCTCGTCCAGATCCATCGAGCCCATCACCGTGCGCAGGTTGGTCATCGTCAACTGCATCAACGCGACTTCGAGGTTCTGCACTTCATACGCGGCCTTGGGCGCGTCGAGTACCTGGAAGAACACCACGCCGTCGACGCCGACCATGGCGTTGTCCTTGGTGATGATTTCCTGGCTGGGCACGTCGAGCACCTGCTCCATCATCGAGAGCTTGCGGCCGATGCCATCGACATAGGGCACCAGCCAGTGCAGGCCGGGGCCAAACGTCGCGCGGTATTTGCCGAAGCGCTCGATGGTGTATTCCTTGCCCTGCGGCACGGTGACGATGCCCTTCCACAAGGTGACCAGGGCGAAGACCAGAAAGACGGCGGCGAAGATGCTCATGACGCGACCTCGGACAACGGGTGAGCGCCGAGTGTAGAGCTTCTCCTAGGATTTCCCGCAGGGCGGCAACCCCAAAACCAGCCCGCCGTTTGTCACCCCAGGCCGAAATGGCTCTGGTCAGCCGGGACTTTTTCTGTCGGCGGTGTGCACAATCCGCTTGAGTCGGTGATGGTTTGCCGGCCGACCGTCGCTCAGGGAGAGCCCGACATCAGCGAAGGATTGCTCACCAGCCTTTTACCGCTACCAAACACGCAGGAGTAGGCAATGACGTCCTCCGCTTTCTTGACCCGCCCCGGCCTTGGCCGGATCGCTTTTGCCGCCACGCTGATCGGCGTGCTGGCCTTGCCGGCCGCACCGGCCCTGGCAGCCATCATCGCCGTCGGTGGCGCTTGCACCCTTCCAAACGCCATCACCGCGGCCAACAACAACGCCGCCACCGCTGGCTGCACCGCTGGCAGCGGGGCCGACACCATCACCCTGCCGGCCGCAAGCACCATCACTCTCACCACGGCAGACCCCGTCGAAAGCAATAACGCCCTGCCGGTCATCACCAGCGTCATCACCCTCCAGGGCAATGGCGCCACCATCACCCGCGATCCGGCCGCCCCCAAATTCCGGCTGCTGGCGGTGAACCCCGGCGCCAGCCTTACGCTGCAGAACCTCACCCTCAGCGGTGGACGCGCACTCGATGGTGTTGCCTCACAGTCCTTAACCGGCAACCGGGGTAGCGACGGAGGCGCGGTCGCCAGCGGCGGAAGCTTGGCGGTGACCAACTGTACCTTCACCAACAATCAAGCCGGCGACGGCGGTGGCAGCCTCCTCGACGGCGGCAACGGTGGTAATGGCGGCGCGATTTTCCTGTTCGGCAGCGGCACCCTGACCTTGAGCAACAGCACGCTGTTTTCCAATCAGGCCGGTGCCGGCCGTTCCAGCAGCCTCGGCGATGGCGGCAGCGGCGGCTCGGGCGGCGCAATTTTCATCGGCGGCAGCAGTGCCGCAGCGCTGGGCAACAACACCCTGTCTTCCAATCAGGCGGGTATCGGCGGCGACCATGGCAACATCGCCCCTGTCGGCGGCGCTGGCGGCTCAGGCGGGGCGATTTTCCTCGCCGATAGCGCTAGCCTGACTATGAGCAACAACACATTGACCTCCAATCGAGCCAGCAGTGGTGGCATCGACGGGAACACCGGCTTTGGCGGCGGACTCGCTTATAACGGCAATAGCGCCAGCAGTGCCACCCTCCGCCGAAATCTGATTGCGAACAACTTCGAGCCTTTCGGCAGGACCGAAGTGATCGTGCTCAACGGCAACATCACCGTCGGCAACTACAACCTGTTCGGTTTCAATAACGGTTCGGGGGTGGGCGGCTTTGTACCTGGCCCAACCGACATTGTGCCGAGTGTGGGCATCGCCGCCATCCTGGCGCCGCTGGCCGGCAACGGCGGCCCCACGCAGACCCACGCCCTGGTGGCCGGCAGTCCGGCGATCGACGCGGTGGTCGGCAGTTGCTCATCCGCCGACCAACGCGGCATCGCCCGTCCCCAGGACGGCAACAACAGCGGCTCCGCCGAATGCGATATCGGCGCCTTCGAATTCATCTTCGTGCCACCACCGACGCCGGTGCTGGTGACCGCGCGCTTCACTTCGGTGCTCAGCGGCCAGTCCACCAACACCACGCCGGTGACCGGAGGCCCGGCCGGGGTCTTCAGCTTCACCTCGCGCTTCTGCAGCACCTCCCGCGAGGTGATCACCAACGCCTTCAGCAGAACCCGTGAGCTGAGCCCCGGCAAGAGCCTGCTCTCGCGCACCCGCGATGCCGCCTCGGCGCCTCTGGGGGGTGTCGGGTCGGAGCAGACCTTCCCCGACACCTCGCTCACCTGGGGTGAATGCGTCGACGTGCCCTACCGCATCGGCCTGGACGCACGCACGCCCTTCACCTTCCGGGTGGATCTGCTGGGGGTCGTCGTAGCGCCCTAGCCGGACGTCAGGACCGCAGGCCGGCGAGGGATCGCCGGCCTGCGGCTCAGGCCGCGTCCGCGGCCAGCAGCTTGATGCGCTCGACCATCGAGTAGAACCCGTTGCGGCGATTCATGGTGATGTGATTCTCCAGCCCCAGGCGGGTGAACACGGCGCCGACGTCGATATCCAGAATCTCTTGCGGTGTGCGGTCCGACACCACCGCCAACAGCAGCGCGATCAGCCCTTTGACGATGTGCGCGTCGGAGTCGCCCAGAAAGCGCAGCCTCGTTGGCGGGCCGGGATCAAGCTGGCTGACCAGCCAGACCTGGCTCATGCAGCCGCGCACCTTGTTGACCTCGCTGTGTGCGTTCTCCGGCAGCGGCGGCAGCTTGCGGCCCAGCTCGATGAGGTAGCGATAGCGCTCCTCCCAGTCGCCGAGCATTTCGAAGACATCGGCCAGCTCTTCGATGCGGTCGTCGGCACTCATTGCACACACCTCAGGTGCATCACTGTCCGTCCATGTTTCGTATCCGGCTGTACGTACCTATGGTAGCGGCAGAACGCATGGGCCATGCTGGGGTCGATGTCCAGAGCCGTAAGCCCGTTTCGTGGAGTGTTTGTCATGCTGATCCGTAGAATCGCCTCATCTGCCGTCCGGTCCAGCGAGATCACGCCCGAATCGACCTACCGCAATCGCCGCCAGTTCCTGTCCGAGATCGGCCTCACCGCCGCCGGCCTTCTCGCCACCGCCTGCGGCAAGTCTGCCCAAGCCCCTGCCCCGACGGCGCCGGGGCAGTTAGGCTCCGGCCCGGACTCCGGCACCCTGAGCATCACCAGCCGCAGCGAGCACGCCAACGGCGAGACGGTGACGCCGCCGCAGACGGTGAGCCAGTACAACAACTACTACGAATTCGGCACCGGCAAGGAAGACCCGGCGCAGTACGCGCGCACCCTCAAGACCCGGCCGTGGACGGTGAAAGTGTCGGGCGAATGCGAGGCCCCCGGCCTGCTCGACATCGACGAGCTGATCAAGCCGCATGCTTTGCAGGAGCGCATCTACCGTCACCGCTGCGTGGAGACCTGGAGCATCGTCGTACCCTGGGTGGGCTTCCCGCTGGCCGACCTGATCAAGCGCTTCAAGCCCAATTCGCGCGCCAAGTTCGTTGCGTTTGAAACCCTCTACGACCCTGAGCAGATGCCCAGGGCGCGCTGGAGCGGCTTGAAGCTGCCCTACGTGGAAGGCCTGCGCATGGACGAGGCGATGCATCCGCTGGCTTTCCTGTCGGTGGGCATGTATGGGCTGGTGATTCCCAACCAGAACGGCGCGCCGCTGCGCCTGACCATCCCCTGGAAGTACGGCTACAAGAGCATCAAATCGATCGTCGCGATCCGCTTCGTCGAAGAACAGCCGCCGACCACCTGGAGCGGGATGGCGCCCAACGAGTACGGGTTCTATTCCAACGTCAATCCCAAGGTCGAGCATCCGCGCTGGAGCCAGGCCGAGGAGCGCCGCCTGGGCGAGCTGTTCAAGCGGCCGACGCTGATGTTCAACGGCTATCCCGAGGTCGCTTCCCTGTATACGGGCATGGACCTGAAGCAGAACTACTGATGGCCTCTGCTTTGTGGCGACCCCTCACCGCCTGGCGAGTCGCCGCGTGGACGCTCGGGCTGTGGCCGGCGGCCCTGCTCGGGTACGCGCTGCTCAACGCCGGGCTGGGGCCGAATCCGGTCGAATATCTGGAACACAGCACCGGCCTGTGGAGCCTGCGCATCCTGCTTGCCTGCCTGGCGATGACGCCGCTTCGCAAACTCATCAAGCGGCCCGAGCCGATCCAGATCCGCCGCCTGTTGGGCCTCTGGGCCTACCTGTGGATCTGTGTGCACTTCTCGATTTATCTCACCTTCGATCTGGAGTGGTCCTTCGGCAAGCTCGGCACTGATCTGATCAAGCGCACCTACATCACCCTGGGCTTCGCCGCCTGGCTGCTGCTGCTGCCGCTGGCCGTAACCTCCACCCGCGGCTGGCAGCGCCGGCTCAAGCGCCGCTGGCTGCTGATCCACAAGCTGATCTATCCCGCTGGTCTGCTGGGCGGCGTGCATTTTTTCTGGCTGGTGAAGTCTGACATCCGCGAGCCGCTGCTGTACCTGGGCATCTACGCGGTGCTGATGGCGGCGCGCTTGTGGAAGCGGTCGCCGATCATCTCGGCCCCTGGAACCGCCACGGTGAAATAAGCCGCCGCTTCGCGGCTTCGTCATCCGTTCGGGTGGCGACGCGCCGGTGACGAATGGCTAAGCTTGCCAGGACGACCAGCAGGTCTGATTCTGATGCGATCGCCTGGCACCCGGTAACGGTGGAGTCCATTCATGAACCCGGCTTCCAGCACCACCCAAAACATTTCCACGCGGCTGGCTTTCGCTATCGGCGCGCTGGCCTGCCTGGCCTTCGGCCTGATGACCCTGCATCACGTTGCCACTCTGCGTGCGGGGGAGCCGGCGATCTGGGCGCGGCTGCTAAGCGCTCTGGTGACGGACCAATACGCGCTCGGCCAGGGCTCCGCCCAGCTGCTGCAGGAAGCCGCGGGCCGTCCCTACCAGATCGCGCTCACCGCCATGTCCTGGCACCTGGCCATGGGCGGCTCCCTGCTGATCCTCGGGCTGCTGCAGTTCATGCCGGCGCTGCGTCGCCGGTGGCCGCGGTTGCATCGCGCCACCGGCGCGGTGTTCATCGCCACCTGCGTCGCGTCGATGGGCAGCGCCATCTGGTATCTCGCACATACGGCGCCGGAGGACGTTTTCTCCGGCCCCGCGTTTTCCATCGGTCTTGCCGCCAACGCCGCCTCCGTGCTGAGCACGCTCGCGCTCGCGGTGTTTGCGATCCGCGCCCGCGACTATCGTTCGCACATGGGCTGGATGGCGCTGACCTACGGCTCGATCCTGAGCGCGCCGGTCCTGCGTCTGGGCTATTGGCTGGTCGGCTCGCTGTTTCCGGTGACGATGGTCGAGGCCAATCTCGGCATCGCAGAAACCTTGATCGGCTACTGCGTGTTGCCGATGGCGATCTGGATGGCGCGTGTCGGGGCGCAGGAGTTTCCGCCGCGCGCGGCGGCCGCGAGCCTGCCAGCGCCGTTGCTGCGCGCGCTGTCCGTGCTGGCCGCGGCGCTGGCGATTCACGAGGGCGTGCTGGTCAGTTTCGGTTTTGATCTGCTGGGCGCGCTGCGCCCGCCAACCTGGGTGCTGCCGCCTGCCGCGGCGCTCTGGGGCATCGCGGCGGCAATCAGTGCGCTGGCAGTCCCGCGCGCGCTGCGTGCGGCGGAGCGTGGGGAGAAACTGCCTGCCGCCGCTCTGGTCGCCGCGCTGCTGACGGCCGCGGGTGCGGGCCTGGTCGCGGCGCTGCATCATCCGCGCGGCGCGGTCACGGACGTCGCGCAGCCCCTGTTCTGGGGCGGCTACGCCGTCTACCTGCTGCTGCTCAGCGCTCTCGCCGCCAGGGCGCGGCCTGCGGCGAACGGCCGTGAACCCTGGGCCATCCAGTTGCAATGCGCGCTGCTGCTGCCGGCGATGTGGGCGCTGCTGGGTCTGCCGCTGATGGCCTGTGGCGTTGGCTTTGCCGCCGCGATGTCCGCCGCCACCGGTGTCGGCACCGGTGGGGTGACGATCCTGGGCTTTGCGCTCGGCTTCGGGCTTGCGCTTCACCTGCCGATGACCCTGGGCCGTCGGCTGGTCCTGTCACCCAGTCAGGGCGCGAATTCTCAAAGCCGGGATGCGGACAGGGCGTAGAAAAAAGTGGAGCTTGCGGGGGACTCACCGCCTTGCACCGCCATCGATCGACGAACCGGAGCCCGTCCGCCACACCCGCAGGCCGGCTCAGGGGCGCGCGCTATACTTCGCGGCCCCGTCCTAAGCCGGCGCGCTAATGCCCCGTCACTCCGGTCGTGCTGCCGACCAGCTTCGCCCGATCTCGATCACCCGCCAGTTCACCCGTCACGCCGAGGGCTCGGTGCTGGTGGCCTACGGCGATACCAAGGTGCTGTGCACCGCGAGCGTGGAAGAGCGCGGGCCGGCCTGGAAGAAGGATGGCGGCTGGGTCACGGCTGAATACGGCATGCTGCCGCGCGCCACGCATACGCGCAGTCGCCGCGAGGCCGCGCAGGGCAGGCAGTCGGGCCGCACGCAGGAGATCCAGCGCCTGATCGGCCGCAGCCTGCGCGCGGTGGTGGATCTGGCAGCGCTGGGAAACCTGAGCATCACCGTGGACTGCGACGTGCTGCAGGCCGATGGCGGCACCCGCACCGCGTCGATCACCGGCGCGTACGTCGCGCTGGTGGACGCGGTGGCGGCGATGCGCCGCAAGAACCTGATCAAGACCAATCCGATCCACGGCCAGGTCGCCGCGGTGTCGGTCGGCCTGTGCAACGGCGCGCCGGCGCTGGACCTCGACTACCTGGAAGACTCCGGCTGCGAGTGCGACATGAACGTGGTGATGAACGACGCCGGCCACTTCATCGAGGTGCAGGGGACCGCCGAGGGCCATGCCTTCCGCCGCGACGAGCTGGACGCGCTGCTCGATCTCGCGTCCAAGGGCATCGGCGAGTTGCTGGAAGCGCAGCAGGCCGCGCTCAAGAACTAGGGCGATGGACGTCGTCCTCGCCAGCCGCAACCCCGGCAAACTCGCCGAGATGCAGGTGCTGCTGGCGCCATTGAACTGGCGCCTGCGCCTGGTCAGCGAGTTCACCGACGTGGCGGCGATCGAATCGGCATCGAGCTTTGTCGAGAACGCGCTGATCAAGGCGCGGCATGCGTCGCGCGCCTCGGGGCTGGCGGCGGTCGCCGACGATTCCGGGCTGGAAGTGGCCGCACTCAATGGCGCGCCCGGCGTCTGGTCAGCGCGTTACGCCGGCGAGCACGCCATTGATGCCGCCAACAACGCCAAGCTGCTCGACGCGCTCGAAGGGCTGCCCGAGGCCGAGCGTGCGGCGCGCTTCGTCTGCGTGCTCGCTTTCCTGCGCCACGCGGCCGACCCGACGCCGGTGATCGCGCAGGGAGATTGGCGCGGACGCATCCTCGCTGCGCCGCGCGGTGACCAGGGTTTCGGCTACGACCCACTGTTCTTCGATCCCGAACAGGCGCGCAGCGCGGCGGAGCTGAGCCGCGCGGTGAAAAATTGCAGCAGCCATCGCGCGCGCGCGGCGGCGCGTCTGATCGCGCAGTTGAACAACCGCGAATGAGCGCAGTCCCCACCGCGCTGACGGCGGTGTCGACGCCCAGGCTGGACCCTTCAAAGATTCCGCTCGCGCTGTACCTGCACTTCCCCTGGTGCGTGCGCAAATGTCCGTACTGCGACTTCAACTCGCACGCGCTGCAAGGCGATTTACCGGAAGACGCCTACATCGACGCGCTGCTGCGCGACCTGGACTTCGAGCTGCGAGAACCCGAACCGCGCCGCGTCGTCAGCATCTTCCTGGGTGGCGGCACGCCGAGCCTGTTCTCCGGGCGCAGCCTCGGCCGACTGCTGGACGCCGTGTCAAAGCGCCTTCGGTTTGCCGACGACGTCGAGATCACTCTCGAAGCCAACCCCGGCACCGTCGACGAGGCGCACTTCGTCGACTATCGCGCCGCCGGCATCAATCGCCTGTCGATTGGCGTGCAGTCGATGGATGCCACGCAGCTCAAGCGCCTGGGCCGCATCCACGATCCGGACGCAGTGCGCTCGGCGGTGCGCATCGCCCGGCGCGCGGGCTTTGCCAATCTCAACCTCGACCTGATGTTCGCGCTGCCGCAGCAGACGCCGATTGAGGCCGAGGCCGATCTTGCTGCGGTGCTTCAGCTCGAACCCGAACACCTGTCGTACTACCAGCTCACGCTCGAACCCAACACGGAATTTGCCGCGCGCCCGCCGCCGCTGCCGGCCGACGACGAGGCCTGGGCCATGCAGGCGAGCGGCCAGACGCGGCTTGTTGCCGCCGGCTTTGCACATTATGAAGTGTCGGCATTCGCCCAGCCCGGCCGGCAGGCGCGGCACAACCTCAACTACTGGCGCTTCGGCGACTATCTGGGGATCGGCGCCGGCGCGCACGCCAAGCGCAGCGGCGCCGAGGCGATCGTCCGGCGCGCACGACACAAGCTGCCGCGCACGTACCTTGCGAACGCCGGAAGCGAAAGCGCCTTGCAGGAGCAGCGGGCAGTCGAGCCGGCGGAGCGCATCTTCGAGTTCTGCCTGAATGCGCTGCGCCTGGATCAGGGCTTCGCCTGGAACGATTTCGAGATCTGCACCGGTTTGCCTCGACGCCAGCTGCGGCAAGCCCTGGACGCCCCGCACCGGCAGAACCTGCTGCGCGAATCCGCCAGCGGCATGGCGGCCACGGCGCTAGGCTTGCAGCATCTCAACACCCTGCTCACGCAACTGCTCTAGGACCACACGATGCTCGAAGACCGCAGCGTCACCTGCCCGTATTGCTGGCAGTCGGTTGCGCTGGACATCGACACCTCGGCCGGATCGCAGGCCTATACCGAGGACTGCTCCGTCTGCTGCCGGCCGATGGTGATCCATCTGCGCGTGGACGAGGAAGGCGGCTTCGAGGTCGACGCAGTGTCCGAGGACGATTAAGCCCCACCTCGATTGCGCCTGGGCGGCCGCTTGAGTAGACTGCGCGCCCTTTTGGTTTGACGAATCTGGTCTTGACGATGAAAGACGGCATCCACCCCGAGTATCGCGAAGTCGCCTTTAAAGACGTCGGCGCCGACCACGTCTTCTTGGTGCGCTCCACCGTGCACACGCGCGACAAGACCACCATCGACGGCAAGGAATATCCGCTGGTCAACCTGGATATCTCCAGCAAGTCGCACCCGTTCTACACCGGCAAGCAGAAAGTGCTCGACGTCGGCGGCCGGGTCGACAAGTTCAAGAAGCGCTACTCCGCCTGATCGGCAGATCGCTTGAACTCTGCGGCCGCCTTCGGGCGGCCGTTTGCGTTGCGCCGCGGCTGCTGTTTGGCCCTGCGTTGTAAGCCGGGAGTCGGCGAGCGATAATCGCAGCGCAGCAACTCCTTATCGATCATCCGCGTGCCTGATTCCCCGGCGCAGCTTTAGCGTTTGCCGGTGCGCAGCGCCTGATCAACTTCCATGTGGTTGGAGCGACTAGATGAGCCAAGCGACTTACAGCCTCGTCAACAATTCGACAGGCGAGAAAACCGAGCTGCCACTGGTCACCGGCACCATCGGCACGCCCGGCGCCGACGTCGGCAAGGTCTACGACAAGCTGGGCCTTTTCACCTACGACCCCGGCTTTACCTCCACCTGCTCCACCAAGAGCGCGATCACCTACATCGACGGCGACGAGGGCGTGCTGCTGTATCGCGGCTACCCGGTCGACCAGCTCGCCGAGCATTCGAGCTTCATCGAAGTCTGCTACCTGGTACTGCACGGCGAGCTGCCCAAGGCGGGCGAACTCGAAGCCTTCGAAAGCTCGATCCGCCGCCATACCATGATCAACGAGGGCGTCAAGCGCTTCTTCGACGGCTTCTACCACGACGCCCACCCGATGGCGATGCTCACCGGGATCGTCGGCGCGCTGTCGGCGTTCTATCACGACACCACCAACAACAAGGATCCGAAGCATCGCGAGATTTTCGCGCATCGCATGATCGCCAAGATTCCGACGATCGCCGCGGCGGCCTACAAGAAGTACTACGGTCAGCCGTTCATGCATCCGCAGAACAACCTGGACTATTGCGCCAATCTCCTGCACATGATGTTCGCGGTGCCGGCCGAGCCCTATCACGTGGATCCGGTCGCGGCCAAGGCGCTGGACGTGCTCTTCATCCTGCACGCCGACCACGAGCAGAACGCCTCGACCTCCACCGTGCGCATGGCCGGCTCCACCGGCTGCAATCCCTATGCGGCGATCAGCTCCGGCATCGCCGCGCTGTGGGGCCCGCTGCACGGCGGCGCCAACGAGGCGGTGCTGCAGATGCTCGACGAAATCGGCGACGTGAAACACGTCGCCGGCTTCATGGAGAAGGTGAAGAACAAGGCCGAGGGTGTGCGCCTGATGGGCTTCGGTCACCGCGTGTACAAGAACTTCGACCCGCGCGCGACCATCATCCGCGAGCATTGCCATAAGGTGCTCAAGCATTTGGGCAAGGAGAACGATCCGAAGATGGAGCTGGCGCTCAAGCTGGAGGAGATCGCGCTCAACGACGACTACTTCAAGCAGCGCAAGCTCTATCCGAACGTCGACTTCTACTCCGGCATCATCTACGAGGCGCTCGGCATCCCGGTCAACATGTTCACGCCGATGTTCGCCGTCGCCCGCACCGTGGGCTGGTGCGCGCACTGGAGCGAGATGACCGCCGATGCGACCACGCGCATCGCGCGTCCGCGGCAGGTCTATACCGGCGCGGCGGTGCGTCACTACGCACCGGTCGACCAGCGCTGACCGCGTCGGGTGCGCTTGCGGCCGGATGATGTGCGGCCGCAAACGGCGCGTTTTCGCGAGCTTGTGATGGCGACCACATGAGCGACCACCAACTCGAAAATCTGTGGACTGCCGACACGGTGTATCGCGCCGACCTGTTCGGCGATCGGATCGCGCTGGTCTCCGGTGGCGGCAGCGGCATCGGTTGCGCCACGGCCCTGCTGCTCGCGCGGCTCGGCGCCACGGTGGTGATCACCGGGCGCACGCAGGACAAGCTTGATCGCGTCGTCGCCTTCGGCCGCAGTCGCGGCGCGCGGATCACGGGCTACGCCGCCAATGTGCGGGAGCACGATCAGGTCGTCGCTCTTTTCGAGCACATCGAAGAACAAGTCGGCGGCATCGATCTGCTGGTCAACAGTGCCGGCGGTCAGTATCCGCAGGACGCCATCGACTACTCGCCCAAGGGCTGGAGCGCGGTGGTGGCGAACAACCTCAACGGCACCTGGTTCATGATGCAGCGCGCCGCGCAGCGCTGGCGTGATCGGGGCCGCGGCGGGTCGATCGTCAACGTGATCGCAGTGACCGACCGCGGCATGCCCGGCGCGGCGCACACCATGGCGGCGCGTGCCGGCGTCATCGGCGCGACGCGCACCGTGGCGGTGGAATGGGCGCCGCTGCAGATCCGCGTCAACTGCATCGCGCCGGGGCTGACTGCCACCTCCGGGCTCGATGTCTATCCGCCCGAGGCGGTCAAGGAATTCCCGCTGGCCAATCCGATGAAGCGTTGCGGCACGCCCATGGAAATCGCCGAAGCCTGCGTTTACCTGAGCGCCCCGTCGGCCAGCTTCATCACCGGCGAAGTGCTGACCGTGGACGGCGGCGGAAAACTATGGGGCGAGCTGTGGCTGGCAGGACGGCCGGAGTGGTTTCGCAGCACGCCGGTCTGATCCTGGCTGCCGCGAAACGAGCTGACAAAAAAGGAGCGCTTTGATGAGCGAACTGAGCATCTGGACCTACGACTGGGTTCCCGATGGCCCTCGTGGCTTCGTGCGTGACCTGAGGCTGAGATGGGCCTGCGAGGAAGCGGGTCTGGCTTACACGGTCCGCACGATTCCGTTCGATGGTCGCCAGACCAACCATCTCGCGCAGCAGCCATTCGGCCAGGTCCCGTTCCTGAAGGACGACGGACTGGAGATATTCGAAAGCGGCGCCGGGCTGCTGCACCTGGCGCGCAAAAGCGAGGCGCTGATGCCGCGTGATGCGCTCGGAGAAGCCGCAACCCTGCAATGGACGGTCGCCGCGCTCAACTCGATCGAGATGGTCAGCGTGCCGTGGTGGTTTCTCAAAATAACCGGCGCCGAGAACGATGGTTTCACCGGATGGATGGGCATGCGCCTCGCCCAGCTGGAAAGCGTACTGAGCGAGCGGGAATGGCTCGCCGCCGGACGCTTCACCGTCGCCGATCTGTTGATGGCCGATGTGCTGCGTGTTCCACAGGTGCGCGGTTTCGGCGACCGGCCGGCGACCGAGGCCTATGTGGCTCGCGTGACTGGCCGCGCTTCATTCAAGAAGGTTCAGGCCGATCAGATCGCCGAGTTCGAGGCGGCCGACCGGAGGAGAGCAAAACAACTCGCAAGCTGACGCGCGCCGACGCACGACACTTCAGGACGCCACCTCGATCGGCTCTAGCGCGAGCCGCTCGGCCTGGGCCAGATCCAGGCGCTTCATCGGCAGGCCATCGTGCGGCGACAGCGGTGCGCGGCGCTGATCTTCGATCGCGAACATCGCCATCTCCACGCCGATCTCGCCGGCGGCGAATTCGCAGGTGGGGACGTCGTCGACGCGCCCGTCCGGATAGCGGTAGCGGCGATCGCCGGTCTCAAACGGAATGCCGTGGTTCTGCAGGAACACGTCGAGCATCTCCGGCTTGTCGGCAAAGCCGTGCAGCCGCACCAGATGCGCGTCGGTGGTGGCGCCGCTCACCGTGGCACCGACCAAGCGCGGCGAGAATTCTGCCAACAGCTTCATCGCCTGGACCGCGGTCTGGCGCAGCGCGCGCAGATGGTCGACATAGTCCTGGCCGCCGAACAGCCGCTGGTACTCGATCACCGCCTCGTGGATCAGCGCGTTGTCCGGCATCTGCGAACGCGCATGCAAGCCCAGGCGCTCGGCGGCTTTCTGCTTGGCCAGTCGGTAGTCGGTGAGCCGCTCCTCGCAGATCAGGCGCGCCGCCTCGGCGACGATTTCACGCTGGAAGCCGATAGCGCGCTTGCCCATGTTCAAAGTCCATCGAGAATGAATGCATGCATACCATGAAAAATCCGCGCCGGGCTTTAGAACAGATCGCCCTCGTCGACGGTCTTCTCGCTCGGCGCCTGCTGGGCTTCGCTTTGCGCGCGCTGCAGGCGTTCGGCCGGAATGTTCTCGACGATCGCGCCGGGCGTATCGCTGGGCACCAGCCGGCCGCTGCGCGAATCGACGCGCACTTCCACCAGGTTCGGCGGCTTGGCCAGCCAGGCCGGCGGCGTGCCCTTGAGCGAGGCGCGCATGAAATCCATCCACATCGGCAGCGCGGCGCGGCCGCCGACTTCGCCGCGGCCCAGCGGCGTCGGCTGATCGAAGCCCACCCAGGTGATCGCGACCAGCTGCGCGTTGAAGCCGTTGAACCAGGCGT
The DNA here is from genome assembly GCA_964246995.1 of uncultured Hydrocarboniphaga sp. Classification (GTDB taxonomy): domain Bacteria; phylum Pseudomonadota; class Gammaproteobacteria; order Nevskiales; family Nevskiaceae; genus Hydrocarboniphaga. Next base: position 67,970 of record CAXTSJ010000016.1, read on the forward strand.
CGGTCTCGTCGTTGGTGGTGCCGGTCTTGCCGCCAAGATCGCTGCGGCCGAGTTCGCGCACCTTGGCGGCGGTGCCGCGGGTTGCCACGTCGCGCAGCACGTCGTCGACCATCCACACCAGGCCGGCGTCGACCACGCGCGGCGCCAGATCTTCGCCGGTCGGCGGCGGCGCGGGGGGCGGCACCGGCGCCTTGTTCCTGGCGGCGGGTAGCGCCGCGGCGGGCTTGTCGCTGGCGGCGATGATGTCGGCCGCGCACTCCGGGCAGGCGCGCTTGGGCCTGGTCTTGAACACGCTCTTGCCGCGCGAATCGAAAATCTCGTCGATGAAGTAGGGCTCGATCAGATAGCCGCTGTTGGCCAGCGCGCAGTAGGCGCGCGCCATTTCCATCGGCGTGAAGCTGGCGCTGCCCAGGGCCATCGACAGGTCCTTGGGCATCTGCTGCTTGGGCAGGCCGAAGCGGGCGATGTAGTTGCGCGCGTAGTCGATGCCGATGGCCTGCAGCAAGCGCACCGACACCAGGTTGCGCGACTGCACCAGGGCCTCGCGCAGACGCATCGGCCCCTTGAAGTCGCCGCCGTAGTTCTCCGGCCGCCAGGCCTGCTGATCCGCGGTGTCCTCGAACACCACCGGCGCGTCGAGCACCACCGACGCCGGCGTGAATCCGAAGTCGAAAGCCGCGGTATAGAGGAAAGGCTTGAAACCCGAACCCGGCTGGCGATGCGCCTGCAGCACGCGGTTGTACTTGTTGAGCAGGAAGTCATAGCCGCCGACCAGGGCCACCAGCGAGCCGTCGCGCGGGTCGAGTGCGACAAGTGATCCCTGCGCCTCCGGCAGTTCTGCGAGCTTCCAGCGCTCGCCGTCGCGGCGGATGCGCAGCACGTCGCCGCGCTTCACGGTTTTCTTGGGCGACAGCGCCGCCCACTTGTAGTCCTCGGGCGCCAGATCGATCAGGCCGCTGCGCGTGAGCAGGCGCAGCTTGGTGCCGTCGAACTCCACCACCGCCCCCGGCACCAGCCCGGCCGCGGAAGGAAGGGCGTCGAGAAACGCGCTGATGCCGCGGGCGTCGGCCTTGTCCGCCAGCAGCCGTTCCGGCAGATGGGACTCCGGGCCGCGCCAGCCGTGACGCTCGTCGTAGGCAATCAGGGCGTCGCGCAGCGCGCGGTTGGCGGCGTCCTGGCGCTTGGCGTCGATGGTGGCGACCACGCGATAGCCGCCCGTGTAAGCCGCTTCACCGAAGCGATTGACCATCTCGGCGCGCACCATCTCGGCCACGTAGTGCGCATCGACCTCGACTTCCGGTAGCGAGAACTTGACCACCACCGGCTCGGCCAGCGCGGCCTGGAAGTCCAGCTCGGACATCTTGTTGAGCGAGCGCAGCCGCCGCAGCACGTAGTCGCGACGCTCCTTGGCGCGATCCGGGCTGCTCACGGGGTTGTCGCGCGATGGCGCCTTGGGCAGGCCGGCCAGCAGCGCGGTCTGCGACCAGGTGAGGTCCTGCGGCTCGCGCCCGAAGTAGACACGCGACGCCGCGCCGATGCCGTAGGCGCGCTGGCCGAGAAAAATCTTGTTGAGGTAGGTCTCCAGAATCTCCTGCTTGGTCATCTCCTTTTCGAGACGCCAGGCCAGCATGATTTCCTTGATCTTGCGCGCATAGCTGCGCTCGGGCGTGAGGAAGACATTGCGCGCCAGCTGCATGGTGATGGTGCTGCCGCCCTGGCTTTTCTGGCCGGTGGTGATCAGCACGAAGCTGGCGCGCACCAGCCCTTTCCAGTCCACGCCGGTGTGTTCGAAGAAGCGATCGTCCTCGGCGGCGAGGAAGGCATCGACGACGCGTTGCGGCATTTGCTCGTAGCGCATCGGCGCCCGGCGCTCGGCGCCGAATTCGCCGATGAGCTTGTTGTCGCGTGTGTAAACGCGCAGCGGCACCTGCAAGCGCAGGTCGCGCAGCGAGGTCACCGAAGGCAGTTGGCGGCCGTAATGCCACTGGGCGGCAAAGATGACGCCGATCAGCAGCGCAACAGCGCTGAGCGCGAGGCCAGCGAGTATCAATACGACGCGGCGTGACAACTTCAAAGACCCACTCCCGATGCCAACTCGCAAACCACAACTGCCGGTACCAACGACTCGTGCGCAGTACCGCACATTTGGTCGTCATCAATGCGCAAGCGCTTGTTGCCCCGTGAAAATCGCTGGCTATATTAAAGCGCCGGCCCGGCGGCGTCACACGCAGTGGGAGTTGCCCATGACGCAGTACCAAAAGGGCTAGGCGCATGTCGATCCTGCAAACACTTTTCGTGAGCACGCGCCGCGAGCTGATCGGTCTGGACATCAGCTCAAGCAGCGTCAAGCTGCTGGAACTCGCACAGCGCGGCGATCAGTTCCAGGTCGAAACCTATGCGGTGGAGCCGCTGCCCACGAACGCGGTCGCCGACAAGCAGATCGTCGATCCGCAGGTGGTCGGCGAATGCATCGCCCGCGCCTTGGCGCGTTCGGGCACCCGCACGCGCCAGGCCGCGGTCGCGGTGTCCGGCGCGTCGGCCATCACCAAGATCATCCAGATGCCGGCCTCACTGTCGGAGAGCGATCTGGAAGAACAGATCAAGGTCGAGGCCGACCAGTACATTCCCTATTCGATCGACGAAGTGCAGATCGACTTCCAGGTGCTCGGCGCGAGCGATGGCGGCAACGGCCAGGCCGTCGACATGGTCGACGTGCTGCTCGCCGCCTGCCGCAAGGAGCAGGTCGAACAGCGCTGCGCGGCGCTGGAGATCGCGGGCCTGACGCCGCGCTTAGTCGACATCGAACATCACGCGCTGCAGAACGCGAGCATCTTCCTGCATCACCAGATGCCGGACGCCGGCGTCGGCAAGACCGTGGCGGTGATCGACATGGGCGCCAGCACCACGTCGCTGCTGGTGATGCACGATCGGCAGACGGTGTACACGCGCGAGCAGTCCTTCGGCGGCCGCCAGCTCACCGACGACATCATGCGGTACTACGGCATGAGCCTGGAGGACGCGACCAAGGCCAAGCGCTACGCCAGCCTGCCCGCCGATTACGCCAGCGACGTGCTCGCGCCTTTCGTCAGCGACATGGCGCAGCAGATCGACGGCTCGCTGCAGTTCTTCTTCGCCTCGTCCTCGCGCCATTCGCGCGTGGACCAGATCATTCTCGCCGGCGGTTGCGCCGAGATCCCCAACGTCGCCGAGTCGATCCAGGCGCAATTGCGGATTCCGGTGGTGATCGCGCGGCCCTTTGCCCACATGAGCGTCTCCTCGCGCGCCAAGCCGACGCAGCTCGCCAAGGATTCGGCCTCCTTGCTCATCGCCTGCGGCCTGGCGCTGCGCGCTTTCGATCCGGTGATCTGATGACCACTCTGCGCATCAATCTGCTGGACTGGCGCCAGGAGCGGCGCGAGCTGCGCAAGCGCCAGTTCCAGGCCATGCTCGGGATCGCCGCCGGCACCTCGGTGACGCTGTTGCTGCTGGTCTATCTGCTGATGGGCCGCGCGGTGGAGCGCCAGGACCGTCGCAACGATTATCTGCGCCAGCAGATCGCCGAGGTCGACCAGAAGATCAAGGAGATCCAGGAGCTGGAGAAGGTCAAGCGCAACCTGGTGTCGCGCATGCGCGTGATCGAAGAGCTGCAGGCCTCGCGCAGCGCCACGGTACATTTCTTCGACGAGCTGGTGAACACACTGCCCGAAGGCGTGAGCCTGACCACGGTCAAGCAGACCGGCACCGGCGTGGTGATCGAAGGCGTCGCTGAATCCAATGCGCGCGTCTCCGGCTACATGAAAAATCTCGACGCCTCGCAGTGGTTCGACGATCCCAAGCTGGTGGTGATCAAGACCAACGAGAAGAGCGGCCGGCGCCAGAGCGAATTCACATTGCAGGTGAAGAATCTCACCAAGCCCAACGGCGGCGGCCCTGCCAGCGACGAGACGCTCGAATGAAACTCCCCACGATCAACGCGCGCCAGATGTTCGCCGAGTTGCGGACGCTCGACGCGCGCAATCCCGGCGCCTGGCCGATGTGGGTGCGCATCGCCGCGTCCACGCTGATGGGGCTGATGCTCCTCGGCGGCGGCCTGTGGTTCTTCGTCAAGCCGCTGCATGAAGAGCTTGGAATCAAGCAGGCCGACGAGACCAACCTGCGCGCCGAGTTCGAGCGCAAGCAGAGAAAAGTCGCGGCGCTCGACGCGTACAAAGACCAGCTCAAGGAGATGGAGCGCAGCTTCGGCGCGATGCTGCGCCAGCTGCCGAGCAAGACCGAAGTCGCCAACCTGCTCGCGGACATTTCACAGACGCGCGTCGCCAGCTCCCTGGAAGAAGAACTGTTCCAGCCGCAACCCGAAGCGCCGAAGGATTTCTATGCCGAGATCCCCAATCGCATCGTCGTCGTCGGCAGTTATCACGAGATGGGCGGATTCGTCAGCGGCGTCGCCGCGCTGCCGCGCATCGTCACCATCGACGAAGTGGAACTGAAGGCGGCCGGCGGTACCGCGCCGCGCGGCGAACTGCGCATGACCGCGCTGGCCAAGACCTATCGGTATCTCGAAGACAGCGAAATCACCGCGGCGGCACCGGGAGCCAAGAAATGAAAGTGTGGCGAGTCGTCCCCTTGATGTTCGCGCTGCTGCTCGCCGGCTGCAGCAGTGGCATGCGCGATCTCGACGATTGGGTGGCCGAGGTCAAGTCGCGCAAGTCGCGGCAGATCGAGCCGATCCCGCAGATCAAAGCCTACGAGGCTTTCGCCTACGACGCGGGCACGCGGCGCGATCCTTTCATTGCGGTGGAGCCGCAGCGCGAAGCGCCGGCCGGCCGCGGCGCGGGTCCGCGGCCCGACGTCAAGCGCGCCAAGGATGCGCTCGAAGAATATCCGCTGGATGCGCTGCGCATGCAGGGGACCATCCGCACGCCGCGCGCGACTTTCGCTCTGGTGAAAGCACCCGACGGTGTGATTCATCGCGTCGGCATCGGCGCGCACATGGGGCAAAACGACGGTGAGATCAAGGCGATCACCGACAACGACATCAGCCTGACCGAACTTGTCGCCGACGGCTTCGGTGGCTGGCTGCAGCGCCCAGCAGTGTTGGCGCTGACCCAATAAGGGGAGTCTGTTTCGAATGAACATCCAAACCATTTTCAGAACCTTGCGCCGGCCGCTGGTCGCCGCGCTGCTGCTGCTCATTGCCGCGCCGCTCATCGCCGCCGAACCGCCGCGCAGCCTGCAATCAGCCGACGCCAGCGCGCTCGATCGCGGCCGTGCACTGGTGACGCTGACCTTGTCGGCGGCGGCGCCGCAACCCACCTTCGTCATCTCCGATAAGCCCGCGCGCCTGTCGATCGATCTGCCGAACACGCGGCTTGCGCTCAGCGAGCCGCTGCGCCGAGTCAACGTCGGCCAGGCCCGCGCGATCGCCAGCACCCAGGTGGGCGACCGCACACGCGTAGTGATCGAGCTGGCGGAGCTGGTGACTTACACGGCGCGCGTCGCCGGCAATCAAGTGATGGTGCAGATCGAAGCGGGCAGCAGCGCGGCCGCACCTGCCTATACCGCCGCCGCGACGGCGCCCGCCGTAACCTCGGCCGCCATCACCAACGTCGACTTCCGTCGCGGAGAGAAAGGCGAAGGCCGCGTCGTCGTCACCCTGAACAGCGAGCAGACGCCGGTTGATGTCGTCGACGAAGGCGGACACATCACCGCGCGCTTCCACAACGTCGGCGCCACCAACGCGCTGCTGCGGCGGCTCGACGTGATCGACTTTGGCACGCCGGTCAAATTCATCGACACCCAGCGCATCGGGCAGGACACCATCATCACCGCCACGCCGGTGACCGGTGGCGACTACGAGCAGGTCGCGTACCAGTCCGGCAACACCTTCACGCTGGAGCTGCAGCCGCTCAACGCCAGCCAGAAGGACGAGAAGCGCCGCAATCAGCCGCAGTACACCGGCGAGCGCATCTCGCTGTCGTTCCAGAGCGTCGACATCCGCTCGCTGTTGCAGATCATCGCGGACGTGGCCGGCACCAACATGGTGGTGTCCGACAGCGTCACCGGCGAGATCGCGATGCGCCTGCAGAACGTGCCCTGGGACCAGGCGCTGGACATCATCCTGCGCACCAAGGGCCTGGGCCTGCGCCAGCAAGGCAACGTGATGATGGTCGCGCCGCTCACCGAGCTGGCCGAACGCGACAAGGTGGAGGCCGAAGCCGAGAAACAGAAAGTGGAGCTGGCGCCGCTGCGTTCGGAACTCATCCAGATCAACTACGCCAAGGCCGCCGAAGTGGCCGCGCTGCTCAAGGCCGGCGAAAACTCGATCCTCACCGAACGCGGTCGCGTATCGGTGGACGATCGCACCAACACCCTGCTGGTGCTGGAGACGCGCGAGAAACTCGCCGAAGTGCGCAGCCTGATCGTGCGGCTCGACATCCCGGTGCGTCAGGTGCTGATCGAGTCGCGCATCGTCATCGCCAACAACGACTACTCACGCGAACTCGGCGCGCGCTTCGGCGTGACCGCCAACGGCCGCAACGGCGACAACGGGCTGGTCAGCACCTCTGGCAGCGCCAATGGCACCAACGCCAACATCAACAACTTCCGCACCACCGGCGATCGCACGCCGGTGACCACGCCGACCGGCCTCAACGATCGCTTCAACGTCAGCCTGCCCGCGTCCAGCAGCCAGGCCGGACGCATCGCGCTCGCGGTGCTTGGCGCGGATTATCTGGTTGATCTCGAACTGTCCGCTTTGCAGGCCGAAGGCCGCGGCGAGATCGTGTCGACGCCGCGCGTGATCACCTCCAACGCCAAGCAGGCGTCCATCGAACAAGGCGTGGAGATTCCCTACCAGGAAGCAGCGAGCAGCGGCGCCACCTCGGTGTCGTTCAAGAAGGCCGTGCTCTCGCTCAACGTCACCCCGCAGATCACGCCGGACGACCGCATCATCATGGACCTGGCGGTCAACAACGACAGCGTCGGCCAGACCTTCAACACCGGCAACGGCGGCACCGTGCCGTCGATCGACACGCGCAAAGTCATCACGCAAGTCCTGGTAAAGAACGGCCAGACCGTCGTGCTGGGCGGCATCTACCAACAGGAAAACCGCAACGCGATTTCGAAAGTCCCTTTCCTGGGCGACATCCCGATCCTCGGCGCCGCCTTCCGCAACAAGCTGACGGTCAACAACAAAGACGAACTGCTGATTTTCGTGACGCCGAAGATTTTGCGGGAGGGGTTGCAGATCGACTGATCCCTCTGCTGAAGTTTCAGGCTCGACGACGAGCTCGTAATTGCCAACTCACTGTGCTGAAATTGACGTCGCTTTTGTTACGCACTTAGCAATTAAACCACTTAAGGAAACGCTTCATGAATCTCATCGCTGCGCCATATGCACGGTATAAAAGATTAGGTGATTCCAGCGTCCGGAAAATTGTCTATTCGTTAGCGTTCAGAGGCAGGAGGTCGCATGAAACGTAAGCTCTTTTTGGGGCTTAGTGCGCTAATCGGAATACTTGCTAGCTGGGTGGCGCTTATCGCTCTCGCAGGCGCGATGGTCGCAAGCCGTGTCCCAGTTGATTTGCCTCCAATCCACATTCAGAGCATCGGAGACTACGTCGTTGTTAGTGGAACATGGGTAATTGAAGGCGAGAAGCAGGCGTTTCCTCTCCAAACCACCGAGATTCAGTGCGATAAACAAATAGGAAAGTGCTTTGCGGCTACGGCTAGGGTCGGATTTGGCGATCAGCTCCATGCCGACCTTTCATCGCACGACGTCACTGCGTGGAGTGAACCGCCCCGGTTATCCCGGAGGCTCGTTGGTGTGAGTCACGCCGCTTTGGC
>CAXTSJ010000017.1:0-30853 GCA_964246995.1 uncultured Hydrocarboniphaga sp.
CTGGTGGCGACGCGCTTCATCGCCAGCCTGGAGCGCGAGCGCGGCGGCGAGCAGCACCACTGGCTGCGGATGAAGCACGCCAGCAAGGCGCTGCCGGTGTCGCGCCGGCGGCTGGCGGAAGTGCGGCGGTTTCTGACGGAGTCCTGACCTCCGTGGGTTGGGGTGAACCGAAGGCGAACCCCAACATTGCGAGTGTGACTGTTGGGGTTCGCTTTGCTCTCCCCAACCTACGTTCCACACGTCGTCCGGCCGATCAGCCGTTAAGATGGCGGTCCCGCGCCTGCCCTTGAGCTTCGGCGGCCACGACTACCAGGAGTTTCACCATGCTGGACCGCGACTTCACCCTCGACGATGACGCCAAAGAGGCCGTCACGCCCAAGCGCCCCAATGCTCTCGAAGAACGCCTGTTCCAGGCGCGCACCATCCTGATCTATGGCGGCATCACCCAGAAGCTGGCCGAGGCCGTGACCAGCCGCCTGCTGGCGATGCAGGCCGAGTCGCTGGACCCGATCACCATCTTCATCAACAGCCAGGGCGGGCATGTGGAATCCGGCGACACGATCTACGACATGATCAAGTTCGTGAAGCCCGAGATCCGCATGGTCGGCACCGGCTGGTGCGCCAGCGCCGGCTCGCTGATCTACAGCGCCGCCAAGCCGCAGAACCGCTACGCGCTCACCAACACGCGCTTCCTGCTGCACCAGCCCTCGGGCGGCATGGGCGGCACGGCCTCGGATATCGCCATCGCGGCGAAAGAGATCGTGCGCATGCGCCAGCGCCTCAACGAGATCTACGCCAAGGAAACCGGGCAGAGCGTCGAGCGCATCACCGAAGACACGCAGCGCGATCACTGGATGTCGGCGCAGGAGGCCAAGGACTACGGCCTGGTCGGCAAGATCATCAGCAGCGCCGAGGAAGTCGTTTGACGGCAGGCGTTGCCAGGCAGCTGCGCATCGCCACCCGCGAGTCGCCGCTCGCGTTGTGGCAGGCACATCACGTGCAGGCGCGTCTGCGCGCGATGCATCCGGACCTCGACGTGGTACTGGTGCCGATGACCACGCAGGGCGATCAGTTGCTTGGCAGCCCGCTATCGGCCGTCGGCGGCAAGGGCCTGTTCGTCAAGGAACTGGAACAGGCGATGCTGGAGAACCGCGCCGACATCGCCGTGCATTCGATGAAGGACGTGCCGGCGCAACAGCCGCCGGGCCTGTGCCTGTCGGCCTTCCTCGACGGTGAAGATCCGCGCGATGCCTTCGTCTCCAACCACTACGCGCAGCTCACCGACCTGCCGTTCGAGGCGCACGTCGGCACCTCCAGCCTGCGTCGCCAGACCCAGTTGCGCGGCCTGCGGCCTGATCTGCAGATCTCGCCGTTGCGCGGCAACGTCGGCACGCGTTTGCGCAAGCTCGACGAAAACGGCTACGACGCGATCCTGCTCGCCGCCGCCGGCTTGCGCCGCCTGGGACTGGCGCAACGCATCGCCGAGGCGCTGGATGTCGAACGCTTCATCCCCGCCATCGGCCAGGGCGTGATCGGCATCGAATGCCGCGAAGATGACGCCGATACGCGCGCGCTGATCGCCGGCCTGCACGATCCGCTGACGGCGCAGCGGCTGACCGCCGAACGCGCGCTCAACTCCCGACTGGGCGGCGCCTGCCAGGTGCCGGTGGCCGGCCACGCGCGCATCCATGAGGGCCAGATGTGGATGCAGGCGCTGGTCGCCGACCCGGCGAGCGATCGCCAGGTGCGCGACGAGATCCGCGGCGCGGCCGATGACGCGGAGCATTTGGGCACCGCCCTCGCCGAGCGTCTGCTGGCCGACGGCGCGCGCGACATCCTGCAATCCCTCGGCGTACTGCCATGACACGCGGTGCGCTGGCGGGGTTACGCATCATCGTCACCCGGCCGGCACACCAGAGCGACGCGCTGTGCCGCCTGCTCGAAGCCCAGGGCGCCGAGACCGCCAGGCTGCCGCTGGTCGCCATCGACGCCAGCGGCGACGACGCCGAGCAGCGCGCACAGCTTGAGGCGCATCGGGGCGACGAGGGCTGGATCTTCACCAGCGCCAATGCCGTCGCCCGCGCCGCCGAACTCGACAAGGGCCGTTGGCCGTCGCTCTATGCGGTCGGTGGCGCGACCGCCGCGGCGCTGGACCGGTCCGGGCATCCCGGCGCCGTGATGCCGACGGGCACCGCGTCCAGCGAAGCCCTGCTCGATCTGCCGGCGCTGCAGCAGGTCGATGGCCGGCCTTATCTGATCGTCACTGGCGAGGGCGGACGCGACCTGCTCGCCGAGGGACTCGCCGCGCGCGGCGCGCGGGTCACCAGCCTGCCTCTGTACCGGCGCCGGCCCCTGGACCTGAGCCCGGCAAGGGTGGAAGCCGAGCTGGCCGTGGCCGACGCCGCGGTGATCAGCAGCGGCGAGGCCCTGGATCTGCTGTGGGCCGCCACGCCGCCGGCGTCGCGCCCCGCCCTGCTGCAGCTGCAGCTGCTGGTGCCCAGCGAACGAGTGGCGGCCAAAGCCCTGGCGCGGGGCTTCGCCGCGCCGCTGGTGGTGGACGCGGTCAGCGACGAGGCCTATCTGCGCTGCCTGGTGCAATGGCGTGTCGACCGCGACCATGATTCGAGCATGACGACCAATCAAGCGGAAACGTCCCCGTTGCCTGCGTCCATACCGATGACGCCCGCGGCTCGCGGCTCATCGGCGATCCTGCCCTGGCTGCTGGTGCTGATCCTGGCCGGCGCCCTGGGCTACGGCGGCTGGCTGTTCTGGGATCTGCGCCAGAACCAGGACGCGATCATCCAGGCGCAGGACCATGCCCTGCGCCGGCTGGCGCGGCAGGCCGACGATCTGACCGCGCTGGGCTCGACGATCAGCACGCGCCAGTCCGACCTCGGACGCACGGTCGAACGCCAGGGCAACGACCTGGCCAGCGTCCAGGGCCGGCTCGACAACAGCGAACAGCTGATGGGCCGCGTCACCGACGAACTCAGCGGCGGACGCACGCGCTTCGCCCTGGCCTCGGTCGAGCAACTGCTGCTGCTGGCCGGCGATCGCCTGCTGCTGCAGCACGACGTGCGCTCGGCCCTGCTGGCATTGCAGATCGCCGACGAACGCCTGGCCGCGCTGGCCGATCCGCGCCTGTTCCGCGTGCGCGAGGCCATCGCCGGCGAGCGCACGCAGTTGCAGGCACTGCCGCGGCCCGATCTCACCTCTGCCTCGCTGACGCTTTCGGCGCTGATCGATCGCGCCGATGCGCTGCCGCTGCGCGCGCGCGCCACGCCGCAGAACTTCGGCGTGCTGCGCAGCACCTCGACCGCGCTGGCCACCGACGGCAACAATCCCAGTGCGATGCCTGCGTGGAAGCGCGTCTGGTATGCGGTGCGCCGCGCCGTCTCCGGCCTGTTCCTGATCCGCCGCGACGACAAGGCCGGCAGTCTGCGGCTGTTGCCGGCCGAGGACGAGGCGGTGATCGGCCACGTGCTGATCCTCCGGCTGGAGGCGGCGCGCGTGGCCATGCTGCGCGGCGAGACCGAGGCTTTCCGCGAAGCCATGTCTTCCGCCGCCGACTGGCTGCGCCAGTTCTACGCCGCCGAGGACGACGGCGTGATCACCGCGCTCGCCGAACTGGATCGGCTGCAGGCGCTGGAGCTGTCGGCGCCGGCGCCCGACGTCGGCGGCTCGCTCAAGCTCTTGCGCGAGCAGTTGAACGCCAGCGCGTCCGCGCCCGCCAGGCCGTGATCCGCAACTGGCTGATGATCACCATCGTGCTGGCGCTCGGCGCCGGCGCCGCCTGGCTGCTGCGCGCCGACGCCGGCTACGTGCTGATGACCTACGGCCGCTGGATCGTCGAGACCTCTCTGCTGGGGCTCGTCGCCAGCGTGGTGGTGACGCTGGCGCTGTTGGTGTTCGGGGCGCGCCTGCTGCTGGCCGGCGTGCGCTTGCCGTCGGCGGTGCGCCAGCTGATCGCGCGACGCCGCGGCGAACGCGCGCGCGACACGTTCGAGGAAGGTCTGCTGCGCCTGCTCGAAGGCAACTGGAAGCGCGCCGAGATCGAGCTGGTACGTCGCGCCGCCGACCATCACGCCTCGCATCTGAACTACCTGGCCGCGGCGCGCGCGGCGCAGCGTCTGGGTGCCGGCGATCGTCGCGACCACTATCTGGAACTGGCGGCGCTCAGTCATCCGGAACACGATTTCGCGGTGCTGCTCACCCAGGCGGAGCTGCAGCTGGAACGCGAGGAATTCAGCGCCGCGCGCGACACCGCGCTGCGCCTGCGCGAAGTCGATCCGCGCCATCCCTATGCCGTGGAGCTGCTCGCCGAATCCTTCGCCGGCCTGCACAGCTGGGAGGCGCTGCGCGGGCTGCTGCTGGAAACCGGCAAGCTGCAGGCGATACCGGCGCCGCGCCGAAATGCGCTGCTGCAGCGCTCGATGCTGGAGCTGATCGCCAGCGCCGAGAGCGAGTCCAAGCTCGATCGCCTGAAATCGCTGTGGGACACCGCCGAACCCGAAGCGCGCCGCGACGCCGGCCTGCGTCTGCGCTATGCCCAGGCCCTGCATCAGCTCAACGCCGACGCGATTGCGGCGGCGCTGATCGTCGACGCGCTGCGCCGCGACTGGGATCCGGCCCTGGTGCAGCTCTACGGCGGCCTGCACAGCAGCGACGGCGTCAGCCGCCTGGCGACGATCGAGCAATGGCTCAGCCAGTACGGCGAGCGCCAGGAGCTGCTGATCACCGCCGGCCAGGCCTGCCTGCAGAACAAGCTTTGGGGCAAGGCGCGCAGCTATCTGGAAGCCGCCGCCCGCACCCGGCCCAGCCCCGCGGCGTATCTGGAACTGGCTCGGCTCTGCGAGCAGACGCAGTTGCCCGACGAAGCCGCGCGTTACTACCGCAAGGGGCTGGAACTCGCGGCCTGAGGGCACAGGCACTGGCCGCGCGAACCCGTATCGTCATCGATGAAAAAAGCCCTCGTCGCGCTGGTTCTTTTCATGCTCGTGGCCTGCGCGGCGGCGGCCGAACCCGCCGATGCACTGGCAAGGCGCCTCATTGATATCGCCGACCGGCTGCCGGGCTACCAGGTGGTGATGATCCGGCAGCAGCGCCTCGGCCGGGATCTGTCGGACGAGGAGACGATCCTGTTCAAGCACCGGCGCGACCCCGAATGCCGCTACTTCAAATGGCTGACCAGGCCTTACAGGAATCGCGAAGCGATCTACTGCGCCGGCCGCTACGACGGCAAGATGCGGGTGCATGAGCCGCGGCTGATGGGCCTGGACTTTTCGATCGACGCCGATGGGCTGCTGGCGCGCCGCGGCAACCTGCGCCCGGTGCAGCAGAGCGGCATCTACCGGATGGCGTCAATGCTCAAGGCCGAGGCTTTGCGACATCCCGACTCCTTCCTGCCGCCGTATGTGAGCGAGCGCGATGTCGACGGCAAGGCCTCGCTGTGCCTGCGTCGCGACGAGCTGCCGGCCGACGAGACGGTGACGTATCCGGCAGCCGCCGCGGAGCTGTGCCTGGACCGCGCCAGCGCGATGCCAACGCAGGTCCGCGCCTGGCATCGCGACGGCCGGCTGATGGAGGACTACCGCTTCCGCGACTGGAGGCTCGACGCCCATTTGGGCGACGACGCTTTCGACACGGCCAATCCGGCCTACGGCTTCTGAGACATCTGCGCCGATGCACCCGGCGTCTGGCGTTCGTCGCCGACGGCACGCGTGTCGCCGGCCGTCTGGCCCACCTGGCTGGCGTGCGCCGGCCGCCAGCCGCTCCAACGCGGAAAGCGCCGGCCCAGGTGATACGTCACCAGCGCGAACAGCTGCCGGCCGATATGCCGACGCGGGATCGCGTCCCACACCACCTTGCGACAAGTGTTCTGCATGAGGAACTGCAGCCGCGAAGCGAGATGGCGGTTGAACGGCGTGTCGCGGAAGATCAGGTTGGATTCGAGATTCAGATACAGGCTCAGCGGGTCCAGGTTGCTGGAACCCACGGTCGCCCACTCGTCGTCGACCACCGCCACCTTGGCGTGCAGCGGCCGCTCGCAATACTCGTAGATGGTGACGCCGGCGCGGATCAGGTACGCGTACAGATTCTGCGCGACCCACTGGACGTACCACATGTCCGGCTTGCCCTGCAGGATCAGGCTGACGTCGACGCCGCGCTTGGCCGCGTCGCGGATGTTGCGCAGCAGCCGGAAGCTTGGATAGAAATAGGCATTGGCGATGACGATGCGGCTGCGCGCGGCCTTGATCGCGTCGCGATACTGGCGCTCGATGTCGGTGTGATGACGATCGTTGTCACGCACCACGAACATGGCACGCGCACGCCCGACGGCCTGTTGCGCCGGCTTGCGCGGCACCTGCCGGTGCCGGCGCCACCAACGTCGCCGAGAGTCGGTGTGCCACACCATCTTGGCGACGGACAGCTCGCAGAAGCGGTGGATGTCGTCCACCACCGGGCCCTGCACCTGCACCGCGTAATCCTGCTTGGACCCGGGGCCGTAGTCGGCGACGTGGTCATGCGAGATATTGATGCCGCCGACGAACGCGACGCGGCCGTCGACCACCACGATCTTGCGGTGCAGGCGCTTAAATAGATTGGTCCGCCAGCCCAGCAGCTTGGTGGCAGGGCGATAGACGTGAAAGCCGATGCCGACATCGGTCATCTGGCGAATGAATTCCGCGGTCAGGTTGGCCGAGCCGTAACCGTCGACGGTCAGTTCCACGCGACAGCCGCGCTGCGCGGCGGCGATCAGCGCCTGCTGGAAGGGGATGCCGATCTTGTCTTCGAAAATGATGAAGGTCTCGACGAAGACCTCCTTCTGCGCGCTGCCGATCGCCTCCATCAGGCGCGGGTAGTAGGCCTCGCCGTTTTCCAGCAGATCGACGCTGTTGCCGTCGATCCAGTGGTGGGGCTGCTTGCGCAAGCGCTGCATCACAGCGTGATCTCCAGCGCCAGCGCGGCGTGATCCGACAGGTGCGACCAGGGTTTGGCCGATAGCACCGCCGGTCGCGCGGTGCGCAGGTTGCGCGTATAGATGCGGTCGAGCCGCAGAACCGGCCATCGCGCCGGAAACGTCTTGGCGGCGCGCCCCTGGTGGTCGACGAAAGCCTCGGTAAGCCCGCAGCCCTGCAGCAGCGCATCGTTGGCGCGCACCCGCCAGTCGTTGAAGTCGCCCGCCACCACCAGGGGCGCGTCGTCCGGCACGAACTCCTTGATCAGCCCGCACATCAGTTGCAGCTGTTGCTTGCGATGTTCTTCCATGAGACCCAGGTGCACGCAAATAGCGTGCATCTGCAGCTTGCGGCCGGGCAGGTTGAGTACCACGTGCAACAGGCCGCGACGTTCCGGCCCGGCGATGGAAACATCGCGGTTGTGCCAGCTGGTGATCGGGAATTTGGACAGCACCGCGTTGCCGTGGTGGCCCTGCGGATAAATCGCGTTGCGGCCATAGGAATAGTGGCCCCAGATGGTGTCCGCCAGAAATTCGTACTGCGGCTCGGTCGGCCAGTCCTTCTGGCGCGTGGAATGCAGTTCGTGGCTGCCCAGAACCTCTTGCAGAAATACCACGTCCGCCGACGCGCCGCGGATGGCCTCGCGCAGGTCGTGCAGCATGAAACGACGGTTGAGGACGGAGAACCCCTTGTGGGTATTCAGCGTCAGCACCTTGAAGGTGGTGAGCGGCAGGCTGCCTTCCATGCGGTCGGAGTTCTTTGGGCGGCGGGGAAACGCGATCTTGCGGCCATCCGCTGAATGGGGCCGGAATGGGCTAGCGGCCGTCGCCCGACGGCTGCCGCGCGATGTTGGCTCTGGCTTTGTCCAGCGCCGAGCACAGTTCTTCGATCCCCTGGACCATGCGCGGCGTCGATCGCGCGAGGAGATCGGCGTCGACCGCAAAAAGATTGTTGGCGCGCGTCGCACGGGCGTCGGGCCAGCGCCGCCAGAAAGCCTCGATGCCATCCGAGTGATCCTGACGTCCCCAGATCACCACATCGGGATCGCGCGCCAGCACCGCCTCGCGCCCGAGCGATCCGGCGAGCCGCGGCAAGTCGGAGAACACGTTGTCGCCACCGCAAAGCGACAGAGCCTCGCTGATCGGGCTGTCGCGGTTGATGGTGAAGATCGGCTCGGCCTCGATCTGGTAGAACACCCGCAGCCGCGGCACCGACCGGTAGCGCTGCACGAGCGCCGCGATGCGCGCGTGAAAATCCGCCGCCGCGGCCTGCGCGGCCGGCATGGTGTGCAGCTTCTGGCCAATAGCAATGAGGCCGGCTTCGATGTCGGCCAGCTTGTTGAAGGACAGCTTGAGGGTGGGAATCTTCAGGCGCTCGACCTGCGCGATGGCGGCGGCCGGCGAGCCGTTGGCCCAGACCAGCACCAGATCCGGTCGCAGCGCCAGCAGAGACTCCGCGTTGAGGCTGAAAGCATCGCCCACGCTCGGCAGCAGCGCGACCGACGCCGGGTAGTCGCTGAAGCTGCTGACCCGGCCCACCAGCTGATCGCAGGCGCCCGCCGCGCAGGTCAGCTCGGCCAGATGCGGCGCCAGGGCGACGACGCGCAGCGCGTGGGCTGGCGATGCCACGAGCGTTGGAACTACTAGCCCAAGCGCAAGCAAGATTCTCGAACGCCCTCCTTGGCGCGACGGGCGTTGCGACATCGAGCCCCGGCCCGGCCGCATTTGGCTGACCTCGGCATGACGCAGGTCATGCCTCGCCTGAGCCAAATGCTGGCCGGGCGTTGGCGGGTGCGGATGTCCGCTGGACATCCGCCTATACCCCGCTCACCCACGCACCGGTCGCGAAAAACGCGAAGAACGCCAGCAGGATCAGCAGCGCGCGGTTCTGGAGATTGAGCACCTCGTGCAGCATGGCCTCGAAATTCGGCGGCAGCGCCGGGCCGCCGCCATCAGGCCCGTCGGTTTCAAGCGCGCCGATGGCGGTTTCCGCGAGCACCGCCCAGGTCTTGCGGCTCCAGCCCGCGGCGTCGCCGGCGGGATCGAAGTGCAGGTCGGCGGCGGCGCGCAGCGCGTCGTCGAAACTGCCGGCAAGTCCGAACAGCAGCGCGGTGATGCGCGCCGGAATCCAGGCGAGCAGGCCATGCAGCATGTCGGAGAAATGCGCGGCGAGGGTGTCGCCATCTTCGTGCAGCACCCGCGGCAGGCGGCTGCCGATGCGGTACAGCACCGCGCCGGTGGGGCCCAGCACGAAAAACCAAAGCAGGATGCCGAACAGCCGCTCGTGCGACTGGATGAACAGCGCGCCGATCAGCGAACGATGGCTCGGATCCGGCTCCGGCCCTCGCTGCAGGGCGCGTGCGAGTCGGCGCACGGCCGCGTCATCGCCGGCGGCGCGCATCCTCAGCAGCTGATTGACGTCGTCGGCCAGATCGCGCGGGCCCAGGCACAACAGCAGCACGCCGGCGGAAAACCCCAGGTCGACGAACGGGCTCTGGATCTGCTGTTCCAGCAGGCTGGTCAGCGCCAGCGGCGGCAGCAGCAGCAGCGGCACCACGCCCGGGCTGGACCACAGCGGACGCCAGGGCAACGAGCCGCGAATACCGCGCGTCATCGCCTGCAGCAGAAACGGCCGGCCCCACCACCGGGCCTGGCCGAGCAGGCGCTCGGCCGCCAGGGCGGCGAGGATGGCGATCAGCAGCATGGCGGCATCATACGGGGCCCCCACAAAGTAGCTTTTCACTTTGTGGGGTGTTCATACCGGGCCCCCGCATCGGGGCCTTTTACCCTGCGGCGTTTTCATGCCCGCAGCGCGTCGAGCCGGCCGCGGTAACGCGCCCAGTCGAAGCAGGGCCCCGGATCGGTCTTGCGCCCGGGGGCGATGTCGCCGTGCCCGGTGACGTTTTGCCGATCCAGCGCCGGATAGCAGCGGATCAGCGCGGCGCTGATGCCGGCCAGGGTTTCGTACTGAGCGTCGGTGAAGGCCTGGGTGTCGCTGCCTTCGAGTTCGATGCCGATCGAAAAATCGTTGGCGCGCTGGCGTCCCCGCCATTGCGATGCGCCGGCATGCCAGGCGCGCCGGTCGAACGCCACGTACTGCACCACCGAGCCGTCGCGGAACACGCAGGCGTGGGCGGACACGCGCAGGCCCTGGATCGTCGCGAAATACGGATGCGCCTGCGGGTCTAGCGTGTTGGTGAATAGGGCATCGATCCAGGGCCCGCCGAATTGTTCCGGCGGGAGCGAAATCGCATGGATCACCAGCAGCTCGACGGCGCAGCCGGCAGGTCGTTCATCGTGGTTGGGCGAGGGCAGCCAGCGGGCGTGGGCCAGGCGATGCGCGGCGGCGTCGACGGTCCAGGAACTTGCCGGGCCATTCATGCTCTACGCCTCGGGCCTTGTGCGCAGTGCACAATGGCAGATCGCCAGTCTGGAACCTTTCATGTCGACCACTCGTGTTGCGGGCCGCTTCGGCACCGCCTTGTTGTCCGTTTGCCTGGCTGCCTGTTCGAGCGTCGGCGCCGCGCCGCCAGCGACACCGCCCGCGACCGAATCCACTGCGATCGCGCCGGCTCCGGACGCGCTGAGCAAGGCCGCCGCCAAGCGCGTCTCGGCGCTGGATATTCCCTACACCCAGCATATCTTGAGCAACGGCCTGACGCTGATCATCCACGAAGATCACAAGGCGCCGATCGTGGCGGTGAACGTCTGGTATCACGTCGGCAGCAAGGACGAGCCGGAAGGGCTGCATGGCTTCGCGCATCTGTTCGAGCACCTGATGTTCAACGGCTCGGAGCATCACGATGACGAGTTCTTCCGGCCGCTGGAGGCGGTCGGCGCGTCGAAGATGAATGGCACCACCTGGCTCGACCGCACCAACTATTTCGAGAACGTGCCGACCTCGGCACTGGATCTCACCTTGTGGCTGGAATCGGATCGCATGGGGCATCTGGTCGGCGCCATCGACCAGAAGAAACTCGACGAGCAGCGCGGCGTGGTGCTCAACGAAAAGCGCCAGGGCGAGAACCAGCCCTACGGCCTGGCCGACGACATCATCGCCGAACAGACCTACCCCGCCGGACACCCCTATTCCTGGACCTCGATCGGGTCGGAGAAGGATCTCAATGCGGCGACGGTGGCGGACGTCAAGCAGTGGTTCCTGACGCATTACGGCGCCGCCAACGCCACGCTGGTGATCGCCGGCGACGTCAAGCCCGACGAGGTGCTGGCCAAGGTGCAGCACTACTTCGGCGACATCCCGCCCGGGCCGCCGCAGCAGCGCCACGGCCCCTGGACCGCGAAGATGGTCGGCATCAAGCGCAGCGCGCTGCAGGACCGCGTGCCGCAGGCGCGGCTCTATCAGACCTGGAACGTACCGGGCTTCTGCGAGCGCGATACCAATCTGCTGCAGATGGCGGGCGAGGTGCTGGCCGGCGGCAAGAACAGCCGCCTCTACCAGCGCCTGGTATATCGCGAGCGCATCGCCACGTCGGTGAGCGCGGGCCTGGGGCCGTTCGAGATCGGCACGCAGTTCCAGATCGACACCCTGGTGGCGCCGGATGCCGACACGGCGGTCGTGGAGAAAGCCATCAACGAGGAGCTGCAGCGCTTCCTGCGCGACGGTCCGACCGCAGAGGAACTGGAGCGGGTCAAGGTCGGCAGCGAGGCCGATTCGGTGCGTGGCCAGGAGCGCATCGACGGCTTCTCCGGCAAGTCGTCGACCCTGGCGCAGTACCAGGTTTTCTGCGGCCGGCCGGACTATTACAAGACCGAGCTGCAGTGGATTTTCGCCGCGACGCCGGAGCAGGTGCGCGACGTGTCGCGGCGCTGGCTGTCGGACGGCGAGTTCGTGCTCAATGTCGAGCCCTTCCCGGAATACCTGCCGGCGCAGACCGGCGCCGATCGCAGCCATCTGCCGGTGGTGGGCGAATCGCCGGCGCTCAAGCTGCCGCCGCTGCAGCGCGCCAAGCTGTCCAACGGCCTGACCGTGGTGCTGGCCGAGCGCCATGAGGTGCCGGTGGTGCAGGCCACGGTGCTGATCGACGCCGGCTACGCCGCCGACGCCGGTATCGCCTCCGGCACCGCCAAGATGACGCTCGACATGCTCGACGAAGGCACCGCCGGTCGCGATTCCCTTGGCATCGCCCGCGAGGCCGAAGACCTCGGCGCCCAGCTCGGCCTGTCCAATACCACCGACGCCACCGTGATCGGCGTCAACGCGCTCAAGAGCCAGCTCGCGCCCTCGCTGGACCTGTTCGCCGACGTGCTGCTGCACCCGAGCTTTCCGGCCAACGAGCTGACCCGCCTCAAGGCCCAGCGACTCGCCGCCATCCGCCAGGAAAAGAGCCAGCCCACGGGCCTGATGACGCGGCTGTATCCGCGCCTGCTCTACGGTGACGACCACGCCTATTCCAACCCGCGTTCGGGCAATGGCAGCGAGGCCTCGGTGACGAGCCTGAGCGTCGACGGGCTCAAGGCGTTCTACGGCCGCTGGGTGCGCCCGGACAACGCGCAGCTGCTGATCGTCGGCGACACCACGCTGGCCGAGATCACGCCGCTGCTCGAAGCGCGCCTGGGCGGCTGGAAAGCGCCGCCTGAGCCCAAGCCGGTGAAGAATCTGGCCACCGTTTCGCTGCCGGCCAAGCCGCGCTTCTTCCTGATCAACAAGACCGGCGCCGCGCAGACCCTGATCGCCGCGGTGGAGCTGGCGCCGCCCAAGTCCGACCCCGATGACATCCCCATGACCGTCGCCAACGGTGTGCTCGGTGGCAAGTTCATCTCGCGCCTGAACTTGAATCTGCGCGAGGACAAGCGCTGGAGCTACGGCGCGAGTTCGCAGCTGGGCTCGTCGCGCGGCCAGCGTCCGTTCGTGGCCTACGCGCCGGTGCAGGCCGACAAGACGGTGGAATCGATCCGCGAAATGGACCGCGAGCTGCGCGGCATCGTCGGCAAAAAGCCGATCACGGCGGTGGAGCTCAAGCTGTCGGCCGACAACATCGTCGTCGGCCTGCCCGGGGATCACGAGACCGCCGGCGAAGTGGCCGCCTCCTACCTCAACATCCTGCAATACGGCCTCGCCGACACCTACTACAACGACCTGGTCCCCAAGGTGCGCGGCATGACCCCCGCCGACGCCGACGCCGCCGTCCACCGTCTGGTCAAACCCGATTCACTGACCTGGGTTCTGGTGGGCGATCTCTCGAAGATCGAAGCACCGGTGCGCAAGCTCGGGCTGGGCGAGGTCAAGGTGCTGGACAGCGACGGCAAGGTGCTGCGCTGACACGGGCTGCGGCCTACTCCATCTGCCCGAGCGGACGGTCGAACGTATAGCGCGCCGGCTCGACCACCAGTTTCTGCGCGGCGTCGAATGGCGGCGTGCCCTGGATCAGGGCCAGAGGCGTCTGCAGCAGGAACAGGCCGGAGCCGAGCAGCGTGGCGACCAGGCTCAGAGGGCGCACGATGATCAGATCGAAGGTCATCGCCGCGGCCGATGGCGCATAGTCCTGCTGCGGGTCCTCAACGACGCCCTGGGATTGCGCTTGCGCGGCGCTGATCGCGCTCCCGAGCAGGGCAGCAAGAACGATGGTGCGTACAGGGGCGAGTGCTTTCATGGCGAGGTCCGGTTGGCGGGGGCGAGACTAGGGGCGGGTCTTGCAGACTGTCAAACGCTGATGACGCGTCGTCGGGTTTGCCACAGACGACGGCGCCGCTCGACGCGGCTCGGGCAGGCTGCCAAGCTCGTTCGATGCCTGCCTTATATCTCGCCGCCAATATGCTCGAAGCCCAGATCCTGCGCGACTACCTGGCCGACCACGGCGTCGCCGTGCGCATCGACGGCGAGCACCTGGGAAGCGCGCGCGGCGAGTTGCCGATGGAGTTTCCGCGCCTGTACCTGTTCGACGAGGCGGACCAGCCCCGCGCGCGCCGCCTGCTGGCCGAATACGAACGCCGCGGGCTGTGCGCCTCGATCTGGCGCTGCGGCTGTGGGGAGACGGTACCGCTGCATTTCGAGCTGTGCTGGAACTGCGGCGAACACCGGCTCTGATCACAGGTTCCCTGGTGCAAGTCGCGCTCTACCAGCCGGAAATTCCACCCAACACCGGCAACGTCATGCGTCTCTGCGCCAACGCCGGAGCGATGCTGCACCTGATCCGCCCACTGGGCTTTTCGATCGACGACGCGGCGCTGCGGCGCGCCGGCATGGACTATCGCGATATCGCCGTGATCCGCGAGCATGCGGACTACACGGCGTTTCTCGACGCCGTCGGCGACGCGCGCATCTTCGCCCTGAGCACTCGCGCGCAGCGGCGCTTCGATGCTCCGAGTTACCGATCCGACGACGTGTTCCTGTTCGGCCCGGAATCGCGCGGCCTGCCACTGGACGTGCTGGACGCCGTGCCGGCCGAGCGCCGCCTGCGGCTACCGATGCGCCCGGGGTCTCGCAGTATCAACCTGTCGAACGCGGTGGCGGTGATGGTCTACGAGGCCTGGCGCCAGGCCGGGTTCGATGGCGGCGACTAGACCTAATCGTTCTCGGGCTTGGACGGCCGGTCGGCCAGGGCGCGGACGGCCTGGACGGCGGTGGTCTCGCCCAGCAGCACGCGGCAGACCTGGTCGGTGATCGGCATGCTGACTTTCTGCCGCAAGGCGAGCCGCCGGACCTCCTGGGCGACTCGCACGCCTTCGACCACCTGCCGGATCTCCAGCGTGGCGTCGTCGACGCTGCGTCCCTGCGCCAGCAGCAGCCCCATGCGGCGATTGCGCGACTGGTTGTCGGTGCAGGTGAGCACCAGGTCGCCCAGGCCCGACAGGCCCATCAGCGTCTCGGTTCGCGCGCCGAGGGATTCGCCGAGACGCATGATCTCCGCCAGCCCGCGTGTGATCAGCGCGGCGCGGGTGTTGGCGCCCAGATTCAGGCCGTCGGCGATGCCCACCGCGATCGCCAGAACATTCTTCACCGCGCCACCGACCTCGACACCGATGACGTCGTCAGCGGTGTAGGCGCGCAGCCCGTCGCCATGCAAAGCGCGCGCGATGCGCTCGGCGAACGCGGGACGGTTGGAGGCGACGGTCACCGCGGTCGGCAGGCCCAGGCCCAGTTCCTTGGCGAAGGTCGGGCCCGAGATCACCGCCATCTCTCGGTCCTCGCCCAGCTCCTCGGCGACGACCTGGTGCACCAGCTTGCCGGTGCCGGCCTCGATGCCTTTCATCGCACAGGCGACGCCTTGTCCGGGCCGCAACAAACCGGCAAGACGGCGCAAGGTCTCGCGCAGGGCGTGGCTGGGCACCACGATCAGCAGATCGTCGGCCGACTGCAGCGCCAGGCGCAGATCCGACGTGGCGGTGAGGCCGACCGGAAAGTGCGCCTCCGGCAGATAGCGCTGATTGAGTCGGTCCTGCTGCATCGCGGCCTGGGCCTTCGCATCGCGTCCCCACAGCCAGACCGGAGTGCCGCGCCGCGCGATCTGGACCGCCAGCGCGGTGCCGAAGGAGCCGGCGCCGAGGATCGCGATGCCGTTCATGCGCGGCGGCAGGCCCTAGTGCGTTGCGGCAGCGGGTTCCTGTGTCGCCGCGGCCTGCGCCGCCTGGGCGCGGGCACGATTCAGATGCTCGACGAACAGGGCTTCGAAGTTAATCGGTTGCAAAAGCAGCTGCGGGAAGCCGGCCTTCTGCACGAAGTCCGCGACCGCCTCCCGGGCGAACGGGAACAGCAGGCTCGGGCAATAGCCGGCGAGCACCGCGGCGCGTTCGTTCTCATGCGGAAAGCCGCGCACCATGAACACGCCGGCCTGCTTCACCTCCACCAGAAACGCGATGTCGGCTTCGAGCTTGGCGGTGACGGTGATGGTCAGGACCAGGTTGAAATGATCGTCCGGCAGCGCCTGCACCTCGGTGCCGACATTGACGTCGACCTGGGGTTGCCAGGGACGGGTGAAGATCTGCGGCGCCAGCGGCGCTTCCACCGAGGCATCTTTCAGATAGATTTTCTGCAGCAGCACCTGTCGTGCGTCGGGCTGCGGCGAAGCGGGGGTCAGGTTGGCATTCGTGCTGGGTTCGGCCATGAGCGGCTCCGGGTCGGCGGGCGATGAGAGTAGGGCAAGCAGGTGACAGGTGCGCGCGCGGGCGCGCGGGCGCTCAGGCGGCGGCGAGCAGGGGATCGAGCTGGCCAGCGCGTTCCAACGCCGACAGATCGTCGTAGCCGCCGACGTGGGTGCTGCCGACAAAGATCTGCGGAACCGTGCGTCGGCCGGACAGACGCATCATCTCGTCGCGCTGGCCCAGGTCCTGGTCCACGCGAATCTCCTGAAAGGCCACGCCCTTGCCGCTGAGCAGGCGCTTGGCCATGACGCAGTAGGGGCACATCGCGGTGCTGTAGACGCGGACGCTGGCCATGCGCTTATTTCGCCGTGACCGGCAGGCTGGCGCTGAGCCAGCTGTTGAGGCCACCCGCCAGCGGATAGGCCTCGGCGTGGCCCAGCTTCTTGAGCTTGAGCGCCGCCTCGCCGGCACCACCGCCGAGCGCATCGTAGAGCAGGATCGGCCGCGCCTTGTCGCGCGGCAATTCGGTCGCGCGTTCTTCAAGCTTGGCCAGGGGAATGTTCACTGCGTTGAGCAGATGCGATTTCTTGAAGTCGCCGAGCGAGCGCACGTCGAGAATCAGCGGTTCGCGGTCGTTGATCAGGCGCACCGCCTCGGGGATCGACAGCCGCTTGCCGCCCGTGAGCTTGCCATGCACCTCGTTGGCGACGATCAGCGCGGCCACCAGGGCCAGCGCGGCGAACAGAAGGGGATGCTGTAACGCGAAATCCAGATAGGTCTGCAGGGGCATGGCGCGAAAAACCGCGAGGGCACGTCTATGATGCGGGCCAGAATTATGTCACCCACCGCCCCCGATAAAAAGCGAACCTCGATCCCCGGCGGTGCCTGGGCGCTGCTGCTCTGCGCGCTGCTGCTACCGGTCGCCGCGCTCCCCGCACGGACGCCCGGCGGCGCGCCTGCGGGCAAGGATCTGCGCGGCAGTGAAGAAGAACTCAAGGCGGTGAAAAGCCGTATCGAAGCTCTCCGCCAGCAGCTGCAGCGCGAGCGCGGTCTGCGCGACGCGCTCGACGAGGCTCTGGAGTCTGCGGAAAAAACCCTGTCCGGCGCGCAGGCGCAGCTCCAGCGCCTGCGCCTGGAACTGCGCGCGCAGAACCAGCGCATCGCGGCCACCCAGGCGCAACAGGCCGAGGCCGAGGATCGGCTCAAGCAGCAGCAGGCGGTGCTGGCGCAGCAGATCCGGGCGACCTACGCCATGGGCAGCCGCACCCGCACCCAGCTCTGGCTGAGTCAGCAGGACGCCGCGCGCGCCGGCCGGGTGCTCACCGACTACGACTATGTCAATCGCGCGCGGGCGCAGCAGATCAGCCAGGTGCACGCCCAGATCGACGAGATCGCGGCGCTGGAAGCGCGGCTGGTGGAGGAACGCAGCCGTCTCCAGGCTCTGGAGGCCGAGAAAGTCGGCGCGCTGGAAGATCTGGAGCAAGGCCGCAGCGTGCGCAAGCAGACGCTGGCGCAGATCCAGACCCGTATCGCCAGTTCCGAAACCGAGCTCAAGCAGGCGCAGGCGACCGAGCAGCAGGTGAAGAAACTGCTGGATTCGCTGCGCGACGCGCTGTCGGACATCCCGATGGATCTGGGCGGCGCCAACAAGCCGTTCGCCGAGCAGCGCGGCCGGCTTCCCTGGCCGCTGCGCGGCCCGGTGTTGGCGGACTTCGGGTCGCCCAAGGCCGGTGGGCGGCTGAGCTGGACCGGCCGCTGGATCGGCGGGCGCGAAGGTGCGCCGGTGCGGGCGGTGGCACGCGGCCGCGTCGCCCACGTCGGCTGGCTGCAGCGGTACGGCCTGCTGCTGATCCTCGAACACAGCGGCGGTTTCTACACCCTGTACGGTCACTGCACGTCGGTCGCGCCGGGGGTCGGCGAATGGGTCGAAGCAGGACAGGTGGTCGCCACCGCCGGCAACACCGGCGGCCATGACCGCAGCGGCGTCTATCTCGAGATTCGCCAGGGTTCGACAGCGGTCGATCCGCGCCAGTGGCTGGGACAGTAGATGCGTACAGCGGCCCTGCTCAGTCTCATCGCGCTGCTGGCAGGCCCGCCGGCGACGGCCGCAACCTATCGCTGGCTCGACGCCAGCGGCGGCCAGCACTATTCGCAGATTCCACCGAAGGATCGTCCTTACGAGACGCTGCCCGCGGCAGCCGTGGCGCCGCCGCCAGCGTCACCCGCCGGCTCGGCGGCCAAGCCCAGCGATGCCGAAGAATTTCTGCGTCGGTCCGCCGAGGCCGATGCGAAGAAGCGCGAACAGGCCACAACCGACCGGGCGGCACGCGCCGCCATAGCGGCCCAGTGTCAGACGGCACAGGAGCGCTTGCGCTTTCTCGACGAGCATCCGCCCAACCGGCTGGTGCGCCGCGAGGCGGGCGGGGAGACGCGGCGGGTTGATGCCGATCAGTGGAACCGCGAACGCGACGAGGCCGGCGCGACGATTGCCGCGCGCTGCCGGTAACGTCTGGTGCAAACAAAAAGCGGCAGGGTTTCCCCCGCCGCTTCCGTGATCAAGCCGGTGGGTTTAGGGCTTGCCGACTTCCAGCAGTTCGACCTCGAAGATCAGCGTCTGGTTGGGGCCGATCTTGACGCCTGCGCCGCGCTCGCCATAGGCCAGCTCCGACGGGATGTAGAACTTGTACTTGGCGCCCGGCTTCATCAGCTGCACGCCCTCGGTCCAGCCGGGAATGACGTTGCCCAGCGGGAAGGTGACCGGCTCGCCGCGCGAGTAGCTGCTGTCGAATTCTTCACCGCTCAGCAGGGTGCCCTTGTAATGCACGGTGACCTTGTCTTCCTTGGTCGGCGACGTGCCGGTGCCTTCCTTGAGCACCTCGTACTGCAGGCCCGAGGCGGTGGTCTTGACGCCTTCCTTCTTGGCGTTCTCGGCCAGGAACTTGGCGCCCTCGTCCTTGGACTTGGTGGCGGCTTCTTCACGCGCCTTGAGCTGTTCTTCCTGCATGGTCTTGGAGACCGTGTTCTTGACTGCTTCGCGATCCTCGGCGCTGATCTTCACCGCCGGCATCTTCTCGGCTTCGGCGAGTGCCTTCTTCAGGCTCTCGTTGTCGGGGTCCTTGGCGAGCGCGGCCTTGGCCTCGTCGATCTTGGTGAGCGCCTGGGCGATATCGTCGAGGCCCTGCTTGAGGGCGGGGACGTCGATGTGCTTCTCGACCGGCTTGAGCGATTTGCCCAGATCGATGCCGATGGAATACCCGAACTTCTGGGCGTCGGTGGTCAGCTCGACTTTTTCTTCTTTCTTGGAGGAACAGGCGAGGAGCAAGGTGGTGCAGGCGGCGGCGGCCAGCAGGCGGATCGAGGAGTGCATGGTGTTTTTTTGGCTAGGTTGGGAGCGGGCCGGGCCGGTCGCGGCCAGGGTGCGCGCAGGTTACAGGGTGGGAATGTCGGAGGCTACCGCAGCCATGGTGACAGCCTGGCTGCGGCGGGACAGGAGTTGCAGCAGCGTCTGACGGGTTTCGTCCGACAGAAGTTCCAGCGAGCGCTCGGCGATA
Source organism: uncultured Hydrocarboniphaga sp. (assembly GCA_964246995.1). Lineage (GTDB taxonomy): Bacteria > Pseudomonadota > Gammaproteobacteria > Nevskiales > Nevskiaceae > Hydrocarboniphaga. Next base: position 19,549 of record CAXTSJ010000017.1, read on the forward strand.
CGCTCGATACGCGCGTCCACCAGCAGCCTGCGATCGTCGGTCTCGGTGACGATGCCGACATCGATCAGCGTATCCACATAGCCGCGGAACAGGGTCTTGTCGAAGAACTCCGGCGAATCACGGCCGGTCAGCACGGCCATGCGTTCGGCCAGTCGGCGGCAGTCTTCCTCGCAGCGCTCGCGTTGCAGGGCATGCTGGCTACGGCTTTCTTCCGCGAGCAGCAGCGTGGTCATGCAGTAGCGTTCCAGCGTCTCGCCCATCACCCGCCCCAGCATCGACAGGGTGGAGAACGCCGAGGTGGACACTTCCGGGCGCGCCAGGCGGCCGGCGTCGACGCGCAGCAGCAAGCCCTGCTGGAGCATCACCTGGATGAAGTCGCGCGCCACCTGCTCAGCGTCGGCCGGCTCCCAGCGCAGATAGAACTCGGTCCGCAGGAAGGGGTAGAGCGCCCGGCAACCGGTGATCACCGCGTCGTCGGTGAGCACGCCGCGGGTGCGGAACAGGTTGGCGATCAGGCTGGGCACGGCGAACAGGTGCTGGATGTTGTTGCGCGCGTAGGTCAGCAGCACCGCGTCGCGATCGGCGACGTCCAGCAGATCGCCCCAGGGGTGCGGCACGGTGGCGATACGCGCGATCGGCGCCGCCCATTCCAGAATCGCCTCAGCGGAACGCTCATGAACCTGCGAGCAGTCGCTGTAGGGCAGGCCGTCCAGCAGTCGCACCAGATGCGACAGCTGTTCGTGGAACTCGACCCGCGCCACGGCGCCCTTGGGGCTGGCTAGCATCACCACCGCCGCCAGACTGACCGGGCTGGCGATCGCGGCAGCGTTGATGCGCCGGTGGTTGGCCAGCCCCAGGCGCACCACGAAGTCGCGCCAGTTCGGCGGCGTGTCGGATTCGGTGGTGCGCAGGGTGTCGCGCCAGCCGGGCAGATGCTTGTCGGCGTATTCCTGCAGCAGGATCGGCTCGCCGAAGTTGATGTGCACCCGGCCATAGGACTTGGTCAGCAGCTTGGCGCCCTTGAGCAGGTCTGACGCCGACTCCTTCTGCTTGTTGGCGCCGCGCAGCTCCTTGAAGTAGCTCGACAGCTCCCAGACCTTGTCGTAACCCACGTATACCGGGACGATCGCCACCCGCCGCGTCGTCTGGCGCAGCGCCGATTCCACCACCATCCCCAGCAGTCCGGTCTTGGGCGACAGCAGGCGGCCGGTGCGGCTGCGCGTGCCCTCGGGATAAAAGCTGATGGAGTAACCGCGGCTGATCAGCGAATCGACGTAGGCGCGGAACACCGAAGCGTAGAGCCGGTCGGCGCCGAAACTGCGACGCATGTAGAAGGCACCGCCGCGTCGCAGGATCGGGCCGGCCGGCCAGAAATTGAGGTTGACGCCTGCGGCGATATGCGGCGGCACCAACCCGGCCCGGTAGAGCACGTAGCTCAGCAGCAGATAGTCGGCGTGACTGCGATGCGACGGTAGATAGATGATCTCGTGCCCCTGCGCCCACTGGCGCAGGCGCTCGATGCCGAAGACCTGGACGCCGCGGAAGATGCGGTTCCACACCCATTCGAAGATCAGCTCGAGAAAACGCACCGAGGTCGACGAGTAATTGGCCGCAATCTCCTCGGCGCAGCGCCGGGCTTTGGCCGCCGCCTGATCCGGCTTGAGCTTGCCGCGCCGGGCTTCCGCTGCGATCTCCGCGCGCACGCGCTGGCTGCCCAGCAGTTGCTGGATCACCACGTCGCGATTCTGCAGCGTCGGCCCCAGGGCGGCGGTACGCGCGTGCAAAAAATAGATATGCAGCAAGCGGCCGAGTTTTCGGACCGCGAATTCCGGCGACTTTTCCTTGGCGACGAATTCACGGAACGACAGCGGCAGGCCGAAGTTGGCGTACACGTTCTGGCCGTTGACCAGCATGATGAACAGCTTGCGCAGTACGCCCGCCTGGATGCTGTCTGCGAACAGCAGCTTCCACAGCGAGGTCTCCTGCCCGGGATCGCGGCCCCAGAACGACGACACCGGCACCACCTGGCAATCGAAGCTTTCATCGGCAGCGGCGCTGTTCACCACCGCGCTCAGCTCGGTATTGCGGACGCGCGTCTCCAGCAGGGCCGGAAGGTAGAGAGCGCCGGCCTGGGTTGCCGTCGGCAGATCCGAGCCGGTGCGGCCCGGCCGCGGCAGGCCGTTGTCGCGACAGATGCGATCGAGCAGAAACAGATCGCCCCAGGAGCGCTGCGATAGCACGTAGACCACGGGCTTGGCCGGGTCGAGCGCCAGCTTCTGCGCCAGATCGCCCGGCGTCGTCCGATAGCGGATGATGCGGTTGAGCGGCTGGTAGAGCCACCAGGCAAGCCAATAGAAAGCCGCTGTGAACACAGGCGTGGGAAGACTGACGGCAGAAACGGAAGTGTACGGGCAAAAGCCGGGCTCGGTCTCAGCCGGCGCTGGCCACCAGCAGGATGGATAATCCGGGCGATGCGCGACCCTCACCCTCCTAAAAGACCCGACTCCGAACTCCACGCCGCCGCGCGCCGGCGTGTCGCCCGGCTCGCCTGGTGGCTCGACAACGCAATCGCCATCCCCGGCACCCGCTTTCGGCTGGGCTTGGATTCCGTGCTCGGCCTGATTCCCGGTGTCGGCGATGTCGCCGGCATTCTGCTGGGCGGCACCATCCTCACCGAGGCCTACCGCGCCGGTGTGCCGAACCGGCTGCTGGTGCGCATGAGCGCCAACCTCGCAATCGACGGCGTGCTCGGCTCGGTGCCGCTACTAGGCGATCTGTTCGACGTCGCCTTCCGTTCCCATTCGCGCAACGCCGGCTTGTTGCTGGCGCATCTGGATCAGGAGCGGGGGTTGACGCCCGCATCGCGTCGCGGTTCGGTCGGGCTGATCGTGATGGTGTTGACGCTGCTGCTGGTTCTGTCGGGGCTGACGATCGTCGGCTTGGTGGCGACTTACCGGCATTTCGCTTCGTAGCTCAAAGCGTGGCGAGCAAGATCAGGCCCAGCGCCAGCCGATACCAGGCGAACAGTTCGAAGCTGTGCCCCGAGATATAGCGCAGCAGCCATTTCACCGACACGAACCCGGTTACTGCGGCAACGGTGAAACCGGCCGCGGTTTCTCCCCAGGATTCCGCTTGCAGGCCGCCGCTCAAGATGAGCTTGAGCATCTCGTAGGCACTGGCCGCGAGCATGGTCGGGATGCCGACCAAAAACGCGAACTCCGCGGCCTTGGGTCGATGCGTCAGGCCGCAAAGCATGGCGACGAAGATCGCCGCCGCCGAACGCGACGTGCCGGGAAAGACCCCTGCGACCACTTGCGCGACCCCGACCGCGATCGCCAGCCGCCAGCTCACGTCTTCACGCGGCGGCTGGCGCCGGGCCCAGCGTTCGACGGCGAAAATCGCCAGCCCGCCGATCACCAGCGCGAGCGCGACCGGAGCCACGGTCTCCGGCAGCGCGATGCCGAGCTTCTTGACGGCCAGGCCCAGGACCGCGGTGACGCCGAAGGCCGCTGTGAGTTTGAATACGTCGTCGCGGGCGGCCGGATCGCGCCAACCACGGGCCAACTCGACAAGCCGCGCGCGGTACACCAGCACCACCGCGAGAATCGCGCCGACCTGGATGGTGACGTTGAACAGATCGGAGCGCCGCCCCAGCCAATGTTCAGCGATCAGCAGATGGCCGGTGCTGGAAATCGGCAGGAATTCGGTGAGGCCTTCGATAAGGCCGAGAAGGATGGCGTCGAGCATGCGCAGGTTGCGACGTTGCGCGGGGCGCGGCGTCTTGGGTGACAATCGGGCGGGAGAGAGGCCAGATGATAAGGGCAGCACCATGACACCGCTTGCCGAGCCCGACGCATCAGCCGGCCCCGTGGCGTTGATCACGGGCGCGGGGCGCCGTATCGGGCGCGCGATCGCGCTGGAGCTGCACGCCGCTGGCTGGCGGCTGGTCTTGCATTACCGATCCGGCGACGAGGCGGCCGCGCTGGCGGCGGAGCTCAACGCCGACGCCGCCGGCAGCGCGATCAGCCTGGCCGGGGATCTGGCGGACGCCGGTCTCGGTGATCGCCTCGCGCAAGCGGCCGTTGCCCGATGGGGCCGTGTGGACGCGCTGATCAACAACGCATCGAGCTTCTTCCCGACGCCGCTGCTCGGCTTGACCTCCAGCCAGTTCGACGACCTGATCGTCAGCAATCTTAAAGGGCCGCTGTTTCTCGCTCAGGCTTGCTCGCGGGTCATGGCGACCGGCGTCATCGTCAACCTGCTGGATATCCATGCGCGCAAACCGATGCCCGGTTACGTCGCCTATTGCGCAGCCAAGGCCGCTTTGTGGTCGGTGACCGAAAGCCTGGCGGTGGAACTGGCGCCAGGTATCCGCGTGGTCGGCGTCGCGCCGGGCCGCATGATTTGGGGCGAAGGCGACAACCTGGACGAGCGCGCACGCGTCGCCGAGCAGTCGCGCATCCCGATGCGGCGCCTGGGCGGTGGCGAGGAGGTCGCGCGCGCGGTGCGCTTCCTGCTGTCGGCAGATGCGGCTTACCTCAATGGCGTGATCCTGCCGGTGGATGGCGGGCTGCGCCTGGTGTGAAGGCGAGCGTCGCCAACACGCGCCGTTTACTCTTGAACGCATGAACGACTACGAACGCAGCTGTCTCGCCGAAATCCGAAGCTGGCAAACCCAGCCGCCGCCTGCGGTGGCCCGCTGGTTCGGGCGCGCCACCGGCCCGGCCAGTCAGGCGGTGCAGACGATGATCCCCGCCGCCGCGCTGCGCGCCGCGCTCGACACCGTCCAGTCCACCGCCGGCCGCTTCAGCGGGCACGCGAGCTTGCTCAAGCAGGCCCAGGTGGCTCGGATCGAGGATCTGCGCGCGGCGCCACTGGAACGGTGCGACGACCTGTCTCGCCGACTGCGCCGGCGCGCATCCGCGATGGCCGGTGGCGGCGGCGCTCTGCTCGGCGTCGCCGGAGCCGCCGGCATGGTCGCCGACGTGCCGACGCTGCTGTTGCTGGCTTTCCGCACCATTCAGCGGACCGGCCTTTGTTATGGCGAGATTCTGTCGGGGGCCAGCGGTCGCCGGCTGGAACTGGCGATATTTGCCCTGGCCTCAGCCAACACCGTCGAAGAAAAAGATGCGGCGCTGCATGCCTTGCATCGACATGAAGGCGAGGCCCTGGCCGACGCCGGCTGGCGCGACGGCGTCGAACGCGCCGCCGAACGCGAACTGGCGAAGGAGGCGGCGGTGCTGAGCCTCAACAATCTGGCGCTACAAGCCGGCAAGCATCTGGGCTGGCGCAAGGCCGCCGGCGCCTTGCCGGTGGTCGGAGCGCTGGTCGGCGGATCGGTCAACGCCTGGTATCTGTGGGACCTGGCCAATGTCGCCGGCTACTGCTTTCGGGAACGCTGGCTGATCGATCGCCATGGCAAGCTGCCGACCTTGCGGCCGGCGGTGGGCCGGCGGGCGAAAGCCGCAATCCGGCAGCGTTGAGGCCCGCTATTTCTTACGGTCCTGGCGGACCTTGTCGATCAGAAAGTCCATCACTTTGATGGTGCCATCGAAGTCTTCGGCGAGCGTGGCATTGGTGTAGTACTTGCCGCCCACCACCACCGTTGGGACGCTGGCGATGCCGTAGGCCTTCATCAAGCCGTCCGCTCGGCGCACGCGGCTATCGACGGTAAACCCGGTGTATGTCGCGTCGAAAACGTCGGGCAACACGCCGACCTGCTTGTTGAAGAAGGCTCGAATCGCTTCCTGCGTAAACAGAGGCTCGCGCTCGACGTGAATGCCGTCGAACAATGGCTTGTGGATCTTGTCGCCCAGTCCCAGCACTTCGGCGGTGTAGAACGCTTTCTGGTGGACGATGCCCTCGGCGCGACCGAGGCTCGATGGCACGCGCACAAAGTCAACATCGCCCGCCTTGCCCTTCTTCCAGGCCTCGATCTGCGGATCGAAGTGAAAGCAGTGCTGGCAGCCGTACCAGAAGATCTCCTCGACGAGAATACGCTTCGGGTCCGGCGCCTTCTGCACTTCGCGTACGACCTTGTACTGCTCGCCCTCCTTATACGTTGTCTTGCTCTGCGCGGAGCAGGCGAAAGTGACCAGGGACAGGCAGGCCAGCAGGGTACGCAAGGCTTTACGCATGATCAGTTCCGGTGGGGTGCGCCGCTATTGCAGGCCATTGACATAGGACGCCAGTGCCTCGATCTCCTGATCGGTCAGCTTGGACGCTACCGCCTGCATCATATGACCGTTGACGCCGATCGCCCGTTCCCCCGATTGGTAGGAATGCAGTTGCGTGACCGTATATTTGGCGTGTTGAGAACCGATGCGGGGGAACCCTGCCGCCGGATTACCGGCGCCGCGAGGTCCATGGCAGCTCGCACAAGCCGGCAGGCTGCGCTGCGCATCGCCGCCGCGGAACAAGGGTTCGGCTATTGCGATGGAATCCTTGCCCGCCAGCGCGGCGCGCACTTTCTGCTGGGTCATGTAGGCCGCGATGTCGGCCATGTCGGCATCGGACAACGCAGCAGCCATGCCCTGCATGATCGGGTTCTTGCGCTCGCCGCTCTTGAAAGCCTGGAGCTGGTGCTGGATGTACAGCGAGCCCTGGCTGGCAAGGTTGGGCCAGTCCGGCATTGAGCTGTTGCCACCCGCTCCGTGACAGGCCACGCAGGTTGCCGACTTGGTCGCGCCGGCCGTTGCATCGCCTTGCGTAAACGGGTCCTTGACGACTTCTTCCGCTCGCGCGGACAAGCTCAGCAACGGTGCGACGACAAACAGCGCCATGAAGAGGCGTTTCATCAGCAAGACTCCCGGTAGACCCGATTCCAGCGCAGATGGCGCGTCATGACCTGCGATGTGGCAGGGTAGTCGCTAACCAGATAATTTGGCGGCGCAATTCTACACGCCGTATCGTCCATGCAGAATCCCTACGCCCAGGCGCAGTTCCTCCTTTCTTGCGCCCAGCTCTCGCAGTTGCCGGCCGACGATCATGCCGAAGTCGCTTTCGCCGGCAGGTCCAACGCCGGAAAGTCCAGCGCGCTGAATGCCGTCTGCGGCCGGCATGGCCTGGCGCGCGTCAGCAAGACGCCTGGGCGCACGCAGTTGATCAATCTGTTCGGCCTGGCCGATGGCACCCGACTTGCCGACCTTCCCGGCTACGGCTACGCCGCAGTGCCCGAGCCGATGCGCAAGAGCTGGGGAAGGCTGGTCGGCGGCTATGTCGAAAAACGCGACAACCTGCGCGGCCTGATCCTGATCATGGATTGCCGGCATCCGCTGACCGATTACGACCAGCAACTGCTGGCCTGGACAGTAACGGCCCAGCGTCACTGCCACATCCTGCTCACCAAAGCGGACAAGCTCGGCTATGGCGCCTCCAAAAACACCTTGCTGGCCGTCACCCGTGACCTTGGAAAATTGAACAGCGCGGCGACGGTGCAATTGTTTTCGGCCAGTAGCCACCAGGGCCTGGATCAGGCGAGGACCCGGCTGGGGGCGCTGCTGAACGGTGAGCAAAATACGGCGTCGATCTCGCCTTGAAAAGAAAAAGCCCCGTGAGCCGGGGGGAGACTCACGGGGCAACAGCTCCGGCTTGGGGATGCCGGACCCGCCTAGGGAGTGAAGGCGGGGAGAGTGGAAAGGGAGAGATCCACTCTCACGGGGTTAGAGAAGAGTGCGCGTGGAAAGTTCAGGCGTTTTCGAACCGAAACGTCGCAAGGCCGTGATAAAGCCTAGCCATTTACTTTAAACAGCTGTTGCAAATGGATTTTTTATTTTAGTTGAATTCAAAACACCGCCTGACCGGCGCCAGCTGGCAGACGAAAGGCGGCCCTTTAGCCAGCCGTTTGCGAACTTGCGGACCCTGCCGGCTGGTGCGCCCGGTCCCAGTCGTTGGCAATGCCGAAATCAGCCGTCAGCGGTACCGCGAGGCTGACGACCCGACACATGCGGCTTGCGATGGCCGGCGCTAGCTTCTCGACCTGCCCCTGCGGGCCTTCGAACACCAGTTCGTCGTGCACCTGCATGATCATCTTGACCTGCGGCGCCTCGGCCTCGAGCCAGGCCTGCAAATCGATCATCGCGGTTTTGATGAGGTCGGCCGCGGTCCCTTGCAGAGGGGCATTGATCGCCGTCCGCTCAGCATACTGGCGCAGGCTTTGGTTGCGGGCGTTGATATTGGGCAGGTACAGGCGTCTGCCGAACAGCGTCTCGACGTAACCGCGAGCGCGGGCGGTCTCGCGGGTCCGGTCCATGAAGCGCTTGACACCGGGATAGCGCCCAAAGAAGCGCTCGATGTATTCGCCGGCCTCTCCGCGGCCGATGCCGAGCTGGCGCGCCAGGCCGAACGCCGACATGCCGTAGATCAGGCCGAAGTTGATCGCCTTGGCGGCGCGGCGCTGATCATTCCCGACCGCGTCAAGCGCCAGCCCAAAAACTTCGGCCGCGGTCGCCTGATGGACGTCCAAGCCAGACCGGAAAGCGTCCTGCAAGCACTCGTCTTCCGAAAAGTGCGCCATCAGGCGCAGTTCGATCTGCGAATAATCCACCGACAGCAGCCGGTTGCCGGCTTCGGCGACGAAGGCCTGGCGGATGCGCCGGCCCTCGGCCGTGCGTACCGGAATGTTCTGCAGGTTAGGATCCGACGACGACAGCCGCCCGGTGGCCGCGACGGCCTGGTGATAGCTGGTGTGGATGCGTCCTGTGGCCGCGTTCACCGCCGCCGGCAGTTGCTCAGCGTAAGTGCTGCGCAGTTTCTGCATTGCGCGCCAGTCCAGAATCAGCCGCGGCAAGGGGTGCTGGGCAGCGAGCTCTTCAAGGGTATCTTCGGCGGTGGATGGATCGCCCTTGGGAGTTTTGGCCAGCACCGGCAACTGGAACTTGTCATAGAGCAGGCTCTGCAACTGCTTGGGCGACCCGAGGTTGAACTCGCCCTCGGCGAGCACGTAAGCCTGGCTCTGGATCTCGTCCATGCGTCCAGCGAGTTCTACGCTGATGCGCCTGAGCAGCGGCACGTCGACCCGCACGCCGCGCCGTTCGATGCTGGTCAGCACGGGCACCAGCGGCATCTCGATCTCGCGGTACACGCGCTCCAGGGTGGGCAGCTGGGCGACTCGCGGATACAGCGTCTCGTGCAGACGCAGGGTGATGTCGGCGTCCTCCGCCGAATAGGCCGCTGCCTTGTCGAGTGCGACCTGATTGAACGTGAGCTGGTTCTTGCCCTTGCCGGCGACGTCCGCGAAGCTGATGGTGCGGTGATTGAGGTACTTCTCGGCCAGGGTATCCATGTCGTGGCGGTTACCGGCGGCGTCAAGCACATAGCTTTCAAGCATCGTGTCGTAGGCCAGGCCATCGACGGCGATGCCGTGACGCAGCAGCACGTTGAGATCGTATTTGGCGTGTTGCGCCACCTTCGGCTTGTTGCGGTCTTCGAGCACTGGCTTGAGCCGCGCGATCACCTCGGTCATCGCCAATTGTTCGGGGGCGCCCAGATAATCGTGCGCCACCGGCACGTACCAGCCGCGACCACACTCGGTGGAAAACGCCAGCCCGACCAGCCCCGAGCGATTGGCGTCCAAGGCGTCGGTCTCGGTGTCGAAACAGATCAGCGGCGCGGCCTCCAGTTCTGCGACGAGTCGATCTAGCGAGTCGCGATCGAGCACCAGCTCGACATGGGTCGGCGGCGACGCGGTGATTCCGGCGATCTCGGTTGCGCTGCTTGCCTGCGCTTCCGGCGCGTCGCTTTCAAGCTGCGCTGCGGTAGCGGGCACGCCGCCTTCGAGTTCTTCGCGCCAGCGATGGAAGTCGAGCTTGCGGAACAGCTCGATCAGCGTCGCCTCGTCGCGCGGGCCAGGCACCAGCGCGTCGACGCCGACCGGCAGTGGCACATCACAGCGGATCGTCGCCAGGCGGTACGCCAGTGGCAGCATTGGCAGGCCTGCGCGCAGCTTGTCGCCGATCTTGCCTTTGACCTCGTCGGCCCGCTCGATAATCGCCCGCACCGACCCATATTCGGCGATCCACTTCGCCGCGGTTTTGGGGCCGCAACCTTCGATGCCCGGAATGTTGTCGGAAGAATCTCCGACCAGAGCCAGGTAGTCGACGATGCGTTCGGGCGCCACGCCGAACTTGGCGATCACTCCCGCGCGATCGATGCGCTGGTTCTTCATGGTGTCGAGCATGTTGACCTGCTCGTCCACCAGTTGTGCCATGTCCTTGTCGCCGCTGACGATGAGCACCGGCAATTGTTGCTCGCGGCCGAGCTTGGTGAGCGTGCCGATCACATCGTCGGCCTCGAAGCCGGCGATGTTGAGGATCGGCAGCCCCATCGCCTTGATCAGCGTGCAGACGTCGTTGTATTGCGCCGACAGGTCGGCCGGCGTTTCGGTGCGATTGGCCTTGTAGGGTTCGTAGAGTTCATTCCGGAAGGTCGGCCCCGCTGGATCGAATACGACGCAGATGCGCCGCGGGGTGTACTCGCGCAGTAGCCGGCGGAGCATGTTGGCCATGCCGTAGACCGCGCCGGTGGGCTCGCCAAGCGAATTGGTCAGCGGCGGCAAGGCGAGGAAAGCGCGGAACAGCCAGTTCGATCCATCGATCAGAACCAGAGGATGAACCAGCGGCGCGACCGCTGCTTCCGGACCGTTCTCGGCCATCAGTCTTCGTCCAGCAGGCTTTCGCCGCGCACAAGATCGTCGAACGTTTCGCGCGCCCGCACCAGCGTCGCGCGCGTTCCGTCGACCAGCACTTCCGCGGCACGACCGCGGCTGTTGTAGTTGGAACTCATGACGAAGCCATAAGCGCCCGCGGTGCGTATCGCCAGCAGATCGCCGGCGGCGATCGCCATTTCGCGGTCGCGGCCCAGCCAGTCGCCGGTTTCGCACACTGGCCCGACGATGTCGTAGCTGGCCTTGCTGCGGGATTGGGGCTTGACCGGGACGATATCCATCCAGGCCTGATAAAGCGCCGGCCGCAGCAGATCGTTCATCGCTGCGTCGACCACGGCGAAGTTCTTGGTCTCCGCGACCTTGATCAGCTCCACCCGTGTCAGGAGCACGCCGGCTTCGCCGGCGATGGCGCGGCCGGGCTCGGTGAACACCTTGAGCGAGCGGCCAGCAAGCATGGGCAGGATCGCCGCGGCCCAGGCGGCAGGTGCGAGCGCCTGCTCGTCGCGGTAGCGGACGCCCAGTCCACCGCCGACGTCGATGTGGTCGAGCTCGATCCCCGCGCGGGCCAGCCGATCGACCAGTCCGAGCACGCGTTCGAGCGCGTCCAGGTAAGGCGAAACTTCGAGCAACTGTGAGCCGATG
>CAXTSJ010000017.1:30863-31609 GCA_964246995.1 uncultured Hydrocarboniphaga sp.
AAGTCCGGGCCGCTGCGCGGCTTCCCTGTAGAGGCGTTCTGCAGTCGCCAAATCGACGCCGAACTTATTCTGTTTCAATCCCGTTGAAATGTAAGGGTGGGTCTTGGCGTCGACGTCGGGATTGACGCGCAGGGCGATCGGTGCGACGCGGCCCATTTGCCGGGCGAGCGCGTCGAGTTGCATCAGTTCGGCTTCGGACTCGACGTTGAAACAACCGACACCGTGTTCCAGGCCCAAACGCAATTCGGCCGCAGTCTTTCCCACACCGGAGAAGACAACGAGCGCGGGATCGCCCCCTGCGCGAAGCACCCGCAGCAATTCACCTGCCGAGACAATGTCGAAGCCACTACCGAGCCGCGCCAGCACTTGCAGCACGGCCAGATTGGAGTTCGCTTTAACAGCGAAGCACACCTGATGTTCGACAGGCGCGAGCGCGTCATCAAACGCCCGATAGCCGGCCTCTAGCGCCTCCCGCGAATAGACGTAGGTTGGCGTGCCGTGATCTTCTGCAATGCGAAACAGCGTGACATGCTCGGCATGCAGCTCACCGTCTCGATAAGAAAAAAATTCCACCGGTGATCTCGAGGTCGAAGAGTGCGGTTGACTCAGGGCGTAGGGACGTTGCTTTTCTTGGGCGTTGTCGCCGACTTCTCCGCCGGTGCTGCCGAGTCCTCGGTTTTGTCAGACGGCTTTGCCGCGGTCGGCGCGCTGCGATCGGGCAGAACCAGCGCATCGTCGGTGCGCTG
>CAXTSJ010000017.1:31619-64980 GCA_964246995.1 uncultured Hydrocarboniphaga sp.
GACTGCCCGCAGGCGGACAACAGCAAAACCAGCAGGCTCAGCAGAGAACGCGGCATGATCGAGGTCGTCAAAAACGTGCGCCGCAGTCTAACCGCTGCCCGCGGCTGGCGCCGCGTTCCGAAACCACGCTCTTCAGAGAACCCAAATGAAACGCATCGACACCGCGGAAAGCGTCATCCTTGAACCTTCCCAACCGGCGGATGCCGTCATCATCTGGCTGCACGGATTGGGAGCCGACGGCAATGATTTTGTGCCGTTGGTGTCTTCCCTGCGATTGACCGACGACCAGCGCTGGCGCTTTATTTTCCCCCATGCGCCGGTAATGCCGGTGACGCTCAACGGCGGAATGCCGATGCGTGCTTGGTACGACATCATTTCGCTCGATCGCGCCGGCCTGCAGGACAGCGGCGGTGTCCGGCGTTCGCAGCACCGGATCGACGGACTGATCGACGGCCAGGTCACCGCAGGAATCAGGAGCGACCGCATCGTGCTCGCCGGTTTCTCGCAGGGTGGCGCCGTGGTGCTGCAAACCGGGCTGCGTCATAGAGAAAAGCTAGGCGGGTTGCTGGCGTTGTCGACTTATCTACCACTCGCCGATACGGTGAAAGACGAAGCCGCCTTCGCGAACCGCGGTGTCGCCATTCTCATGCAGCATGGGCGTCACGATCTGGTTCTAAGCCATTCTCTGGGTACCGCCAGCCGCGACCAGCTGCGGGCTCTGGGTTACGAAGTGGCCTGGGACGACTATCCGATGCAACATGAGGTTTGTGCGTCGCAGATCGATCGGATCGGCGCATGGCTGCGTCAACGCTTACCGTCGTTGCCTACTTAACCAATTGTTTTATATATCGATATTACCAGCAAGAAGTGCGTATTTCTCAATAAATTCACGACGCGGCTCGACATGTTCTCCCATTAGGGTGGTGAACATTTGATCGGCACTGATGGCATCCTCGACATGCACTTGCACCAGTCGGCGCTGTGCCGGATCGAGAGTGGTCTCCCACAGTTGCCCTGGATTCATTTCGCCCAAGCCTTTATACCGCTGTATTGAAAGACCCCGTCTGGCTTCGCTCAACAGCCAGGCATAGGCGGAATCGAAGTCATGCACGACAGAAGAGCGTTCGCCCCTAGAAATAATGGCATTGGTCAGGACGGCGTCAAGCAAACGTTGTCTGAGCGTCGACAGCCGCTGATAATCCGCCGAATCCAAAAAGTCGACTCCCAGCGGGAACCAACTTTCCAGCCCATGAAGCCGGCGAGAAACGCGTAGTGCCGGGCCGTCCGCGCCCATTCTCGCGATGACCTCGTGCCGACCGTCACGATCGTTGACGTTGAGCGCATACTCGAACCGCCGAGCCCAGGCCTCCAGGGCATCCGGCTCGCGCGGCACCGCGGGTTGATGCCACAGGACCTGAAGCATATGAGGGTCGTGTCGACGGCTGAGACGTGCCAGAGCAAGGTCCACTTCCGCGTAGTCATTTACCAATCGCTCAAGCTCTTCCTTTGGCCATTCGGACCCGCCGGCAGTCTTCAAACGGGCATCGTTCAAAGCCGTCGTTTGCAGCCAGCGGGACATCTCGGCGTCGTCCTTGACATAGGTTTCATGCTTGCCGCTTTTTAATTTGTAAAGTGGCGGTTGGGCGATATAAACGTAGCCGCGCTCTATCAACACGTACATGTGGCGGTAGAAAAAAGTCAGCAACAAGGTTCTGATATGGGCACCGTCGACGTCGGCGTCCGTCATGATGATGATGCGGTGGTAGCGCAGTTTTTCGGGTTTCAGTTCGTCGCGACCGATGCCACAACCCAAAGCTGTAATTAAAGTACCTACCTCTGCCGACGACAACATTTTCTCGATACGCGCTTTTTCGACGTTCAAAATCTTGCCTTTTAGAGGCAAGATCGCCTGAAAATGCCGGTCACGACCCTGCTTTGCAGAGCCGCCAGCCGAGTCGCCTTCGACCAGGAAGAGTTCTGATTTGGCGGGGTCCTTCTCCTGACAGTCCGCCAACTTTCCTGGCAATCCCGCAATGTCAAGCACAGATTTACGGCGATTCAGTTCCTTGGCCTTGCGTGCCGCCTCGCGGGCCCGGGCGGCCTCGGAGACCTTCTCTGCAATCGCTTTGGCTTCCCGCGGATTTTCTAGAAGATAGTCACGCAACTTGTCACCGACAACAGTCGAGACCACGGGCGTAACTTCGGACGAAACAAGTTTCTCTTTCGTCTGCGATGAAAATTTCGGATCTCGGATTTTTACTGATAAAACCGCCGTAAGACCTTCCCTCGTGTCGTCACCGGTCATCTGCACTTTGTCCCGTTTGATCAGGCCCAGTTTTTCTAGGTGATCGCCCAAGACACGAGTGAGTGCATTTCTAAAACCTGTTAGATGGGTACCTCCATCGCGCTGCGGAATATTGTTGGTAAAACAAAAAACATTTTCTGCGTATGTGTCGTTCCATTGCAGCGCCGCTTCAATCAATACGCCGTCCTGCTCGGAGATCATGTAAAGCACTTTGTCGTGCACAGCGGCTTTGTGTTTGTTCAGGTATTCCACAAAGGCGCTAAGACCGCCTTTGTACTCAAACACATCCTCTCTGCCAACAGCTTCCTCTCGAAGAACGATACGAACACCAGAATTCAGAAAAGACAATTCCCGAAGCCTCTTGGCGAGAATTTCATAATGAAATTCAATGTGGGTAAAGACTTTTGGGCTTGGGTAGAAACGCACGCTGGTCCCCCGCCTATCGGTAGGACCGACAACTGCCAGCGGAGCCTGCGGCTCCCCCATTTCATATTCCTGATGGTGATGCTCCGCGCCGCGGTAGATATCGAGTAGTAGCTTTTCTGAGAGCGCGTTGACAACCGATACGCCCACGCCGTGGAGCCCACCGGAGACCTTATATCCGCTGCCACCAAATTTACCTCCGGCGTGAAGTACCGTCATGATCACCTCGGCAGCTGACCGTCCTTCGTCGACCATCACGTCCGTCGGAACTCCACGGCCGTTGTCATGAACTGCCACGCTGCCGTCACTGTGCAAAATTACCGATACTTCGGTGCAGTAACCGGCCAAGGCCTCATCGATGGCGTTGTCTACTACTTCGAAAACCATGTGATGCAAACCGGTTCCGTCATCGGTATCACCGATATACATGCCTGGCCGCTGACGAACAGCCTCCAGGCCTTTCAGGACCCTAATGCTGGTTGAATCGTAAATTTGCTCGCTGGATTCTTCGTTTTCTAACGTCATTGAAATCTACTCATCATCTCTTCTCTGACAATTACCGTGTTCCACGTGGAACACGGTCACTGACCCTTTATTAAAGCTATCTGGCAGCTCAAAAGCTGTAGAAAAAACCTGTCCTTTGTAATTAAGCAGCGCGCTCGCTAACCGGTGTTGATATAGAGGCGACAACTCAGCTGCAAAGTCGTCGAGCAACACGACCGGAGGCGGCACTCCGGCGTCAATCAAGGTCTCACATTGTGCCAGCACCAGCGTTGCCACGAGCAGTTTTTGCTGCCCGCGCGAGATGTGTCCTTTCGGGCTTCGTCGTCGGATGAGCAGCTTCACTTCTGCGCGATGAGGACCAATCGACGTCGTGCCTTGTTGCCGATGCTGGACCAGCTGATCGGCTAGCAATTGGCGATAGTCAGCATGAGCTGGCCAGCCGGGTTTTAATTCGATTTGCAGCTCTGTCTCACCGAGTAGCTGCTCTGCCATCATGGGCAGCTTCGATGACAACGCCTCAACATGACGATTCCTAGCTTCTGTCACCGCCCATGCAGCAGTGGCCATCTCTTCGTCCCAGGCCTGTACAGACCTTGCTGCGAGATTCAAACGCAGTGCTTGGTTTCGCTGTTTAAGGCAGCGCTGATAGCGCTGCCAAAGAAAGTGGTAGTCGTGTTCCACGTGGAACACCCCCCAATCTATGTAACCCCGACGAAACCCCGGCCCCTCATCTACAAGCCGGTGCGCCGTAGGGTCAATGATCTGTTGTGGCAGGAGTCGAGCCAAGTCTGACGATCGGGCTCTCTCTCCGTTCAATCGAAGAGTCATCCCCTCCGGCTTCCAACTAACACTGGCCTTATCTGAACGCCCTGCGCCGTTTTCGATTTCGAGATAGGTATTCCAACAGGCGCCTTCTACACCAGCAAGTTCACCAAGATTATTTGTCCGGAAACTTCGCGCTCGGCCAGCAAGGCTAAGTCCTTCTAATAGCGTGGTCTTGCCTGCGGCATTCGGTCCTATTAAAAAGTTAAGTTTTGAACTTGGTCTTATTTTTAGATGCCGGTAGCTTCTGAAATTATCTGCCCTAAAAAGGGCGACATGCATAGCCCTCTCCAGCTAAAGACGCATCGGCATGATGACGTACTTGTTGCTCGTGTCATCTGCTTCGACCAGCAAACCGCTGGACTCTGCGTTCTTCAACTCAAGCGCAATCTCGGTGGACGTCATCACCCCCAAAGCATCCATCAGGTAGTTGACATTGAACCCGATCTCAATCGAACTACCACCGTAGCTGACCTCAACCTCCTCATCGGCCTCCTCATGTTCCGGGTTGTGGGTCTGAAGCCGCAAAATACCCTCTGAAAGATTCAGTCGAACGCCGCGGAATTTTTCATTTGAAAGAATGGCTGTGCGCGCCAAGGCGCGTCGTAATAGGTCCCGATCAGCGATAACACGCTTGTCGCTGTTATCGGGAATGACACGCTCGTAGTCCGGGAAACGGCCGTCAATCGTTTTGGTCGTCAATCTCACGGTGTCGATGTCGATTACCGCCTGACCGGCGGAAAGAAACAGCGTTACTTCTTCAGCGCTGTTATCAAGCAACCTTCCTAGCTCTAGGATCGCCTTTCGCGGCAAGATCGCTTGGATCTGTTCGCCGACCCCTGTGTCCCGGGTGATTTCGCTAAAAGCCAAACGGTGGCCGTCTGTCGCCACGGCGCGAACTCTTTTCGGATTTATATCGACCAACAAACCATTGAGGTAATAGCGCACGTCCTGTTGGGCCATGGCGAACTGCGTTCGCTCCAGCAAATGCTTCAGTTCGGACCTTTTCAACTGGAACGTGACCCCGCCAATACCGAGGCCCATAACCGGAAACTCATCCGCGTCTAGCGTCGATAGAGTAAAGCGGCTTTTCCCGGAACGAATGGTGACCTTTTCGATACTCGACTCCAAGACCACATCGGCTCCTTCTGGTAGCCCTCGGCAGATATCAAAGAGTTTTCTCGCCGGCACGGTCGTCTGCCCGGGCGATAGATTTTGGACGGTTGCTTTTCCAACCAACTCCATTTCCAAGTCAGTACCGATGACCGTCAGGATGTCTTCTGAAACACGAAGTAGAAAATTGGCCAGAATTGGAAGCGTCTGTCGACGCTCAACAACCCCAATTACCGATTGCAATGCAGCCAGAAGTTCATTCCTACCGACTTGTATTTTCATATCTCACCTTAACCGGTATGAACAATCAAACAATAATAGTAGTGCAGACGGGATGCTGTGTGTGAAAGGCTATATTTCATTGCTTTCAATAAGTTAATAAAGATGATGAGACACTAAAACCTGCGTGGCCAGACTAGGCTGGCTTGTGCATAAAGGCTGTACAGTTTTAGTACTGAAGATAATCCAAGCTTACTAACAGGCCTTTCCCTCTATCGACACACAGCAAGCAAAAACATTAAAAACTGAGTTGACGAAGTAGATTCTCATAGTCGTCGCGGATCCTCGCGTCTTCCTCCCGCAGCCTGGCAATCGTGCGGCAGGCATGAAGGACTGTCGTATGGTCCTTCTCAAAGGCTGTGCCGATCTCGGGCAAGCTATGCTGGGTAAGTTCCCGGGAAAGACTCATGGCGACTTGGCGCGGACGAGCTAGTGAGCGATTGCGTCGGGGAGACCGCAGCTCTTTTTGCTGAATGTTGTAGTACTTGCTGACCGTTCCCATGATGTTGTCGATGGTAACGAGTCGCTCGTAGTGCGCAAGCATGTCTCGCAAGGTATGCCTAGCGAATTCGATGGTCATGCTCTCGCCTTGAAGCCGGACGCCCGCTGCCAGGCGGAGCAAGGCGCCTTCCAGTTCCCGCACGTTGGAACGGATGTGCTGAGCAATAAAGAAAGCGACATCGGTCGTCAGGCCCAGGTGAAACAATTCCGCCTTGGCTAGCAAAATCGCCACTCTGGTTTCAAGGTCCGGTGGCTCTACCGACACCGTCAAACCCCAGCTGAACCTCGTCTTGAGCCGCTCATCCAGCCGGTCCAGTTCTTTGGGAAAACGGTCGCACGTCAGAACGATTTGCTTGCGGCCGTCCATCAGCGTGTTGAAAGTATGAAAAAACTCTTCCTGGTTGACCGCCTTGCCGGCAAAAAAATGGATATCGTCGATCAGCAGCGCGTCAGCCGACCGATAGAAGCTCTTGAACTCTTCGGTGTTGTTATGTCTCAACGCGGCGACAAACTGGGTCACCCATTGTTCTGCGCCGACGTACACCACGCGGGCGCGAGCGGAATTCTGCAACAGGGCATTGCCGATCGCGTGCATCAAATGGGTTTTGCCAAGCCCGGATGCCCCATAAATCAGCAAAGGGTTGTAGGCGGCTCCCGGTGATTCCGCCACATGCTGGCAGGCAGCACGCGCTTGCGAATTGGATTTCCCCTGGATGAAGCTGTCGAAGGTGTAACGCGGGTCCAACTTGCCATTCTGCGTCCAACGTTCCGGCTCGACGGCCACCGAGCCGTTCGACGCAGGCGAAAGGCGTGGCTCGGCCGTCGACGACACTTCGATCGGAAGATCAGCTCCGTCGCAAGCCAGCCAGGCGCGTTGTATCAAGGTCGCAAAATCCGCTCGGACCCTTTCCATGATCATCCGGTTAGGCGCAACCACGGAGAGCCGGTCCGACAAACGCTTCACGGCGAGTGGCCTGATCCACGTGCCTATATCTTGCCCGGTCAGTTCGGCCTCCAACCACAGGACGCAGCGGCGCCAAGTGTCGCTGTCCGCGCCAATCAAGCGGAGATCCCGACGGTGCAAACGTAAGAAGCTGAGACGCGTTCTGACATACCTAGCCGTGTTTGAGCGTGTTTCCAAAACAAAACGTATTCAGCGGCGACAGGCTCGCATCGCCACGAGATCGGGCGATGGGTCAGGGCCGGGGATCGACAGCAGTCTAATATGCCGGGTTCTGGCGATCTACCGCACGGCGAGGCGGCTCTTGTGGCCCAAGGGCAAGCACCGCTACAATCCGCGCCCTTTTTTGCCGCCGGCTTTATACCGCCATGAAACGTACCTATCAGCCGCATTCCTTACGGCGCAAGCGCACCCACGGGTTCCGCGCCCGCATGGCCACTGTCGGCGGCCGCAAGGTGATAGCGCGTCGGCGTGCGAAGGGCCGGGCAAGACTGACGCCGGCCTGATCTGGACTATCTCTCGCTCCCCAAAACTGCAGATTCAGGCGTCGGGGCTCGCTTTAGCCGCGGCGCTCGACTGCTCAGTCAGAAAGATTTCGAGCGGGTGTTCAAAAATGGCAGGCGGGACAGTGGACCCTGGTTGACTGCGGTCTCGGTCAGCGGTGATCAGGCACCGAGGTTGGGTTTGGCGTTGTCGCGCAAGCAAGCTCCGCGGGCTGTTGACCGCAATCGTCTCAAACGCCAGATTCGCGAAAGCTTTCGGCAGACGCGGGCCAGCTTGCCGAACTGCGACATCGTCGTGATGGCCAAACCTGGAGCGCGGCAACGCACTCGCGCAGAAATCGTGGTCGAACTCGAGAAGATCTGGCTCCGTATCGCGCAACGATGGTCCGCCTCCTCGTCATCCTGATTCGCACTTATCAACGGCTGCTCAGTTCCTGGCTGCCGCCGCGTTGCCGTTTCTATCCGAGTTGTTCCTGCTATGCGATCGAGGCTTTGCAACAGCACGGTCTGGTGCGAGGCGCTACCCTAGCGGGCGGCCGCATCCTGCGCTGCCACCCTTTAAACTCCGGCGGGCTTGATCCCGTGCCACCCAAGCGGCGCGAAGAGCCGCGCTGAAGCCCACTTCAAATCATGGAAAATCGCCGCTTCGTCCTGCTAGCCGTCCTAGGCGTCCTGCTGTTTTTCATCTACCAGGCCTGGAAAACCGGGCACGGACCGGCGCCGGCCATTTCGCCGCCCGACACGCCTGCCGCAGCAGCGAGCCAAGCCGAAGCGCGGCAAGCCAGCGGTGATGTCCCCACCATCGGCGTGCCCGAGACCGCAGCGACCACGACGGCGGTCGCGGCGCCCAAACGACTGATCGTCCGCACCGACCTGTACGAGGGCGAGATTTCGCTGACAGGCGGCGACCTGCGCCGGCTCGAACTGATCGGCTATCCGGTTTCGAAGAAAAATCCGAAGCAGAGCATTCCCCTGCTCAACGATCGCGACGGACATTTCTTCGTCCTGCAAAGCGGCGTCGCCGGGACCGACCGGGCAATCGGCAGCCACCTCGAAGCCTTCACCGCTGCGCAGGCCGAGTACCAGCTCGCCGAAGGCGCCGACATGCTCGACGTGCCGCTGGAACATATCGACGGCGCCGGCAACCGGGTGCTCAAGACCTACCACTTCAAGCGCGGCAGCTACGAGTTCGCCATCGAACAGCGGGTGAGCAACGCCACCACGGCGCCGCTGGCGGCGAGCGCCTATGTGCGCATGGTGCGCACGCCCGTCACGGCCGGAGAGGAGCCGCGCTTCGTGCACACCTTCCTCGGGCTGGGGATCTACGAGCGCAAGCCGGATTCCGCGTCCTACCGCTTCAAGAAGATCGACTTCAAGAAGCTTGGCGACAACCCCTACACCAGCGAACAGCAGGGCGGCTGGATCGCGATGCTCCAGCACTACTTCGTCGCCGCGATCCTGCCGCCGGCGGACGAGAAGCATCGCCTCGACGGCAAGCCCGGCAAGGATCTGGGCTATGTCGCGCAATACCAGGGCCCGGTGGTCACCATCGCGCCCGGCACCGAGCAGGTCTTCAGCACCGGCATGTACGTCGGCCCCAAGCTGCAGGACTCCATCGGCAAGGCCGCCAAAGGTCTGGAACTGACCGTCGACTACGGACTGCTCACCGCCATCTCCGAGCCCCTGTTCTGGCTGCTGGAGAAGCTGCATCACTACACCGGCAACTGGGGCGTGGCGATCATCCTGCTCACCCTGCTGGTCAAGGGCTCCTTCTACAAATTGTCCGAGGCGCAGTACCGCTCCACCGCCAAGATGCGCAAGTTCTCCCCGCGCATCGCCGAGCTCAAGGAGCGCTATGCAGGTGATCGTGAGCGCCAGTCCAAGGCGATGATGGAGCTATACAAGAAGGAAGGCTTCAACCCGCTCGCCGGCTGCTGGCCACTGCTGGTGCAAATGCCGGTGTTCTTCGCGCTGTACTGGGTGTTCGTCGAGAGCGTCGAGCTGCGCCAGGCCGACTTCGCGCTGTGGATCAACGATCTCACCGCCCCCGATCCGTTCTACGTGCTGCCGGTGATCTACGGCGTGAGCATGTTCGTGATGCAGCGCCTGTCGGGCCAGAACGCCACGATGGATCCGATGCAGCAGAAGGTGATGAACGTGATGCCGATTGCGCTCACCGGATTCTTCGCCTTCTTCCCGTCCGGCCTGGTGCTGTACTGGTGCGTGTCGAACCTGATCAGCATCACCCAGCAGTGGTACATCACCCGCAAGCTGGACCGCGAAGGCCTGAGCACCAAAGTCTTGAAGCCCGCGAAGTAGCAAGGGCGGCGATGGCGACCGACACCATCGCCGCCATTGCCACCGCGCCCGGACGCGGCGCCATCGGCCTGCTGCGCATCAGCGGGCCGGCCGCATCGGTCGTCGCCGAAACCATTTGCGGCTCGCTACCGCCACCGCGCCTCGCCGGGCTGCGCAGATTCCGCGATGCCACCGGCTCCGTGCTCGATCGCGGACTCGTGCTGCATTTCCCGGCGCCGCATTCGTACACCGGCGAGCACCTGGTCGAGCTGCAGGCGCACGGCGGATCGGTCCTGCTCCAGCTGCTGCTTGAAGCCGCGTGCACAGCGGGCGCACGGATGGCGCGCCCCGGAGAATTTTCCGAGCGCGCGTTTCTCAACGGCCGCATCGATCTGGCGCAGGCCGAAGCCGTCGCCGATCTGATCGACGCCTCCAGCCGCCAGGCCGTGGTCGCCGCGCAGCGTTCGCTGGAAGGCGATTTCTCGCGCCAGGTTCAAGCGCTCGCGCAAGGCCTGATGGAGCTGCGCGTCTGGGTCGAAGGCGCTCTGGATTTTTCCGAAGAGGACGTCGACTGGCTGGGCGACGCGCAGCTGCGCCAGCGCATGCGTCGCTGGGGCGATGATCTGCAGACGCTGACTGCGCTGTCCGCGCGCGGTCGCCGGTTGCGCGACGGCCTGATGGTCGCCATCGCGGGACAACCCAACGGCGGTAAATCAACCCTGCTCAATCGTCTCGCCGGGGTCGACGCCGCCATCGTCAGCGACATCCCCGGCACCACGCGCGACGTTCTGCGCGAACACATCATGCTCGAGGGTCTGCCGCTGACGGTGATCGACACCGCCGGCTTGCGCGAGACCCGGGATCCGGTCGAGCGCGAAGGCGTCCGCCGCGCCTGGGCGGCGGTGGAGCGCGCCGAGCTGGTGCTGGTCGTCGTCGACGATCGCGACCCGGATGCGAGCGATCCGCTGCTGGAACGGATGCCCGCGGCGACGCCGCGTCTGCTGATCCGCAACAAGTGCGATCTCAGTGCCGCGCCACCGGCGCGCCTGGTCGAGAAACGCGGCATCAGCCTGCGCCTTTGCGCCGCCACCGGCGCTGGCATCGATTTGCTGCGTGCCGAGCTGCTGGCCATCGCCGGCTTGGCCACGACGGCGGAGTCACAGAACGTCTTCAGTGCCCGCACGCGCCACCTGCTCGCGCTGCAAGCCGCCGCCGAACATTTCGGCCGCGCCGAGCAGATGCTGGTTCAGGCGCAGCCCGCCGAAACCGTCGCCGAAGAACTGCGACTGGTGCAGCAGGCGCTCAACGAGATCACCGGCATCACCACCAGCGAGGACCTGCTCGGTCAGATTTTTGCCGGCTTCTGCATCGGCAAGTGAGCAAGCGCCCGCGCGCGCCGCCAGTCGCGGCGCGTATCGATGTCGCTCAGCACCTCCTCGCCGGTGTCGACGAAGCGCAGCCGTCGACGCGGGTCCTGCAGCAGGCGCCGCGCGCCGGCGTCGCCCGACAGCGAGGCGATCGCCGGCAGCAGCGAGCGGCCTAGCAGCACCGGGTTGCCGCGCCGCCCGCCCGCGCGGGCGATCACCGCGTCATCGCCGGGTTCGAAAGCCCCGATCAGCGCATCGATGACCTGCGCACGCACCATCGGCATGTCGCCCAGGCAGACCAGCACGCCGTCGATATCGCCCGGCAGCGCGGCGAGGCCCAGTTGCAGCGAGGTACTCATGCCGCGGCGGTGGTGACGGTTGAAGCGAACCCGCCAGCGCGTAGCGCGCAAAGGTGACAGCGCCCGCACGATCCGCGCGTGTTGATAGCCGGTGACGACCACGATCGGCCTGGCCGCGGAGCGCAGCACCGCGCACAGCACGTGGCGGATCAGGGCGCGCCCGCGCAGCGGCACCAGCAGCTTGTTGACGCGCGCGCGTCCGAAACGTTTCGAGCGCCCGGCGGCAAGGATGATGCAGCCGATGCGCGGTGCCGCCACCGCGGCGTCAAGGCGGGCGACGCGACGCAATCACCTGTCCCAGAATCGACAGCGCGATCTCCTGCGGCGCGCGGGCGCCGATGTCGAGGCCGGCGGGCGAATGCAGGCGCGCCAGATCGTCCGCGGCGAAGCCTTCGGCGCGCAGCCGCGCGAGTCGCGCCTGCGCCTTGTTGCGACTGCCGAGCGCGCCGACGCAATACGCCGGCGAGCGCAGGGCGTGGCGCAGCACGGCGTGATCGACGTCCGCGTCGTGCGACAGGGTGTAGATCGCGCAGCGAGCGTCGATGTGCAGCTCGGCCAGCGCGGTTCCGATAGCGCGACGATCGTAATGCTCGGAGGTGAGCATCGGATCGATCGAGGCCAGCGGTCCGCGCGGACGCAACAGCACCGTCTCGATGCCGAGCATCGGCGCCTGCCGCAGCAGCGCCAGCACGATCGGATCGCCGCCGACCAGGATCAGCCGCAGCGGCGGCAGCAGTCGCTGCACATGAGCGCCCGGCTGCGTTCCTTCTTCGATCGCGAAGCGCATCGCGCCGGTTTGCAGATCGCTGACCACCGACAAGCTCTGCCGGTCGCGTCGTGCCTGTCGCAGACGTGCGGAATATCCGGCGCCATCGGCAACCGGGCGCACGAAGATGCGGATGCGCCCGCCGCAGGACAGCTGCACATCGAGCACCGGGCTGCCGGCGCCGTAATCGAGCATTCGCGGCACACCGTCGGCGAGCGCCGCCAGCGCCTCGACCGCCACCGCGGCCTCGACGCAGCCGCCCGAGACGTAGCCGGCCATCTCGCCGTCCTGGTTCACCGCCATCTCCGATCCGACCGGACGCGGCGAGGATCCGACGACTTCGATCAAGCTCGCCAGGGCGTAGCGCTTGCCCGCTGCCGACCAGCGTTCCAGCGTCGGCAGCAGATCATCGATCAGCGCATACGTCGGCCACGGTGGCCAGCCGCCGGGATGCAGCGGTGCCGCCTCGTCCACGCCCGCCATCTCAGGCCAGAGTGAACCGCTGGCCCGCCAGCGGCAGGCGGCGCACGCGCTGGCCGGTGAGCCGGGCCAGGGCGTTGGCCACGGCCGGCGCCAGTGGCGGCACGCCGGGTTCACCGACGCCGGTCGGCGCTTCCGTGCTGTCGACGATATGCACTTCCACTGATGGCATCTCGCGCATGCGCAATACGCGATAGTCGTGGTAGTTGCTCTGGCGCACCGCGCCCCGGTCGATATCGATCTCGCCGTACAGCGCGGCGGCGAGCGCAAAGCCGACGCAGCCTTCCATCTGCGCCACGATCTGGTCGGGGTTCACCGCCACGCCGCAATCCACCGCCACGATCACGCGCTCGACCCGGGCGTGCCCGTCCGCGTCCAGGCTGACCTCCGCCACCTGCGCCACATACGTGTCGAACGAGAAATGTGCCGCGATACCGCGCGCCTTGCCCGCGGGCATCGGAGTCGACCAGTGCGCCTTGTCGGCGGCGAGGCGGATCACCGCGGCCAGGCGCGGTTCGTCGCCGAGCAGCTTCAGGCGGTAGTTCACCGGATCCTGCTGCGCGGCGGCGGCCAGCTCGTCGAGCATCGATTCCATGACGAAAGCGGTGTGGGTATTGCCCACCGAGCGCCACCACAGCGGGCGCACATCCTGCACCGGGGAATAAAGCGCCACCGACATCGCGGGGATCCGGTAGGTCGTCGGCCACACGCCTTCGACGCTGCTCGGGTCGATGCCGTTCTTCATCGACGCCGCCATTGGTGTGCCGGCCATGATCGACTGGCCGACGATGGCGTGTTGCCAGGCGATCAGCTCGCCGTCGGCATCGATTCCGGCCTTGACCGTGTGCACATACAGCGGCCGGTAGTAGCCGGCGCGCATGTCGTCCTCACGGGTGCGCTGCACGCGCACCGGCACCGGCCGGCCGATGGCCTTGGCGACGTTCACCGCCTCCACCGTGAAGTCGCTGCTGGCGTTGGCGCGGCGGCCGAAGCTGCCGCCGGAGATCAGGGTGTTGAGCCGGACCTTGTCCTTGGGCAAACCGGCCGCGCGCGCAGCGGCGCCGTGATCCAGGCTGGGGAACTGGTGCGCGCCCCAGGTCTCGACGATGCCGTCGTGCAGCCAGGCCACGCAGTTGAGCGGCTCCATCGGCGCGTGCGCCAGATACGGGAACTCGTAGACCGCCTCGACGCTGCGCGCCGCCTTCTTCAATTGACCGCCGGTGTTCTTGTCGGCATGCACGGATGCGGCGCCGGTGCCGGCGGCGGCCAGCGCGGTGTAGTCGGCGTAGAGGCCGTCGGTATCGAGCCTGGCCGCGCTCGCATCCCATTCGATCTTCAGGGCGCGCCGCCCCTGCAACGCTGGCCACATGCCGGTGGCGACGATCGCCACGCCTTCGGGCACCTCCACCACGTCGGTCACGCCCTTCACCGCCTTGGCCGTGGCCGCGTCGAAGGACACCAGCCTGGCGCCGAAAGCCGGCGGCCGCGCGATCACCGCGGTCAGCAGGCCGGGCAGTTTCATGTCGATGGTGTAGGTCGCCGCGCCTGTGCACTTGGCCGCCGAATCCAGGCGCCGCGTCTCGCGCTTGCCGACCAGCACGAAATCCTTCGGGTCCTTGAGCGCGACCTTTTGCGGCACCGGCAGCTGCGCGGCGTCGGCGACCAGCTCACCAAAACTCGCGGACTGGCCGCCGCCGCTGACGACGCCGCGGCTGACGCCGATGTCCTCGGGCGGCAGCTTCCAGCGCTGTGCCGCGGCCGACACCAGCATCGCGCGCGCGGTGGCGCCGGCGTTGCGCATCTGCGGCCAGGAATTGGCGATGGCGGTGGAGCCGCCGGTGCCCTGCGCACCCATCGCCAGGTTCTTGTACAGCGCGGCATTGGACGGCGCGTACTCGACCTTGATGCTGCTCCAGTCCGCGTCCAGTTCTTCGGCGAGAATCGTCGCAAGCCCGGTGGTCGCGCCCTGGCCCATCTCGTGATGCTTGATGACGAAAGTCACCGTGGAATCGGGCGCGATGCGGATGAAGGCGTTGGGCGCGAACGAGCCGGCCGGCGCTTCGCCCACCGCTTCCGCGGCGAACGCTTTCTTCGCCAGCGGCAACTGCAGGCCGAGGACCAGGCCGGCGGCGGCGCCGGACTTGAGAAAATCGCGGCGATTGACGCCGCCGTGGGACGCCGGGGTGCCGAACAGCGCGGCGACGGAGGAGGAGTCGAGCAGGCGCATGGGCATCAGGCCTTGAGCGAAGCGGCGGCGGTGTGGATCGCCGCGCGGATCCGCTGGTAGGTGGCGCAGCGGCAGATGTTGCCGGCCATCGCCAGGTCGATGTCGCGATCGCTTGGCTTGGGCTTGGCGTCGAGCAGGGCCACCGCGCTCATGATCTGCCCCGACTGGCAGTAGCCGCATTGCACGACATCGAGATCGATCCAGGCCTTCTGCACCGCCTTCGCCGCCTTCGACTTCAGGCCCTCGATCGTGGTCACGTTCTTGCCCGAGA
The DNA here is from genome assembly GCA_964246995.1 of uncultured Hydrocarboniphaga sp. GTDB lineage: Bacteria > Pseudomonadota > Gammaproteobacteria > Nevskiales > Nevskiaceae > Hydrocarboniphaga. Next base: position 46,799 of record CAXTSJ010000017.1, read on the forward strand.
CCGCCGAAACCGGCGCCGAACAGGAGCGCAGCGGCTTGCCGTCGACATGCACCGTGCAGGCGCCGCATTGCGCCACGCCGCAGCCGTATTTGGTGCCGGTGAGGCCCAGGTCGTCGCGCAGCACCCAGAGCAGCGGTGTTTCCGGATCGCTGTCGATCGACCTCGGTTGGCCGTTGACTTTAAAGGCAAGCATCTTGCTCTCCATCTGCGCAGCGAAAGGGGGACAGGCAGCATACCCAATCAGCGTGCCATCTTAAGTGTCGGCCACAGTCGCTATGATCCTGGCCTTGCCATCACAACCATCGATCAGGAGCCGTCGTCCATGCGTCCACACACCAGCAACCGCAGCATGCGGTGGATCGCCGGCGCCGCGCTGGGTCTGACGATGACCGCAGCCGGCGCCGCCGACCCCGGTCTCAAATCACCGCAGGACTTCGCCGGCATCACCGACAAGGCCGAGCGCTCGCGCGCCCTGTTCACCGAGGCCGGCAAGGTCATCCAGCATCCGCGCTGCCTCAATTGCCATCCTAAAACCGAGAGCCCGACGCAGGGGATGGACCTGCATCCGCATCTGCCGCAGGTGGTGCGCGGCGCCGACAACCACGGCGCCGTCGGCATGCAGTGCGCGACCTGCCACCAGGCGCAGAACTTCGCCGCCTCTGGCGTCCCCGGGCATCCGCTGTGGCATGTCGCGCCGATCGAGATGGCCTGGCAGGGCCAATCGCTGGCGCAGATCTGCGAGCAGATCAAGGACAAAAAGCGCAACGGCGGCAAGTCGATGAAGCAGCTCGAAGACCACATGGCCAAGGACTCGCTGGTGGGCTGGGGCTGGAACCCGGGGACCGACAGCAGCGGCCGGCCGCGCGAACCGGCGCCGGGCACGCAGGCGCAGTTCGGCGCGCTGATCGGCGAGTGGATCAAGACCGGAGCGGCCTGCCCGGCCGCTTGATGGCGCCTGATTCCGTGGCGGCGCCCCGACCCACCGAACTCAAGCTGCGCCGCGTCTCGCGCCTGCTGGAACTGCGTTACGCCGACGGCGTGACGTGGCAGCTGCCCTTCGAATACCTGCGCGTCTTCAGTCCGTCGGCCGAAGTCTGGGGCCACGGCCAGGCCGAGCCCAACCTGATCGGCGGCAAGCGCGATGTCGGCGTGACCGCGGCCGACGCCGTGGGCCAGTACGCGGTGCGCCTGCGCTTCGACGACGGCCACGACACCGGCCTGTATTCCTGGGACGTGCTGTTCGATCTCGCGCAGAACCAGGCGCGCTACTGGGCGCAATACCTGGACCGCCTTGCCGCCGTCGGCATGTCGCGCGACAGCGACATCGTTAAACTGGCCGCCCTCCCCAAGAAGCACCATCCCGCCCAATGAGCATCGCGTGAGCAGCGACGATCCATCGAAGACGCACTTCGGGTTTCAACAAGTGCCGGTCGGTGAAAAGCAGAAGCGCGTCGCCGAAGTCTTCTCGTCGGTGGCGCGCCGCTATGACGTGATGAACGATCTCATGTCGATGGGCGTGCACCGGCTGTGGAAGCGCTTCGTCATCGACCTGGCCGCCGTGCGGCCGGGCGAGCGCGTGCTCGACGTCGCCGGCGGCACCGGCGATCTCACCCGTGAATTTGCCAGGCTCGTGGGCGAGCGCGGACAGGTCGTGCTCTCCGACATCAACGCCGCGATGCTCGGTGAAGGCCGCAAGCGTCTCACCGATCAGGGCGTCGTCGGCCTGCCCGTCGTGCAGGCGAATGCGCAGGCGCTGCCTTTCGCCGATCGCAGCTTCGATTGCGTGACCATCGGCTTCGGCCTGCGCAATGTCACCGACAAGGACGCCGCGCTGCGCTCGATGCGCCGCGTGCTCAAGCCCGGCGGGCGCCTGCTGATCCTGGAATTTTCCAAGCCGCTCAACGCGGGCTTGTCGAAACTCTATGACCAGTACTCGTTCAAGCTGCTGCCGCTGATGGGCAGACTCGTCGCCAAGGACGAGGCCAGCTATCGCTATCTCGCCGAATCGATCCGCATGCATCCCGATCAGCAGACGCTCAAAGGCATGATGGAAAGCGCCGGCTTCGAACGCTGCCAGGTCTACAACCTGACCGGCGGCATCGTCGCGGTGCACCGCGGGTTCAATCTCGGCGCCGCATGAGCGCGCCGACACGGTGCTTGAGCGAAGCTCAATGGGGGCGGGAGGCGCTCCTCGGATCACGGAAACGCACCAACTGCTCCAACAGGTCCAAGGTGCACCAGTGACCGCCAAAGCGGCGCCGCCGCTGGTCTGCGCCGGCCTGGAAATCGCGCTCAACCGCTACCTGCAGATCGAACCCGCGGCGCTCGCCGAATGCGCGGCGATGTCGCGGGAGCGCGTGGCGATCGAGATCGAAGGCATCGCCTGGGAGCTTTTGATCGAGTTCGACGCAAGAGGTGTGCGCGTGATCGGCGAGAGCACGGCCGCGGCGAGCGTGCGCTTGATCGGCACACCGAGCGCGTTCACGCGCATGGCCGGAAAGCGCGGCGGCGACGCAGGCCTGCCGCCGGGGCTGCGCATCGAAGGCGACGCCCTCGTCCTGCAGCGCTTCCGCCAGCTGCTCGAAAGCGTCGGCTTCGACCTGGCCGAATGGCTCGCGCCGCTGCTGGGCAACGGCGCCGCGCATCGCATCGCGCAGGGCGTACGGAGTCTTTTTTCCTGGGGACGCAAGAGTGCCGATACGCTGAGCCTGGACGCTGCCGAATATCTGCGCGAAGAAACCCGCGATCTGGCACGCGGCGTGGACGTCGCCGACTGGATGGACGAGGTCGATCGCCTGCGTGAGCGCACCGATCGCATGGATGCGCGCATCGCGCGGCTCGAACGCCAGCGCGGCGCCGCATGAACTTGCTGACGCGTCTGCCGCGGCTGTGGACGATCTTCCGCATCGTGCGTCGCTATGGCCTGTTGGAATTCTTCGGCCGCCCGCCCCAGGCGAGCGATCCACGTCCGCGCGGCCTGCGCCTGCGCCTCGCGCTCGAAGAGCTGGGCCCGGTGTTCGTCAAGATGGGCCAGGCGCTTTCGACGCGGCCCGATGTCCTGCCGCCGGACATCGCGCTGGAACTCGCGCATCTGCAGGACCGCGTGCCGCCGTTTCCCGGCATCGAGGCGATGCGCATCGTCGAGCAGGCGCTGGGCAAACCCATCGACGAACTCTTCAATGAATTCGACCCGGTGGCGCTGGCCTCGGCGTCGGTCGCGCAGGTGCACACCGCGCGATTGAAGCCCGCCACGCCGAACGATCCGGGTTTTGAAGTCGTGGTCAAGGTGCTGCGTCCCGGCATCGAGAAAACCATTCACGAGGACGTGCAGTTGATGCACCTGCTCGCCGAACTCGCCGAGCGCTTCAACGCGCAGGCGCGGCGAGTGCGTCCGCGCGCGATCGTCGCCGAGTACGAAAAGATCGTGTTCGACGAATTGAACCTGATGCGCGAGGCCGCCAACGCCGCGCTGTTGCGTCGCAACTGGCTGGGCTCGCCGCTGATCTATCACCCGGCGGTGTTCTTCGATCTCACGCGCGCCAACGTGCTGGTGATGGAGCGCATCCGCGGCATCTGCATCCGCGAGCTGGATCATCTGCGCGAGATCGGTGTGGACTTCAAGGTGCTCGGCGAACGCGGTGTGGAGATCTTCTTCAAGCAGACTTTCCGCGACAATTTCTTTCACGCCGACATGCATCCCGGCAACATCTTCGTCGACGTCACCAACCCGAAGGACCCGAGCTATATCGCGGTGGATTTCGGCATCGTCGGCCAGCTGTCGGTGCACGACCAGCGCTATCTCGCCGAGAACCTGCTCGCCTTCTTCAACCGCGATTACCGGCGCGTCGCCGAGCTGCACATCGAGAGCGAATGGGTGCCGGGCGAAACGCGGCTGGAAGAGTTCGAGTCCGCGATCCGCACCGTCTGCGAGCCGATCTACCAGAAGCCGATCTCGGAAATTTCCTTCGGCGTTTTCCTGCTGCGCCTGTTCCAGGTGGCGCGGCGTTTCAACTACCAGGTGCAGCCGCAACTGGTGCTGCTGCAGAAGACCCTGCTCAACATCGAGGGCCTCGGCCGCCAGCTGTATCCGCAGCTGGATTTGTGGAAGACCGCCAAGCCGATCATGGAAGACTGGATGCGCCAGAGAATCGGGCCGGCGCGCGCGCTCAAGCAGGCGCGGCGCGACATCCCGGCGCTCGCGGAATCGCTGCCGGTGCTGGTGCAGCAGCTGGTGCGCAACTTCGAGCGCGGCGAAGGGCTCGATGGAGGGCTGCGCAACTCGATCCATCAGCTCGGTGAGCAATTGAAACGACAGGAGAAGCGCCAGCGCCGGACGATGATCGGCGCGGCGCTGATCGTGTCGGCGACCTTGCTGTTCGCGCTGGACGGTGTGCGGCCCGATCTGGTGTTCGGCGCGCCGCTGGCAGCCTGGGCACTCGCTGCGCTGGGCCTTCTGTCGTGGTTGAGGCGCGGGCCGCCGGATTGATTGGCCATCGTTGGGGTGAGCGCAGCGAACCCCAACAGCCCCGGTAGAATCCCCGGATGAACCCCTACGGCGCCACCGACGACGACATCGCGCATCTCGTCGCCCATCTCAACGACGCGCAGAAGGACGCCGTCACCGCGCCGCCGGAACACCGCCTGGTACTCGCCGGCGCAGGCTCGGGCAAAACGCGCGTGCTGGTGCACCGCATCGCCTGGCTGATCACGGTGGAGAACATTTCTCCGCTGTCGATCCTCGCGGTGACCTTCACCAACAAGGCCGCCAACGAGATGCGCGGCCGCATCGAGACCTTGTTGAACTTGCCCGTGCGCCAGCTCTGGGTCGGCACTTTCCACGGCATCGCGCATCGCATGCTGCGCCTGCATTGGAAGGAAGCGCGGCTGCGCCAGGACTTCCAGATTCTCGACGCCGACGACCAGCAGCGCCTGATCAAACGCATCATCAAGCAGCTCGATCTGCCGGAGGACCAGTGGCCGGCGAAGATGGTCACCAACTGGATCAACAGCCAGAAGGAAGAAGCGCGCCGCCCGCAGCACATGGACGACCAGGGCGACTTCACCCAGCGCGCGCTGGTGCGAATCTACTCCGCGTATCAGCAAAGCTGCGAATCACAGGGCCTGGTGGATTTCGCCGAGCTGCTGCTGCGCGCCTTCGAGCTGTGCCGCGATCACGCCGAGGTGCAGGCGCATTACCGACGCAAGTTCCGCCACGTTCTGGTGGATGAGTTCCAGGACACCAACACGCTGCAGTATCTCTGGCTCAAGCTGCTGGTGGGTGAGGCCGGTATTCTGTTCGCGGTCGGCGACGACGATCAGTCGGTCTACGGCTGGCGCGGCGCGAAAGTCGAAAACATGCTCAAGCTCGCCCGCGAATTCCGCGGGCTGGAGACGTTGCGGCTGGAGCAGAATTACCGCTCCACCGGCACCATCCTCAAAGCCGCCAACGGCCTGATCGAACGCAACAACGGCCGCCTCGGCAAGAACCTGTGGACGGACGGCGCCGAGGGCGCGCCGATCCATCTCTACGCGGCGTTCAACGAGTACGACGAGGCCGAATTCGTTGTGCAGCGCATGAAGGATTATCTCGACGGGCGCGGTCGCCCGTCCGATCTCGCGGTGCTCTACCGCTCCAACGCGCAGTCGCGCGTCATGGAAGAAATGCTGATCCGCGCGCGCCTGCCGTATCGCATCTACGGCGGCCTGCGCTTCTTCGAGCGCATGGAGGTCAAGGACGCGCTGGCGTGGCTGCGGCTGATCCACAACCGTGACGACGACACCAGTTTCGAGCGCGCACTGGCGACGCCCTCGCATGGCGTCGGCGCGACCAGCATCGAGCGCCTGCGCAGCGCGGCGCGCGCATCCGCGACCTCGCTGTGGGCCACGGCGCGGCGCGAGTCGCAGATGATCGGACGCTCGGCCGGCGCGCTGATCCGCTTTCTCGACCAGGTCGATGCGATCGCCGCGCAGGCAGGCGCGCAGGCGCTGAGCAAGGCGATGGAAACGGTGATCACCGGCAGCGGCCTGCGCGAGCACTACCAGAAGGGAACATTGTCTGGCTCCCGAGCTTCGCTCGGGGGGGGCGAACAGGCCGAGTCACGCCTGGAGAATCTCGACGAACTGGTCAGCGCCGCGCGCAGTTTCGAGCTGCCGCAGGCGCCGTCTCAAGATGATGAGGAGACCATCGATCCGGTGTCGGCCTTCCTCGCCCATGCCGCGCTCGAAGCAGGCGAAGGCCAGGCCGTCGCCGGCGAAGACTCGGTGCAATTGATGACCCTGCACGCGGCCAAGGGCCTGGAGTTCCCCGTGGTGTTCATCGTCGGTTTGGAAAACGGCCTGTTCCCATCGATGCGCGCGGTCGAGGAAGGCAATCTCGAAGAGGAGCGCCGGCTGTGCTACGTCGGCATCACCCGCGCGCGTCAGCAGCTGTACCTGTCCTACGCCGAGGTGCGGCGCATTCACGGCGTCGAGCAGATCGGCATGGCCTCGCAGTTTCTCAAGGAGATTCCGCCCGACTGCCTGATGGAGATGCGTCCGCGCGCGGGCATCCTGCGGCCGTCGAGCTTCGGTGGCGTGCGCGATGCGCCGCCGCGCTACGGCAGCGGCTCTGCTTACGTGTCGCCGACCCGCCGCATGGCCGCGGCGGCGCCGAGCTACGGCGGTTTCAAGCTTGGCCAGCGTGTGGCGCACGAGAAGTTCGGCGAGGGCGTGATCCTCTCCTTCGAAGGCGACGGCGATCGCGCACAAGTCGAGATCCGCTTTCACAACGCCGGCATCAAGCGACTGATTCTTTCCATGGCGCGTCTGCAAGCGCTCGGATGACGCCCACCGAAGTGGCGATCGCCGCGACGGTCGTCGTCGTGGCGCTGATCGTCGGTCCCCTGGCGGCGCTGCGCGTGGTGTCGCGCCGACAGGCTCGCGTGCTGGCGGCACCGTTCGACGTCGAGCAAAGACTGCAGCGGCTGCTGCCGATGCTCGCGCCAATGCCCGCGGCGCTGCGGCGGCGGCACGCGCAAAGAGTGCAGACGTTCCTGGCGACCAAGCGCATCCAGGGTTGCGGCGGACTCATCGTCGACGACGATATGCGCCTGCTGATCGCCGGCTTCGCCAGCCTGCTGGTGTTGAACGGCGACGCCGCGCCGTACCCGCAGCTGCGCAGCATCCTGCTGTATCCCGGCGCCTTCCTGGTGCCGGTGGAGGAGCCCGACGAATTCGGCCTGGTCGACGACGAGCCGCAGGAGCGCATCGGCGAATCCTGGCAGAACGATCGCGTGATCCTGTCTTGGGAAGACGTGCAGGCCGCGGCGGCTGGCGACGAGACCAACGTCGTTGTGCATGAGTTCGCGCACCAGCTCGATGACGAATCATGGGCCGGCGAAGGCGCGCCGCTGTTGACTGACTACTCGCAATGGTCGAGCGTGATGCGTCGCGAATACGAGCGCCTCCGCCGACATCGCCGCCCCAAAGTGCTCGATCCCTACGGCGCCGAGAGCCCGGCGGAATTCTTCGGCGTGGTGGTCGAAGCCTTCATCCAGCGCGGCAGCGAACTCGCGCAGCACCACCCGCAGCTCTACGCGCTGATGCGCGACACCTTCGGTTTCGACACGCGCGAGTGGGTGTGGCCGCCGGTGTAGGTCGGATCTTCGATCTGCTCTACTGGCTGCTGGCCATCACCACTGCCCATCGGCATCATGCTGCGATAAGGGAGAGGGTCGACCATGACGCCGGAAACCAAAGCGCGACAACTGATCGACGACAAGCTCATCGCCGCCGGCTGGCTGATCCAGGACGTGAAGCGGCTCAACCTAGGCGCCGCTCCCGGCGTCGTAGTGCGCGAATATCCCACCGATACCGGGCCAGCCGACTACGTGCTATTCGTCAACCGCGAGGCGGTTGGCGTGATCGAGGCCAAGCGTGACGAGTCTGGCGAGAACATCACCGCCATCGAGAGCCAGACCGAGCGTTACGCGACGGCGTCGCTCAAATGGCGTCTGCAAAAGACGCCCCTGCCTTTTTTGTTCGAGAGCACCGGCGAAATCATCCGCTTCACCGACGGTCGCGACCCGGCCCCGCGTTCACGCGAAATATTCTACTTCTACCGCCCCGAACAGTTGGCCAAATGGCTGGAGAAACCCGACACCCTGCGCCAGCGCCTCGCAGCCGACATGCCGCCACTGCCGATGCTCAATCTGCGCGACTGCCAGGTCAGCGCCGTTACCGGTCTCGAAGCTTCGCTGGCCAGGAACAAGCCGCGCGCCCTGGTCCACATGGCCACTGGTGCCGGCAAGACTTTCACCGCCATCACCTCGGTCTACCGCCTGCTGAAGCACGCCAGCGCCAAGCGCGTGCTGTTTCTGGTGGACACGCGCAATCTCGGCAAGCAGGCGCACCAGGAGTTCATGGCCTACACGCCGCCGGACGACGGCCGCAAGTTCACCGAGCTGTACAACGTGCAGCGCCTCGCCAGCAGCAACATCGACCCGCACGCGCAGGTCGTCATCAGCACCATTCAGCGCATGTACTCGGTGCTGTCGGGCGAGCCGATCGACGAGTCGGCAGAATACATCTCGCTCAACGAAATCCAGCAGACGCCGAAGCAAGCCAAGCACGTCCATTACAACGCGGCCGTGCCCGTGGAGTCTTTCGACTTCATCGTCATCGACGAATGCCATCGCAGCATCTACAACCTGTGGAAGCAGCTGCTCGACTACTTCGACGCCTTTCTGATCGGCCTCACCGCCACGCCCGACAAGCGCACCTTCGGCTTCTTCAACGAGAACATCGTCGCCGAATACACCTACGAGCAATCGGTCGCCGATGGCGTCAACGTTGGCTACGACGTCTACGAGATCGAAACCGAAATCACCCAGCGCGGCGCGGAGCTGAAGGCGCGCGAATGGATCGATCATCGCGATCGCCAGACGCGCAAAAAACGCTGGGCCGAAACCGAGGATGACGCGCACTACACCGGCCGCGAGCTGGACCGCTCCGTGGTCAACCCCAGCCAGATCCGCCAGGTGATCCAGGCCATGAAGCGGGCGGTGGAGACGCAGATCTTCCCTACCCGCAAAGAGACGCCCAAGACCCTGATCTTCGCCAAGACCGACAGCCACGCCGACGACATCATCAACATCCTGCGCGAGGTCTACGGCCAGGGAAACGCCTTCTGCAAGAAAGTCACCTACCGCGCCGAGGAGGACACCGACAGCATCCTCAGCAGCTTCCGCAACGACTACAACCCGCGCATCGCCGTCACCGTCGACATGATCGCCACCGGCACCGACGTCAAGCCGCTCGAAGTGCTGATGTTCATGCGCGACGTGCGCAGCCGCGGTTACTACGAGCAGATGAAAGGACGCGGCGTGCGCAGCCTGGGCTTCGACGACTTACAGCGCGTCAGCAACAGCGCCGACAGCGCCAAGACGCGCTTCGTGCTGATCGACGCCGTGGGCGTGGAGAAATCCTGCAAGACCGAAAGCCGTCCGCTGGAGAAAAAGCCCGGCGTATCGCTGCAAAGCCTGCTGCAAGGCGTGGCCATGGGCCACCGCGACGACGACACCGTGCTTAGCCTCGCCAATCGCTTGGTGCGTTTGAGCAAGCAGCTAGACGACAAGGCCAAAGCCCGCGTCGAGAAAGCCGCAGGCGGCGTGCCGGTCGCCGAGCTGGCCAAAGCGCTCATCGCTGCCATCAACCCCGACAAGATCGTTGAGACCGTGCTCGACACTGCAAAAGAAAAAGGCATCACGCGCGACGAGGACACGCTCACCGCCGACGAGATCGCCACCGCCCGCGCCGAGCGCGTCGCTGCCGCCTGCCAGCCTTTCGACCAACCCGAACTGCGCGATGCCATCGACACTACCCGCCGCGACCGCGAGCAACTGATCGACCACATCAACCTCGATCAGGTCACCTTCGCCGGCTACAGCGAGCAGGCCGAAGCGCAGGCGCAGAAAACTATCCAGACCTTCACCGACTACATCCAGCAGCACAAGGACGAAATCGCCGCGCTGTCCTTCTTCTACCAGCAGCCCTACCAGCGCCGCGCACTGACCTTCGACATGATCGAAGACCTGCACGAGACGCTCAGCCGCCCGCCGCTGATGCTCACGACCGAGCGACTATGGAGCGCCTACGCCCGCGTGCAGACCGCCCAGGTCAAAGGCGCCAACACCCGCCGCCAGCTCACCGACCTGATCGCGCTCGTGCGCTTCGCCATCCGGCTGGATGCGGAACTCAAGCCTTTCAGCGAACAGGTGGACAAGCGCTTCCAGGAATGGATCTTCCGCCACAACGCCCAGCGCGGCACCGCATTCACCGCCGAGCAGACCGAATGGCTGCGGATGATGAAGGACCACATCACCGCGAGTTGCAGCATCGGACGGAGCGACTTCGATTACGCGGAGTTGGCGGATCGCGGTGGCTTGCAGAAGGCGTGGGGATTGTTCGGTGCGCAGCTTGATGGGTTGATGACGGAGATGAGTTTGGAGTTGGTGGCTTGACGGACCTTCCGAAGGGATGGGCCTTTGCGCGGCTACCAGATCTGATATCAAAGGACGGCTTGTTCGTTGACGGCGACTGGGTTGAAAGCAAAGATCAAGACCCGGACGGTGATGTTCGACTCATCCAATTAGCTGACGTCGGCGACGGTGTATACATCGATAAATCTCACCGCTTTCTGACAAGTCAGAGAGCCTCGGAGCTTAGATGTACGCCGCTTCGAAAGGGAGACGTTCTGATAGCGAGAATGCCGGACCCATTGGGTCGGGCGTGCATGTTTCCGGGTGATAGCAAAAAAGCCGTGACCGTTGTCGACGTTTGCATTGTTCGAGGGAGCCCAGCACATCTCGATCACAACTGGCTAATGCACGCCGTAAACGCGCCGCACTTCCGGCAAGAAGTACATGGTTTGCAAAGTGGATCAACTCGCAAGCGAATCTCGCGAGGCAACCTCAGCACGCTGAATCTGCCAGTTCCGCCGAGGTCAGAACAAACCCGCATCGTCGCTAAGCTCGAAGAACTGCTCTCCGACCTCGACGCCGGCGTGGCCGAGTTGAAAGCCGCGCAGAAGAAGCTCGCCCAATACCGCCAGTCGCTGCTCAAATCCGCCGTCGACGGCACACTCACTGCCGCATGGCGCCAAGCCCAGCAGCAACGGCGAACCGAACCCACCGAGACCGGCGCTCAACTCCTAGCCCGCATCCTCACCGAACGCCGCGCCCGCTGGGAAGCCAAGCAACTCGCCAAGTCCAAAGAGCATGGCAAGCCGCCGCCGAAGGATTGGCAGGCAAAGTATCCCGAGCCATCGGAGCCGGATGTTTCCGACCTGCCTCCGCTCCCGCAGGCGTGGGTCTGGAGCACCATAGGACAGTGCTTTCACGTCGCGGTGGGGGCTACTCCGAGTCGGGCCCAGCCTGACTATTGGAAAGGTGATATTCCCTGGGTTAGCTCAGGCGAAGTCCGCTTCAACCGAGTCATGGCTACCAAGGAAAGCATTTCGTCGAGTGGTCTCGCGAACAGCACTGCAATCAATCCTGTTGGTAGTGTGCTGGTGGGCATGATTGGAGAAGGCAAGACACGCGGGCAGGTTGCATTGCTAGGCATCCCCGCCGCGAATAACCAGAACTGCGCCGCCATCTGGGTCTCGGATACTAAAATTCCACCGGAGTACGTTTATTTCTGGCTGTGGTCTCGCTATGAAGAAACCCGCAGCGCGAGCAGTGGAAACAATCAACCTGCGTTGAACAAATCCATTGTCGAGCGCATTCTTTTTCCGCTGGCGCCACTGGATGAGTTGCTGGTAATTGCAGAGTCTTTGAGCGTAGCCCTTGATCAAGCGGACCAGCAGGAGTTGGCTATCAAACGGTCCCTTAAACAATCCACCGCTCAACGCAAAAACATCCTCCAAGCCGCCTTCTCCGGCACCCTCGTCCCGCAAGACCCGAACGACGAGCCGGCTAGCGTCCTGCTGGACCGCATCCGCGCCGAGCGTGAAGCGGCACCCAAGCAACGCCGAGTGCCCAAGGACAAAAAGCATGCGTGACGCGAGCGACCAATATGCGGCGCAACTGCTGACGTTCGCGCTCGCGGGTGTGGAGTCCCAGTTTCGTGAGACCAAGCGTGTTTCCGGAAAGATGGTGGGCAAGGCGCTGGAGACCATCTGTGCCTTTGCCAACACCGAGGGCGGCTGGTTGTTCTTGGGTATCGAGGACGCTCGTAAAGAGCAGGGCGACCAACGTCTGTATGGGATCGGCGAGAACCCCGAGGCCGTTGACGAGCTGCTGCGAAAACTATCGTCTCATCTACTACCAACGGTCGAAGGGATACGGGCATTCCGCGCTGCGACGACGTTGCGTGACGGTAGCCACGGGTTCGTTGTCACAGTCCATGTTCCGGCGAGCGACAAGGTCCATTCGATTCTGGACGATGGAACCTGGACACGAGGTGAGGCCAGCAACCGGGAAATGTCGGCCAGCGAAATTACCGAGCTTTCGTATCGTCGCGGGGTGCGTAGCGCGGAGTCGGAACCGGTCGATGTGGATTTCGACCTGCTCGACACGGAAATCTGGCGGCTCTATCTCAAGGGCCGAGGGCTCGCTGCCACCGGGCTGGAGGACCAACTGTATCGGGTTGGTCTGGCGAAGAAGGTTGGCGGCCAGTTGAGGCCGGTGCGCGCAGCCGTGCTGCTGTTTGCCGATCATCCGGGTGCCCTACTCGCTTCGACCAGCAGCCGAGCCGATGTGCGCGTGTTTCATTACAAGGGAACTGTCATCGAATCCGGCGAGGTGCCGAATCTTCGCAAGGCCCCTAAAACACTCTCGGGACCGATCTACCGGCTGATCGAAAGCACCCATTCCTACGTGTTGAACGAACTGGCGGGCGGTCTGACGCTCGCGGCTTCGGGATTCAGAACCCTACACCGGTATCCGGAGCGCGTGATCAAGGAGGCCATTACCAATGCGCTGATCCATCGAGATTACCGGCTCAACCGTGATGTGCAGATCCGCATCTTCGACAATCGCATCGAGGTAATCAGTCCGGGTTTGTTTCCCGGCCGGATTACGTCTGCGACGGTCCATCGCTTGGGCTCTTTCACTCGCAATGGGCTGATCGCGAGCAACCTGCGTGAGTTTCCGGAGCCGCCAAACGTGGATGCCGGCGAAGGTGTGCGCATGATGTTCAGCGTCATGCGGGTGAACAATCTCTACCCGCCGCAGTATCGGGAAATCCGCGATCAGGCTCAGGAAACCATCGTCGTCACCCTGCTCAATGAAGAGCGTCCGCCGATGTGGGAGCAGGTCAGTGATTGGATGGACCGGCATGGCCCCGTCAGCAACAGCGAGCTTTGCCAGATCGCCGGTCTGGACACGCTCAAGGCTTCCAGGCTGCTGAAGCGGTGGGTGGATCAGGGGCTACTCGTTGCCGATGCCAGTCGCGGCAAACGCAACACGGTGTATCTCAAGCCGTCTGCGGAAGGGGATGCATCGAAGCCTAATCTATTATCAGAGCCAACTGATAATGGGCCGTAATCTATCGAAATGTATTTGAATTAAGACGGCTTTTTGTGTTTTCCATTATCCGGATGACTGCCCTGACGGAAACGCACCGTGTCTTGCCAGGTTCCGAAATCGCCAGCGAACGACGGGCCGACAACCACACCGCCCGCTAGGTTCATTATCCGGCGCTTCGGATAATGAACCTCTGGGTATCTGTAATGACCTGAAGATTATGAATATTCCCTACATTCCATTATCGGGGCGCCTCGCGTCGACCTGCCATCGAGGTGCCTCCTGCGCATTGGCCAGCGAGCCGACGGTCATTAGATGAACACCTCCACCCTCATCCAGAAAGCCTGGAATTTCTGCCACACCTTGCGCGATGACGGCGTGGGCTATGGCGACTATCTGGAGCAGCTCACCTACTTGCTGTTCCTGAAGATGGCGCACGAGTACGCGGGTGAGCCTTACAACCGCGATACCAAGATTCCCAAGGGCTATGACTGGGCCTCGCTGCGATCCAAGGTCGGCGAGCCGCTGGAGGCGCATTACCTGGCGACCTTGCACAAGCTCGGCACCGGGCCGGGGATGCTGGGGGCGATCTTCTTCAAGGCGCAGAACAAGATTCAGGACCCGGCCAAGCTATCGCGCCTGGTGCAGATGATCGACGCCGAGAACTGGGTCGGCATGGATGCCGATACCAAGGGCGATCTGTACGAGGGGCTGCTGCAGAAGAACGCGGAAGACACCAAGAGCGGTGCGGGCCAGTACTTCACGCCGCGCGCGCTGATCGAGGCGATGGTGGAATGCGTGCGGCCGGAGCCGATGAAGTCGATCGCCGATCCGGCCTGTGGCACGGGCGGGTTTTTTCTGGGTGCTTACAACTGGCTGACGCGGCCCGAGATCAAGCTCGACAAGAAGCAGAAGGAGTTTTGCGGCACCAGACATTCGTCGGTAACGAGATCGTGCCGAACACGCGGCGCATGTGCCTGATGAACTTGTTCCTGCACAACATCGGCGAACTCGACGGCGAGCCGGCGGTGGACCGCTCCGATGCGCTGATCGCGGATTCCGGCAAGCGCTACGACTACGTGCTGGCGAATCCGCCGTTCGGCAAGAAGAGCAGCATGACCATCACCAACGAGGACGGCGAAGAGGACCGCGACGCGCTCACCTACGAGCGCCAGGACTTCTGGGAAACCACGTCGAACAAGCAGCTCAACTTTTTGCAGCACATCGTCACGATTCTGAAGAACACCGGCAAGGCCGCGGTGGTGCTGCCGGACAATGTGCTGTTCGAAGGCGGCGCGGGCGAGCGCATCCGCCGCAAGCTGCTGGAGACCTGTGACGTGCATACGCTGCTGCGATTGCCGACCGGAATTTTCTACGCCAATGGCGTGAAGGCGAACGTGCTGTTCTTCGATGCCAAGCCCAAGGACGGCAAGACGCACACCCAGGGCGTGTGGATTTACGACCTTCGCACCAACAAGCATTTCACGCTCAAGACCAAGACGCTGAAGCTCGATGATCTGCGCGAGTTCATCGGCTGCTACAACCCGGAGAACCGTCACGCGCGTACGGAATCGGAGCGCTTCAAGTACCACGCCAGCGCAGACATTCTCGCGCGCGACAAAGCCAGCCTCGACATCTTCTGGCTCAAGGACGATGACCTCGACAATCTGGACGACTTACCGCCACCCGATGTGTTACAGCAGGAGATCATCGAGCATCTTGAGGCAGCGCTGATGGCGTTCCGCGATGTCGCGGCGGGGCTGTCAGTGTCGGTGATGAACCGTAGGGCGGATCGCTGATCCGGTCTACGGCTCCAGCAGGATCTTCTGCAGGAACAAAACCACTGCGTTGTTGTACAGGTCGCGATTGGCTTTCTTGCGGAAGCCGTGGCCCTCGTCCTTGGCGAGCAGGTACCAGACCTCGCCGCCGTTGCCGCGTACGGTCTTGACCATCTGCTCGGCTTCGCTCGCCGGCACGCGCGGGTCGTTGGCGCCCTGGACGATGAACAGCGGTTGGGTGATCCTCATAGCCTGCGCCGTCGGCGAAATGGTCTGCAGGAATTCGCGCATCGACGCATCGCTCTCGTCGCCGTATTCGACGCGTCGCAGGTCGCGGCGATAGTCCTGGGTGTTGGTGAGAAAGGTGACGAAGTTGCTGATGCCGACGATGTCGACGCCGCCGCGCAGGCGCTCGTTGAAATGCGTCATGCAGGCCAGCGCCATGTAGCCGCCGTAGGAGCCGCCCATGACCGCGATGCGCGACGCGTCGAGTTCCGGCCGGGTCTTCGCCCAGTCCAGCAGCGCGCCGATGTCGCGCACCGAATCTTCGCGCAGGCGGCCGTTGTCGAGTGCGAGGTAGCGCTTGCCGTAACCCGCCGAGCCGCGCACGTTGGGCACCAGTACGCTGATGCCGAGTTCGCGCACGTAGTACTCGATCAGCGGATTGAAGGTCGGCAGCGCCTGCGCCTCGGGGCCGCCGTGGATCTGGATCAGCAGCGGACGCGGCGCGGCGGTCGTGCCGGTGTTGGCGGCGCGGTAATAGAACGCCGGCACCGACAGCCCATCGAAGCTCGTGACATGGATCAGCTCGGGCTCGGTGAAAGTCGCAGCGTTGAGGCCTCCGGTTTCGCTCTGCGTCCAACGCGTGAGAACGGGTTTTTTGCCGAGTTCGAAACTGAAAACGTCGCTCGGGCTGCGCGCGCTGTTGAGATTGAAGCCGAGCCGTCGACCCGCGTGATCGAAGCTCAGATTGCTGACCACGCCAATCGGCAGCTTCGGCACCGGCAGCGCATGGCCGGTCTTCAAATCGAGCAGGTGCAGCTCGCTGACGCCGTCGGCGTTGAGCGTGTAGGCGAGGCTGCGGCCGTCGTCGGACAGCACGAAGGCATCGACATCCCAGCGCGCGTCGTCGCTGAGGATCTTCGCGCCGCTGCCGTCGAGGTTTTCGTATCGCAGGCGCTGCACGTCGGCGTTCTCGTCCGACACCAGAAAAACGCCGCGGCCATCGCGCGAAAAACGCGCGCTGGAAAAACTCACCGGCGCGCTGGTCGGGTGAAAACGCGTGAGCGCGATCTCGCTGTTGCGCAGGTCGGCCCCAAGCTTGGCGATGTACAGCTCGCTCTGGCTGATCGACACGTACTTGCTGACCAACAGGCGCTCGTCGCCGGGCGCGAAGTCGAGCGCGTCCCAGGCGCCTTCGCGCAGGGTGACAGCGCGCACTTCGGTGCTGCCAGGTCTGCCGACCACCACGTCGGTGTCAGTGCCGTTGCGCCGCGTCGTCGAGTAGGCGAACTGCGTGCCGGCCCTGGACCACAGCAGGTCGGAGTTGCGCGACGCGCCGTCGCTGAGCAACCGCGTGTCGCCACTGGCCAGATCGAATTCGAAGACCTGGAAGAACTCGTTGCCGCCGGTGTCCTTGGTGAACAGGAAGCGCGAGCCATCGGGTGCAGGCGAGGCTTCGGCGATCGGCTCGGCATAGAAAGTGAGCTGCGAGCGCGCGCCGCCGGGCATGGCGACGCGATGTACCTGCGCGGTCTCGCCGAAGCGGGTGCTGATGAGCAGGCCGCCGCGCTCGCCCAGCCAGCCTTCGAAGGTCGCCGAGCGCGTCTGCTGATAGCGGTTGGTGGCCTCGATGACCGCGGCGGGGATCGGCGGCACGCCTTCCATCACCAGGTTGCCGCGCTCGACGCGCTCCACCGCGAGCGCGGGCGCCATCACGACAGAGACCCACACCATCGCGCTCAAGGCCACTGCCCGCATCGTCTTGCTCCGTGCCGCCCTTGGAATGAACAGGTTCTACTTGACCTTCACCAGCATCGCATTGACGCCGTTGGACTCGAGTTGCGCGAGCGCTTCGCGCGCGCGGCGCTCGTCGCGCAGCGGGCCGATGCGGACGCGGTAATAGGTGTCGCGATTGTCGATGGTCACGGTTTCGATGCGCGGCTCCATGCCCAGCAATGTCAGGTTGGCTTTCTGCTTTTCGGCTTCGGCCTTGGCGCGGTAGGACGCCACCTGGATGATGAAAGTCGGCGCGGCCATGGCCGTCGTGCTGGCGGCCGACGGCGCGCTCGATGGCGCTGGCTTGGGAGTCGCCGCCGGTGCTGGTGCCGATGCGCCGGTGGTTGTCGTCGCCGCCGTAGCGGCGTTGGGATCCGCCGGCGGCGGCGCCTGTGCGGTCGGCTTGGCCGGCGCCTGGCTGGGCACCAGCACCTCCTGGCTCGGCAGCAGTTCGTAGAACGTGAAGCGCGATTTCTCCTTGGGCGGAATCGCGACCTTGTCATCGTCGTCCACGGTTTTGGCGACGCGGGTCCGCGGCTTGCGCGTTTCCGCCGCCAGGGTCGCCGGGTCGCGGGTCTCTGGTTCAAAGCCGTCTTCGCTCGCCGCGCTGGTGCCGCGCAAGGGCGCTTGCGTGGGCCGCGACACATAGACGAAAGCCGCGACCGCCAGGCCCATCGACAGCCCCGCGATCATCCACACCCAGCCCGGCACGCCGCCGTTTTTCTTGCTGGCCGGCCGGCGGTTGCGCGGCGCGTATTCGCGCGCGGCCATCACATGCTCTCCGGCGCTGAAACGCCCAACAACCCGAGACCATTCCGAATCACCTGCCGCGTCGCCACCACCAGCGCCAGGCGCGCGGTGGTCAGCTCCGCGTCGTCGACCAGAAACTTGTGGGCGTTGT
>CAXTSJ010000017.1:64990-65988 GCA_964246995.1 uncultured Hydrocarboniphaga sp.
TGTAGTAGCTGTGCAGCAGGTCGGCGAGATCGCGCAGGTAGAAAGCGATGCCGTGCGGCGCGGCCTGCTCGGCGGCGATGCCCACCGTCTCGGGAAACCTGGCGAGATGCGCGAGCAGGTTTTTCTCCTGCGGCTCGACCAGGCAATGCAAGCTGGGTGCGGACGCGCTCGCGTCGAACGCCACGCCGCGCTCCGTCGCCTGACGCTGTACCGAGCAGATGCGCGCGTGCGCGTACTGGATGTAATACACCGGGTTCTCGTCGCTCCTGGAGCGCGCGAGGTCGACATCGAACACCAGGTGCGAATCGCTCTTGCGCGCGACCAGAAAGTAGCGCGTGGCATCGCGGCCGACTTCGTCGATCAGATCGCGCAGCGTCACATAGGAGCCCGCGCGCTTGGAGATCTTCACCTCCTCGCCGCCGCGCATCACCGTGCACATCTGGTGCAGCACGTAGTCTGGCCAGAGCTTGGGGATGCCGATGTCGAGCGCCTGCAAGCCGGCGCGCACGCGGGTGATGGTGCTGTGATGATCCGCGCCCTGCTCGTTGACGACGCGCGCGAACCCGCGTTTCCACTTGGCGACGTGGTAGGCCACGTCGGGCACGAAGTAGGTATAGCCGCCGTCGGCCTTGCGCATGACGCGGTCCTTGTCGTCACCGAAAGCCGTCGTGCGCAGCCACAGCGCGCCGGCCTCCTCGAACGTATGGCCGCTGGCGATAAGCGACTGCACCGTGTCTTCAACCTTGCCCTCGGTGTACAGCGAGGACTCCAGGTAGTGGACGTCGAAGCGCACGTCGAAGGCTTTCAGATCCGCGTCCTGCTCGCGGCGCAGATAGGCGACGGCGAAGTCGGTGATCGCGGCGATGTCGTTGGCGTCGCGCGCGCCGGTGACTTCGCGATCGTCGGCCGTCACCGTCTCGCCTGCGAGATAAGCATTGGCGACGTCGGCGATGTAGTCGCCGCGATAGCCGTTTTCCGGCCAGCGTGCATCGTCCGGC
>CAXTSJ010000017.1:65998-72125 GCA_964246995.1 uncultured Hydrocarboniphaga sp.
CTCGGGAATCGCGAGTTCCGCGCCGCCGATGGCTTTAACCTGTGCCTGCACGCTCCTGGCGAGGTTGGCGATCTGCGCGCCGGCGTCGTTGTAGTAGAACTCGCGCGTCACCTCGAAGCCGACGGCGTCGTACAAGCGCGCCAGGCAATCGCCCACCGCCGCGCCGCGGCCGTGGCCGACATGCAGCGGGCCGGTCGGGTTGGCGGAGACGAATTCCACCATCAGCCTGCCGCGGGTCCTGTCGACGACGCGGCCGTAGTGCGCGCCGGCCTGCAGCACGTCGGTGACCACGGCTTGAAACGCATCGGTGGCGAGAAAGAAGTTGATGAAGCCCGGGCCGGCGAGTTCCACCTTGGAAACGCGCGATGAGGCCGGCAACAGTCGCATCAGCGACTCCGCCACCGCGCGCGGCGGCTTGCCCAGCGGCTTGGCCAGCACCAGCGCGAGATTGCTCGCGAAGTCGCCGTGCCTGGGATCCTTGGTGGCGTCGATCTGGATCGCGTCGGGGATCGCGAAGTCAGCGTTCTGCTCCACGATCAGGGCGGCTGCGGCCTGGCGGATCAGGGACTGCAAATGGGATTTCATCGAAGCACTGCGGAACCGGCGTGGAAGCGGCGCAGTTTACCTTGCGGGGAGCGGTCGGTTGGTTTGCGAACCCCAGCGTCGCGCGGATGATCGTTGGGGTCGCTGTGCTCACCCCAAGCTACGCCCTACACTGCTTGCCATGGAATCTTTAGCACTCATCATCGGCTGCGGCGATGTCGGGCTGCGCGTGGCGCAGCGGCTGCGCGAACGCGGGATCAAGGTCACAGGGCAGGTCCGCAGCGCGTCCAGCGCCGAGGCGCTGCGGGCTGTCGGCATCGAGCCGCTGATCGCCGATCTCGACGCGCCGTCGTCCGCGCCCCACACCGCGGCGCCGCTGGTGTTCTGGTTCGCGCCGCCGCCGCCGGGCGGCGACACCGACCCGCGGCTGCGCGCCTGGCTCGGCGCGCAGCGTCCGTGTCGCCTGATCTACATCAGTACCTCGGGCGTCTACGGCGATTGCCAGAACCGCTGGATCGACGAGGACGAGCCGCGTCTGCCGCAGACTCCGCGTGGCCGCCGCCGGCTGGATGCGGAGAACGCACTGTGCGAATGCGCGGACATCGAACCGGTGATCCTGCGCGTGCCCGGCATCTACGGCCCCGGCCGCCTGCCGATCGAGCGTCTGAAAAAAAACCTGCCGGTGATCACCGCCGATGAGTGCCCGACCACCAATCGCATCCACGCCGACGATCTGGCCGATGCGGCGATTGCCGCCGCCGATCGTGGCCGCGCGGGCGCTGCCTACAACATCGCCGACGGATCGCCGTCGACCATGACCGACTACTTCACCCGCTGCGCGCGTCTGCTCGGGATGCCCGATCCGCCGCGAGTGAGCCTGGCCGAGGCGCGCCGAACATTCACGCCGGCGATGCTGTCGTTCCTGGAGGAATCCAAGCGCCTGCTCACCGGCCGGATGCGCACCGAGCTTGAGTTCACGCCGCGCCATCCCGATCTGGCCAGCGGTTTGCCTTCCTGTTTGCCCCAGGCCTGATTTGGCTTTCGTTCCAATCGAGAGAAGGAGTGTTCTCATGAGCGTGCTGTCGGAGTTCAAGAAGTTTGCGATGCGCGGCAATGTGCTCGACCTCGCCGTCGGCGTGGTCATCGGCGCGGCGTTCGGCAAGATCGTGTCGTCGCTGGTGGCCGACGTGGTGATGCCGCCGCTGGGACTGGCGATCGGCGGCATCAACTTCTCCGATCTGGGGATCACGCTCAAGGCAGCGGTGGGCGACCAGCCCGCGGTGGTGCTGGCTTACGGCAAGTTCATCCAGAGCATCTTCGACTTCACCATCGTCGCCGCCGCGATCTTCGCGCTGGTCAAGGGCATCAACACGCTCAAGCACCCCGAGCCGCCACCGCCCGCCGAGACGCCCGCGCCGCCGGAAACGCCGCCCGACATCAAGCTGCTCGCCGAGATCCGCGACCTGCTGAAGGCGCGCCAGCCCTGATTTCGGCGGCGTGAGCGCAGGCCCTATCGCCAGGGGCTGGCGACTGGCCGTGGCGGGAATGCGTCGGACGCTGGTCATCGGCTAGACTTGCTGCCGTTTGCCTGGCCGGGGGGCCGCGTCGCCGGGCTCTCGGCCCCACCATCATCCCCAGGGAGTTTGTATGCCGGTCAAGATCGCCGTGCTGAAGGAGACCCGTCCCAACGAGCGCCGCGTGGCCCTGGTGCCGGCCGTGGCCGACAAGCTCGTCAAGCTCGGCGCCGAGCTGCACATGCAGTCGGGCGCCGGCAACGCGGTCAAGCTGCCGGACACCGCGTACAAAAACGTGACCGCTGCCGCCAATCCGCAGGGCCTGGTGAGCGACGCCGACATCGTGCTCAGCGTGCAGCCGCCGTCGCTCGACGTGATCAGTGCGATGAAGGAGGGCGCGATACTGATCTGCTTCGTTTACGCGCACAAAGAGATCGAGCTGACTAAAGTGCTGCGCGACAGGAAGATCACCTGCTTCGCGATGGAGCTGGTGCCGCGTATCACCCGCGCGCAGTCGATGGACGCACTGTCCAGCCAGGCCGCGCTCGCTGGCTATTACGGTGCGCTGCTCGGCGCCACCAGCATCGCGCGGATGATGCCGATGACCACCTTCGCCACCGGCTCGATCCGCCCGGGAACCGTGCTGGTGATGGGTGTCGGCGTCGCCGGTCTGTCGGCCATCGCCACCGCGCGCCGCATCGGCGCCAAGGTCGAAGGCTACGACGTGCGGCCGGAAGTGAAAGAGCAGGTCGAGTCGCTCGGCGCCAAGTTCATCGACACCGGTGTCGACGCGCGCGGCGCTGGTGGCTACGCCCGCGAGCTGACGGCGGAAGAAAAGGAAAAAATCGCAGCGGTCGTCACCAAGCACATCCAGGCGGCCGACATCATCATCACCACCGCCGCCATTCCCGGCCGGCCTTCGCCCAAGCTGATCTCCAAGGCGCAGGTCGACGGCATGAAGTCCGGCAGCGTGATCATCGACCTCGCGGCCGAAGGCGGCGGCAACACCGACTACACCGAGCCGGGCGAGACCGTCACGGTCGGCCAGGTGACGATCGTCGCACCGCTCAACGTGCCGTCGCTGCTGGGCGAGCATGCCAGCGAGCTTTATGCGAAGAACCAGTACAACCTGATCGAGCTGTTCACCAAGGATGGCGCGATCAACATCGACTGGACCGACGAGGTGCTCGCCAAGAGCTGCCTGACGCACGCCGGCGAGATCAAGAACGAGGCGGCGAAAAAAGCCGTGGAGAGCTAAGCCATGCTGACCGGATTCATCGCGCTGTATATCTTCATGCTCGCCGCCTTCACCGGCTACGAGATCATCGGCAGGGTGCCCTCGATCCTGCATACGCCGCTGATGTCGGGCAGCAACTTCGTGCACGGTATCGTCGTCGTCGGCGCGCTGTTCGCGCTGCTCAATGCCACGAGCGTCACCGAGCAGGTGATCGGCTTTCTCGGCGTGCTGCTCGGCGCGGGCAACGCCGCCGGCGGTTACGTGGTGACGGAACGCATGCTGCAGATGTTCAAGTCCAGCGACAAGAAAAAGGCTTGAGCGCATGAATATCCTCAGCACCGCCACCTTGGTCATCGACGCCAGCTTTCTCGCGGCCGCGTTCCTTTTCATCTACGGTCTCAAGCGCATGTCCTCGCCGGTGACGGCGGCCTCGGGCATCCGCGTCGCCGGCCTCGGCATGCTGGTGGCGGTGCTCGCCAGCTTCCTCTACGTGTTCAATGTCAGCGAGGCGGCGCTGCCGCATCGCACGGTCAACGTGATCCTCGCCGCGGTCGCGCTGAGTCTTGGCCTCGGCTGGGCCTGGACCAGCGGCAAGAAAGTTGAGATGACCGCGATGCCGCAGATGGTCGCGCTCTACAACGGCATGGGCGGCGGCGCCGCCGCGGCCATCGGCGCGGTTGAACTGTTCCGCAGCAGCGAAGAACTGGCGATCGTGCCGCTGGTGGTGACGATCATCGGTTCGCTGATCGGCGCGATTTCGCTCGCCGGCTCGCTCATCGCCTGGGCCAAGCTCGACGGCCGTATCAACGGCACCTGGCGCTTTACCGGCTTGCAGTTGATGAACGGCACGTTCTTCGCCGCCACCCTGCTGCTCGGTTTGTATATCGCCTTCGTCGCCCACGGCCATGCGCCGGTGTGGATGACCGCGGCGTTCTTCATCCTCGCGCTGATCTTCGGCGTGCTGATGACCATGCCCATCGGCGGCGCCGACATGCCCGTCGTCATCTCGCTTTATAACGCGTTCACCGGCCTCGCCGTCGGCTTCGAAGGCTTCGTGCTGCAGAACCCGGCGCTGATGATCGCCGGCATGGTGGTCGGCTCCGCCGGCACTCTGCTCACCTTGCTGATGGCCAAGGCGATGAACCGCAGCGTGTCCAACGTGATCTTCTCCAACTTCGGCGCCACCGGTAATGAAGAACAGGGCGAGATCAAGGGCAGCATGAAACCGGTCGATGCGGGTGATGCCGGCATCAACATGCGCTACGCGAGCAAGGTCATCATCGCGCCCGGCTACGGCCTCGCCGTCGCCCAGGCGCAGCACAAGCTCTACGAGTTCGTGAAGCTCTTGCAGGACGCGGGCGTGGAGGTGAAATTCGCCATCCACCCCGTCGCCGGCCGCATGCCCGGCCACATGAACGTGCTGCTCGCCGAAGCCGGCGTGCCCTACGACATCATTTACGACATGGAAGACATCAACGGCGAGTTCAAGGAAGCGGATGTGGCCATCGTCATCGGCGCCAACGACACCGTGAACCCGGCCGCCCGCACTAACAAATCCTCACCGATCTACGGCATGCCGATCCTCAACGTCGATCACGCCAAGCAGGTCTACGTGGTCAAGCGCGGCCAGGGCAAGGGCTACTCCGGCGTGGAGAACGAACTGTTCTTCGCCGACAACACCAACATGGTTTACGGCGACGCGCAGAAGGTAATGGTCGCGATGATCCAGGCGGTGAAATCGCTGGATGGCGGTGGGCACTGAGCTGAAGACACGGGTGCTGGAGTTGGCAATTGCACGCACCTGCCGCATTTGTAAAAGCGACCCATGGGCGCGCCCTTAGAAGCGCGAAGGATCCCCCTGGATTTTCCAGGAGCCAGCGCGGACCGGATTTTCTAGTCCAACTTGAGATGGTTATCGCTCAACCAAGGCTACCCCGAGGTGGTTTTTTTTGGGGCTCAACTTTGTGTGTGACAGTCGACGAACGTCGGCAATCATCGCAAACCAGTCAGCCAGGCCGGCCTTTCGTAGCCCAATAGCTGCAATCAAAAATGAGCATGCTCACGATATCGCGTGGAAAGCTCGCATGCCGCTTCAGCGTCACGAGTCGGCTCCTCGGCGAAATGCGCCGAGCTCAACATCAGGATCAAGTCATGAAACGACTTTCTTTCGCTCATGGGGCTGGGTTGTTGTTTTTGGTCCTCTCACCGTTGCGGTTTGCTCAAGCGGCTGAGCAGACAACCAGCACCTTGGTGAAAGCTATCGATCCAGGCTCGATCACGGACTGTCAAAAGATCGTGGATCGATACCGTCATATCGCCAGTAGACACCGCGGAGAATTCCCGCTTGAAGCTTTAAGCAAATCGCCCAACTCCGGCGTTGTTTTTGGCAATTCAATGGCGGCCGAATTTTCCAATCCAAAGATCGACCTCGTTAATTGGGCACAGGAGAAACGCCCACCGGTACTGCTTCCCGAAAATCTAATAGCGCAACTCGATGATCGCTTTATAGGCAACCACCATACGACCCTATATAGGCTACCCGATACGGACTACTACTCAATCGAGCAAACTCAAGGAAGCCTCTACTGCCGCGCGGCGATCGGCTTTGTAGTCAAGAATGGACGTGCAGAGCTTGGCCCCAGTACAGAAACAGGAAATGGCCAATGCTTTGCATCCACTGATTTCGGCATGCTTGACAAGTCACCCGTTTTTTTTAGCTCGGAGAATGGTATGGGGCCAAGCATGACCATGGAGGTGCACATCCAATCTTGGAAGGACGGTGAACCGCCCCGGAAATCTCGGAGGCTCCATTACTTGAGAGAATGGAGCCATG
>CAXTSJ010000018.1:0-60938 GCA_964246995.1 uncultured Hydrocarboniphaga sp.
GCGCTGGGAATGCGGAACGGATCGAAGCCGTGCAGGTTGCGGCCGGTCGGCAGCACTGCGGGCGTGCGCAGCAGATCGCCGCCGGGTGCGGGGCGGATGAAGCCGCCGTCGAGTGCGTGCAGGATCGCCGCGACCTCGTGATCGTCGCGCATCAGGCGATCGGCGTTCGCCATCTCGGTGAACACCATAAGGCTGTGCTCGTCGGCAGGTGCGCCAGCGGCGGCGAGCGCCTCGATCGGCGTCGCCCCGCGCACCAGGGCTTCGATGGCGATCTTCGACGGACGCAGGCCATGGGAAGCATCAGCGAACGAGGCAAGCAGATCGACGCGCTCTTCGATGCTCGGCGCCTGGCCGACGACATGCAGGCCGTGCGGAATCAGCGTGTATTCGAGTTCGAGGATCGCGTCGCTGAGCTTGGCGATGCGTGTATCGGCCTCGGCCGTCCACAGCGGCTCGGCCGGCGCCAGATCCAGGGCAGCGGCTTGGGTCTGGATCAGGCTGGCAAGTTCGGTGTGTTCGGCAACGGCTTCGGGTGCGAGGCTGCGCCAGAGGTCGAGTGAGGATTTGAGATCGATCAGGCCGCGATACAAGCCGGCTTCCGCCACTGGCGGTGTCAGATAGCTGATCAGCGTCGCCTGCGCGCGGCGTTTGGCAATCGCGCCTTCGGACGGGTTGTTAGCCGCGTACAGATAAACGTTGGGCAGGTTGCCGATCAAACGATCCGGCCAGCAGGAGCCCGACAGACCTGCCTGCTTGCCCGGCATGAATTCCAGCGAGCCGTGCGTGCCAAAATGCAGCACGGCTTGTGCGCCGAAGTCCTCTCGCAGCCAGCGGTAGAAGGCCGAGAACGCATGTGTCGGCGCAAAGCCTTTCTCGAACAGCAGCCGCATCGGATCGCCTTCGTAACCGAAGCTCGGCTGTACGCCGACGAAGACGTTGCCGAATTGCTCGCCGAGCACGAAGATCGAGCGTCCGTCGGTCTGCTGCTTGCCCGGCGCCGAGCCCCAGGCCGCTTCGATCTGCGCGAGCCAGGGTTCGCGGCGAACGTGGTCGTCGGTGGCGATGCGCGCGTGCACGTTGGCGCAGGCACCAAAGCGTGCCGAGTTGCCCTGGATGATGCGGTTGCGCAGGTCATCGACCGTCACCGGCACTTCCACCGTGTAGCCGCCGGCCTGCATGCCTTTGAGGGTCTGATGCAGCGACTCGAACACGCCCAGGTGCGCGGCGGTGCCGGTGTGGCCGGCGTTGGGCGGAAAGTTGAACAGCACCACGGCGACTTTGCGCTGCGCACGCTGGCTGCGGCGCAGGCTCACCAGCTTTTCGACGCGTGCGGCGAGCATGTCGGCGCGCTCGACGCAGGTCTGCATGTCGCGGCTGCTGTTGGACGGCGGGAACACGCAGCCGCGATGGCAGCCGGTGCAGGTGGCGCCGGCGGAATCGGAGCGGCCGCCGAAAATCATCGGGCTGGTGGCGCCGTCGAGTTCCGGAATCGCGACCATGATCGTCGCTTCTACCGGCAGCAGGCCGCGTTCGGACGCCGCCCATTGTTCGAGCGTCTGGAACTCCACCGGGTGCGCCGCGATGTAGGGCACGTCGAGTTGCGCCAGCATGTCTTCGGCGGCTTTGGCGTCGTTGTAGGCCGGGCCGCCGACCAATGAGAAGCCGGTCAGCGAGACCATCGCGTCGATAGTGGCGTGGCCGTCCTTCATGAAGAACTGCTCGATGGCCGGCCGTGAGTCCAGGCCGCAGGCAAAAGCCGGAATCACGTTGAGGCCGTGCGCTTCGAGTGCGCGGATCACGCCGTCGTAATGGCCGGTGTTGCCGGCCAGTGGATAGGAGCGCATCAGCAGCAGGCCGACGGTTCCATGTTTGCGCGAGCGCGGCAGCTTATCGGCGGACTCCGCGATGTGGCCGGGCAGGCTTGGGTGATAGACGCCGACCTCGGGATACTCCATCGGCATGTCGTGCTTGAGCGTGCCGCGCAGCGGGCGACGTGCGCCGTCGGCGTAGCGGTCGACCAGCATGCGCACCATGTTGACGACGTTGTCTTCCGACCCGCAGAGCCAGTACTGCAAGGTGAGGAAATAGGCGCGCACATCCTGCGCGGCGCCGGGGATGAAGCGCAGGATCTTCGGCAGCCGGCGCAGCATGCGCATCTGCTTGGCGCCGCTGGACACCGGCTGTCCGGCCTTGGGTTTGGGGCGCAGGCGCTTGAGCAGCGACATCGCGCCGCCTTGCTTGGCCTGCATGTCGAAGCGGCCCAAGCGCGTGAGTTGCGCGACCTCACCGGCCGACATGCAGCCGATCATCGCGTCGCAATGATCGCGGCGCGCCTGCAGTGCCGGTAGCACCGCGTGGATGTGATCCTCCATGAACAGCATGGTGTTGACGATGATGTCGCCGCGCGCGATGTCGGCATTGCAGCGTTCCAGCGCGGCGGGGTCACTGTCCCATTCCGCTGCGGTATGCATGACCAGACTCAGGCCGGGGATTTGCTTCGCCAGCGTCGCGCGCGCACGGTCCGTGGCGCTCGCCAGATGGTTGTCCATCGTCACGATGACGACGCTTACCGGCGGCGTCGTTTCAGCGGCCGAAGTGAGCCTTGGCATCGTAGAGAGCCTCCACCGTTATCGTTGTGACGCCTCGTTCTATCGCGAAGCGCTCGGTGTTCCGCCGTGCCTTGCCGCGCACGAAGAACGGGATTTTCTTCAGTTCTTTTTCAGCCTCGGCCGCCCAGGCCGGTGCTGTATCGCCCGTCGCAACGGGTTCGTTCGCCGCTGCGTCGGCTTGGATATCGATCGTCGCCAACTCGGGTTCGGACTGAACGCGCTTATCAGTGGTACCGCCACCGAGATGCGAGGGGGCGGCGTCGCCGTGGAATTCGAAGTCATCGCGAAACATGTTGATGAGGTGCTCTTCCAGACCCATCATCAGCGGATG
Organism: uncultured Hydrocarboniphaga sp.; assembly: GCA_964246995.1. GTDB lineage: Bacteria > Pseudomonadota > Gammaproteobacteria > Nevskiales > Nevskiaceae > Hydrocarboniphaga. Next base: position 2,941 of record CAXTSJ010000018.1, read on the forward strand.
CACGAGCGAGTCGAACAGCACATTCGCGCCTTCAAAACCCATCAGCGGCGAGTAGCGAGCGGGATAGTCCTGCACATGCACCGGCGCCGAGATCACCGCGCAGGGAATGCCCAGACGCTTGGCAATGTGGCGCTCCATCTGCGTGCCGAGCACCAACTCCGGTTGTGCTTCAGCGACCGCTTTTTCGACTTGCAGATAGTCGTCGGTGATCAGCGGTTCGACGCCATATTGCCTGGCCGCTTCGCGCACCTCGCGCGCGAACTCGCGGCTGTAGGTGCCCAGGCCGACGACGGTGAAGCCCAGTTCTTCGCTGGCGAATCTGGCGGCAGCGACCGCATGTGTGGCGTCACCGAAAACGAAGACGCGCTTGTTCGTCAGGTAGGTCGAATCCACCGAGCGCGAGTACCAGACCGAGCGCGATGATTCGTCGTTCAACACAGCGGTCGGATCGCAACCGGCGAGCTGCGCAACCTGCGTGATGAACTCACGTGTCGCACTGACGCCGATCGGCACCATCTTGATCATCGGCTGGCCGAAGGTGCGTTGTAGCCAGCCCGCGGCCTGCGCTGCGATTTCGGGATAGAGAACGACGTTGAAGTCCGCCTGCCCGAGCTGCGTGAGATCGGCGGGCGTCGCGTTGAGCGGTGCAGTGACTTGTACGTCCACGCCGAGGCGATTCAGCAGGCCGGTGATTTCAAGCACGTCGTCGCGGTGGCGGAAGCCCAGCGCCGTCGGGCCGAGAAGATTGCAGCGCGCGCGCTGTCCGGCAGGTCTTGCACTGCGCGGCGTGCCGGGCGGCGGCGCGTGCGGGCCGGCGCAGGCGCGCACGAGTTGATAGAAAGTTTCCGACGCCCCCCAATTTTCTTTGCGCTGATACGACGGCAGCTCCAGCGCGACGACGGGGATCGGTAGGTTCAGCGCGCGCGCAAGACCGCCTGGATCGTCTTGGATCAGCTCGGCGGTGCAGGACGCGCCGACCAGCATCGCCTGCGGCTGGTAGCGCTCATAGGCTTCCAGCGCAGCAGTCTTGAACAGGTCGGCGGTATCGCCGCCGAGGTCGCGCGCCTGGAACGTGGTGTAGGTCACCGGCGGGCGCTTGCTGCGGCGCTCGATCATCGTGAACAGCAGGTCGGCGTAGGTATCGCCCTGCGGCGCGTGCAGCACGTAGTGCACACCCTGCATCGCGGTGGCGATGCGCATCGCGCCGACATGCGGCGGGCCTTCGTAGGTCCAGAGCGTGAGCTGCATCTCAGGCCACCAGCTTCATGCGCCGCACCAGCGGCCGCGCGAATAACTCGGCTAGATCGCCGGCCTGCTCGTAGCCCTGGATCGGCGTGAACACCAGCTCGATCGACCACTTGGTGGTCATGCCTTCGGCTTCCAGTGGATTGGCCAGGCCCAGGCCGCAGACCACAAGGTCGGGCTTCTCGGCGCGGCAGCGATCGAGCTGGCGATCGACGTGCTGGCCTTCGCTCAGGCGCGTGTCCGCCGGCAGCAGTTCCAGTTCTTCGGCGAGGTGCTGGCGGTGCAGGAAGGGCGTACCGACTTCAGCCAGCTCCATATCCAGTTCGCTGGCGAGGAAGCGCGCCAGCGGCACTTCGAGCTGCGAGTCCGGGAAGAAGAAGATGCGCTTGCCGGCAAGCTGGCTGCGGTAACGGGAGATCGCGCGGATCGCGCGTTCGCGTGCAGGCGCGGTGACGGATTCGAAATGTGAGGGCGCGACGTTCCAGGCATTGGCAGCGGCCTTCAACCAGGCCGTGGTGCCTTCCGCGCCGAGCGGAAACGGCGCCGCAATGCGCGTGGCGCCGCGATCCTCCAGCGCGCGCGCAGTGTCGGCGAGGAAAGGCTGGGCCAGCAGGTAGCGCGTGTTCGGCCCGATCGGCGGTAAGGCCTGCGAATTGCGCGGTGGCAGAAAGTGCACTGGCCCGACACCCAGCTTCTCGAACAGGCGCAGAAACTGGTCTTCCACCACATCGGCAAGCGCGCCGACGACGAGCAGCGATGGATCCGCATTTTCGCTCTGCGCCGGCAGGCTGGGGACCAGCGAAGCCAGGCAAGCGTCTTCGCCTTGCGTGAACGTCGTCTCGATGCCGCTGCCGGAGTAATTGAGGATGCGTACCGCCGGCGAATGCGTGCGCGACAGGCGCGCCGCGGCGCGTGAAAGATCGAGCTTGATCACTTCCGAGGGGCAGGAGCCGACCAGGAACAGCAGACGGATATCGGGGCGCCGCGCGAGCAGTTCTTTGACGACGCGATCCAACTCTTCGTTGGCGTCGGCGAGGCCGGCGAGATCGCGCTCCTCGATGATCGCAGTGCCGAAGCGCGGCTCGGCGAAGATCATTACGCCCGCCGCGGATTGCATGAGGTGCGCGCAGGTCCGCGATCCGACGATCAGGAAGAAAGCGTCCTGAATCTTGCGATGCAGCCAGATGATGCCGGTGAGCCCGCAGAACACTTCGCGCTGGCCGCGTTCGCGCAGAATCGGGATTTCGTTGCATCCGGCAGTACGCGTCGTCGGCACGGCGAGCGGCATGTTCATTTAGCCACCGCGACGCCGCCCTGCGGCAGACTCCTGACACGCGCGGCCTCGTCGAGCCGCGCCGCGCGCAGCTTGAGCAGGAACTGCCCGGCGTTGATGACGTAGGTCAGGTAGGCCGCGAGCGCCAGGTACATCAGCGCGGTGACGCTCAGCGCCTGGGTAAACAGCGCGACCAGGTAAGCCGTATGAAGCGCTAGTACCAGCATGCTGAAGACGTCTTCCCAGAAGAAAGCGGAAGCGAAGAGGTAGCGACCGAAAACCACTTTCTCCCAGATCGAGCCAGTGACCATGATCAGGTAGAGGACCAGCGTCTTGACCACCACGGAGACGACGGCAGCGTCTTCGCCCAGGCCGGTGTCAAGGAAACGCAACACCAGTCCCAGGCTGGTCAGGAAGACCAGGAATTGCACCGGCGCTAGCAGACCCTGCACCAAGGTCCAGCCCGACGCATCCCGGCGACGGCGCTGTTCCGCGGTGTACAGGGGTTTTCTCTCTTCCCGATGGGGTCGCCGCTGCTGCATTACCTGCTCCGCATGGCCCACACTTCTGGTCAGCGGCGAATCTAGTCCTGCCCTTCAGGACTGTCAATCTATCTAGACGTATAGATATTGTTACAGTCGAAATAAGTTGTTAGGGTTGCCGCGAAGCAATCTTGTTTGTTGCCCGATCCAGCCCCGATCAACGGTCTGTCAATCGGCCTTGACTACTCGTAAGATGAACGTTCGATGACTGCCAATAAGGCGGCATTGGAGATTCGGCCAGATTCCACAGAAGGTCGGGGTCAAGCCGATAGAAGTGTCTTTTCTGCTATCGCGTCGTAATTTGGGAGGAGAACCAAATGATCGGCTTGACGCATGATCGCGTGACACGTATCGACGTAAGGCGCGACCCGCTTAAAAATTTGCCAGGCACACGGGGTGGTTCGTCCGGGGAGCGGGAATCGCTTCCGCCGTCCGACGATTCCGCCACCATTCTGGACTTCCGCCAGAACTCAGATGTTCTGGTGCGAACCGTTGAACGGGAGGTCATCCCCCGTTTGATGGTGGCTCATCGGCCGGGGGGCGCGACGAGGAGCCGCGATGAAGATATTGAGCTGCCGGACCGGGGCGAACTGGTTCAGTTCACCGGGCTGATTGCAAGCTGCGACCTCGCAGCGGCGCGAAGCCGGATCGAGGCGAAGCGCGCCCAGGGCATGTCCCTCGAAACGCTTTATCTGCACCTGCTGGTTCCGGCGGCACGAAGGCTTGCGGATCTTTGGGAGGCCGATCTTTGCCAGTACGAAGAGATCGCGGTCGGGATGCTGCATCTTCAGCAGATGCTGCATGAATCGAGCGCGGTTTTCTCCAGCGAGGCACGCTGCCGGTCGCGCGGCCGCAAGGCACTGCTGGTGTCCGCGCCGGCAGAGCAGAACATGCTGGGCGTTTTCATGGTCTCCGACTTCTGCCGCTGTGTGGCCTCCGAATTCTTCCACCGGGCGGGATGGGAGGTTTGGCGTGCGCCGCCGGCATCGCGCGCGCAGATGCTCGATGTGGTCCGGACGAACTGGTTCGACGTCGTCGATATATCGGCCAGTTGCGAAGGACGGATACCGGGTTTGTCGGCCGACATTGCCCAGATGCGAAAAATCTCACGCAACCGCGAACTGAATGTCATCGTGGGTGGTCCGGTGTTCAGTGACCATCCTGAATTTGCGCAGTCTGTGGGTGCCGATGCGGCGGCCTGCGACGCGCGCGATACGCTGCAGCAGGCTGAGGCGCTGGTCGAGCGCCGGGAATTCGAGAACACTCGACCTTATTACTGATCAACGTGCAGGGCTAGGAATCATGGTGCGGCAGCGGACAGTCGAGGCTCTTGGGGTCGATGACCAAGGAAGAGGAACATCGCGAGTCACCTCGGTGGAAGCCCCAAATTCGTTCTTGGGGGGGCTCGATGCGACAGCCACTGCCGCATTGGTATCAGCGGCGGCGGACGTTTCCCTGATTCTGGATGCAGACGGCATCGTCCGCGACGTCACCTTCGGCAGCCAGGACATGGCGCAGGAAGGATTCCGCAAGTGGATCGATCAGCCCTGGATCGAAACCGTCACCGCCGACAGCCGCCCCAAGGTCGAGGCGCTTATCCGGGACGCTGGTGCCAATGGCGCACACAAGTGGCGGCACATCAATCACACGTCTTCCCGCGGCGCCGACGTTCCGGTGCTCTATTCCGCGGTGCAGGTCGGGTCCAACGGCCGGATCGTTGCCTTTGGACGCGATCTGCGCGCCATGGCGAATCTCCAGCAGCGTCTGGTCGATGCGCAGCAATCGATGGAGCGCGACTACTGGCGTCTGCGCAATGTCGAGACGCGCTACCGCATGCTGTTTCAGATGTCGTCGGAAGCGATCTTGATCGTCGATGCCGCTTCCGAAAAAGTCATCGAATCCAATCCCACCGCCGGCGATCTTCTCGGCGAAAGCAGTAAGCGAGTGGTCGGCCGCTCGCTGGTCGAATGCTTTGGTGCGGAGAGTGCGCAGGTCGTACAAAACCTGGTGGCGGGGGTGCGCGCCGTTGGACGCGCGGACGACGTATCGATCCGCCTCGGCCCCGATCGCCGTGAGCTGCTGGTCTCGGCCTTCTATTTCCGGCAGGAGAATGGCGCGCTGTATCTGCTGCGGATCTCGGTTCCGCGCAGCGACGCCGGCACTTCCACCGTGCCCAAGGCGGTTCTGCGCGCGGTCGAACACGCCGCCGACGCCTTCGTGGTGACCGATCTTGACGGCAAGGTCATCGCCTCCAACCGCGCCTTCGTCGATCTGGCGCAGATGCCGGCGGAATCACAGGTGCGCGGCGAGTCGCTCGATCGCTGGATCGGCCGGTCGGGCGTCGATTTCAGCGTGCTGATGGCCAATCTCAGGCAGCACGGCGCGATCCGCCTGTTCGCCTCCACGCTGACCGGCGAACACGGCGCCACCGCCGAGGTCGAGATTTCCGGTGCCTCGATGCCCGCAGGTGATTCGCCCTGCATCGGCTTCAACATCCGCAATGTCGGCCGCCGCGTCACCGCGGAACCGATCGCCAGTACCGAGATGCCGCGCTCGGTCGAGCAGCTCACCGAGCTGGTCGGCCGGGTGCCGCTGAAGGAGCTGGTCCGGGACGCGACCGACCTGATCGAGAAGCTCTGCATCGAAGCTGCGCTGCAACTGACGCAGGACAACCGCGCCTCTGCGGCGGAAGTGCTGGGTCTGAGCCGGCAGAGCCTGTACGTCAAACTCCGGCGCTACGGCCTGGGCGATCTGGCGCCGGACAACGACGAGCCGCCCGCGGCATGACGTTCGGCGGGGTGCCGATCTTCGACTGGGTGATCCTGGTCGTGCTGATCGGCTTCGGCATCGAGGCCTATGTCACCACCCGCGACAAGGGGGATGATAAAAAGGGTTCGGATCATGATGCGGCCGACCCTGCCGCTGCCGAACCGGCGACGCGGACCCAGACGCAAGAAAAATCCAAGCCTTGATCGCTGTAGGACCCGCCTAAAGCGCGATCCAAATTGGCGATTCCTACAAGTGTAAATAACGCTGGACAGTTTTAGATGTCATGTGTAAATCTCGACCCGGCCACCGTTCGAGAGACTCAAAGAGTCACATGGCTCGCCCCGCCCTCTCCGCTATCGCGGAACTCCTCAAGCCCATCACCTGGTTTCCGCCGATGTGGGCTTTCGGCTGCGGCGTGGTGGCATCGGGAATGTCCGCCAGCGGACGCTGGCCGCTGATCATCCTCGGCGTGCTGCTCGCCGGCCCTCTGGTCTGCGCCACCAGCCAGGTGGTCAATGACTGGTTCGACCGCCACGTCGACGCCATCAACGAGCCCAACCGGCCGATTCCCTCGGGACGGGTGCCGGGCCGCTGGGGTCTGTACATCGCCATTCTCTGGACCGGGCTGTCGCTGCTTGTCGCCACCCAGCTCGGGCCCTGGGGCTTTGGCGCCGCCATGCTCGGTCTGGTCCTGGCCTGGGCCTACAGCGCGCCGCCGACGCGGCTCAAGCGCAACGGTTGGTGGGGCAACACCGCCTGCGCGCTGAGCTACGAGGGCCTCGCGTGGATCACCGGCGCTGCGGTGATGGTCGGCGGCACCATGCCAGAGTCGCGCTCGATGGTGCTGGCGGTGCTCTACAGCCTAGGCGCGCACGGCATCATGACGCTCAACGACTTCAAGTCGATCAAGGGCGACCAGCAGATGGGCATCGCCTCGCTGCCGGTACAGCTCGGCGTACATGGCGCCGCGCGCGCCGCCTGCCTGGTAATGGCGCTGTCGCAGATCGCCGTGGTGGTTCTGCTGCTCAGCTGGGACCGACCGGTCTACGCCGCCGCCATCGGCGGGCTGCTGACCGTTCAAATTCTGCTGATGACGCGCTTCCTGCAGAAGCCGGTCGAGCGCGCCATCTGGTACAGCGGCCTGGGCGTGACGCTGTATGTGATCGGCATGCTGGTCAGCGCCTTCGCTCTGCGCAGCCTTGTCGGAGCCGACGCGTGAGCCAAGCTGGCAATGGCAAGTCGCTGAGCTGGCTGGGCATCGCCCGCCTGGGCCTGGTGCAGGCCGCGCTCGGCGCGATGGTGGTGCTCGCCACGTCCACCATGAACCGCGTGATGGTGGTGGAACTGGCCCTGCCGGCGATGCTGCCCGGTGCGCTGGTAGCGCTGCACTACGCGGTTCAGATCCTGCGTCCGCGCCTGGGCTTCGGCTCCGACGTCGGTGGCCGGCGCACGCCCTGGATCATCGGCGGCATGGCGACGCTGGGCTTGGGTTCGGTGCTCGCCGCCGTCGCCATTGCCTGGATGGAAAGCTTCCGCGCCGGCGGCATCGCGCTGGCGGTTCTGGCTTTCATGCTGATCGGTGTGGGCGTGGGCGCCGCCGGCACCTCGCTGTTGGTGCTGCTTGCCAAGCAAGTCGAGGAGCGCCGCCGAGCCGCGGCCGCCACCACTGTCTGGCTGATGATGATCGTCGGCTTCGTGGTGACGACGATCGTCGCCGGGGCCTTGCTCGATCCCTACTCCGCATCGCGACTGGTCGCGGTCACCGGCGGTGTTGCGGTAGCCGCCTTCGTACTGACCTTGATTGCGGTCTATCGCCTGGAATTAAACGTAGCGAGCGCGGCTGCGAGCCGCTCTGCCGAAGCATCCGCCAAGCCCTCGTTCCGCGATGCGCTGACTGAGGTCTGGGAAGAACCGCAAGCGCGCCGCTTCACCATCTTCGTCTTCGTCTCGATGCTGGCGTACAGCGCGCAGGATTTGATTCTGGAACCCTTCGCCGGATCGGTGTTCGGCATGACGCCCGGCCAATCGACCCAGCTCTCCGGCACCCAGCACGGCGGCGTGCTGGTCGGCATGATTCTGGTGACGCTCGCGTGCAGCGTCATCGGCGGTCCGCGGCTGGGCTCGCTGCGCACCTGGACCGTCATCGGCTGCATCGCCTCGGCCTGCGCGCTGCTTGCGCTGGCCGCTGCCGGCTGGGTCGGCCCGCCGTGGCCGCTCAAGCCGACGGTGTTTCTGCTCGGCGCTGCCAACGGCATGTTCGCCGTAGCGGCAATCGGATCGATGATGAGTTTCGCCGGTGCCGGCCGCGAATCGCGCGAAGGCGTGCGCATGGGTTTGTGGGGCGCGGCGCAGGCGATTGCATTCGGGCTCGGCGGATTTCTCGGTGCGGCGGCGAGTGATCTGACGCGAATGTTGTTCGATGTCCAGGGACTGGCTTACGGCTTGGTATTCGCGCTGGAGGCCACGCTGTTCGTCTTCGCCGCCGGTCTGGCGCCAGGGGATCGGGCCGCACGTGAGAAGCGTTCGCCGAATGCGTTCGCCGCTGCCTTGTCGTCACAGGAGAAAACCGCGTGAATGCAGCCGTCGATTTTGCGATTGATGAGATGGAAACCTTCGACGTGGTTGTGGTCGGCGGCGGCCCCTCCGGCGCCACCGCGGCCTATGAACTGGCGGCCAGCGGACGCTCGGTGCTGCTGCTGGATCGCGCCGGCCGCACCAAGCCCTGCGGCGGCGCGATTCCGCCGCGCCTGATCCGCGACTTCGGCGTGCCGGATGAGCTGCTGGTCGCGCGCATCACCTCAGCGCGCATGGTCTCGCCGTCCGATCAGAATGTCGATATCCCGATCGACAACGGCTTCGTCGGCATGGTCGATCGCGAGGCCTTCGACCCGTGGCTGCGCCAGCGCGCGGTGGCGGCCGGCGCGCAGTTGCGGGCGGGCCAGTTCAAGCATTTCGGCCGCGATGCGAACGGTGCCGCCGTCATCGAATACAAGAAAAGCGGCAGCCACGAGCCGCTGCACCGCGTGCGCGCCCGCGCCGTGATCGGCGCCGACGGCGCGACTTCGGAAATCGCACGCCAAACCGTGCCCGGCGCCGACAAAATGCGCTACGTCTTCGCCTACCACGAGATCATCCGCTCGCCGACGCAGCAGCACGCCAGCTTCGACGCCAAGCGTTGCGATGTGGTCTACCGCGGCGCGCTGTCGCCGGATTTCTATTCCTGGATCTTCCCTCACGGCGACACCACCAGCGTTGGCACCGGCAGTGCGCACAAAGGCTTTTCGCTGCGCACCGCGGTCAGCACTCTGCGTGGAGTGAACGGACTGCAAGGCGAAACGATCCGCCGCGAAGGCGCGCCGATCCCGATGAAACCCTTACCGCGCTGGGACAACGGCAAAGATGTGGTGCTGGCCGGCGACGCGGCGGGCGTGGTCGCGCCGGCTTCGGGCGAGGGCATCTACTACGCGATGATCGGCGGCCAGCTCGCCGCGCAGGCGGTGCAGGCGCTGCTGGAAACCGGCGACGTGCGCTCGCTCAAGCTGGCGCGCAAGCGCTTCATGAAGCTGCACGGCAAAGTCTTTTGGGTGCTCGGGATCATGCAGCGCTTCTGGTACACCACCGAGAAGCGGCGCGAGCGTTTCGTCAGCATCTGCAAGGATCGCGACGTGCAAACGCTCACCTTCGAGTCGTACATGAACAAGGAACTGGCGCGCAAGAAGCCGATGGCGCATGTGCGCATCTTCTTCAAGGACATGGCGCATCTGCTCGGGCTCGCGCACGCCTGATGCAAGCACGTACCGCGAGGTGGAAACCGATGGCATCAGCCGTGGCCGCGGCTTTCGTCGCCAGCGGGCTCGGCGCCTTCGCCACCGATCTGAGCGCCTGGTACTACCGGCTGCGCAAACCGTCCTGGCAGCCACCCGACTGGCTGTTCGGCCCAGTGTGGACCACGATCTTCGGCCTGTCGGCAGTTGCCGGCGCCATCGCCTGGCACCACGCTCCGGATCACCAGCAGCGGCGGCGCATGCTGATGTTCTTCGCCGTCAACCTAATACTCAACGCGCTGTGGAGCCTGCTGTTCTTCCGCCTGCATCGCCCGGACTATGCGCTCGTTGAAGTGGCGTTCCTGTGGCTGTCGATCGCGGGTCTGATGTTGCTGATGTGGCCCTATTCGAGAACTTCCAGCGGCTTGCTGGTGCCTTATATCGTCTGGGTCAGTTTTGCCGCATTCCTTAACTTTACAATCGTCCGTCTCAACCCAGCGTTCCCCTAGCCACCTCAACGAGGAAGCCAACATGTCCGAAGAAACCAAGCCCGCACTTTCCCGCCGAACCCTTCTGAAAGCCAGCCTTGGCGGGCTGGGTGTCGTTGCCGTCGGCTTTGCCGGCACCGCCAGCGCGCAGAAAATCGCTCCGAGCATGGTGCAGTACCAAGCCACGCCCAAGGACGGCAACGAGTGCGACAAGTGCGCCCAGTTCATCGCTCCCGGAAGCTGCAAAGTCGTTGAAGGCAAGATCAGCCCCAAGGGCTGGTGTGCGGCGTTCGCTCCTAAAGGCTAGGCGTCAAAGTCATCGCGCCGGGCACCGATGCACGAACTTTTCACGTCTGGGCGGGTGGTCGATTGGGTGCTCGGCGTGATGGCGATCGAGGCTCTGGTGCTCGGCGCCTATTACCGTTTCACGGGCCGGGGTGTCGCCATCTTCAACCTGCTGGCAAATCTCGCCTCCGGCGTCTGCTTGCTCCTGGCGTTGCGCGCCGCATTGACCGGGCAACCCTGGACCTGGGTGGCGGCGGCACTATCGGCCTCGCTGCTCGGGCATCTGTTGGATTTGTCGCGGCGCTGGCATCGCCCGCAGCGGCGTGGCCTTTGATCTGAAGGCTTTTAGGCGAAGCTGTCGGAAAGCCCCTATCATCGCGTCGACTCATCATTGAACCGACACCGCTCCGGGCTTGAGCGGGTCAGGTCGATCACCCTGCAGTTGCGGGCGCAAGAGAGCTAAGGAGCGTCACGATGTCCAAGGGGACCGGCCCGAGCGCCGACCTCAGCGCTTTGTCCGGGCTCGCTCCAGAGTTGGCGGAAATGCTGGTGTCGGTTGCCTGCGACATCGCGCTCGTGCTGGACGAAGGTGGCGTGATCCAGAGCGTCGCCGTCGGCAAGGCGGAGCCCGTAACCAGTACCGCTGGCGAATGGGTCGGTCAGCGCTGGAGCGATACCCTCACCGGTGAAACGCGCCAGAAGGCGGAGGAATTTCTCGACGACCTGAGCAATACCGGCGCCTCGCGCCTGCGCCATCTGAATCATTTCTCCGCCAATGGCTCCGACATTCCCATCGCCTACACCGCGGTGCGTCTCGGCGAGCGCGGCCCGACCCTGGCGGTCGGCCGCGACATGCGCGCCGTCACCGCCATGCAGCAGAAGCTGGTGCAGACGCAGCAGGATATCGAGCGTGACTACTGGCAGCGCCGCCAGGCGGAAACCCGTTACCGCCTGCTGTTCCAGGTGTCCGCCGAGCCGGTTCTGGTCCTCGATGCCGACACTTTTGAAGTGACCGACGCCAATCGCGCCGCCGCTGTGCTCGTGGGCCGGCCGGTCGAGCAGCTCAACGGCAGCCCCGTTACAGAAATCATCGACGCGCCGGCGCGGGCGGCTTTTTGCGCCTTGCTCGACAGCGCACGCCAATCCTGGCGCGTGGCGCAAGGCGAAACCCGGCTGGCAAACGCCATTGGCAGCGTCAGCCTGTCCGTGACCCCGTTTCAGAACGATCAGACCAGCGTGCTGCTGGTGCGCGCGCGCGCGGTCGTGCCGCCCAAGGTCGACACCGAAGCCACGGGGTTGCAGGCGGACGCCGTGTTCGCCGGCCTGGCCAAGCGCACGACCGATTCGATCGTGATCTCCGATCTGGCGGGGCGCATCACGCTCGCCAACCAGGCCTTCCGCGACCTCGTGCAGATCAACGATGAACAGTCGATCGGCGGGCGTGATCTGTCGGAGTGGATCGGCACTTACGCCGCAACCGTCCGCGAAATTCTCAAGCTGGTCGAAAGCGAAGGCTCCGTGCGTCTGCTCAGCACGCGCCTGCGCCGTCCGCAGGACCGGTTCATTGACGTCGAACTGTCCGCCACTTTGATCCCGAATCTGGATTCGATCGGGTTCATCATCCGGCCTTCACACCATCTGGATTCAAGGGCTCAGAGTTGTCAGGAGAACCCGGAGCGGGACGTTCACTGAGGTTCACAAGGCGACGGCGCGCCATCAGCAGCACGAGGCCTGCGCTCGATCAATACGGATCAATAGGCCCGCGGCAACGAACCGCGACGACCCAAACGGGAGGGACCATGAACGATGTGCTCGCCAGTCCCGCCTTCGGCCAGGCCGATCTCACCAATTGCGAGCGCGAGCTGATCCATCTCGCGGGCTCGATTCAACCGCACGGCCTGCTCCTGCACCTCAGCGAGCCGGATTTGATCGTCACCAAAGCCAGCACCAACGCCGCATCGCTGCTCGGCCTGCCCGCGAATGAAGTCTTGATCGGCGGTATCGACAGGCTTGGCGGCAATCTCGAAGCGCGACTGCGCGCAATGCTCGACGCGGACGATCTCAGCGAGCCGCAGCCGCTGCGCTGTCACACGCGCAGTCACGATCGAAAGCGCGACCTGAATTTTGAAGGCGCGACCTATCGCCATCCCGAAGGCGGCCTGGTCGTGGAACTCGAACCGGTCGATGCGCGCGATGGACAGATCCAGATCATCGATTGCGATGCCGATGCCTTGCGCGATCAGCTTGGCGCGGCGGTCGAGCGTTTCAGCGAAGCGTCCAGCATTCCCGCGCTGTCCGACGCGGTGGTGCAGAGCCTGCGCGCGATGATCGGCTACGACCGGGTCATGGTCTATAAATTCGACCCGGACGGCCACGGCGAGATCATCGCCGAAGCGCGCGAGCCCGCGCTCGATTCGCTGCTGGGCCATCACTATCCGGCGACCGACATCCCGCATCGCGCGCGCGAGCTGTACTTGCGCAACCGCGTCCGCGTGCTGGTCGATGTGCATTACCAGCCGGTTCCGATCGCGCCTGGCGGCGATGAACTCGACATGTCGCTGTGTTACCTGCGCAGCATGTCGCCGCTGCATCTGCAGTACCTGAAGAACATGGGCGTCACCGCGACGCTCGTGGTGTCGCTGGTGCGCGAGGGCCGCCTTTGGGGCTTGATCGCCTGCCATCACTATTCGCCGCGTCGGGTCAGCTACAGCTTGCGCGCGGCCTGCGGATTGCTGGCGGAGGTGATCTCCACGCGCATCACCGCCGTGGAGAACTACACGCACGCGCAAGGCGTGATTCTGGTGCGCTCGCTGGAACAGCGGCTGATCGATGCGACCTCCACCGACGGCGACTGGCGCCGCGCGCTGTTCCGCAATCCGCGCACGCTGTTGCAACCGCTCGACGCGACCGGCGCTGCGCTGTTCTTCGAGGGCGATGTGCTCACAGCGGGAGAAGTGCCCTCGACGCCAGAGCTGCGCGAGCTATTGAAATGGGTCGCGGCGCGCAAGCGCGATTCGATGTTTTCCTGCTCGTCGTGTCTGCGAGAAAATCCGGCGCTGGCCGCCATCAGTCCCACCGCGAGCGGCGTGCTGGCGATCGAACTTTCCACTTCTCGCCCGGACTACCTGATGTGGTTCCGTCGCGAGCAGCTCAGCGAAGTGACCTGGGCCGGCGATCCGAGCAAGGCGGTGATCGACAACGACCCGCTCAACCTGTCGCCGCGGCGCTCGTTCGCCGCCTGGTCGCAGATCGTGCGCGGCAGCGCCTCGCCCTGGTCCAACGCGGAGATGGCGCTGGCGCGCGCCATCGGCACCACGCTGATCGACATCATTCTGCAGATCCAGGCGGTGCGGCTGTTGATCGCGCAGCACCAGCTCGATCTGGTGCGGGTGACGGTGGAGAACTCCAAAGAACCCGTGGTCATCGCCGACGCCACCGGCCGCATTCTGTTCAGCAACCCGACTTTCGCCCAGCTGCTGCAAGCATCCACGCCGGCATTCGCCACGCTCGACGATCTGGCCGGCGCCTTCATCGAAGCGGCGCAGGCGAACGCCATGCTGCGCACCTTGCGCGAGCTGCGTCTGCCATGGCGCGGCGAACTGAGCATCGCACCGCCATCGGCGCCGCCGGTTCCGGTCGGCGTGCGCGCCGATCTGGTCTCGGGCTCGCAGGGCAGCATCCTCGGCTTCATCCTGATCTTCACCGACCTGTCGGAGAGCAAACGCGCCGACGTGGCGCGACGCCATCTTGAAGACGCGCTGTACCAGGCGGGCCGCGCCGACATGAGCGCAGAGCCCGGCTCGTCTTCGCTGCACGCGCCGGACGAAGTGATCGCCGCGATTCTCACCAACGCCCGCCTCGCCGCCCTGGATATCGCCGACGGCTCCGGCAGCACGGTGGTCGCGCCGCTGATCGAAGAACTCGAAACCGCCACGCAGCGCGCGACCGCCATCTACGCGCAACTACGCGCTTACGGCAAAAGCCGCGAGTAAACGGCCGATGTGGCTGAACCACGGCCCTCAAACGTCAAGGGCATCTGACAATGGCTAAAGCTGTTGCGTCATTCAGGACAAAGCTTCTTCGTCCGGCAAAGCCCGGTGACGGCTCATGGGCTTTTCTCGTCCTACCTAAAACCGCTAGCGACAAGTTGCCGAGGCGCGGTAGAACCTCGGTCGAGGGCACCATCAACGGGCAAGCTTTTCAAGCCACACTCGAACCGGATGGCCAGTTGAGCCATTGGCTCAGGGTGAGCAAGAATTTGGGTGAGGCTGCCGGTGCGAAGTTCGGTGACACGGTTACCGTTGAAATGGCGCCGGTCGATCCAGAACCCGAACCCGACATACCAGATGATCTGCAAGAAGCGCTTGCCGCGTCTCCCGCAGCCAAGGCGGTATGGAATGTGACGACGACCATCGCACGCCTTGACTGGATTCACTGGATCGAGTCGGCAAAGCAGGCCAAGACCCGGAAAAGTCGCGTGCACAACGCCTGCGACATGCTGGCTTCCGGCAAGAAACGTGTCTGCTGTTTCGATCCATCAGGCTTCTACAGCAAAAGCCTCAGTGCACCCTCGGCGGCAGATTAGCGGTCGCGTGCCGAGAGCGGCGCCAACTCTTCAAACAAGAGGACGTGCATTGAGAACGCCCACCGCGCTTCCGCGATGATTCGGTCCGCCGCTTGGTCGCTGACCGGCACCGCATCCAGCCCCGCGCGGAATCGCTGAGCCAGCAGTCTTGCCGGCGTGGATTCGAAGCGATAGAACGCGGTGCCTTCATCGCTGCCGAGCTGCATCGACTCGCGCACGATTTTCCGCAGCATCTGGCCGCCGCTGAGATCGCCCAGGTAACGCACATAAGCCTGCGCCAGCAACCGCTGCGGATCGGCACCGGCCACGTTCTGCAGATGCTCGGCATATTCGCGGCCGGCTTGCGTCAGCGGCAGCGCCTCCCAGCTTTCGCCGGACAGCGCACGCAGATCGGCTTCGATGGCGCTGCAGCGGTAGAGCTGCGGATCGTAAATCGGCGCGATCAGCGGATGCGTCGCCTGTGCGTCGAGAGCCGGTTCCAGCGCGGCGTAGATCGCGTGCAGGTTGCGCAGCATGGCGCAATAGGACGCGCGGTCGAGTTGTCCGCGAAGCAACGCGCGCATGATGCCGCTGCGCTCGGCCTGCGTGTGCAGATCGCGCGTCCCGTCGCGCAGGCGTTCGGCCAGGTTCATGCTCAGCGGTTTACGACCGGACTTACCACGGGAAACGTGACCGCGATGAACCATCCGAACACCACCGCGTTGGCCACCGCCGCGATCAGCGGATGCCCGGTGCGCTGATTGACCCAGGCGCTGAACAGGCCGTACACACCGAACAGCAGCAGGATCGCCGGCACGATGATCACCAGGAAGAACAGCTTCTCCAGATTCAGCGCCACCGCGATCACCAGCGACAGCAGGAAGCAGAACTTGGTAAGCGCGTAGGCGCCCCGCAGCGGCGCGAGGCGACGCGTCAGCCATTCGTCCGCCAGGAAGTAAGGCAGCGTGCCGGCGATCAGCGCCGCCACCAGCGGCAGCCGCCAGGCGCCCGGCATGAAGGAGACGACGTAGGCGTCCAGCGGCAGGCCAAAGGCCAGCAGGCTGTAGGCGGTCACCAGAATCGCGGCCGCTGTGAACCGGAGCGGCTCGGTGCGCATCGGCGCGATGGGCCGCACGCGTCCGCGCAGGAACCACAGCAACGCGGCCGTTAGCAGGCCATACAGCGCGAAGTGCAGCATCAGGTAATCGCCGAGCAGCAGCGGCAGGAAGGAGATCGGCAGGCGCCAGAGAATCAGCGGCGTCAGCAGTGCCGGTGCCAGCGCGACCGGCAGCAGCAATCCCCATCCGGCCGCGGGCACGGAAAGCGGTGCGGCCAGCCGCGGCAACAGTCCGCACAGCGGCCAGGCCAGCGTGATCACGCCGAGAAACAGCAAGCCCAGCCAGCGGCCGCGCCGGTCGACGAAACCGCTGCCGTTGCGGCCGAACACCTGGTCCAGCCACAACACGGACTCGCGCATCGCATCGCGGCTGTAGAGCACGCCGATGTGCTCGACCCCGCGTGCGAACACCAGGCGACGTGCGCTGCCGTCGTCGAAGCGGCCGTAAGTCGCGCCCGGCTCGACTCCGCCATTGTTTGCGGCACCGATGATCTTCCGTCCCTGATCGAGCAGCATGCTGGATTCGAGCGCGCCGTCGATGACCAGCAGATTGCGCGGATACAAGGCCTCGTCCTTGGGGAAGAACAGCGACACTGCGACCGTGCCCTGTACCGCCGGGTTCGCCTGCGCGTGACGCACGACGATGTCCGCGGCCATCGAATGGCCGAGCACGGCGAGGCGGCCGTCGGTCCCTGCGAGAGTCAGCGCGTAAAGGCTCACCTGATCCATCGTCGCGAGCAGATCGCGCTGCATCGCTTCGGCGTCGGTGAGCCCGCCCGTCAGCGGTTTCGGGTTGCGGCCATGGCCGGGGAAATCGAAAGTCACCGCCACATAGCCGTTGCGCGCGAGCGTGGTGGCGAAGCTCTGCATCAGCTGCTGCGAGCCGGCGAAGCCGTGGGCGACGACCACCGCCGGCGCCGGTTCGCCTCCCGCCGGGCGATACACCGTCAGCGGAATCTCGCCGCTACGAGCGCGTGTCACGGTCAGGCCCGTGCTCAAGGCCTGCAGTTGCCAGAGCGCCGCGCCGATGGCGATGAGCGCGATCGCGGCGATCGCAAGGGGCGAGAAAAGAAGGCGCATGGACCGTCAGTAACCCGCCTGATGATCAATCGGAAAAAGGGGCCGGACACGGTCTGATAAGCTCATCGACGAGAGAAAATCAGCAGCAGCCGGGCGATGCGCGATCGTATCGCGTCCGGCGGCGCCACAGACCAGAAAAACGACGGCGACACGATCATGGCCCAGCCTTTTCCTTTTTCCGCGATCGTCGGCCAGGAGGAGATGAAGCTCGCCCTGCTGATCGCGGCGATCGATCCCAGCATCGGTGGCGTGATGGTGTTCGGCGACCGCGGCACCGGCAAGTCCACCGCGGTGCGCGCGCTCGCCGCGCTGCTGCCGAAGATGAAAGCCGTGGTCGGCTGCGTCTACGGCTGCGATCCGGATGCGCACAACACCTGGTGCGCGGACTGCCGTGCCAGGGCGGCCAAGGCGCCGCTCAAATCGCATCGCGTGCCGGTGCCGGTGGTCGACATGCCGCTGGGCGCGACCGAGGACCGCGTGGTCGGCGCGCTCGATCTGGAACGCGCCTTGTCGCAGGGCATCAAGGCTTTCGAGCCCGGCCTGCTGGCGCGCGCCAACCGCGGCTTCCTGTATGTGGATGAAGTGAATCTGCTCGAAGATCACCTGGTCGATCTGCTCATCGACGTCGCCGCCTCGGGCGAAAACCTGGTCGAGCGCGAAGGCCTGTCGGTGCGTCATCCCGCGCGCTTCGTGCTGATCGGCAGCGGCAACCCGGAGGAGGGCGAGCTGCGTCCGCAGTTGCTCGATCGTTTCGGCCTGTCGGTGGAAGTGAAGACGCCGATGGACCTGCCGACGCGCGTCCAGGTCGTGCGCCGCCGCGATGACTTCGAGCGCGACCGCGCCGCCTTCATCGAGCACTGGATAAAAGAGGAAGACCGCGTGCGCCGTCGCATTCTCAAGGCGCGCGAACGCCTGCCCTTGGTGGCGGTTGCCGACGCCGCGCTGGAACGCGCCGCGCAGCTGTGCATGAACCTGGGCACCGACGGCCTGCGCGGCGAACTCACCCTGATCCGCGCCGCGCGCGTGCTCGCCAGCATCGACGGCGATGCGACCGTGGAGGACCGTCATCTGCGCCGCGTCGCGCCGTCGTCCCTGCGTCACCGCCTGCGCCGCGATCCGCTGGACGACGCGGGTTCCAGCACGCGCGTCGGACGCGCGCTCACGCAGCTGTTCGGCGCGTAGAGCGTCGTGACCGCCGACGAGAGCCGGCGGGCCTGGTCGGATGCGGCGCTGGTCGCCGCGCTGATCGCGGTGGATCCGGCGGGCCTGGGCGGCGCCTGCATCCGCGGGCCCTATGGCCCTGCGCGCGAGCATTGGATCGCGCTGCTTCAGGGTTTGCTGCCGGCGCAGCAGCGCATCCGCAAAGTGCCGGCGAGCATTTCCGAGAGCCGCCTGCTCGGGGGCCTTGATCTCTCCGCGACTTTGCAAGCCGGGCGGCCGATGATCCAGCGCGGGCTTCTAGCAGAAGCCGATGGCGGTCTGATTCTGCTGCCGATGGCAGAGCGTCTCGCGCCCGCGATGCTCGCGCACATCACCGCGGTACTCGACACCGGCGAACTCGTCGTCGAGCGCGAGGGCCTGGCGTTGCGTGCGCCGGCGCGCCTGGGCGTGATCGCCCTGGACGAAAGCGTCGAGGACGAGCATCCGCCCGCTGCCTTGCTGGATCGGCTCGCGTTCCTGCTTGATCTGTCAAACCTGCCGCCGCCCGGCTCCGGTTTTTTGCCCATCGAAAAGCGCGCCGTCGAACAGGCGCGCGGTCGGCTTGCGCAAGTGCAGATGAGTGACGACATCCGCGAAGGCTTGTGCGCCGCAGCGATGAGCCTTGGCATCGCGTCGATCCGCGCGTCGATGCTGGCGCTGCGCGCTGCGCGCGCGATCGCCGCGCTGGACGGCCGGCTGGAAGTGAGCGACGCCGATGCCGCCATCGCCGCAGGCCTGGTGCTCGCGCCTCGCGCCATGGTCCTGCCTCAAATCGAAACCGACACCGACGAAGCCGCTGATGACGAAACCGCTCCGGCACCGCAGACACCGGAGGCTTCGCAGAGCACAGAGCCCGACGACGCGCCGCAGGAAACCGAACAGCCGACTGAAGACCAGCCTGAGGACGCATCCATCCAGGATCTGATTCTCGCCGCCGCGCAGGCCGCGATTCCACGGGGTCTTCTCGAGCGCTTGAGAATGGAGCGCAGCCGTCCGGGGCAGGCGCGTTCCAACGGCCGCGCCGGCGCGCTGCGCCAGTCGCTGCTGCGCGGCCGGCCCGCCGGCGTGCGCCGCGGCGATCCGCGTGCGGGCGTCCGCCTGAATCTGGTGGAGACGCTCAAGGCTGCCGCGCCCTGGCAGGCGCTGCGTCGCCGCGCAGTGGCCGCGCAGCGCGAACCGCGCCGCATCGAAATCCGCCGCGAGGATTTCCACATCACCCGCTACAAGCAGCGCACCCAGACCACGACGATCTTCGTCGTCGATGCCTCCGGCTCGTCCGCGCTCAACCGCTTGGCCGAGGCCAAGGGCGCGGTGGAACTGCTGCTCGCCGATTGCTACGTGCGCCGCGACCAGGTCGCGGTGATCGCCTTCCGCGGCCGCGGCGCGGAACTGCTGCTGCCGCCGACGCGGTCCCTGGTCCGTGCCAAGCGCAGCCTTGCCGGTCTGCCGGGCGGCGGCGGCACGCCGCTGGCGGCCGGCATCGATGCGGGTCTCGCGCTGGCGCAACAGGTCCGCCGCAGCGGCCAGACGCCCGCCCTGGTGCTGCTCACCGACGGCCGCGCCAACGTGGCGCGCGACGGCAGCGGCAATCGCGAGCGCGGCGAGAGCGAGGCCATCAGCGCTGCGCGCACGGTGCGCGCCGCATCGGTGATGGCGCTGTTCGTCGATACCGCCGCGCGCGCGCAGCCGCAGGCGCAGCGTCTCGCCGCGGAGATGAATGCGCGCTACCTGCCGCTGCCGTACGCCGACGCGGCGCAACTGTCCGCGGTGGTGAAGGCGCTGTCGCCAAGAGCTTCTTGACGCTCGCGAACGACACCGCTCGCGACCGCATGGCTCACCTGGTCCGCGTCTAGGCAATGAAGGTGCGCAAGCGTACCATCGGCCGCCATGTACGACCCCGCCGCCGTCCTGATCGCCATCGACCGGCATGCGCTGTCGGTGCTGTTGATCGCCGGGTGCGCGCTGATCGGCAATGGCGTCTACTACTTCGAGAGCCTGCGCCTGGGGTTTCGCGAACGCACTTACAGCATGCCGCTGGCGGGCCTTTATTTCTTCATTCCGCACGACATGACGTACGTGCTGCTCTGGCACAAGTGGTTCGTCGAATACGATCACTGGTTCCTGAAGCTGTTCTGGATCGCGCTGGTGTTCACCTCGGCGTCGGCCTGGGTTTTTCTCTACCAGTTTTTGCGTTACGGCCAGAGCGAGTGGATGCCCCAGGCGTCGCGCGCAAGCTTCATCGCGCTAACGCTCGGCGGCCTCGCGCTGTCGGCCGGCGTCTGGCTCGCGATCAAGCAGGTGCTTGCCGATGACTTGTTCCTTTTCGCCTTCGGCCTCACCGCATTCTGGTGCGCGCCTTTCGGCATGGGCCTGATGCTGCGTCGTGGCCGGCGCGTGGCGGCATCGCTGCCGATGTGGATCGGCTACACCGCGATCCCCGTGTTCTACTGGATCGCCGCCGCGCTGTATCTCGGCCCCTACTTCCGATCGCCGGCCTGGCTGTCGATGGGCGCAGCCGCCACCCTGTGGGGCCTTGCGAACATCGTGCTGGTCCGGCGCCTGCCACTGCGAGGTTCGATATGAATCTGGATGACTTCACCACGCTCAAGCTGCAACGCGACGGCGCCATTCTCACCGTCACCCTCAACCGGCCTGAAGTGAAGAACGCCAGCAACGCGCTCATGGAACAGGAGTTGTGCCGCGTGTTCACCGAGGTCAATCACGATGCGCAGACACGCGTGCTGATTCTCACCGGCGCGGCGGAGACTTTCTGCGGCGGCGGCGACTTCGGCTACATCCGCGAGATGATGGATGCGCCGTCGAAGATGTGGGACGTGCTGCCCGCCGCCAAGCGCCTGGTGTTCTCGATGCTCGATTGCAGCAAGCCGGTCATCGCCAAGATCAACGGCCACGCCATCGGCCTGGGCGCGACGCTGGCACTGTTCTGCGACGTGAGCTTCGCCGCCAACCACGCCAGGATCGCCGACCCGCACGTGGCGATCGGCTTCGTCGCCGGCGATGGCGGCGCGGTGATCTGGCCGCAGCTGATCGGCTACAACCGCGCCAAGGAGTATCTTTTCACCGGCGACGCGATCCTGGCGCCGGAAGCCGAGCGCATGGGCCTGATCAATCACGCCGTGCCAGCCGTGGAACTGGACGCGCGCGTGCTGGCTTACGCGAGCAAAGTCGCCGCCATGCCCGCGCGGGCGGTGCAGTGGACCAAGGCTTCGATCAACATCGGCCTCAAGCAGCTCGCACATTCGATCATGGACGCCTCGATCGCCTACGAGGCGCTGTCCAATTCCACGCACGATCACCGCGAGGCGATGGACGCGATCCGCGATCGTCGCAAGCCGCAATTCACCGGTGACTGACACCGGCGACCGAGCGCGGGCGGCGCTTGTAAGTTCCTCGCCTGTCGCTTAGTGTCCAGATATAAAGCGACAGAAGCGATTCGGATCCCGGCGATCCGCATGCGCTCCGGCCACGGCCACGCGAGGAGACCATGAAGAACAAGGACACCGAAGTGCGACACGGGCCGCTCGACGGCGTTGTACGCGTCGAGGCGCTGCGCCTGTATTCGGAAGTCGTCGCCGAACTCGGCGGCGACGCGGCCAGGCTGCTCGCGCAATCCCACATCGAGCCGGCGTCTTTGACGCATGCGGATGCGGTGGTGTCCTACCGCGCGATGATCCATCTGCTCGAACGCAGCGCGGTGGAGCTGAAGTGCCCCGACTTCGGCCTCAAGCTGGCGACGCGACAGGGCGGCATCGCGGTGCTCGGGCCGTTGGAAGTGGCGATGCGCAACTCGTCCACGGTCGGCGAGGCCTACCGCTATTGCGCGGGGCATCTGCAGGTCTACAGCCCGGTCGTTCATATCCAGATCGAGGACGACCGCGGTGGCGGACGTCACTTCATGCGCTTCGAGATTCTGCTCGATCGCGTGCCGCATCAGCGGCAGGCGGTGGAGAACGCGCTGGCGCTGACGCATCACGCGATCCTGGCGCTGTCGGGCGGCAATTTCGGCGCGCGTGAAGTCTGGTTCACCCACGAACCCTTGCTGGCCCCGAACACCTACGCGCGCTACTTCGGCGGGCCGGTCAAGTTCGGCCAGGCCTTCAACGCCGTGTTCTTCAACAGCCGCGATCTGGCGCAACCGATCCGCGACCAGAATCCGCAGCTCTACCAGATGGCGTCGAGCTACATCGACACGCAGTTCCCCGCCACCGCGATGCACCTGGTGACGCGCGTGCACGCCATCGCCACGCGCCTGCTCGCGCAGGGGCTTTGCACGCACGTCGAAGTCGCGGCGCGGTTGAGCATGCATCCGCGCACCCTGCAACGGCGCCTGCGCGAAGAGGGCACCAGCTTCGAGACGATCAAGGACGACGTGCGTCGCGACGCCGCGGCGCGCTACCTCAAGCAGTCCGATATCCCGCTGACGCGCATCGCCGCGCTGCTCGGCTACAGCGAGCCTTCGGTGCTGACGCGCAGTTGCCAGCGCTGGTTCGCGTACTCGCCGCGGCAGATTCGCGAGAAGTCCGACAGCAGCGCAGAGCTGGTCTGAAGTCGCCAACTGTTGGCGCTTTGTCGCTTCAACTCAATACGCGCCCCTGGGTCGCGCCTTAAAGTGGGGCGACATCGGGCCGAGGCCACCGTATCCCATGAGCCATCGCGTGGACACCATCGAACATCGCCGCGACGCCGGCGGCTGGACGGTCCGCTGGAATCCGGTCATGGCGCAACGCGCCGTCGCCAACGGCGACTGGCCGAACCGGACGGTCGCCGAATTCGCGCGGATGCGCGTGGCCGCGCATCCGCATCGCGTGCAGCTGATCGACGGTGATCGGTCGCTGAGTTGCGCGGAGCTTTATCGGAAAGCGCAGCAACTCGCCGGCTATTTCCTGTCGATCGGATTGCACCGCGGCGAGGTGGTTTCGTTCCAGTTGCCCAACTGGTGGGAGGCCAGCGTGATCGATCTCGCGACGGCGATGACCGGCTTGGTCGCCAACCCCATCGTGCCGATCAACCGCGATGCCGAAGTCGGCCACATGCTCAAAGAATCCCGCAGCCGGGTGATGTTCGTCCCGAGTGTTTTTCGCAAGTACGACTACGCCGAGATGCTTCAGCGCATTGCACCCGCGCTGACCCTTCCGCCGCGCGTGGTGGTGGTGCGCGGCTCGGCGCAAGGCTGCGATTCCTTCGACGCCGCGCTCGCCGCCGCGCCCGCGCTCGCCGAGCCGCTCGCCGTCGATCCCAACGCGGTGAAGCTGTTGATGTACACCTCCGGCACCACCGGGCGGCCCAAGGGCGTCCTGCATTCGCACAACAGTTTCCACGCCGACTCGGTGAAGATGAAACGGGCGATGCGATTGGGCGACGACGACCTGACCTTCTGCCCCTCGCCGGTGACGCACGTCAGCGGCTATCTGTGGGCGCTCAACCAGACCTGGTGCGGCGACATGCCGGCGGTGATGATCGACACCTGGGACGCGGAGCGCGCCTTCGATCTCATGGCTCTGCATCGCTGCGCGTTCATGGTCGGCGCGACGCCATTTCTGCAAGATCTCGTCGCAGTCGCGGCGAAGCGCGACCAGGATCTGCCGCATCTGAAGTCCTACATGTGCGGCGGCGCCGCGGTGCCGCCGAGCCTGATCTATGAAGCCGCCGAGCGCTTCCCCAACTGCCTTCCCTATCGCATCTTCGGTGCCACGGAGACGCCGTGCGTGACCGGTCCCCCCGAGTCTCGCGAGCAGATGCGCGTCGCCGCGGAGACCGATGGGCGCATCTGTGGAGCCGAGATCAAGATCGTCGATCTCGTCAGCGGCGCGCCGCTCGCCGCGGGCGAAGAAGGCGAAATTCTCGCGCGCGAGCCGAGCATGGCGCTGGGCTATGCCCGGCCCGAGGACAACGAGAACGCCTATGACGACGAGGGCTATTTCCGCATGGGCGACATCGGCCGCATCGTGGACGGCAATCACCTGCTCTGCACCGGCCGCAAGAAGGATCTGATCATCCGCGCGGGCGAGAACATCAGCGCCAAGGAGATCGAAGACGTGCTGCACCGATCGCCCAAAATCATCGAGGCGGCGGTGGTCTCCATGCCCAGCCGCAAGACCGGCGAGGCGATCTGCGCCTTCATCGTGCTGCGCGCCGGCGACACACTCGATCTGCAGGAAATCGCTGCGATGATCGGCGCCGCCGGCCTGGCGCGGCAGAAGACGCCGGAGCATGTGCAGGCCCTGGACGATCTGCCGAAGACGCCGTCCGGCAAGGTGCGCAAGGATCAACTGCGCGAGATGGCGCGTGCTCATGCGCGCGACTGAGAACGGAGCGATCCCGTGGACCTGAGCTTTACCGAGCAGGACGAAGCCTTCCGCGCCGAGGTGCGGCTGTTCCTGCGCGAGCATCTGCCCGCCGATCTGGCGCGGCGCGAGGCGCAAGGCTTCCATCTCGACCGCGCTGAAATCGCCGACTGGCATCGCCTGCTGTATCGCCGGGGCTGGGCCGCGCCCAACTGGCCGTCCGAATTCGGAGGCACCGGCTGGACGCCGATCCAGAAATATATCTACGAGGTCGAATACGGCATCGCCAACGCGCCGGAGATCAGCCTCATCGGCTTGTCGATGGCCGGCCCGGTGCTGTGCCGCTTCGGCTCGCCCGATCTGCAAGCGCGTTTCCTCGATCCGATCCTGCGTGGCGATCTCTGGTTCTGCCAGGGCTTCTCCGAGCCGCAGGCGGGTTCCGATCTGGCGAGCCTGCGCACCCGCGCGATCCGCGATGGCGATGACGTTGTGGTGACGGGGCAGAAGACCTGGACCACGGCGGCGCACCAGGCCGACGTCATGATCTGCCTGTGCCGCACCGACCCGGACGCCAGGCCACAGGCCGGGCTGTCGATGGTCCTGCTGCCGATGGACGCGCCCGGCGTCAGCGTGCGTCCGATCGAGACGCTCGATGGCGATCACACCATCAACGAAGTGTTTCTCGACGAGGTGCGCGTACCGGCGGCCAATCTGATCGGCGCTATCAACAGCGGCTGGACCCAGGCCAAGTTCCTGCTCGCCAACGAGCGCACGCACAACGCCTTCGTCGGCATGCTCAGGCGCTACCTGGCGCGCATTCCGGCGCTGATCCGCGCGGAACTCGAAAACGGCCTGGCGCCAGCGGCCGCAAGCGAATTCGTCCGCAAGCACGCGCTGCTGGAAATCGACGTGGATGCCCTGGAATGGTCGGCGCTGCGCGTGCTCGCGTCCGAGGAAGGCCCGGCTTTGAACGCCGCCGCGTCCGCGCTGAAAGTGCGCGGCTCGGACTGTCTGCTGCGTGCCGGCGATCTGGAGATGGAAATCCTCGGCCCGCAGATCGCACCGCGCTTCGCGCCCGGCGACCCCGCGCCGCTGCCGGCCGGAGCCTGCGCTTTCGCGCCCGGGCGCAGTACGCAATATCTGTACTGGCGATCCGCGAGCATTTTCGGCGGCACCAACGAGATCCAGCGCAGCATCGTCTGGAACACGCTGTTCCGAAACTGATTCGACATGGACTTCCGCCTCACACAAGAGCAGGACCTTCTTCGCGACAGCGCGCGCCGCTACTTCTCGGCGGCGAGCGATGATCACTGGCGCCATTTCGCCGATTCCGGCTGGCTCGCGATGCTGGTGCCGGAGGCGCACGGTGGCCTCGGGTCGCCGCTGGAAGATGTCGCGATTCTCTGCGAGGAGATGGGCCGCGGACTGTCGCCGTCCGCCTTCATCGGCGGCGCCATTCTGCCGGCGCGCGTGCTGAGCCGCTGCCCGTCGAGCCCCGAGCAGGCGGCGATCTGGTCATCGATCGCCGAAGGCTCGCTGCGACTCGCCGTCGCGGTCCACGAGCCTAATCGCCGCTATGAACTGCTGCCGCGCACGAAAGCCGTCGCGACAGCGGACGGCTCCTGGCTGCTCTCGGGAGAAAAGAGCTTGGTGGTCGGTGGCGCGAACGCGGATCGGCTGATCGTTTCAGCGGTGATCGATGACTATCGCGCTGACCCATCGAGACCCGCGCTGTTCGTCGTCGACACGCAGGCCAGCGGCGTCAGCCGCCGCGTGTTCGAGACCATCGACAGCGTCAAGGCGGCCGACTTCCGCTTTGAGCAGGCCGCGGTATCCGCGACGCAGCTGATCGCCGCGCCGGACCGCGCGCCGGAAATTCTGCAGGCGGCGCTTGACGAGGCGAGCGTCTGCCTGTGCGCGGACATTCTCGGCGGCATGGACCGGGCGATCGAGTTGACCGCGGCCCATCTGAAGATGCGCAGGCAGTTCGGGCAAGCCCTGGCGGACTTCCAGGCGCTGCAACACACCGTCGCCGAAATGTGGATCGACGCCAACAGCGCGCGGTCGATTCTCTATCGCGCCATCGCCGCCCTGGGGGCGTCGCCAATAGAGCGCGGCAGGGCGGTATCGGCGTGCTGCGTCAAGCTGATGCAAACGGCGAAGCAGGTGACCGGCCTGGCAATCCATCTGCACGGCGGCATCGGCGTCAGCACCGAAGTTCCGGTCGGCCATTATTTGCGTCGCGTGCTCGTCGCCGAACGCCTGTTCGGCGATCGCGAGCATCATCTGCAGCGCTATCTCGGCACAGGGGGCCCGTCGTAGTCGAGCGGCCCGGTCATGGCAAGTCGCGCACTGTTGAACTTCTGTCGCTTCAAATCAAGACGGCGATACGGCGGTTCCCTAAGCTTGGTCCTGCCGTCTGCGAATTGATGGATCGCGTGCCGGCGATAAGCCGATTCCGTACCGACAGGAAGCCTCGATGACGAACGCGAAGCGGTCATTTTCTCCGGACGAGGTGCGCGACGATTTCGTGCCCAAGGACGTGTACTTCAGCCCCGAGTTCGAGGCGTTGGAGGCGGAGCATCTCTGGCCCTACGTCTGGCAGCTCGCCTGCCGGCTGGAGGAGATCCCGAAGGTCGGCGACTACGTCTCCTACGACATCGTCGATGACTCGATCCTGATCGTCCGCACCGGCGAGACCACGGTCAAGGCTTACCACAACGTCTGCCCGCATCGCGGTCGCCGGCTGACCGCGGGCTGTGGCCACGCCCAGCATTTCGTCTGCCGCTTTCACGGCTGGCAATACGATCTGGAGGGCAACAACATCAAGGTCGTCGACCAGGACGACTGGGGCAGCTGCCTGAAGCTCGAAGACATTCACTTGACTGAAGTGAAGACTGCGTTTTGGGGCGGCTTCGTCTTCATCAACATGGACCCGGACTGCGAGTCCTTCGCCGACTTCATCAACCCGGTCGACGACTACTGCTCCAAGTTCGAGTTCGAGAAGCTGCGCTTCCGCTGGTACAAGACCGCGATCATGCCGGCCAACTGGAAGACGATTCTGGAATTCTTCAACGAGTTCTATCACGTCCAGCAAACCCACCATCAGCTGCTGCCATTCACCAACGACTACTCCAACAGCGACGGCTTCGGCCGTCATGGCGCGATGTGGTATCCCGCCACCGGCGCGCTGCCGCTGTCGCGCTCGCCGCGCCTGCCGCCGAAGGAAGAGCCGGACTTCCGAAACTTCGTGCTGGAGTTCACCGAGACGTTCAACCGCGATCTGCAGGCAATGGTGACCGAGCGCAATCACCAGGCGACTCAGCGTCTGCGAACCGAGGTATCCGCGGACACCGCGCCGATCGAAGTGCTCAACAAGTGGGTGCAGTTCCAGCTGGAAGCGGCGGCCGCGGATGGCTCGGGTTGGCCGTCGGAGCTGACGCCGGAATATGTCGAGAACTCCAAGCTCGACTGGCATGTGTTCCCCAACACGATCTACTTGCACGGCTTTGTCGACGGCGTGCTCTGGTATCGCGCGCGGCCCAATGGCCATGATCCCGACAGCTGCATCTTCGACGTCTGGTCGTTGCAGCGTTATGGCGAGGGCCAGGCGCCGCCGCTGAAGCGCGAGTTCTACGAGCGCTGGCAGGACGGCGAATGGCCGCTGATTTTCCGCCAGGATTTCGCCAACCTGGGTGAGGTGCAGAAAGGCTTCAAATCGCGCGGCTTCGTCGGCTCGCGAACCAACCCGGTACAGGAGCGCGCGATCACCAACTTCCACCGCAAGCTGCGCGAGTTTTTGCGAGACGCGCCGAACGCCGGTGGCAAGACAACATGATGGACAAAGCCATCAGCTTCATGGACCCGGAGGTCCAGCGCTGCCCGTTCGCGGCTTACAACCAGGTGCGGGAAATGGGGCCCGTCTATGTCGATCCGGCCACCGGCTGGTATTTCATCACCGACTACGATCTGGTGCGCAGCCTCACCGCCAACACCACCGATCTGTCGAGCTTCACCGGCATCCTGATGTGCAAGCAGAAGTCGGAAGTCCAGGACAAGATCGACCGCATATTCCTTGAGGAGGGCTATCCGCAGATGCCGCTGCTGGTGGTCGGCGATCCGCCCGAGCACAAGTTCCATCGCTCTTTCGTCGATAAGGCGTTCACCCCCGGCCGCGTCAAGCAGATGGAGGATTATCTTGAGGGCGTCGTCGAAGAGATGATCGATAAGTTCATCGACAAGGATGAGGTGGAATTCCGCGACGAACTCGCCGCGATCGTGCCGCAGGCGGTGCTGGTGGATCAGCTCGGCATGCCGCGCTCCGACCTGCCGCAGCTCAAGC
This sequence comes from uncultured Hydrocarboniphaga sp., assembly GCA_964246995.1. GTDB lineage: Bacteria > Pseudomonadota > Gammaproteobacteria > Nevskiales > Nevskiaceae > Hydrocarboniphaga. The sequence goes on from CAXTSJ010000018.1 coordinate 31,915, forward strand.
GCTGGACCGACGCGGTGATCGCGAACCAGGACCAGTCCAACAGCGCCGAGACGCAGCTTGAACTCGCCCATATCATTTGCGAGCTGCACCGTTATGCCACGGCCAAGGTCGAGGAATATCGCCAGCATCCGGCGGAATGTCTGCTCAGCGATATCGCCAATGCCAGTGTCGACGGCCGTCAGCTGTCGATGCAGGAGGTCGCCGCGCTCTGCGAGCAGATCATGGCCGGCGGCAACGATTCCAGCGCCAACGCGATCATGAATGCGCTGCTGCGGCTGGTAGAGCAGCCGGAGTTGCAGACGCAGTTGCGTGAGCGCCCGGAGCTGATTCCGCAGTTCGTCGAAGAAAGCCTGCGGCTGGACGCGCCGGTGCAGGGCCTGTTCCGCGAACCCAAGCAGGACATGGAAATCGCGGGCGTGAAAATTCCCAAGGGTTCGGTGGTGGTGCTCAAATGGGGCGCGGCGAATCGCGACCCGGCGCAGTTCCCCGATCCCGATTCGGTGGATCTGAGCCGGAGCAATTCCAACCGGCACATGAGCTTCGGATTCGGCGCGCATTTCTGTGTCGGCAACCAGCTGGCGCGAGGTGAAATCCGCATCGCCATTTCAAACGTGCTCAAGCGCATGAGCAACATCCGCTTCTCGCGCGGCGCGGACAGCGCGGTGCGCGACGCGCACTTCTTCGCCTGGGGTCCGCGCCAGCTGCACGCCACATTCGACCGCATCGGACCGGGGAGCGCGTGATGGACAGCGATCGGCTTCAGATTCTCTGGGATCACCTGCAAATCAACCAGGCCTTGGCGACCTACTGCCGCGCCATCGACCGCTGCGACAATGCGTTGCTCAAGACCGTCTACTGGCCCGATGCCTACGAGGATCACGGCATCTTCCGCGGCAAGGCCTGGGACTTCGTCGATTACATCGTGCCTCTGTTGAAAAGCATGAAAGGCACCGCGCACCGCATCAGCAACACGCTGATCGATCTGCAAGGTGATCGCGCCTCGGTCGAAACCTATTGCTGGGCCTACCACCTGCTCGACGGCGAGGACGGCCGGCAGAGCGACCTGATCGTCGGCGGCCGCTATCTCGACCAGTTCGAGCGTCGCAAGGACCAGTGGCGCATCGCCGAACGCATCTGGGTGCTCGACTGGAACCAGAACCAGCCTGCGAGCTGCCAGTGGGATACCGGCCTGTACATCGAGATGCGCAATCGCGGTGGCCACTATCCCGACGACATCAGCTACGAGCTGCTGGCGCGCGGCAAGAAATGAAATCGCTAATGGATCGCCCACGCGCACCGGCATTCGCCGACAAGGTCGTGATCGTCACCGGTGCCGGCGGCGCCATCGGTCGCGCCGCGGCCGTCGGCTTCGCGGCCGAAGGCGGGCGGGTGGTGGTGTCCGACCTGAACCGCGACAGCGCCCACGAAACCGTCGAGATCATTCGCGGCGCCGGTGGAGACGCGCTGGCGGTGATCGGCGACGTGTCCGTTGCCGCCGACGTCGAGGCGATGGTGCAAAAAGCCGTCGCGCATTACGGCGGCCTGGATTGCGCATTCAACAACGCCGGCATCACCCACCCCGACGACGGCGCCTGGGACGAAGCCGTTTTCCGCAAGCTGCTCGAAGTGAATCTGGTCAGCCAGATGTTGTGCATGAAGCACGAGATTGCGCAGATGCTGACGCGCGGAAAAGGCGCGATCGTCAACATGTCGTCGGTGCAGGGGCTGATCAGTTCGCCGGAGCCGACGTTGCTCGGCTACACCGCCAGCAAGCACGCGGTGATCGGGCTCACCAAGGCCGCGGCGCTCCAGCATGCGCGCAACAACATCCGCGTCAACGCGCTGTGTCCGGGCGTCACGCGCAGCGCGATCGTCGAAGCGGCGATGTCGATGAGCGACGAGATTCGCGCCGCCCTGATGAAGTACGCGCCGCTGCGCGGCGTCGCCGAGCCTGCCGAGATCGCCGAATGCGCGATCTGGCTGTGCTCGGACAAATCCAGCTTCGTCACCGGCCATGCGCTGGTCGCGGACGGCGGCTTCACCTCGCAATAAAAGCCGGCGCAGCGCACGAGGTCCGTTATTGCGCGCCACGAATGCCGCCGCATCAGGGCGCACTTTGCCGTGGTGTCAAGCGCACACGCGCCGCTGTCGTTAGCCGTGTCGTTTGTGTCGCTTCGAATCAAGACGCCCTGGCGCGAGACGCTTAGTCTCGTTGCAACGATCGGGGACTGAAGTACAAAGCCAAGGCCCGTCACCGCGTTCGCGTGCAGACCGCTGGAACAGAAAGACTTGAGGGAGACAGGCAATGACCCATGCCGTTGCCGCGCTCATTGGAGCCACGATTCTATCGATCGCCTCACCGCTGGCGGCACAGCAGGCGTCGCCACAGGTGTCGGGTGAGGCCCCTCTGCCGACAGTGCCGGTGAATCCCGATCCGGGCCCGCCGGCGACCGAAGAACGCAGCGGCGGCCGCAACCGGATTGTCGAAGAAATCGTGGTCACCGCCCAGAAGCGCGAGGAGAATCTTCAGGACGTGCCGATCTCGATCTCGGCATTTTCCGGCGAGCAGCTCGAAGCGCGCGGCGTCAACGACCCGACCGCGTTGGCGCAGGTGACGCCGGGGCTGACCTACAACGTGCTGGTCGGCTATTCGCTGATCTACATCCGTGGCGTCGGCAGCGATGCTTTCGAGCCCACCGCCGATCAGAGCATCGCCACCTACATCGACGGCATCTACCTGCCCTTCGGCCATGGCCTGGCGCAGAACTTCGCCAAGCTGGAGCGCATCGAGGTGCTCAAGGGTCCGCAGGGCACGCTGTTCGGACGCAACGCCACCGGTGGTGCGATCAACATCGTCACCAGGAAGCCTGGCGACAGTTTTGAACTCAGCGCCGACGGCACGCTCGGCAGCTTCGACAATCGCGAGGCCAAGCTCTTCGTCACCGGCCCGCTGCTCGATGGACTCAGCGCGAGTGTCTCGGGCCTGTATTCCAAGGTGGATTCTTATTACGACTTGGTGCCCGAATCCGTGGTGAAGAGCTTGGCTCCGGACGAAACCCGCGGCCTCAACGCACGCCTGCTGTGGGAGCCTTCGGACGAGTTCAGCGTTTCGCTCAACACGCTGCTGACGCGTTTCAAGGGCGCCGATTCCATCGTCAATACGGCGGAGAACCCGAAGCTCGGTTTTCGCGCGCTGATCCACGAGTACGGCCCGCAGGAGGCCGGCATCGACTACGGCCCCTACCTCGCCGCCGACAGCGATCTCTACTACGGCCAGATCGCCTGGCAACCGGACGCGCTCGATGTGAAGCTGCTCGGTAGCCACCAGACCGTGCATACCGATCTGCTCTACGACTTCGACGGCTCGCCCGCGCCGCTGGTTTACTTCCACGCGTCCAACCAGTTCGCCAAGGTAACGTCGGGAGAGCTGCAGTTGCTGTCCAAGCCCGGCGGTCTCTTCCCGGACTGGGTGCAGACCACCGGCGGGCTTTACTACTTCAAGTCCAACACCGGCTACGACCCGGTGATCTTCGGCCTGGGCTCGGGCAACAACCCGCTGTTCCTGCCGACGCAGTTCGGCGAGCTGGTCGACCGGTTTCTCAGTGCCTTGCCGCTGCCGCTGCCGACCAACGCGGTCAACCTCACGCTCTACAGCACGATCCGGACCGAGGCCGAGGCGGCTTATCTGCAATCCACCTTCTTCCTCAGCGACCGGTTCGACCTCACGCTCGGCGCGCGCTACCAGCACGAGAAGCGTGGCACCACCCAGGCCGACAACACGCTCACCACCTCGGGTGTCGACCCGACGCTGCTCAGCTTCGGATTGGAGAGCACCACCCGCAACGATTTGTCGCCCAAGATCACACTCGATTTCAAGCCCTGGGATGGCCAACTGCTTTACGCCACGGCGTCAAAAGCCAGCAAGAGCGGCACCTACAACCTGCCGGCGATTTACACCAAGCCGCGCTACGTCAAACCCGAGAAAGTCACCGCCTACGAGATCGGCAACAAGGGCACGCTGTTGGATGGCGGCCTGCGTTACAGCCTGGCCGCGTATTTCAGCCGCATCAAGGATCTGCAGACGCAGATCGTGTCGCTGCAAAGCGGCGGCGCGCAGAACCTGGTCAACGCGGATGAAGCCGAGATCAAGGGCGTGGACCTCGACTTCACCTGGCAGCCGTTCCCGGATCGGCTGTCCGGTTTCGTGCTGACCGCCGCCGGCTCCTACATCGATGCCCAATACACGTCCTTCCCGGACGGCAGCGGCTTCAACGAGGCGACGGGCATTTTCTTCGGCCCCGGTTCGCTCACCTTGAGTCCAGCGCAGGATTTTGCGGGCAACAAGGCAGTGCGCACGCCCAAGACCAGCTTCACCCTTGGCCTGAGCTACGCTGTGGAAGTGCCCGGCGGAACGCTCGAACTCGGCGTCGATTACAGCTACAACGCTGGCTACTATTTCGATACGCAGAACACCATCAAGCAGCCCTCGTATTCGGTGCTCAACGGGCGCATCAGCTATCTGCACGAACCCAGCGGCCTGCGGCTGACCGTCTTCGGCAAGAACCTCACCGACGAGGATTACTACATCAACCGCTTCCAGACCGACTTCGCCACCAACTCGATCTTCGCCGCGCCGCGCACGGTTGGCGTTACCCTGAGCCTCAACTTCAAGGCATGAGCACCGCATGACATCCACTCGCAAAGCCGCCTTCGTCTGGGACGATCCGCTGCATCTCGAAGAGCAAATCACCGTCGAAGAACGCATGGTGCGCGACTCGGCGCGCGATTATGCGCAGGCGCAGCTGGCGCCGCGCCTGCCGGATGCTTTCCGCAACGAGCGCACCGATCCGCGGATTTTTCGCGAGATGGGCGAGCGCGGCTTGCTCGGAGCGACGATTCCGCAGGAATACGGCGGTGCAGGGCTGAACTACGTCAGCTACGGACTGGTGGCGCGCGAACTCGAGCGAGTCGACTCGGGATTCCGCTCGATGATGTCGGTGCAGTCGTCGCTGGTGATGGTGCCGATCTTCGAGTTCGGGTCCGAGGCGCAGAAGCAGAAGTACCTGCCGAAACTGGCGACCGGAGAATTCATCGGCTGCTTCGCGCTCACCGAACCCGATCACGGTTCGGACCCCGGCGGCATGGTGGCGCGTGCCAGACGCGTGCCGGGCGGCTACAGCCTGTCCGGCAGCAAGACCTGGATTTCCAACGCGCCCTTCGCCGATGTCTTCGTGGTCTGGGCCAAGCTGGAAGAAGACGGCCGCGACGCCATCCGCGGCTTCGTCCTGGAGAAGGGCTGGAAGGGGCTCAGCGCGCCGGCGATCCACGGCAAGATCGGCCTGCGCGCCTCGCTGACCGGGCAGGTGGTGATGGACGAGGTGTTCGTGCCGGAAGAAAACCGCTTCCCCACGGTGGCCGGGCTCAAGGGCCCGTTCACCTGTCTGAACGCGGCGCGCTACGGCATCTCCTGGGGCGCGCTCGGTGCGGCGGAATTCTGCTGGCATACCGCGCGGCAGTACGTGCTCGACCGCAAGCAGTTCGGCCGGCCGCTGGCGGCGACGCAGCTGGTGCAGAAGAAACTGGTCGACATGCAGACCGAGATCACGCTCGCGCTGCAGGGTTGCCTGCGGCTGGGCCGGATGAAAGACGAGGGCACCGCCGCGGTGGAGATCACCTCGATCATGAAGCGCAACTCCTGCGGCAAGGCGCTCGACATCGCGCGCCTGGCGCGCGACATGCTCGGCGGCAACGGCATCTCCGACGAGTACGGCGTGGCGCGTCACCTGGTGAACCTGGAAGTGGTCAACACCTACGAGGGCACGCACGACGTGCATGCGCTGATTCTGGGGCGGGCGCAAACCGGGATCGCGGCCTTTTGATCGACCGCTAACGAGGGCGTTCTGCTAAACGCTTTCGGGCGCCTCGCCGCGGCCTGCGGTCGACGTCGGGGCCGTGTCCATCTCTTTGAGATTGCGCTTCATCCGCGTGAGCAGTTCGATGAGGGTTTGCTCTTCCTCGGCGGTGATGCCCTCCATGATTTCATGGTTGACCTCGCCGGCGATGGCCTCGAGCTTGTGCAGCAGCGCCTTGCCCTTGCGTGACATCTGCACGCGCTTGGACCGCCGGTCCTGCTTGTCGGCGACGCGCAGCACCAGCCCGTTGTCTTCCAGCCGGTCGATCAGCCCGCCGAGCGTGACTTTGCCCACGTCGAGCAGGCGCGCCAGTTCGATCTGCGCAAAGCCGCCACCCTCGTCGCGCGCTAGGTTGCTGAGCACCCACCACTGCGAGCGGGTGATGCCCAGATGTTTCATGCGCTGGTCAAACACGGTCCGGCGCAGGCGCGAAGCATCGTGGATCAGAAAACCAGCACGGAACGGGGCTTTGGGTTTGCTGCCGGTGGTCGCCATGCGTCGCGGGTCGATGAGTCTCAATAGACGATATGCTACAGAACGAGTTGGCTCTATGGGAGAAGAGGGCTTGGAACGGTGGAATCGATGAGCGCGGGTGGACCGCTGTCGGGTTTACGGATTCTGGAAATCCAGAGCATCGGCCCCGGCCCCTTCGCCGGCATGATGCTGGCCGATCTGGGCGCCAGCGTTTTGCAGGTTGGACGCCAGGGCCCGGCGCGGCGCAATCCCAATCCGGTGCTCTACCGGAATCGTGCGGGCGCGGTGTCGCTCGATCTGAAAACGGACCAGGGCCGCGACGCGCTGCTGGCGCTCATCGAGCAGGCCGACGGACTGATTGAAGGCTACCGTCCCGGCGTCATGGAGCGCCTCGGGCTGGGCCCGGACGAATGCCTGGCGCGCAATCCCCGGCTGGTCTATGGACGAGTCACCGGCTGGGGGCGCAGCGGCCCGCTGGCGCAGGCCGCAGGGCATGACATCAACTACATCGCGCTCACCGGCGCGCTGCATGCCTGCGGCACGACGGAGTCCGGGCCGACGGTGCCACTGAACCTGGTCGGCGACTTCGGCGGCGGCGGCCTGATGCTGGCGTTCGGCGTCGTCTGCGCGCTGCTCGAAGCGCGCGGTTCCGGCCGCGGCCAGGTGGTGGACACGGCCATGCTCGACGGCGCGGCGGCGCTGATGTCGATGATATACGGCATGCGCGCGACCGGTCGCTGGGCGGCGCCGCGCGCCGGCAACATTCTCGATGGCAGCGCTTGGTTCTACACCACCTATGTCTGCGCCGACGGCCAGTGGATGGCGGCCGGCGCGATCGAGCCGGAGTTCCGCCGCATTCTGCTCGACAAGCTGGGCCTCGCCGCCGAGGCGGACGCGCTGATGGCAGCGCCCGATCAGGATGCGAACGCGCGCGCGCGCATCGCCGCAGTCTTCGCCGGCGCGTCGCGTGCGCACTGGCAACAGATTTTCGACGGCAGCGACGCCTGCGTGTCGCCGGTGCTGGCGATGAGCGAGGTGATGGATCATCCGCACAACCAGGCCTGGGGCAGTTTCCGCCAGCAGGGCGCGCTGACCCAGCCCAATCCCGCTCCGCGCTTCAGCCGCACACCGGCCGCGGCGCCGCGGGTCGATGGCTGCCCGGATCTGCTGGGCCTGTGGAATCTCGCCGCCGCGCGGCTGGACACCCCGGGCACGGGTTAGTACGCTTGCGCACCGTGTAGCAGCAATCGTCCGCCGGCCAGGCCGGTGCGGCGCTCACGCGGCATTCAATCTGAACCTCATCAAGGAAAGGTATCGATGGCAAACGTACTCAGCGGCAAGGTCGTGATCGTGACGGGCGCAGGCCGCGGTGTCGGCGCGGAGATCGCCAAGCTGGCGGCGAAGGAAGGCGCCCGAGTCGTGGTCAACGATCTGGGCGGCAACGAGCGCGGCGAAGGCGGCCAGATCGGCCCGGCGCAGGAAGTCGTCGAGGCTATCAAGGCCGCCGGCGGCGAAGCCATCGCCAACGGCAACGACGTGTCGAGCTGGGACGGCGCGCATGCGCTGTTCGCCGACGCGATGAAGGCTTTCGGTGATGTCGATGCCATCGTCAACAACGCCGGCATCCTGCGTGACGGCATTTTCCACAAGATGTCCGAGGCCGAATGGGACCCGGTGATCGCGGTGAACCTGAAGGCCTGCTTCAACGTGTCTCGCGCCGCGGCACCGCACTTCAAGGACAAGGGCAAGGGCGCGTTCGTGCACATGTCCTCGACCAGCGGGCTGATCGGCAACTTCGGCCAGGCCAACTACGGCGCGGCGAAGATGGGCGTGGCGGGTTTGTCCAAGAACATCGCGCTCGACATGAGCCGCTTCGGCGTGCGCTCCAATGCCATCGCACCGTTCGCCTACACGCGGCTGGTTGGCACCATCCCCACCGACACGCCGGAGAACGCGCGGCGCATGGAAGTCGCCAAGAAAATGACGCCGGACAAGATCGCGCCCTTCGTCGTCGCGCTGTGCAGCGACGCCGCCAAGGACGTCACCGGCCAGATCTTCGGCGTGCGCCGCAACGAGATCATTCTCTTCAGCCAGCCGCGCCCGATCCGCACCGTGCACGCGTCCGAGCCCGAAGGCTGGACTGCGGAAACCTGCATTGAACGCGCGCTGCCGGCGCTGCGCGGGTCCTTCTTCAAGCTCGATCGTTCCTCGGACGTTTTCACCTGGGACCCGATCTAAGCTCCAGCTTTTCCCACGCTGCGATCAAGGAGTCTCACCATGGTTGAAGAGAACAAGACGGTCGTCCGCAACTTCGTCGCGGCACTGGGCAAAGGGGATGTGGAAGGCATGCGCGCGTGCATCGCCGAGAACATCGCCGCGGTGTGCACCGGCACCTGCCTGCTGTCAGGTACCCGCGGCTACGCCGAGGTTCTCGGCGCCGCCGGCATGCTGGGCCAGATCACCAAGGCCGGCATCGACTTCAAGGTGCTCACGCTCACCGCCGAAGACGATCGTGTGGCGGCGGAGCTGGAGGGCACGTCAATGCTGGTCAACGACAAGCCCTACAACAACCAGTACCACTTCCTGTTCACGCTAAGCGGCGGCAAGATCGTCGGCATGAAGGAGTACATGGACACCCTGCTGACGGAAAACCTGCTCGGGCCGTTTGTGCGCGGGTCGGCCTGAACGGATCAGATCAGCCGCGTCGGACGTCCGGCCCAATAGCGCTCCTTCACCAGGCGCTTGACCAATTTGCCGGCCTCGTTGCGCGGCAGTTCTTCGACGAAGTCCACGGTGCGCGGACACTTGATCGGTGACAGTCGCGCCCGGCAGTAGGCGATGATGTCCGCGGCCAGCGCGGGCGCGTCTTCCACCGGAAACCGCTTGGGCTGCACCACCGCCTTGACCTCTTCGCCGAAGTCGTCGTTGGGCACGCCGATGACGGCGACGTCGGCGATCGCTGGATGGGAATAGAGCAGGTTCTCGGCCTCCTGCGGATACACGTTGACGCCGCCGGACACGATCATGTGCGACTTGCGGTCGGTCAGATACAGAAAGCCCTCTTCGTCGAGATAGCCAATATCGCCGAGCGTGCCCCAGCCTTCTTCGTTGATGGCGTCCCGGGTCTTCTCGGCGTCCTTGTAGTACTCGAAGCGATGGCCGTTGCTCATGGTGATCTGGCCGGGCGTGAGCGGCGCCACTTCCTTGCCCTGTTCATCGAGAATGCGGATCGAGCACCCCGGCGCCGGCTTGCCGACCGAGCCCTTGTGCGCGAGCCACTCCGCTGAACTGATCAGGGTGTGGCCCACCGCCTCGGTACCGCCGTACATCTCCTCGATGATCGGGCCCCACCACGCGATCATCTGTTCCTTGACCGGGATCGGGCAGGGCGCGGCGAGGTGCAGCACGCAGCGCAGGGACGAGAAGTCGTAGCGCTCTCGCGTCGGTGCGTCGAGCTTGAGCATGCGGATGAACATGGTCGGCACGAACAGTCCATGCGTCGCGCGATAGCGCTCGATCGCTGCCAACGCGGCCTGCGCGTCGAATTTTGCGAAGCCGACGAAGGTCCCGCCGCAGCGTTGCACGCTCATCATGAAACGCCCGGGAGACGCGTGATAGAACGGGCCCGGACACACCAGCACGGTTTCGTCGTCGAGCCGGTACCGCTCGCGCAACATCGCCAGCCGGCGTGGCGGCACTTCGGGCGGATCATCCGGCAGCGGCGTGCGCACGCCCTTGGGCCGGCCAGTGGTGCCGGAGGAATACAGCATCGACGGGCCGCGACGCCGTCCGCCCAAGGGCGTCGCCGGCATGCGCGCCAACTCGACTTCATAGGACAGGAATGGCCCTGACGCACCGTCAAGCATCAGGCAGTGCAGCGACGGCGCGCGACGATCCGCCACAGCGAGCGCAACCGCCGCGAGCGCGGCGGAAGTGATCAGAAGCCGTGCGTCGCAGTTGTCGACGATGTAGGCCGCGTCGTCGACGCTCGACTGGCTGCTGATGCAGGCGTAGGTGATGCCGGAATTCTTCGCCGCCCAGCACAGCTCGGCATACCGCAGGTGGTTTTCCAGCAGGATAGCGATAGTGTCGCCTTCCATCAGGCCCAAACGTTCGAACAGACGCGACGCGCGATCGGCGTTTTCGACCAGTTGGCGATAAGAGATCGACACGCTGCGGTCAGCGAGAATCAATGCCGGCCGCTCGGGATGATGCCGCGCGTGATGGCGCGGATGCAGCGGGGCTTCGGGATCGGGTGTGCGCATGTTCAGGCGAGGCGAAGAGAACATCGTATCGGCGCTAGCCTACAAGGTCCGGGCCGCTGCGGTGGCCCTGCACGCCGCCTCTGGCAATTCGCTGGTACTCAGGTACAGTACGCATGCGCACGAAACACCCCTCGGCACGGCATCGAACCGTTGAGGGACCATGGCAGTACGGCGATGTTGAAACCGCAGCTTCCAAAAAACAGATGGCACTTTCTCGGGAGGGTATCGTGTTAAAAAAATCATTCCAGTTGATGCTGGGCGCGCTGCTGACGGCGGCAAGTTTGCTGGCCTTGCCGGCGATGGCCCAGGACGCTGCCGACGACGTCGAATCCCCATTGCGGGACGGCCCTTATCTGGCGCCGATGGCGTCTTATGTCTTCACCGACGACAAAGCCTTCGACGACGGCTACGGCGGTACGCTCGCGGCGGGCTATCGCAAGGGCTGGTGGGCGATCGAAGCCAGCGGCTTGTACGACCGCCTCGGCGGTGCCCACGGCGGCAGGAATACCGACGCCTATGGCGGCACCATCAACGGCCTGCTGTTTCCCGGGTCGGGCAATTTGTTCGGCATCCTTGGCGCCGGTGCTCTGGATATCGACCGGCATCCGATCATCAACCGCGAGTTTTCCATCACCACGGTGGAGGGCGGCGCGGGCTACATCTTCCCGCTGAAGGCCGGCCGCTATGAGTTCGGCCTGCGCGCCGACGCGCGCTATCGCTACGGCAAACGCGAGAAACGCGTCGATCCGGGCGGCGATCTCGACATCCCCCGGCATTTCGAGGACGTGCTGATCAACATCGGTCTCCAGCTGCCGCTGGGCTTGCCACCGTTGCCGCCGCCGCCGGCGCCGGTCAACGTGGTGCCCCTGGCGGCTTTGTGCGCCGACGGCATGGACAACGACGGCGACGGCAAGATCGACTTCCCGGCCGACGCCGGTTGCACCTCGGCTGAGGATGGCGACGAGACCGATCCGCCCGCCTGCAGCGACGGTGTGGACAACGACGGCGACGGGCTGATCGATTTCCCCGCCGACAAGGGCTGCACGTCGGCTGACGATACCGACGAGGCCGATCCCTGCAGGACGCCATCGGTGGGCGAGACGATGTCGCTCAAGGGTTGCGGCACCGGCGACGTCATCATCCTCAAGGGTGTGACGTTCGAGTTCGACAAGTCGCGTCTCACCCCCAACGCCAAGACCATCCTCGACGGCGTCGCCACGGAACTGCTGGCCTATCCGGACATCGGCGTCGAGCTGGGTGGGCACACCGACGCCAAGGGGTCCGACTCCTACAACCAGCGCCTGTCCGAGCAGCGTGCGGCCTCGGTACTCAAATACCTCGCCACCAAGGGCGTCGCAAAGGACCGGATGACCTCGGTGGGCTACGGTGAGTCGCAGCCGGTCGCCGACAACGACACCGATGAAGGACGCGAACTCAATCGCCGCGTCGAGCTCAAGATCACAGCGGGTTCGGCGGTCGTCGTCGAGCCCGCGGACACTGCGGTTCCGGCGCCTCCGGCACCGGCGGCGGAGCCGGCAGCTCCTGCCGAAGCTCCGCCGGCTCCGTAAGTAGGCGAGACCCGACGGTCCAGCGCCGGCTTTTTGCCGGCGCTTTTTTTGGGGCCGCGACCACGGCTTCGGCGCCGGGGTCCGGACGTGGAGGTCCGCCACGCCGCGCTGACACTATGCAATCATCCGGTGGTAGACGAGTCGATTCGGCCCCCTGGTGTTGACCACTGGCGGTGGCGATCGAGCAATGTGGCAGTGTCGGCGGGTCGGGAGAATCACGTGTTCAAGTTGATACGCGCGCCGCGGGGGCGCCCGTCGCTTTTTCAAACGGTCTGGCGCAGCTTTTGGGCGCTGAGTCTGGTCTGGTGCGCGCCAGCGCTGAGCGCCGACGGTTCGGTTGCCGCGCAACAGGCGTCCAGCTCCGGTGCGCTGCGCGCCGTCGCCAGCCCGGCGTTTGGCTCGCCGATCGCCTATGGCGCGTCCTGGGGCTCTTTTGGCGCCGGCGCGTTCGCGCAGACCATTCGCGAAAAAGGCGATCCCCGTGACGCCGACGGCACCATCGGTTTCGCCACCGGTCTGGGCGACGGCACCGAGCGCGTCGGTCTGGAGATCAATGCGGTCATCACCTCCCTGACCAACCAGTCCGGCGACGGTTTCGGAGAAGTGGGTCAGGCCGGCGCCAAGCTGCACACCGTTCTAAAAGGCGACTGGGCGGTCGCGATCGGCGCTGAAAGCCTCGCCGCCTGGGGCGGGCTTCACGGTCAATCCGTTAGCCCCTACGCGGTCGTCACCAAGATCGTCGGATTCCGCCTGGGCAGGCCGTTCACGGTCGTTGCCAATCTCGGCGGAGGGCAGGGGCGGTTCGGCAAGTTCCATCTACCCGATCTGCAGGCGGAATCAGACTCGGATTCCGGCGCAGATTCAGCTTTTAAAAACCACCGCTTTGGCCCCTTCGGTTCGCTGAGTCTTTACGTGTCTCCGCGCCTCGCCTTCATCGGCGACAGCACGGTCAATGTCACCAATGCCGCGATCTCGTTTGTCCCCATCCGATCCTGGCCATTGACCATCGGCCTGGGCGCGCTCAATCTGCGCAAGCAGTTCGGCGCGCCGATCGACTACGCAGTGACCTTCGGCTATGGCTTCGGCTGGCGCACCCGCGGCGACGGCTGTCTTCCCGTCACGCCTGCCCCGAGCGGCACCGGCCGTTGAGGCGGACGTTGACTCGGTAATGCTGTTTCTGTTATCAAATACCAAACTGCAATCGGCCACGGGGTATGCAGTTGGCTCGCAGTTGTCATCTCGTGATCATCTTTTCAGCAAGAGCACATGCACATGAAATCAACCACCATCCTGGGAGCGGCCTGCGCGTTGTTCTCTTTGACCTTCACCAACACGTCTTCGGCCATCAGCGCTTTCGTCGATCTCACGGTCGGCAACGCATTGATCGGCAATGTCACGGCGGTCGTCAATCTGCAGGTGCCGATCAGCCTGGGCAATACGACCATTGGCGCGACTGCCAATGCCATCGTGGCGCCTGTTCTTCCGGTCCTGACGACCACGGTCGGTCTTCTCGCTGGTATTTCGTTGAAGGCGGGGCAGATCGCGCCTGCCTCCACAACGGGCGGCAGCTTGAACCTCGCCGCGCCCGTCACCGGTAGCGTCAACGGTGCTCGCGGCTTTGGCGAGGCGATCGCCAGCCGCTTCTAAGAAGGCGGCAGCGGTCTCTTAGTCTTATCGACCACCGCAGGCGTCAGCGCCTGCGGTGGTTTTTTGTGCCTGGTCGTATGTCATCTTGCTCATCGAGCAATGCGAACGGTCTTCCGTGAGGGCGTTGGGCGCGCCATGCTTGCTCTGTCATCAGGTTCTGGCGTCAGCTTGATCAGCAGGTGATCGAGAATTGGCGGCAGCAAGTCGTCGAGGCTGCGTCCGTTCACCAGCAGATTGCTGACATGCAGGCTGAGCAGGCCATGCACGCTGGTCCAGATCAGATGCGCCTGGGTGACGGCGTCGCCGCTGATCTGGCCGGCGTCGATCGCAAGCTGACAGACTTCGACCACCTGCGCGAGAACCTGCGTCCGCGCTTTTGCCACAGGCGAATCGGCAGAGGTGACGGCCTGCCGCATCGAAAAAATCAGCCGATAGTCTTCTGGCGACACACGGCCGTAGTCGGCAAGGCCGAGGGCGATGCTTCGCAGCCGGGTCAACGGATCGGCGTCGCGCGGATCGCGAGACTGCAGATGCGCGCCGAGCTGCAAGAAAACGGCGGCGCGCACGTAAACGAACAGATCTTCCTTTGAACGGAAGTAGCGGTAGAGCATCGCATGGCTCACACCCGCGACCGCGCCCAGTTCGCGCAGGGTCACGGCCTCATAGCCTTCGGCTCGATAGAGGTTCAAAGCGGCAAGGCACAAGCGCCCTCGTGTTTCCTCCACCTGGTCGTCCGACAGTACCGGTCTGGCCATCGCCGTAGTTAGTTTGCCATTGGCAGAAAAACGATGGTACGCTCGCTAACGTCTAGCGTAAAGCCGTTGTCCGGGTCTCCGCGGAGCCCTTAGAAAAGCAGAATCACGCGGTTCCATTGCTGCGTCGACAGCAAGGTACCGACATCAGCCGTGACACTAGGGAGGAGCAAAATGACGTTCTACCGGAATGCCCGATTCGGGCTGCTTCTGGCGCTCGGTGTTGACCTGAGTGCCGTGCAAGCGCAGCAAGGTGCCGCCGCAGAACCGGCGCCGAGCATCGATACCACTCCGTCTGCCGACACCAGTCCGGAGACGATCCCGGTATCGCCAAGGGCCGACGAGCCACCGCCACCACAGCGTGCGGCCAGTTCAAGCCGGCTGATCGAAGAAATCATCGTGACCGCCCAGAAGCGCGAGGAGAATCTGCAGGACGTGCCGATCTCGATCAACGCCTTCAGCGCCGACACGCTGGACGCGCGCGGCATCGCCGATCCCAAGGATCTGCCGCTGGCGACGCCGGGCTTGACCGTGGGATCGCAGGCTGGCTTCACGGTGACTTATCTGCGCGGCGTCGGCTCGGACGGCTTCCTGCTGGCCGACCCCAGCGTGGCGCTGTACATCGACGGCATCTACTTTCCGTTCGCACACGGGCAGGCGCAGAACTTCGGCGCCATCGAGCGCGTGGAAGTGCTGAAGGGACCGCAGGGCACGTTGTTCGGCCGCAATGCGGTGGGCGGCGCCATCAGCGTGGTGACCAAGGCGCCCAGCTTCGACGCACCCGAAGTCTCCCTGCAGGCCAGCTACTCGCGCTTCAACAACCTGCAGACTCGCGCGCACGTCAACGTGCCGCTGGCCGACAACCTCGCCTTCAGCGTGTCCGGCATCTACGGCAATGAAGACGACTATCGCGACGCCACTTCGGCTGGCAAGCCGCTGCCGGGAGAAGTCACCAAGGGCGCGCGCGTCAAGCTGCGCTGGGCGCCGATCGAGTCGCTCGATCTCACCGCTGCGGCGCTCAAGCTGGAGCAGATCGGTGCGGGCACCCTGTTCGCCACCAACTCGGATCCAAGCCCGCTGTTCACGCCGTTGATCACGCAGCAGGACGGAGGCCAGGGCGATGTCGACACCCTGACCTTCATTGACCTGGAGAACACCGTCTACTACGGCCAGGGCGTGCTCAATACCGACTGGTTCGACGTCAAGGTGCTGGCCAGCGACCAGTCGATCCACGATCTGTCGCAATACGATTTCGACGGCTCGCAGACGCCGATCGTGTCCTTCATCGGCTTTTTCTTCGCCGACGTGAAGACCGCGGAGCTGCAGATCCTGTCCAACGCCACCAGCTGGGGCGCCGACAAGTTCAAGTGGATCGCCGGCTATTACCACTTCGATGGCCGCCAGGGCCTGGACGTGAACTTTGCCGCCGCGGGCAGCGTGCTCAACCAGCTCAACGGCATTCTCGCGCCGGTGCTGAGCCCGCTGGGCATTCCGCCCCTGGTGCCGGGGCAGCTGCTGGACGCCACCGGCACGCTGCAGACCGATTCCAACTCGATCTACGCCCAGGGCACCTACGACTTCACCGACTGGCTGGACCTGACGCTCGGCGTTCGCGCGCAGGAGGAGAAGCGCACCATCGTGCAGTCGGGCGGCGCTCTCGCAGTGTTGCCGGTCGGCGAGCCGGTCCCCTACACCGACTTCCGCGGGCAGCACGACACCACGCGCAGCCTGTCGCCCAAGGTCTCGCTGGACTTGCGCCCCTGGGACGGCGGCCTGGTCTACCTGTCGTACCAGCAGGCGGTCAAAAGCTCGACCTTCAACGTCGTCAACTTCCTGCATTTCACCAGCCCGGAGCCGGTGAAGAAAGAAGAGCTGACTGCCTACGAGCTGGGCGTCAAGACCAAGCTGCTGGACAACACCACGACGGTATCGGCGGCCGCGTTCTACTACGACATCAAGAACATCCAGGTGCAGTTCATCTCGCTGCTGGCGGGCGGCGCGGTGACTTTCGAGAACGCGCCGGCGGCGGAGGTCAAGGGCGTGGACTTCGACCTCACCAGCGAGATCTTCCCGAGCCTGCTCGACGGCCTGGTGTTTACCGCGGGTGGCGCTTATGTCGACGCCAAGTTCACCGACTTCCCCGACGGGCAGGGTTTCAACGACACCACCGGCGTGTATTCGGCGCACAACGATTATTCCGGCAAGCGGATCCCGCGATCGCCCAAGTTTTCCGGCACCGTGGGTTTAAGCCAGACCATCGCCATCCCCGGCGGACCGCTGGAAATTGGCGCCGACTACTACTACAACAGCGGCTTCTACTACCTGGCGCAGAACACCGACTTCAACCAGGAGAACGCCTACGGCGTGCTGGGCGCGCGGATCAGCTACCTCTACGAGGCCTGGAATCTGCGCGCTACAGTCTTCGGCAAGAACATCACCGATACGCGCTACAACTACAGCCGCTTCACCAATGACTTCGGTGGCCTGGACTCGGTCGCACCGCCGGCGGTTTATGGCGTGCGGCTGAACTGGGACTTCTGAACTAAAAACGGTCGCTATCATCGGCACCGAGCCCGCCCACGAGACCGCGACATGAAATGCCCCGCCGACTTCGATTTCCTCGACCCCGCCGTTCAAAGCGATCCGCTGGAGTTCTTCGCGGTGTTGCGCGAGCAGGCGCCGGTCTATCACGAGCCGCGCACGGGCGCGTACTTCATCACCCGGGCCGAAGACCTGCGCTTCGTCGCCGAGCGGCCGGAGATTTTCTCCAACGTCGTCGATCCCACGGTGTTTCACGCGTGCATGGGGTTGTCGCTGGCCGAGCGCGATCCGGAAGTCGCCGATCTGTTGAAGGCCGAAGGCTGGCTGGTGCCCTTCACCATCCTGCTCACCGACCCGCCGGTGCATGGGCGTTATCGCCGGCTGGCGCTGGAGGCGCTGTCGCCCAAGGCGGTCAAGCAGATCGAGCCTTTCATCAAATCGAAAGTGGAACGGTTGCTGAAAGCCTTCGATGACGGTGCGGAGATCGATTTCTTAGAGGAGTTCGCCGAGCGCCTGCCGCTGTCGATCATCCTGCATTTTCTCGGCGCGTCCGAAGAACATCTGGACGACGTCAACCGCTGGACCGACCAGTTCTTCAGCACCCTGATGGGCCAGACCTCGCGCGAGGAATATCTCAAGTCGGTGCGCTCGATCTGCCTGATGCAGAAGCTGGTCGCCTCGCGCATGGACGAGGTGCGTGCCAAGCCCGACGACTCGCTGCTGCACACCCTGATGCACGCGCATGAAGTCACCGGCGACGAGCCGCTGAGCCTGGAAGAAACGATCTCGATCTTCACTGTCTTCCTGTTCGCCGGCCATGACACCACACGGCAGACCCTGACCAACGCGATGCGCGTGCTCGCCACGCGCAAGGACCTGTACGCGCAGCTGCGTGCCAATCGGCAACTGATCAAGCCCTTCATCGAAGAAATCATCCGCCTGTACTCGCCGGCCAACGTCACGCCTCGCTATGTCGTGCAGGACGTCGAGGTGGGCGGCGTGCAGATTCCCAAGAATTCTCCGGTGTTCATGTGTTGGGGTTCGGGCAATCGCGACGCGGCAGTGATGGCCGACCCTAATGAAATCAAGTGCCCGCGCGAAGGCGGCGCCAACCACATGGGCTTCGGCTTCGGCATCCACTTCTGCGCCGGCGTGCGACTGGCGCGGGCGCAATTGCAGATTACCCTGGAATCGATCATCGATCGCTACGGCGACGTGTCGCTGACGATCCCCGAAGACGCGCTGGAGTTTGCCCCCGCGATCAACCTGCGCGCGCTCACGCGTCTGCCGGTCCGCTGCACGGTGGCCTGATCACTGAAACGGAATTGAAAATGTCGAACAACTATGACGTGGTGGTGGTCGGTGCCGGCAGCAACTCGCTGGTGGCCGCGGCGTACCTGGCCAAGGCCGGCAAGAACGTGCTGCTGCTGGAGAAGAACGAACAGTGCGGCGGCGGCGTGGTGTCGATCGAGATCGCGCCCGGCTTCATCCATGACCCGCATGCTTCGGGCTACTACCTGTGCATCGCCAGCCCGACGGTCAAGGACGACGAGCTGGGTCTGGCTTCGAAGTTCGGCTTGCAGTGGAAGACCTGGTCGGCGGGTTTCGCGACGATCTTCGACAGCGGCGACGGCCTGGTCGCCTACGGCGATCTCGACAAAACCTGCGAGGATATCGCGCGCTATTCGCAGAAAGATGCGGAGACCTATCGCGCCTTCGCCAAGAACTGCATCGCGCTGCTGCCGCTGCTGAGCAAGGGCGCCTCGACGCCGCCGCTGCCGACCGGCGCTTTCATCTCCATGCTCGACCAGAGTCCCGGCGGGCGCCGGCTGGTGGACATGATGTTCATGAGCGTCTACGACATTCTCGAAAATCTGTTCGAGACCGACGAGGTGCGCATTCACCTCGCCAAGTGGTGCGCCGAGGCGATGGAAGGGCCAGACATCAAGGGCACCGGCGTCACGCTCGTCAACCTGCTGGGTCTGGCGCACAGCTACGACGGCCACATTCCGGTTGGCGGCTCACGCGCCGTCACCAATTCGCTGATCCGGTGCATCGAGTCCTACGGCGGCGTTGTGCGCACGCAGGCCGAGGTCAAGCAGGTGCTGATGAGCGGCGGCAAAGCCACCGGCGTGCTGATGGCGGACGGCGAGAAGATCATGGCCCGGGACGCGGTGCTCGCCAACATCCATCCCTGGCGCATCGAGGAATATCTGCCGGGCGCCGTCGATCCCGAACTGGTGCGCGCTGCGCGTGGCGTGAAGCTGTCCAACCACGGCGCGCTCAATCAGCAGATCGCGCTGTCCGAATGGCCGCTGTTCAAGGCCGGGCAGGACGCGCGCTGGGGCGAGGCGCTGTGCATCGAGTACGTGCGCAAGGATCTCACCGGCATCCGCAAGGTGTTCGATCAGTACCGCTATGGCGAAATTCCGACGAGCCATCTGAGCCCGCTGACGATTCTGAACTCGCGCAAGGACCCGACACGCGCGCCGAGCCACGATCACTGCGCGATGTATCTGTACCACTTCGCCCCGCGCGTGCTCGCCAAGGGCGGGCTGGAAGGCTGGAAGGATCAGGGCCAGGCATTCGCCGATGCGATCTGGGAAGAGTTCAAGAGCTACTGCACGAACATGGATGATTCCAAGATCATCGCGCGCCACTTCGAGACGCCGCTGGATCATCACCAGCATTCCAACAACATGATGACCGGCGACATCTTCGGCATCGGCACCACGGCAGGGCAGTTGCTGGGCCGCCGTCCCTTGGTGGAACTGGCGCAGTACAAGGTGCCGGGCGTGGAGTCGCTCTATCTCGCCGGCCCGGCGCAGCATCCGGGCGGCACCGTCACTTTCGGCGGCCGCGCCACCGCGATGAAGATGATGATGGACTGGAAGATGGATCTGAAAAAAGCGTTCACGGTTCTGTAGATCCAAGCTGATTGAACCGTATCACCGTAGGTTGGGGTGAGCGCAGCGAACCCCAACAATGAGGCTTCGATTCATGGCGTGATGTTGGGGTTCGCTGCGCTCACCCCAACCTACAAAACCCTACGAGAAACTCTGCATGAAACTCTTAACCTCCGATCAATCCGAGCTGATGGAAGTCAGCAGCCTGAAGACCGAGGGCAACAACCTCATCGTCGTCGGCACCATCATGGGCGCGATGCCGGTGGAGGCGATGCTCACGCCGGCCGAGCTGCGCAGCGCCATCAAGCTGCTGTCGTGGAGCCTGGTGTTCTTCGTGATCGGGATGTTCTTCAAGAAGTAGCGGGCGGGCGCTACTTCATCATCATCGCGAACACGCCATCGAGCATCCGGTCCGGCAGGATGCGCGCCATCAGGCACACGGCCTTGGAATCCTTGCCGATCTGGTAGCGCGCCTTGGGCTTGGCGGCATGCAGCACTTTTTCAATCTGCGCCGCGCATTCGCTGACGGTGATGCCCTGTTCCGAACCCTTCGCCACCAGCCCCGCGTACTTGCGATACAGCTCGCCGTAGAGCGACTGATGGCTCGCGGGAATATCGGCTGCCAGTTTGCGCGCACCTTCCAGCTGATCGGACAGCATGCGCGTCTTGATCACGCCGGGTTCGACCACGGTGATGCTCGGGCCGATGCCTTTGGTTTCGCGCCGCGCGGTATCCACCAGCGCCTCGATCGCGTGCTTGGACGCGGCGTAGGCCGACACCATCGGGCCCGATACTTTGCCCCACAGCGAGGTCACCAGAATCAGCCGTCCGTCGTGTCCGCGCAGCCGCGGCATCGACGCCTGCATGATGCGCAAGGTGCCGACGGTGTTGGTGTTCAAGGTTTGCGCGAGCATGTCGATCGGCATCAGCTCCAGCGCGCCCAGCGGCGCCACGGCGGCGCAGTTGATGACGCCGTCGAGCGTGCGGCCGGCGAGCAGGCGATCGATCTCGGCAAAGCCCGCGGCCACCGATTCGGAATCCGCCACGTCCATGCGGATGGCATGGAAGCCAAGGCGATTCTCGAACTCCTCTAGCCCGCGCGCCGAGCGCTGCGTGGCGAACACCTCGTCGCCGCGAACCAGCGCGCGCGCGACCAGTTCCTTGCCGATACCACTGGCGGCGCCGGTGATCAAAAGTCTGGACATTGCAGGGTTTCCTTGGAGCAACACGGGGCGGATAGGGCCAACATTGTACGCACGCTAACCGACGCCGTGCGGCTCCGCCAGTCCTCGTTGAAGAGCGCCGAAAATGCGCTTATGTCGTAATGACCGACAAGTCAGTTAAGATTCGCCATGCCCAAAAAGCCTGCCCGCGCCGAAGAGCCGAGGACGCGCCGCCGCCGCAAGGATGCGCGTCCGGCGGAGCTGGTCGCTGCCGCGCTGGAGTTGTTCGTCGCCAAGGGTTATGCGGCGACGCGGCTTGACGATGTCGCGCGCAAAGCCGGCGTCGCCAAGGGCACGGTGTATTTGTACTTCGCCAACAAGCAGGCGCTGTTTCACGGCGTGATTCAGCACGCGATCGTTCCGGAGGTCGAGCGCGGCGAGCAGCAGTTGAATCAACATCGCGGACCGATCGCCGAGCTGCTGCGCGATGTGTTGGCGGACTGGATGCAGCTGTTGAGCGACAGTCCTTTCAGCCGGATTCCCAAGCTCATGGCGAGTGACGCCGACAAGTTTCCGGATCTCACGCGCACGTTTCACGACGCCGTGCTTAGCCGCGGCAAAAACTTGCTGGAGAAGGTGCTGCAACGCGGCGTCGAGCGCGGCGAGTTCCGGCCGATGGACATCGAGAGCACCGTCGAGGTGCTGCTGTCGGCGCTGTGGATGCCGTCGATCGCGCGCCACTCACCAAGTTTCCATGTCTCCGAGCGACACAATCCTCAGGTTTATTTCACGGCGCTGATCGATCTGGTGCGTCACGGTCTGCTGGCGCCGTCTCAAGCCCCGGCAACGGGACGCAAGAAGTGAGCTTTTGGCGCGCGCTCCAAACCTTCAGGGACTTTGCAAGGCAATGAGAAATTCGAACCTTCGATGGTTGCGGAGCCGACTGGCGGCGTGTTTGTACTGCGTGATCAGCATTGAGCCGGCGACGGCCAGCAATGCGTTCAACGTCATCGGCTACAGCGGCGAGTCGGAGATCATGGGCGGGGCGGACGTCGCCATCGCGCGCGACGTCAGTGCGCTGGCGACCAATCCCGCGGGCATGACGCAGCTAGTCGGACGCGAGCTGGATGTGTTCGCCAGCCCGTACTACCTGCTCGATCTCTCGCATCGCGATTCGGTCGGCAATGATCTGCACTCGATGCCCAAGTTCGGGGTCCTTGGTGGCGGCGGTTATCTGCAGCGCCTGAATCCGCGGCTTGTCGCCGGCATCGGACTGTTCGTCCAGGGCGGGTCGGGATTTGCGTATGAAGACTTCAATTCCGGCTTCGGCGCCCGCGGTGATCTGTCGGCGCTGTTCGGTATCTTCAAGTTGGCGCCCGGCGCGGCCTGGACAGTAAACGATCAGCTGTCGATCGGCGCCGCGCTCAATCTGGTCTACGCCACGGCGCGACAAAAAACTTTCCCCAACGCGTCGATCAGCAATTCGGAGAATCCGGCGGCATCGTTCTACGGAAGCCGTATCGACGGGCTCAAGGCTTTCGGCACCGGGTTCAAGCTGGGCTTGCAGTATCGGCCGCAACCGGCCTGGACCTTGGGTTTGTCGTTCGGGTCGCGCACGCCGCTGGATCTCAAGAACGGTGAGATGACTGTGAACTACCAGGCGCTCGGCCAGGGTCGCGTGGTCTATGGCGACGCCCGGATCGACGGCCTGGCGACGGCGCAGGACGTGTCGCTGGGCATCGCCTATCGCCCGCCGCGCTGGCTGATATCGGCGGAGGTGTCCTGGCTCGACTGGTCCAACGCGATCGGCGACATCACCACGTCGGTCGGCGCGCCGCGCGGCAATGTCGACACAGGGTCGCTGCCCGCCATCGCGCCGACGGTTGCGTCGCTGGACTATCGCGATCAATGGGTGTTCGCCCTCGGCGCCTCTTACGAATGGGATGACAAGACGCGGGTTCGCGGAGGGTTCAACTACGGGCGCCAGCCGACACCCGATCAGAACTTGAATCCCCTATTCGCGGTCATTGCTCAGCATCACTTCACGCTGGGCATTGCCCGCGATCTGAACCCGCACTGGGAACTCGGCTTGGGCCTGCAGTTGCAAGGGCCGCGCAACGAGCATTACAGCAATCCCTCGGCGCCCTTCACCGTCAATGCCGTGGAGACCAATTCCGCCTTGTGGCTCAGCACCTCGCTGATCCGGCGGTGGTAGTGCGGCGGTCGCGCGCAAGCGCCAATAGCGGTACCGTAATGCAGTGAACTTTTTTGGAGGAAGCGTCATGGCGGGTGATCATTCTGAAATCATGCGGGGGTTCAGCACCTCCGTCAGCCCTCTCGTCCCCGAGCTGCTGCGCAACGACGCCGGCCAGGTGCCGGAAGGTCTTCTGTCCACCGGCAACTACCTGCCGAAAGAGAAAAAGGTGCCGCTCTCGCGCTACTACGATCGCGCGTTCGCCGATCTGGAGCGCGAGAAGCTGTGGAAGAAAGTCTGGCAGTTCACCTGCCGCGAAGAAGACATCCCCAATGTCGGCGATCGCATCCCGTATGACGTCGGCACCTTGTCCTTCATCATCATGCGCAGCGGGCCGAACGAGTTCCGCGCCTTCAACAACGCCTGCCTGCATCGCGGCACACAGCTGTGCGACGGGCAGGGATCGGGGACCAGCATCCGCTGTCCTTTCCACGGCTGGGAATGGAAGCTCGACGGCAGCTTGAAGAACATTCCCAACCGCTGGGATTTTCCGCAGGTCGGCACCGAGCAGTATCGTTTGCCGGAAGCCAAGGTCGGCACTTGGGGCGGTTTCATCTTCATCAACCCCGATCCGGATGCGGGCCCGCTGGAAGAAGTCCTCGGCGTGCTGCCGAAGCATTTCGAGCGCGCGCCGGCCGAAGACCGCTTCACCGCTTTCCATCTGCGCAAGAAAGTGCGCGCCAACTGGAAGGCGGTGCAGGAAGCTTTTCTGGAGGCTTATCACGTCGTCGAAACACACAGCGATTCGCTGCCCTTCACCGGCGACGCATCGACGCAGTACGACATCTGGACCGACGGCAAGGCGCACATCAGCCGCCTGATCACGCCGCTGGGCATCCCCAGCCCGCACTTAGGCGAAGAAGCTTCGACCGAAGTCGCGGGCAACATGACGTTCGCCGCGTTCGCGATGGCGATGCCCGGCGTGCCGGTGCCGAAAGTCGATCTGGATTCTTCGCTGAACCCGCGGTCGCAGATCGCGCAGTGGCGCCGGCAGATGATGACCGCTGCGCTGGGCCGCGATTTTTCCACATGGGCCGACAGCATGCTGGTCGACAGCATCGAGTATCACGTCTTCCCCAACTTCTGCCCCTGGTTCGCCGAAGGGCTGCCGCTGGTGTACCAGTTCCTGCCTTACGGCGACGATCCCAACGTGTCGGTCATGAACGTGCGCCTGACCGCGCCGCTGCCCGCGGGCGGCGTGCGTCCGCCGTCGGCGCCGATCATGGAACTGGATTTCGACGAGCCCTTCAGCAGCAAGCCCGACATCGGCCTGCTCTCGGTGATCTTCGATCAGGACATGAGCAATCTGCCGCGTGTGCAACTGGGTCTTCGCGCGGCCGCGGCCCCCCACGCGTTTGCGACGTTCGGTTTGTATCAGGAGCAGCGCATCGTGCATTTCCACGAGGTGCTGGAGCAGATGCTGGGCCTCTGAGAAACGCGCGGATGTTCCCGCTCAAGCCGCAGGCGCCGGTGAATGCGGATGTTTTCGTCGACGTCTGCGGTGTGCAGGAGCTGTCGCCCGGCGGGCACATCACCACCGTCCTGGGCTTCACGCGCGTGCTGGTGTTGCGCACGCCGGACGATCAACTCCACGCCATGGTGGATCTGTGTCCGCATGCCCTGCAGCCGCTGGCAGGCGGAGCGGTGAGTGAGGGCGGCATCACCTGCGCCAAGCACGGCGCCTGCTTCAATCTTGCCGACGGCCAGCCGCGCAATCGAGTGACCACCAAGCCGCTGACGCTGTATCGCGTACGCGCGCGGGACGGACGGGTTGAAGTCGCCGGGCCCGCCCTCTGACCGTGCTCAAACCTGCGCGCCACCATCTACGGCCAGGCTCTGGCCGGTGATGAAGCCGGCCTGCTGCGAGCACAGGAACAGCGTGGCCCAGGCGATATCGTCGGCCTCGCCGAAGCTTTGCAGTGGGATCACTTGCTTGAGGATTTTCTGGCGCGCGCTTTCGTTGAGCTTCTCGTCCAGCGCCAGCTTGCCAAGGCCGCTGTTGATCCAGCCCGGGCCGACGCAGTTGGCGCGGATGCCAAAGCGGCCCGACTCCTTGGCGACGCCGCGCACCAGCATCTCGATCGCGGCCTTGGGCGCGGCGGACATGATGTCGCCGCTCGGCACGCGCTCGACCGCCGCGGTGATGACGGCGATCAGATTGCCGCCATCCCCTTGCGCGCGAAACGCTCTCACCGCGTTCTGGATCAGATGAAACGCGCCGTTGATGTCGGCATTGACCACGCGATGCCAGTCTTCATTCGGAATCGCGCCGATGTAGTTGAACTCGAAGTGCGGGCCGGCGGCGTAGATCACCTGGCCGATGCGTCCGTGGCGCTCTTTCACGTCCGCCATGAAGGCATCGACTTCCGCTGAAACGGACAGATCGACGCGCTCGAATTCGCAGTGACCGCCCGCCGCAATGATGGGCTCGGCCACCGCGCGCGCCTTGTCCTCGCTGCTGTGATACGTGAACACCACCGGCAGACCCGCCGCCGCGAATTGCTGGCAGATCGCCGCGCCGATGCCGCCGCTGCCGCCGGCAACGACCACGACGCCCGCATCGAAACTGAGATTCATCGGCTTCATGCCTTGAGCCACTCCGCGCGCAACTCCGCGCGCTTGACCTTGCCCGAGGCGGTGCGCGGCAGGCTCGGTGCGAAGCGCAGCAGCTTGGGGCACTTGTAGCCGGCGATGTGTTCGCGCGCGAACGCGCGCAGCTCGTCTTCGCTCAGGCTCTTCCCTGGCCGAAGCTCGACCACCGCCGCCACCGCCTCGCCCCAGCGCGCGTCCGGCACGCCGATCACGGCGACATCGAGCACCGCCGGATGCCGGCGCAGCGCTTCTTCAACTTCCACCGGATAAACGTTCTCGCCGCCGCTGACGATCATGTCCTTGATGCGGTCGGTGAGGTACAGATAACCCTCGTCATCGACATAGCCGCCGTCGCCGGTGGCGTACCAGCCATCGACCACCGCTTCCGCGGTTTTCTGCGGCAGGTTCCAGTAGCCCGTGAGCTGCGTCGGCGCCTTGATCCAGATCTCGCCGTGCTCGCCGCGCTTGAGCAGTTGACGATCCTGGCCGCGAATCTCAAGGCTCATGCCCGGATACGGACGGCCAACGGAGTTGAGCAGATGCGGCCGCGCCAGATCGTGATCGGCTGGCTCCAGCACCGTCACCGATCCGGTGTTCTCGGTCATGCCGAAGTACTGCACGAAGCCGCAACCGAAAGTATCCATGGTGTCGCGCAGCAGGCTGATGCCGATCGGCATCGCGCCGTAGTGCAAGGTGCCGAGCTGCGGCGCGGTTTCGCCATGCGCTTTCAGGTCATCGACCATCGCGCGCAGCACCGTGGGCACGATGAAGCTGTGCCGCGCGCCATGCTGGCGGAACAGCTTGAGCAGATTCGCCGGCATCGGGTCGCCGGTCAGCACGATGGTCTGCAAACGTGCCAGGCCCATCAGCACCCAGGACATGCCGCCGATGTGGAAGTTGGGCATCGCCGACAGAATCGTCTCGCCCTCGACCAGCGCGCTGAAGCCGGGAATCTGCTGATCGGAATGCCGCGCGAACGACAGCGCGTAGTGCGAGATCATCACCCCCTTGGGGTTGCCGGTGGTGCCGCTGGTGTAGAGCATCAGCACGGTCTGTTCGGGCACGCGCGGATCGGGCGTTTGCGGTGCGTGCTTGGCGAGCAGATCGCGCAGATCGTTGCCGGCATCGGACTCGGTGTGCAACACCGGCAACGGAGCGGCGAGCGCGTCGATCGCCGGTTGCGCGAGCGTCATCAGGTCGGCATCGCAGATCAGCAGCGAGGATCCGGAATCCTTCAGTTGGTAGGCGATTTCAGGCGGTGCCAGACGCCAGTTCAGGGGCACCAGAATCACGCCGGCGCGGATCGCGCCGATCAGCACGGGAAAATACAGATCGTTGTTGCGGCCCAGATAGGCGATGCGATCGCCGGGCTCGATGCTGCGTTCCTTCAAGGCGGCGGCAAAAGCGTCCCCACGCTGATCCAGTTCGCGATACGACACGCGGCGTTCGCGTTCGGCGAAAATCAGCGCGGCGCGATCCGGGCACAGCGCCGCGCCGCGGCGCGACATCTCGGCGGTCCAGACCATGTCGACGGGCCGCAGCGCCGGGCCATCGACGTGCGACATTTCATGGGTTGCCATTCAGAGTCCTCCTATCGACCTACGATTCTTTCGATTTTCTTTTCTCCGCCTGTCGCTGCAAGAACGCGGCAACCAGATTCTTGTGCTCGGCGCCGGTGAACAGGATGCTGTTGGCGATGCGCTCGACATTGCGTGCCTGCGCGCGATCCAGATCCTGGGCCAGTTCGATCGACAGCTTCGCCAGCCCCATCACCTCATAGGGCTGCCGTGCGAGCTTGGCGCAGAAAGTCTGCACGCGCGTTTCGAATTCCTCGTCCGCATAGACCGCGTGGACGATGCCAATATTCAATGCTTGCTCCGCGCTCACCGACTCGCCCGCCATCACCAGCCAGCGCGCCCAGTGAGGGCCGGCGATGCGCGTCAGGCGGCTGATGCCGCCGGAACCCGGCAACGCGCCGATGTCGATTTCCGGCAGCGCGTAGCGAGCTTTCGTCGCCGCGAGGCGGAAGTCGCAGGACAGCGACATCTCCAGCCCGCCGCCCAGGCACGGCCCCTGGTGCGCGGCGACGATGGGTTTCTCGATCGCTTCGAGTTCGTCGAACAGCTTGTGGAATTTATTGCGGTACCAGGCGCGGCCATCGAGCGTGCTGCCGCCGACTTCCGGTGAAATGTCGCTGCTGATCTCCATGCCGGCGGTGAAGAACTTGCCGGTGGCGCGGATCAGCATCACTCGCAAGTCGCGCCGCGTGGCGAAAGCCTCGACCGCCTCGGCGAGCTTGAGCACCATCGCGTCGGAAATCGCATTGAGTTTTTCGGGACGGTTGAGAACGACTTCGAGAATCCCGTCGTGTTCCTGCAGTTGAAGATGATCGGTCATCGGTTAGGCGTCCTTTGTCTTGCGAACCGGCCTGCTGCGTTTGGCAGTGGCTTTCTTGAGCGATGGTTTCCGCGCCCGCTTGGTTACCGCCCGCTCATCGCTTGCGACTTGAGGACTGGCGGCTGCCGTCGCCGTACAAAGCTCCTCGTAGGATTCGCGCAGGCATTGCTCGTAGAACGCCGGGTCCGGAATCATCTTGCGGTCGGCCAGCACGGTAAACGAAATGTTGCCGCAGTAGCTGTTGACCGCGTGGAACAAACCCAGGCCATCGAGCAGGATGCCCAGCGCGTGGAACTCCACCAGCTTGGCGCCGGCCAGGTACAGCGGCACCTGCGGGCCCGGCACGTTGGTGACGATGGTGTTGGCCGGCAGCTTGGTGAAGCCGGCGGACGCGGCCACGCGCGCACCCGCCGACATGATGCCCGCCGGGATCGACGCGGCGACATCGGACATGATCCGCGCGCCGACCGCGTTATGGTAGGCCTTGGAATAGCCGCCGCTGTCGTGGATCGCGCGCAGACGTTCGAGCGGATCGGCGATGTCGCTGCGCATG
>CAXTSJ010000019.1:0-54557 GCA_964246995.1 uncultured Hydrocarboniphaga sp.
CATCGGTCTGCACCTGTGCCCGCATCTGCCGGTGTTCCGCGGCGAGGTGCTCGAATACCTGATGTTCAGCAGCCGCACCTTCGCCGATGGACTCAAGCGCTCGCTCAAGTATCTGCGCCTGGTGTCGGACGCGATCAATGTGCGCCTGGTCAGCGACGATGCCGGCGCGCGCATGCTCGTGGTGGGCACCGCGGTGGATGCGCCGCCGCTGCGCCACACCGAGATCTGCGTGGTCTACGAATTGATCCAGTTCGTGCGCGCGGTCACCGAGCAGCGCTTCGCACCGCAGCGCGTGCTACTGCGCTGCAGCCAGCGTGCACCGGTGGAGGACTACACCGGCGTCTTCGGCTGCGCGGTGTCCTTCGGTGGCCGCGAAAGCGAGATCTGGTTCGACCCGGCGCTGCTGGAATACCGCTCGCCGCATTCCGATCCCGATCTGCTGCTGCTGCACGAGGGCCTGGCCGAGAAGCGCCTGCTCAAGCTCAAGCGCGAAGATCTGGTGGAGCGCATCCGCGCGGTGTTTGCCGAGCGGCTCGAACTGGAACTGTGCGATCTGGAACAGGTCGCCAAGGAACTGGACATCGCACCGCGACGCCTGCGCTTCGAACTCACACGCGCCAACACCAGCTTCTCGCAGATCCTCGCCGACTTCCGCTTCTCGCTGGCCAAGCGCCTGCTGGCGAAGACCGACGAGCCGATCGACAACATCGTTTATCTCACCGGCTTTTCGGAACCCAGCACCTTCTACCGCGCCTTCAAGCGCTGGTCGGGGCTGACGCCGGTGCAGTACCGCGAGAGCCGCAAGGCGCGGCGCAAGAACGCGGCGTGATCGGTTAGTCTTCGACGATTCTCGGTAGGTTGGGGTGAGCGCAGCAAACCCCAACGTTGCGCCCTCGGGAGTTGGGATTCGCCTTCGGCTCACCCCGACCTCACCTACTTCATAAATCGGCGTGCTAAACGTCTCAGAATCACCTGATAGAGCGCCGGAAACACGCGTACCAGCAGATCGAGCGCCTTGGCGTCGGGGCCCACGAGCACGCGTCGCGCATTGCGCTCCACTGCCCGCAAAATCGTTTTCGCTGCGCTGTCGGCCGTGGTGATGAAAAGTTTTTCAAACTGCGCCGCGCTTTGCGACGCGTCTTTCACCAGCAGCCCCTCGATGCTGCGCGACAAGCGGCCGGCGCGCGCGATGTTGGTCTTGATGCCGCCCGGATGCACGCAGGTGGCGCTCACCTGGCCGTCATCCAGATCCAGCTCCTGGCGCAGCGACTCGGTGAAGCCGCGCACCGCGAACTTGGCGGCGTTGTAGGCGCCCATGCCGGGCTGCGCGCAGAGTCCGAACAGGCTCGAAATGTTGATGACATGGCCTTCGCCCGCCGCGCGCAGATGCGGCATGAAAGCCTTGGTGCCATACACCACGCCCCAGAAATTGATCGCCATCAGCCATTCGAAATCGGCGTAGTCCACGCCCTCCATGGTGGAACTGAGCGCGACCCCTGCGTTGTTGAAGATCAGATTGACGCCGCCGTGCGCGGCGGCACTGCCGGCTGCCCAGGCTTCGACAGCCGCGCGATCGGCGACGTCGACGATATCGGTGGTCACCGTCACGCCGAGGGCGCGCGCGCTCTGCGCCGTGGCGTCGAGTCCCGCTGCGTTGACGTCGCTGAGTGCGAGATGGCAGCCGAGTGCGGCGAGCTGCAGGGCGAGAGCGCGGCCGATGCCGGAACCGGCACCGGTGATGGCAGCGACATGGCCGGGTTGTAGGATCAAGACGGTCTCGGTGAGCTCTGGCGGGCACTGCCTAGGCTTGACGAAGCGCCGCCAGCACCGGCGCCGTGTCGGGCTTCTGGTCGAACCAGGCTTCAAAGGCCGCAGCCGCCTGCTCGACCAGCATTCCCAAGCCATCTTCCACGCGCGCCGCGCCTTCGGCCTTGGCCCAGGCGGCAAAGGGTGCGTGCGCTCGGCCATAGCTGAGGTCGTAGCAGGCCGCGCCGTCGGCGAGCAGCGGCCCGGGGAGTCGCGGCATTTCGCCGGCGTGGCCGGCGGATGTGGCGTTGATCACCAGGTCGAAGCGGTCGCCCTTGAGCGCGAGATGGGTGCAGGGACGCAAGCTGCCCAGGCCTCTGAAGCGCTCGGCGAGCTCTTCGGGCTTCCAGGGATTGCGGTTGGACAGCACCAGCTCGCGCGGCGCGAGCGCCAGCAATGGGCCGATGACCCCGCGCGCCGCGCCGCCGGCGCCGAGCAGCAGCACGCGTTGGCCGGCGACCGCAAAACCCAGGCGCGCAAGATCGCTCATCAGGCCGATCCCGTCGGTGTTGTCGCCGGCCCAGCCGCTATCGCTGCGCGTCATGCAATTGACCGCACCGGCAAGCTCGGCGCGCGCGCTGACACGCTCGCAGAGCGCGGCAACGGTGGTCTTGTGCGGCAGGGTGACATTGAGTCCGCTCAGGCCCTCGGCATGCAACTCGTCCAGCAGCGTCGCCAGATCGCGCGGCGCGACTTCGATCGCGTCGTACTGCATCTCCACACCGACTTGATCCGCGAACCGCGGATGGATGCTGGGTGACAGCGAGTGCGTGATCGGCTGGCCGATCACGGCGTAGCGGGCGGAAGCCACCAGCCCTATTCCGCCAGCCACTGGGCGGCTTGCTTGGCGTAGTAGCTGAGGATGATGTCGGCGCCGGCGCGGCGGAAACAGATCAGCGCTTCCATCAGCGCTTTCTTCTCGTCGAGCCAGCCGTTGTCGATGGCGGCGCGGAGCATCGCGTACTCGCCGCTCACCTGGTAGGCCGCCACCGGCACGCCGAAACGGTCCTTGACGCGGCGCATGATGTCCAGATACGGCATGCCCGGCTTGACCATGACGATGTCGGCGCCCTCGGCCAAGTCCAGCTCGACTTCGCGCAGCGCCTCGTCGGTATTGGCCGGGTCCATCTGGTAGGTGCGCTTGTCGCCACGGCCGAGGTTTTTGGCCGAGCCCACGGCGTCGCGGAACGGGCCGTAGAACGCCGATGCGTATTTGGCGGCGTAGGACAGAATTACCGTGTGGTGCTGGCTGTCGCGTTCCAGCACGTCGCGAATCTGGCCGATGCGGCCATCCATCATGTCCGACGGCGCAACGATGTCGGCGCCGGCGCGCGCATACAGCAGGGCCTGCTTGCGCAGGGTCTCCACCGTGAGATCGTTGGTCACGTAGCCGGTGTCGTCGAGCAGGCCGTCGTGGCCGTGCGTGGTGTAGGGGTCCAGCGCGATGTCGACCATCACGCCCAGCTCGGGGCAGGCCTGCTTCACCGCCTTGACCGTGCGCACCACCAGGCCATCGGGGTTGAGCGCCTCGACGCCGTCTTCCGACTTGAGCTTGGGCGGAATCACCGGGAACAGCGCGACGCAGCCGACGCCCAGCGCGCTTAGCACGCGGCACTCGGCGACGATCTCGGGAATGTCGAGCCGGGTGACGCCCGGCATCGATTTCACCGCGCCTTTCAGATCGTTCTCGGCGACGAACAGCGGCTGGATCAGCTGCCCGGGCGACAGGTCCGTCTCGCGAACCATGGAGCGGATGAATTCGGTGCGGCGCAGGCGGCGCGGGCGGCTGCGCGGGAACACGGCGGTACTTGGGGACTGGCTCAAGGGACTTCTCTGGGGTAATGACGATGCGACGGTGATTATAGGTGACCGGGTTGGCAGGTCGGCCCAGGCGCAGGCGTAGGTGGGATGAGCGGAGCGAACCCCAACAGGGCACCTTCGATTGCAGGATCGATGTTGGGGTTCGCCTTCGGCTCACCCCAACCTACGGACCAGGCGTCCTTTGCAGCAGCCAGGCCAGCAGATCGCTCGTCACTTCATCGCGACAGGTATCGTTGAGCAGTTCATGCCGGGCGCCGGCGTAGGCGCGCTCGGTGACATCGGTCAGGCCGGCGTCGGCATATCGCCGCGCCAGGGCCTCCAGACCGCGACGGCCCTTGCACACCGGGTCCTGGTCACCGGCGATGAGCAGCAGCGGCAGATGCTTGGGCACGCGCTCGGTGTGGCGCTCGCTGAGGCGGCCGATGGCGTCCAGCAGTTGCATCCACAGCCCGGTGTTGCAGCGGAAGCCGCAGTGCGGATCGGCGATGTAGCGGTCCACTTCCGCCGCGTCGCGGCTGAGCCAGTCGAATGCGGTACGGGTGGGTTTGAAGCGGCGGTTGTAGGCGCGGAAAGTGAGCCGGTCGGCCACCGCGCTGCGCTGTTCGACGCCGCCCCAGAACGCTTCGAGCTTCACCAGCGCCAGGCCGACGCGCCGCTCCAGCCCCGGGTTGACGGTGCTCGCCGACAGGATCGCGCCGCTCAGGTCGCGCGCATGCCGGCCCAGATAATCCTGCAGCAGGAACGATCCCATGCTGTGGCCGAGCATGAACTGCGGCGCCTGCGGATGGCGGTCGACGCTTTCCTGTTGCAGATGCCGGATCGACTGCAAGGCCAGGCGCCAGCCGCCGGACTCGGTGAACAGACCCAGCTCGTCGGGCGCGCGCGCGGTACGTCCGTGGCCCGGCAGGTCCTGCGCGTAGACCGCGAAACCGGCGTCGGTCAGCGTCTGCGCGAGGCGCGCGTAGCGGCCGCTGTGCTCGGCCATGCCGTGGAGCACGTGGACCACGCCGCGCACGCGCGTCTGCGGCAGCCAGGCGCGCACGAAAGCGATCGCCGACTTGCTGATCTTCAACTGGAACTCGGTGGACTTCATCCGCGCCCTTTCAGCCTATGGTTCCGAACGCTGTTGTGGTATCAGTGCGCCGTCTTCGCGCCCGAGTGTTCCACGGCCGGCGGACCGAGTCGAGACATTAGGAGAATCCCTTGAACACCGCAGCCACCGCCTTGCTGGCGATCGACCAGGGCACCACCAGTTCGCGGGCGATCGTGTTCGATCGCGTTGGCGCCAAGCTCGGCGTCGCCAGCCGCGAGCTGCCGCAGTTGTTCCCCAAACCGGGCTGGGTGGAGCACGACGCGGAGCGCATCTGGGACGACACCGTCGCCTGCGTGCGCGAAGCCCTGGCGTCGGCCAAGCTCGGTGCCAGCGGCATCGCCGGCTTGGGCATCACCAACCAGCGCGAGACCACGCTGATCTGGGATCGCAAGACCGGCAAGCCGATCCATCCCGCCATCGTCTGGCAGGACCGGCGCACTGCAGGGTTCTGTCGCCAGCACGAGGATCGCAACGCCCTTATTTCCGAGCGCACCGGGTTGCTGCTCGACCCGTATTTCTCCGCCACCAAGATCGCCTGGCTGCTCGACAACGTGTCCGGCGCACGCGAGGCGGCGCAGCGCGGGACACTGGCTTTTGGCACCATCGACAGCTGGCTGCTGTGGAAGCTCACCGGCGGCAAGCTGCACGCCACCGACGCCACCAATGCTTCGCGCACCGCGCTGTTCGACATCCGCCGGCAAGAGTGGGATGACGAGCTGCTCGATTTCTTCGGCGTGCCGAAGAGCCTGCTGCCCGAAGTGCGCGACTGCGCGGCCGATTACGGCAGCACCGATGCTGAGCTGTTCGGCGGCGCGATCGCGATCCGCGGGGTGGCGGGCGACCAGCAGGCCGCGACGGTTGGCCAGGCCTGCTTCGCGCCCGGCATGATCAAGAGCACGTACGGCACCGGCTGCTTCATGGTGCTCAACACCGGCCGCGAGCTGACGCGCTCAACCAAGCGGCTGCTGTCGACGGTGGCCTACCGGCTCGATGGTGAGACCACGTACGCGCTGGAGGGCGCGATCTTCGTCGCCGGCGCCGCGGTGCAGTGGCTGCGCGACGCGATCCGCCTGGTGAAAGCCGCGGGTGAAACCGAAGCGCTGGCGCGCTCGATCGAAGACACGCAGGGTGTGTACCTGGTGCCGGCTTTCACCGGCCTTGGTGCTCCGTACTGGGACCCGGAGGCGCGCGGCGCGATCTTCGGCCTCACCCGCGATTCCGGCATCGCCCACATCGTGCGCGCGGCGCTGGAATCCACCTGCTACCAGACGCGCGACCTGATGCTGGCGATGGCTGCCGACGCGGTGCCACCAACGGAATTGCGCGTCGACGGCGGCATGGTGGTCAACGACTGGCTCACGCAGTTCCTCGCCGACATGCTGCAGATCGACGTGGTGCGCCCGCAGACGGTGGAGACCACCGCGCTCGGCGCGGCTTATCTGGCGGGATTGGGCGCGGGCGTGTACGAATCGATCGACGACATCACTGCGCTCTGGCAATCGCAAGCGCGCTTCACGCCGCAACTGGCGCCATCGCGCGCCGACCAGCTCTACGGCGGCTGGCTGGACGCAGTGAAGCGCGTACGCAGCGACGCCTGAGCCGGCTCCGCCGCCGTCGCCGGCGATCCCGGCGCGGTGATCGCCTTGCGCACCGAGGCCAGCGGCGCATCGTCGACGAAGCGCACCACACCGAACGCGTTAGTGACGCCGAGCTTCTGCCAGAGCGAATCCACTTCGTCCATCCCCGGCTCGCTGCCCATGCGCGCGTACAACTCGCTGAGCACGGGCACGCCGATGGCGCGATCGGCCGCCGCGAAGATGCGGTCCACCGACCAGGCGTAGCGGATGCTGCCGCCTTCGGCGCCGACGCCACGCAGTGCGTCCATCAGGCCCAGGCGGTTGTTGGTGCGACGGTGGATCTCGACGTCCGCGAGCAGGCAGAACAGCGCGCCGCCCCAATAGGTGCGGCCCCAGGTCGGCGTGCGATCCAGTCCGCGATCGCCCGACCTGGGCAGCCCCTTGGGCATGCCGTCGATCATGTCCGCCCAGACCTTGCCCTCGCTCAACTGCCCCAGCCGCGCGCGCGCGATCGGCTCGACATAGGTGGCGATGCCTTCTTCCAGCCAATGGCTGCGCTCCGGCACCGAGGGCACCGACAGATGCACCATCTCGTGCGTCATCACCCAGTCGTTGTCGAGCCGCGCCTGGACGGTGTCGCGGCCCAGGGGCACGACGATCAGCGGCCCGTCGCCGCCGTTGGGATAGGTCGTGCCGCCCTGCGCGCCATTGCCGCTCACCGACTCGATCACCACCTTCACCGAGGGCACGGGATAGCGGCCGAAGTAGTCGGTCACCGCCAGCGCGGCGAGCGCCATCCAGCGGCACACCGGCGCCGCACCAATCGCGTAGTCGGCGCGCTTGAAATCGATGCGGATCACGCCGCCGCCGATGCGCATCGTCGAATCCGCAACGCAGCTCGCGGTCAGCGACGCGAGATCGGGCAGGGCCGCGAGCGCCGGCTGCGGACGCAGACAGGCGAACAGGCCAAGGACACTGGCCAGGCACAAGGCCCAGGCGGGTTTTGCAAATCGGGGGAGGATCATCGCGTACCTGCGACCGGCGCCGAGGCTATAGGTTCGGTCCTGCCCGGCAACGCCCGGCTTGCGGCGCAACGCACTCAAGAGAGGGCGCACCTGTCATCGCTATCGCTCGGGCAATGGCTTTTTCAGAAAGCCCGCGACCAGCAGCGCCCATGCAAGGATCAAGGCCAGGCCTGCGCCGATGTGCGCGAGCTTCAAGATCAGTTCCTGCCAGGCTGCACCGCCGCCTGCACCGGCCTGCTGCGCCGCCAACGGCAGAACCTGATTGGTGCCCCACCAGGAATTGGCGATCTCGGAAAGCGCCATGATCCATGTCAGGCGCACCGCCCCCAACATCACCATGGCCGAACGAGGCCCAACAGTGTTCGGGAGCACCGCGAGGAGCAGAGCCAGCACAACGAACAGCATGCCGTTGGTGACCAGTTGGATATGCGCACCCAATGCGAGCCGAGGAAACGGTGTGTGCGGCACCACCAGGCCCCACACCAGACCGATCAGAACCAGCACCAGACCATTGAGAAGGATCTGGCGGCTTCTATCACGTACTTCCATGCGACTCTCCCTTGTATCGTCCCAACTACGGCATGCGATTTTTTCAGTGTCCTGCAGACGACATCGACGCCAGAATGCCGATCCCGAACGCGCCTGACATCCCTGTGCTTATCGTTCGAAGCATGCCCCTCCCCTCGTGCCGGAACACAATCGGATCGTATCGCGACCGGTCCAAGCTCACCACGCGTCCGCGTGCCTGCTCGTCTGGTGCGACAACGTGCCAAACGCCCCGATCGTCGATCTGGCGGCGATGCTCCGATGCGCGACAACGCACAGACCAATGATGATTTTCATTGGCTCTTTTTGTCTCCAACAAATGCCAGTTGACTGTTCATGCCGCAGATGGTCGTGCGTGAGAGGGTGGATGGACAGAAAGCCGCAGGAGCTGATTTCCGCCTAGCGGAAAGACCAGCCGAAAAGCAGAACAAGGCTTTCGGGACCAGTCATCCGACTGTGCCCCAACCCAGGGTCAAACCTGTAGTGGAGTAACATCATGCATACGCAAACACGTCAGTTGATCATCGCATCCGGCATCGCTCTGGCCTCGATCGCCAGCATTGCAAGCGCGCAGGTCAACGCCCCCGTCGCACCGGCCACATCCGTGGCGCCGGCAACCCCGATCGCTCCCAACGTCGCGCCCACCACCAATGTCGCGCCCAACGTGGCGCCAACGGTTGCGCCGACCAATACGACGACGGTTTCACCCACCGTCACCGTGCCGCCGGCCAAGCCCTTGCGCAAGCCGAAGCAGTAGCCGCGGATATCGCGCTGTCGGCGTCGGCGAGTTGCCGGCGATAACCGGTCAATGCGCCAGAATCACGAGCCCCTCTCCGAGGGGCTTTTTTTTGGGATCCGACCGCTCACACCGCAAACACGCCCTCGATCTCGACCATCAGCTCGCGGCGGCAGATGTCGCCCTGGAGCACCAGCAGCGGTGCATCATGGAAGCGCGATTGCACCAGCGCGGTGATCGCGGGCGCGTCCTGGCTATTGCGCAGATAGAGCTTGAGCGCCCGTGGACGCCAGGCCTCGGGGCCGGCGGCTGCCAGCAAGGCCTGCAGGTTGTCGAGCATCTCCATGGCCTGCGGCAAACCCTGGTGATCGTGGCGCGTCTGGTGGCCGACGATGGCGGCGGTGCCGGAGACGTAGAGCTGTTCGCCGTAACGCGTGGCCCTCGAGAAGCTCGGACTGCGCGGACCGTAGGTCCGCGGATAGCGATACGCACTGGTCTGCCGCGGATTCTCGATCTGCCTGCCGGGTACGCGCGACGCGAAACCGAACAGGTGCAGGCCCGGTTCGCTGGTCCCGATCACCGTCGCCGCCGGCAGGCGGCTTTCGAAATCCGGTGCGGCGAGGGCGTGATGGCGGCCCAGGCAGAAGCGGCGGTAGCGCTCGCCGTCGCCGGTGCCGGCTGTGAGCTGATCGAAATAATTCCAGATGCGCAGCAGATGGCTGAAGCCGCGGCTTTGGCAAAGCGCGAGCAGGTCGCGATAGGCCTGCTGTGCCCGGGCTTCGATGTCGCCCTGCGGGTCGTCGTCGATGCGGCGGAAGAACAGGTGCAGATCATCCTCGGCGCAGTCGTAGCCCTGCGCCTGGAACCGCCGCACCGGGCCCTTGGCCGACCAGCGCTCGAGCGCGCTGCCGGCGATGCGTGCGAGCGGCACGCGGGTGAGGCCACTGAGGATGTCGCCAGGCGCGCCGCCGCCAAAATCAATGCAGGCGAGCGCGGTGTCCGCTCGCGCGGCGTCCGCCGGGACCAGCTCCGCGGTCAGCTCGGGCGCCATCGCATAGAGGCTCAAAAATAGCCGCGGCGCTTGAACATCAGCAGCAGGCCGCCAGCGATCAGCACCAGCAACGACAGCACCGCGTAATAGCCGTAGTGCCAGTGCAGCTCCGGCATGTGGTCGAAGTTCATGCCGTAAAGACTGGTGACGAAATTGAGCGGGAAGAAGATCGCCGAGATCACCGTCAGCGTGCGGATGATGCGGTTGGTGCGATGGCTGACGGTGGCGAAGTGCAGTTCCACCGCCGCTTCGACGTCGCGCTCCAGATTGCCGGCGTGCTGGTTGATGCGCGTCACGTGTTCGACGATGTCGCGCAGACGCACGTCCTCGCTCTGCTTCCATTCGAAGCGCGAACCGCGGCGCCACGAATCCAGCGCCTCGTGCTGGGCTTCGCTGAGCGATTCGAGCCGCCGCACCACGCGGCGGCCGGCGAGCAGCGTGCGCCAGTCGTTCTTGCGATTGCCCGGGTCCAGCAACTCGTCCTGCAACTTGGTCAGGCGCTGGTCGAGCAGCTCACGCACCTTGAGCCAGCGATCCACCATCGAGTCGAGGATGAACTGCGCGAGCTGCACCGGCGACAAGCCGCACTTGATCCGTCCGCTCTGCAGGCGCTGCTTGACCATGGCGTAGCTCGGCGCGTCGGCTTCGCGCACCGTCAGCAGCACGCGGTCGAACAGGAACAGCGTGCCGACGCGGGTATCGAGCGGAAACACTTCGTCCCTGGGGCCCAGGCCCTCGAAGATCAGCATGTCGTAGTCTGAGGTGCCGTCGAAGAAGGGCGGGTGGTCGGCGTTGAGACTGTCGGCCAGATGTTCACCGTCGATCTCCACGCCGAGCAGCGGCTCGATCAGGGACGGCCAGTCGGCCGCCTCTGCGCGTGCCAGATCGATCCAGACCAGGCCGTCCTCGGGCAAGGCCGCGAGATCGGCGAGCCGCTGCGGCGCCTGGCCGCTGACGAGATGCAGGATTTCCATGATCAAAAGTATAAGGCCCGCCGGAGGCGGGCCTTCAATGGTTCGCTCGGCCCTCCGGAGCCGGGCGTCAGGATCGCCAGCCTGGAACTACTTGAGCAGCTCTTCGATCGCCGCACGCTCTTCGCGCAGTTCGTTCTCGGTGATGTTGATGCGGCTCTGCGAGAACTCGTCGACCGACAGGCCCTGCACGATCTCGTAGTGCCCGCCTTTGCAGATCACCGGGTAGCCGAACACCACGCCCGGCTTGATGCCGTACGAGCCGTCGGACGGAATGCCCATGCTGACAATCTTGCCGTCGCTGCCCAGCGCCCAGTCATGGATGTGGTCCACCGCGGCGGACGCGGCGGAAGCCGCCGACGACAGCCCGCGCGCCTTGATGATGGCGGCGCCGCGCTGCTGCACGACCGGGATGAAGTCCTTCTCGATCCATGCCTGATCGACCAGGCTCTTGGCCGGCTGCCCCTTGACGGTGGCGTGGCTGATGTCGGGGTACTGGGTGGCGCTGTGGTTGCCCCAGATGATCATGCTGTCGATGTCGGTGCCGTGCGCGCCAGTCTTGGCGGCGAGCTGGCTGATGGCGCGGTTGTGGTCCAGGCGCACCATTGCGGTGATCTGCTTGGGGTCCAGGCTCTTGGCGTTGGACGCGGTGATCAGCGCATTGGTGTTGGCGGGGTTGCCGACGACCAGGGCGCGCACGTTGCGCGAGGCTTTCTCGGCCAGCGCCTTGCCCTGCACTGAGAAGATCTTGGCGTTGGCTTCGAGCAGGTCCTTGCGCTCCATGCCCGGGCCGCGCGGACGCGCGCCGACAAACAGCGCGTAATCGGTACCGTCAAACGCCTCGTAGGGGTCGGCGGTGGCGACGATGCTCGATACCAGCGGGAAGGCGCAGTCGTCGATCTCCATCACCGTGCCCTTGAGCTTGTCGAGGGAATCGGGGATGTCGAGGAGCTGCAGGATCACCGGCTGATCCGGGCCGAGCATGGAGCCGCTGGCAACGCGGAAGATGAGGGAGTAGGCGATCTGGCCGGCGGCGCCGGTGATGGCGACCTTGACGGGCTTCTTCATGAGCAAGCGGTTTCCTTGGAGGACGGTTGGCGAGGGAGGCTGCAACCGATCCGGCAGCCACCAGGGGCCGCGATTTTAACCGCTTTGGATGTGACGGCGTCGAATGCCGTAACCATCAATCGTAGGTTGGGGTGAGCTTGCGAACCCCAACATCGCGCGGGCAACCGTTGGGGTTCGCTTCGCTCACCCCAAGCTACCGGTTCAGCTCCGGATATCCGGCAGCTCCATCGCTGGCGCTTCGATGCCCTTGCCGCGCAGCCAGTCGCGCAGCGCAAAGCCGGTGCCGGCCGGCCAGTAGCGGATCTGATCAAACGGCAGATGCTGGTAGTCGTCGAGTTCCTCGTTGAGCGTCACCGTGCCGGTGGCGGGGACGTGATAGGCGATCAGCAGCTGGTTCTTGCGGTGGAACTCGTAGAGACCGACGAAGTTCGCGCCCTGCGGCTGCAAACCCAGCTCCTCCTCCACTTCGCGCTGGACGCCGATCTCGGGCGTCTCGCCGCGTTCCAGAAAGCCCGTGATCAGCGCGTAGAAGCCCTGCGGCCAGAGAACGTTGTGCGCCAGGATGATGCGGCCCTCATGCTCGACGATCGCCGCCACCACCGGCACCGGGTTGTCCCAATGCACGAAGCCGCAGCGCGGCCCGTCGCAGCCGATGCGGTCGCGGTCGCCGAAACGGGCGACGGTGAGGGGACGGGCGCATTGCGGGCAGAAGCGGAAGTTCGATGTCATGCCGCCGATACTAACCAAGCCAGTGGGCCGCCTCCACACCGGGCACAGCGCTAAACTCGCCGCCTGCCATGGACCATCGCGAACTTCTTGCCCAGAGCCGGCTGTTCGGCGGCATCGATAACGCCGCGCTCGATCAATTGGTGGCGCGCGCCGCGCTCTGCGGTTTCCGCAGCGGCGAGGCGGTGTTCGAAGTCGGCGGCGCGGCGGATTGCATCTATGTCGTCGCCATGGGGCGCCTGCGCGTCGACAATCCGGACGGAACCCAGCGCGGCGAAATCGGCGTGCAGGAATGCGTCGGCGAGATCGCCGCCCTGTCCGGGCATCCGCGCAGCGCCAGCGTCTACGCGGTGCGCGACAGCTATCTGCTGCGCATCGGCCGTGATGATCTGCTGGCCTTCCTGCAGCAACACCCGTCGGTGTTTTTGCGCCTGACCCAGGTGGTGATCGACCGCCTGCAGACGCGCCCGACCGCCGCCAAGATCGCCGACGCGCGGCGGCCGCGGTCGCTCACGCTGCTCCCGGCCTCGCCGCATATCGACGTGCGCGCGGTCGCCTGCGCGCTCGAACCCACGCTCGCCGAATGCGGCGCCGTGCGCATTCTCGACGCCGCCGGCGTCGATGCCGCGCTCGGCGCGGGTGTTGCGCAGATGCCGCAGGGCGTCGACGCCGAAGATCAGCTGGTGCGCTACCTGCACGCCGCCGAAGCCGACCACGGCCATCTGATCTATCTCGCCGATCCGGTCCCGAGCACCTGGTCGCAGCGCTGCCTGCGGCAGTCCGATCGCGTGCTGGTGGTGGCGGACACGCGCACCGCGCCGGCGCTCACGCCGATGCTCGAAGAGTTGCGCGGCCTGGGCCTGCGCGTGCCGGTGGAGCTGATCCTGTTGCGCGCCGACGATGCCGGCGGCGGCGACGCCCTGCCCTGGCGCGATCTGAGCGGCGCGCGTGCCCATTATTTTCTGCGGCCCGGCAATGCCCGCGACGCCGCGGCGCTGGCGCGCAGCCTCTGTGGCCGCGCGCTCGGGCTGGTTCTCGGCGGCGGCGGCGCGCGCGGCTTCGCCCACATCGGCCTGCTGCGCGCGATGGAAGAGCTGCGCATGCCGATTGATCTGCTGGCCGGCGCGAGCATGGGCGCCTTCATCTCGGCGCTGTCGGCCTGCGGCCACGACTGGCGCGGCGTGCGCCAGATCGCGCGCGAAACCTTCGTCGAACGGCGGCTGCTCAACGACTATCTGCTGCCGCGCGTGGCGCTGATCCGCGGCCGCAAGTTTCACCAGCGCATGCAGGACATCTTCGGCGCGCGCTGCATCGAGGAGCTGCACACGCCCTACTTCTGCGTGTCGACCAACCTCACCCGCGGCAAGACGGTGATGCACGATCGCGGGCTGCTGTCGTCGTGGGTGCCGACGAGCATGGCGGTGCCCGGCGTAGTACCGCCGATCGTCTACAACGGCGATCTGCTGGTGGACGGCGCGGTCGCCAACAGCCTGCCGACCGACCTGATGCAAGCGCTGGAACGCGGGCCGATCATCGCCTCGGACGTCTCGACCGCGGGCACGCTGACCGTGCCCGGCGTCGAGGGCCCGGACCCGGACGCGGTGCTGCGCTGGTCGCCACTGGAATCCGGCGCGGGGCGCCGGCCCAGCCTGATCTCGATCCTGTTCCGCACCGCCTCGCTCACCAGCGAATCCGGCGTGGCGCTGCGCGCGACGCGCGCCGATGCCTATCTGCGCATGCCGGTGTCGGGCGTGGCGATGTTCGACTGGAAGAAGCTCGATGAGCTGTCGGAACGCGGCTACCAGTTCGCGATGCAGCGCCTGCCGGAAATCCAGGCGGCGCTGGATGTGTGTCCGCTGTGATGCGACCGGGCGCGTCCGCGCTGCTGATCGTCGCGTTCCTTTTATTTCTGTGTGGCGCGGTTCTCGGTGTCGAGCCACCGACCTATCCGCCATCGCCACGCGGCGAGGTCGTCGACGATTACTTCGGCACGGTGGTGGCCGATCCCTACCGCTGGTTAGAGGAGCTGGACTCGCCACAGACCGGCGCCTGGGTGGCGGCGCAGAACGCGCTGAGCCTGCCATTGCTGGCCGCCTTGCCCGAGCGCGAACCGCTGCGCGCGCGGCTCACCGCGTTGTGGGATTACGAGCGGTTCGACGTGCCGGTAAAAGCGGCCGGGCACTACTTCTACACCCGCAACGACGGCTTGCAGAACCAGGCGGTGCTCTATGTGCAGACCGCACGCGACGCGCCCGCGCGCGTGCT
The DNA here is from genome assembly GCA_964246995.1 of uncultured Hydrocarboniphaga sp. GTDB lineage: Bacteria > Pseudomonadota > Gammaproteobacteria > Nevskiales > Nevskiaceae > Hydrocarboniphaga. Next base: position 14,686 of record CAXTSJ010000019.1, read on the forward strand.
GCTCGATCCCAACGGACTGTCCGCCGACGGCACCGTCGCGCTGACGCAGTACCAGCCTTCGCCCGACGCGCGCTGGTTGGTTTACGCCACCGCCGCCGCCGGTTCCGACTGGAACCAGCTGCGCATCCGCGACGTCGCCAGCGGCCAGGATGCGGGCGAGACGCTGGGCCGCATCAAGTTCTCCGGCATGCAGTGGACGCGCGACAGTCGCGGCTTCTTCTACTCGCGCTATCCCGATCCGCCCGAGGCGCTGACCGACACCAAGAGCCGCGGCGGCGTGTTCGACGGTCTCGCCGATCAGAAGCTGTACTACCACCGCGTCGGTACGCCGCAGTCGCAGGACCGGTTGATCTTCGAGCGGCCCGATCAGCCGAAATGGTTCCTCAGCGGCGAGCTCACCGATGACGGCCGCTACCTGCTGATCAGCCTGCACGAAGGCTCCGCCGACCAGTGCCGCTTGTATGTGCTCGATCTGGTGGACCCGCAGTGGCCGCAGTTCGGCGGCGAGGTGCTCAAGCTCGTCGATGACTTCGACGACGCCCATCGACTGGTCGGCAATCGCGGCAGCACGCTGTACCTGCGCACCACGCGCGACGCGCCGCGACAGCGCATCGTCGCCGTAGATCTGCAGCAGCCACAGCAGTGGCGGCCGATCGTCGCGCAGTCCGCCGACACGCTCGCCGGCGCGCGCATCGCCGGCGACAAGCTGGTGGTGCTGCGCCTGCATGACGCGGCGAGCCGCATCGATCTCTACAGCCTGCAGGGCAAGCCGGCGGGCCGGCTGCGCCTGCCGGGCCTGGGCACGGTGCTGGAGTTGCTCGAAGGCGAGCCGGGCGACGATGAACTGCTGTTCGGTTTCGCCAGCTTCACCCAGCCGCTGACGGCGTATCGCGCCAACCTGCGCACGCGCAGCACGCAGCCGTTTCGCCTGCCCAAGCTGCGTTTCGATCCCAAGGCCTATGTCACCGAGCAGGTGTTCTACAGCTCCGCCGACGGCACCCGCATCCCGATGTTCGTCAGCTTCAAAAGAGGCTTCAGACGTGAAGGCCAGGCGCGCGTTTTCCTCCATGGCTATGGCGGCTTCGGCATCGCCAAGACGCCGGCTTTCGACGTGTCGGCGCTGGCCTGGATGGAAAGAGGTGGCGTCTATGCGGTGGCCAATCTGCGCGGCGGTGGCGAATACGGCGAGGCCTGGCACCAGGCCGGCACGCGCGAGCGCAAGCAGAACGTGTTCGACGATTTCGCCGCGGCGGCGCGCTACCTGGTCGCGCAGCGCTACACCCAGCATTCACGCATCGCCATCTGGGGCCGATCCAATGGCGGACTGCTGGTGGGCGCAAGCGTCAACCAGCATCCGCAACTGTGGGGCGCGGCGGTGGCCACCGTTGGCGTGATGGACATGCTGCGCTTCCAGCGCTTCACCGTCGGCTATGCCTGGACCGGTGACTACGGCTCGTCCGATGAGGCCGAGGGCTTCGCCGTCCTGTCGAAGTACTCGCCGCTGCACACGATCACACCCGGCCTTTCATACCCGCCGACGCTGATCGCCACCGGCGATCACGACGACCGTGTGCATCCCGCGCATTCGTTCAAATACGCCGCCGCGCTGCAGGCGGCGCAAGGCGGCGATGCGCCGGTGCTGATCCGCATCGACACCCGCGCCGGCCACGGTGCCGGCAAGCCGCTGGGCAAGGTCATCGAGGAGGAGGCCGACAAGCTCGCCTTCATGTGGCACTACACGTCCGGCAAACCGTGATGCTGGATGCGGCGACGCAGTTTGCGGCGCTGCTGCAGCGAGCGAATCAGGCGCGAACCGGCGCCGGCCTCGAAGCGCTGACATCCGAAGGCCGCCTCGCACGCGCGGCGCAGCTGCACGCGGAGTATCTGGCTGCGAATGGATTCCTGTCGCACGGCGGCGCGGACGATTCCCTGCCCGCCGACCGTGTCGCGGCGCAAGGCTACGCCTGGTCGCAGGTAGGCGAGAATGTGCTCGCGCGTACACAGGACGATGCGGCCGCCGCCTTCACTCAATGGTGGGACAGCGCCGGCCATCGCGATGTATTGCTCGGCCCGCAGTTCACGCAGACCGGGTTTGGCCGCGCCTACTCGGCGCGCGTGGAGTGCTGGTACTACGTGATGCTGCTGGCGCGCCCCGGCTAGAACCTGTCTCGAAATCTGCTGCGCTCGCGAGGATTTCGAGGTCGGTTCCAGTAGCCCACCACTGAACCTACTTCTTCGATTTGCCGGCGTCCTCCGTGTCGGGCTTGGGCTCGTCTTTTTTATCCTTCTTGTCGTCGGCGCCGAAGATGCCGCCGACGAAATCGCCAACCGCGTCGATGCCGCGGCCGCCCAGCGAACCAATGCCTTCGACCACGCCACCGAAAGTCAGGCCCAGGGCGGCGCCCACGCCGACCGCTGCCTTGAGCGCGAAGGATTCGTTGAGCGAGAACTGGGTGTCGCCCAGCGGGCCCTTCATCTCGAAGTCCAGATCGATGCGGCCCTTGCGATCTTCCAGCGCCTTGATGACGCCGCGCCGCGGCAGGCCCATGAACGTGGCGATCGCGCCGTCCGCGTGCGCCAGCTCCAGATCGGTGAAGCGCATGTGCCCGGGGGCGACGAGCTGGCGGTCGTGGACGTCGGACCGCATCTGCAAATCAAAGCGCCCGCTCTTGACGCCGACTTCAAGGCTGCGCAGCAGATAGGGCTCCAGCTTTTCAACGTCGACGTTGTGCACGTCGATCTGCATCGAACTGTCGCGCTTGGAGAATTCGGTCCAGCCGGAGAGGTGCACGCCGCCGGGATCGTCCCTGTCGGTGGTGCTGCCCTGCAGATCGAAGCGGGTACGCGTGGTCAGCTTGGGGAAAAGCATGTCGCGAGCCTCACCATGGGCGTCGACCAGCTGCATCCGGTGCGGTGGCTGGCGGACGCTGGCGTCATACAGATCGATAGTGCCGGCGTCGGCGCTGGCCTGGTCGATGCGGACCTTGCGCGCCGGCTTGGCGCCGGGCGGGCGCTTGGGCCGCGGCAGCAGGGTCGGGAGAAAACGCAGCTGCCGATCCTGGTTGCGCAGCACCGAAAAATACACGCCGTGCAGCTCGACCGACTTCACGTGGATCTCGTCGCCGAACAAGGTCATCCAATCGGGATGGATGTCGACGTTGTCGACGCGCAGCGCATCGGCGACCGGCCAGCCTTCGTTGCCGGGAATGCGCAGGCCGATCAGTTCGACATGGGTCAGATGCAGCTGCGTGTCGGCGACTTGGCTACCGGGGCCCAGCAGCTTGAGTGCGACATCGCGCACCGTGCGTGCGGCGAGATAGGTACCGAGCAGCCAGGCCAGAAAAAGAATTGCGACAATCGCGAGGGCGATCCACCACCCTCGTCGGCGATTGTTCACACCGAGAAGGAAGAGCCGCAGCCGCAGGTGGTGGTGGCGTTGGGGTTGCGGATGACGAACTGCGCGCCTTCCACGGTTTCCTTGTAGTCGATCTCGGCGCCGACCAGGTACTGCATGCTCATCGGGTCGACCACCAGAGCAACGCCGAGCGTCTCGACGCGGGTGTCGTCCTCCTCGGTGGTCTCGTCGAACTTGAAGCCGTACTGGAATCCCGAACAGCCGCCGCCGGAAACGAACACGCGGAGCATCTGGTTGACGTTGTCCTCTTCATCGAGCAGCTCGCGCACCTTGCGCGCGGCGGATTCGGTGAATACCACCGGCACGTCGGACGCCAGTGGCGGAATGGCGCTGGCGCCGGGCTTGTAGGAAACGGGTTCGGTGGTCGTGGTCATGTGGTGATCCTCGTTCAACTTTGCAAAAACGATATGGCTTTCAATAGCGCGGGTGGTCGCTGGAGGACTGCGCCGGGTCGACCTGCCCGTCGAAAGGCGGTCCCTGATCGTAAGACTGTCCGTTGAAGCTTTGTCCGACGGCGGTGTTTTCAACCACGTCGGCAGGCGGAACGGCCTCGGCGATGGTCGCCGGCGGCTCCGCCGAGGCGTGCACTAGCTTGCCGTTGACCTGCGCGCCGCCCTGCATCTCGATGAGCTGGTAATGCACGTCGCCAGTGACGCGCGCCTTGGCACCGAGGGTGATCTTGTCCGAGGTGTGGACATCGCCAACCACGCTGCCGTTCAACACCAGGCTCGCCACCTGCACATTGCCCTCGACGCTGCCGGTGGTGCTGATCGACAGATGCGCTCCGCTCTCGGGCGCCGCCGAGATGTTGCCCAGAACACGCCCGTCCAGATGCAAGCCGCCAGAGAAGCGGACGTTGCCGGTGATCTCCGTCTGGCGTCCGATCAGCGTCTCGACGCCAGCGCTGCGCGATGAACCCTTGGGGTCGGCTTTGTTGCTTCCAAACACAGGAACCTCTGATCAAGTCCTGCACGTCCGCGCCGGTGCCAAAACGGGCGCAGTGCTGGTGCGGAGCGACGCAGTGTACTTGACGTACATCAGGAGCGACTGACACGGCGATGCGCTCGTCCTAGCACCGGCCCTTCGCGTTGCCCCGGAAATGCCGCCAGGCGGGCAATTGGAACCACCAAACCGCGCAGCTCGCGCCTCGCCTGGCGGCATTTCCGGGGCAACGCGGGCGTACAGGACTTGATCAGAGGTTCCTCAGCTCGCGGGTTCCTGTTGTTCGATCTTGGCCCAGTCGTATTCGCTGATCACACGCGGCGCGCCTTCACCATCCACGGTCAGGGTAACCGTCGCGCGCAGCGGGCGGAAACCGTCGGGTAGACGGAACTCGCCGCTCGACTCCTGAAAGTACTTAAAGGCGAAACCGGGGAGGCGCCCGGAACTGGTCATCAGGCTGGCCAGGTCGAGCGTCATCTCCTGCCCGCCCTGGCTGCCGAGCAGCTTGATCTGGGTGTTGCCGGCGACGCGCTTGTCGTGGCGCACGGACTGGATCAGCACCAGGTCGTAGCGCCAGCGATTGGCGCCCTTGGTGCCGGCCTTCAGCGGCGCCATTTTCAGATCGAGCACGCGCACGCCGGCGCGGGTTTCGTCGGGCGAGACGATGTTGCGATAGAACGCGACCTGCTCGCGCAGATCCGACGCCTCCGCCTGCAGGCTCGACAGCGAGTCCTTGACGCTGGCGCAGGCTTCTTCGTCGATATCGCCCGAACGCGTGGCGAAGGACAGCTGGTGGCGCAGGTCGGAGGCCTCGGCGCGGGCGCCGCGCAGTTGCTGGACCAGCTTGTGGCGCTCGTCGCGCAGCTGCTGCAGCTCGGACTTGTTCTCGCGGAATTCGGCGACGGTATGTGCCTGCACGTACAGATAGAAGCCGAAGCCGCCGATCGCGACTGCCGCCGCGACGCCCGCGACGATCAGCGCGCGCAGCCAGGGACGATGCCGGGTGACGACGATGCGCGGCGTCATCGAACGGCTCTAGGGCGTGAGCGCGGGCTCGTCCAGGCCGGCGGTTTCGGGCTGGTCGAACATCAGGTTGAAACACTGCAAGGCCTGTCCGGCGGCGCCCTTCACCAGGTTGTCGATCACCGACAGCACGATCAGCGTCTTGCCGTCGGGTGCGCGATGCACGGCGATGCGGCACTGGTTGTTGCCGCGCACGCTGCGCGTCTCCGGATGATCGCCGGCGGGCAGGATGTCGATGAAAGGCTCGCCGCGATAGCGCGACTCGAACAGCGCCTGAAGATTGAGTTCCGGACGGGTCAGGCGTGCGTAGATCGTCGCCTGCATGCCGCGCGCCATCGGCACCAGATGCGGCACGAAAGTCAGCGACAGCGGCGCGTCGGTAATTCTGCGCAAGCCCTGCTCGATCTCCGGCAGATGCCGGTGGCCCGACGCGGAATAGGCCTTGAAGCTGTCGGCGGCCTCGCAGAACAGCGAGCCGATCTTGGCTTCGCGCCCGGCGCCGGACACGCCCGATTTGCAGTCGGCGATCAAGCCCAGCGGATCGATCGCCTCGGCTTCCAGCAAGGGCAGCAGGCCGAGCTGCACCGCGGTGGGGTAACACCCGGGGTTGGCGACCAGCCGCGCGCGGCAGATGGCGTGGCGGTCTACTTCCGGCAAGCCGTAGACCGCTTCGGCGAGCAGCGCCGGCGCGGTGTGTTCCATGCCGTACCAGCGCTGGAATTCGGCGGCGTCCTTCAAACGAAAATCGGCCGACAGATCGATGACGCGCACGCCCTGTTCGATCAGCGCCGGCGCCATCTGCATGGCGGTGCCGTGAGGGGTGGCGAAGAACACCGCCTGGCACTGCGCGAGCCGCGCTTCGTCCGGCGCGGTGAAGACCGCGTCGCAATGCCCGCGCAGCGCGGGGAACAGACGATCGGCACGCTGACCGGCTTCCTTGCGCGAGGTCAGCGCGATGACTTCCACCTGCGGATGCCGGGCAAACAGACGCAGCAGTTCCGCGCCGGTGTAACCGGTGCCGCCGACGATTCCGACTTTGATCATGGCGTCCGCCAGAAACTAAAGGACCGGGATGATAGGCTTTTGAGCACGGGCGTTGAAGCGCCCGTCCCCTGGTCGTTCAATCCGTCGGATGCCTGCGATGCTCTGGCTCAAAGCGTTTCATGTGATTTTCATGGTGGCCTGGTTCGCCGGCCTGTTTTACCTGCCGAGACTGTTCGTCTATCACGTCGATGCGAAGGATGCGGCTGGCCACGCGCGCTTCGTGATCATGGAACGCAAGCTCTATGGCCTGAGCCTGATCGCGATGATCGGCACCTGGGTTTTCGGCATTGCGATGGTGGTGACGTTGCCGGGCTATCTGCAGATGCACTGGCTGCATGCCAAGCTCACGCTGGTGGTCGCGCTATCCGGTTACCAGGGCTGGCTCAAGGTCAGTCTGCGACGCTTTGCGCAAGGCACCAACACCCGTTCCGCACGCTTCTGGAGACTGGCCAACGAGGTGCCGGCGCTGGCGCTGGTCGCGATCGTGATCCTAGTGATCGTCAAACCCTTCTAAGCGCGCTCGGCGTCCTTGAGTTCGCCGGCGGCGCTCTGGATGTAGTTCGGCAGGCCCATGTGGTCGATCAGCTTGAGCTGCTCCTCGAGAAAGTCGATGTGCTCCTCCTCGCTCTCCTGGATCGACACCAGAATCTCGCGAGTGACGTAGTCGCGCACGCTCTCGGCATGGGCGATGGCCTCCTTGTACATCGGGTGCGCCTCGTATTCGCGCTTGAGGTCGCACTCCAGGACTTCCCTGACGTTCTCGCCGATGTAGAGCTTGCCGAGATCCTGCAGGTTAGGCAGTCCGTCGAGAAACAGGATGCGCTTGATCAGCTTGTCGGCGTGATTCATCTCGTCGATCGATTCTTCGTACTCCAGCTTCTCCAGGCGCTTGAGACCCCAGTTGCCGAGCATGCGCGAATGCAGGAAGTACTGGTTGATCGCGGTCAGCTCGTTCTTGAGAGCGAGATTGAGATATTCGAGGACCTTGATATCGCCTTGCATGGCCAGACTCCCGTTGAGGCGCGCAGTCTAGCTGGCAAAAACCGGCAGGGAGACGAGATCGGCGAGTTTGAGCGGCTGGTCACTGAGGGATTCCGCAAGAAGCTGACGGGCGCTGGGCACGCATTTGCCACAGCAGCTACCCAGGCCGGTTTCCCGCGACAGCTCGCGCAGGCTGGTCAGCCCGTCGCCTACCAGGCGACGGATGCGGGAATCGGAGACGGCTTTGCAGACGCAGACGTACATAGACCGGGCACAAATGAGAACGATTGGCGATACGCTACGGCAATCCGCGGCCGGAATCAAATGACAATCGTTCGCGTCCAGGTCAGGCCGGCAGGCTTCCGGTGGCGAGCCCGATCACCGGCGCAAGCTCGTTGAGCGCCCGCACATAGACCGCGCGTTTGAACTCAACTACCTCCCCGGCGGGATGCCACCACTCGACCCAGCGCCAGCCATCGAACTCGGGCGAATCCGTCGCGTCGAAGCGCACCCGATCTTCCGACCCCAGCAGACGCAGAACGAACCACTTCTGCTTCTGCCCGATGCAGATGCGGCCGCGTCCCTGGCGGACGTAACGCTTGGGCAGCTGATAGCGCAGCCAGCCCTGGGTGACCCCCAGGATCTCGACATCGCCCGCAGTCAAGCCCAGCTCTTCGTGCAACTCGCGCAGCAGAGCGTCGCGCGGTGCTTCGCCGCGCTGGATGCCGCCTTGCGGAAACTGCCAAGCCTGCTGGCCGATCCGCTTGGCCCACAGCACCTGCTTGGCCGCATTCGTGAGGATGATGCCCACATTGGGACGATATCCATCCGAATCAATCACTTGGATTTACAGCCGCTATGAGGTTTGGATTGATTCTTCCACAAGCTTCGCGGCAGCGGCAAACTCGCCGGCCTGCCTGCCTCACAACCGGTTCCGATCGCCGTGCGCCTCGCTATCTTCGACCTCGACCATACCCTCCTCAGAGGCGACAGCGATTTTCTCTGGGGCGCATTCCTGGTCGATCGCGGTTGCGTCGATCGTGCCACCTACGAGCGCGAGAACCAGCGCTTCTACAACGACTACAAGGCCGGCGTGCTCGACATGGAGGCGTTCTGCCATTTCAGCCTGGCGCCGCTGGCGGCCCATGATCTTCCGACCTTGCAGGGCTGGCGCGAAGCGTTTGTGCGCGAGCGCATCGTCCCGGTGATCGCGCCGCTGGCCCCTTCGCTGCTGCAGCGGCATCGGGCCCAGGGCGACCGCCTGCTCATCACCACGGCGACCAATCGCTTCGTCACCGAGCCGATCGCCGCATTGCTGGGCGTGGACACGCTGATCGCCACCGACCCGGAGTTCGACGGCGAGCGCTACACCGGCCGTGTTGCCGGAATCCCCAACTTTCAGGGCGGCAAGGTGGTCCGTCTGGAACGCTGGCTGGCGGAGCAGGGGCAAAGCGTTGAGCACCTGACCTGCTACAGCGATTCACGCAACGACCTGCCCCTGCTCGAACGCGCCGACTGCGCTGTCGCGGTCGACCCCGACGATGTTCTGCGCGCAGAGGCGCAGCGCCGCGGCTGGAAAATCATCAGCCTGCGTGGGGATCAGTAAGGCGCCACCCAGAGTTGCGGTAGCCCGTAGGGTTGGCGGATCTGATCGCTGTAGGCCTGCGCCTGCGCGCGGCTGGCGAAGCTGCCGACCGTGACACGATAAACGCGGCGGCCATCGGGCCGGTTGAAAGGCCGGACCAGCCCCGGCAAACCCTGTTCGATCAGCCCCTGCGCCTCCAGGCGCGCGGACTCGGCATCGCCCAGAGCCAGCGCAACCAGTGTCCAGCCGCCGGTTCTGGGGCCATCGGTGGCGACCACGGTCGGCGTCTGCCGCGCAACGACCGGCGGCTCGGCGGGAGAGACGGTAGAGACCGCGAGCGCATCAAGCGACGGCCCCGTCCTGGCATATTCGGTGAGCGCAAGCCGTTCCAGCATGGCTGCATATTCCGGCTGCTCGACACGTTGCCCACCGCTGTCGACGACCAGGCAATCACCGGCAGTGTCGAGCCGGCGTGTACCCCTGGCAGAGCGGATGTCGACCGTGCCGTCCAGCAGGCAAACGACAGATCCGGCGTCGCCGATCCTCATCCACACGTCGGCGCCCGACAGGCGCACGAGCAGGTCGCCAAGCTCCAGCTGCAGCGCGGTCGACGGTTGATGGTCGACCGCGTGCCCACCGCCGCCGTCCACCCGCATAACACCGCGCACCAGGCGCAGAAGCAACGCCGGCGACTTGCCGACGGCGGCTTCGCTGCCCGTCACCACCAGCTCGCCGTCGGCACCCAAGGTCATCGCCGCCTGACCCGAGCGCAGCGAGCCGCGTCCGCGCCCGCCCGTGACAAGCCGGTCTCCCGGCATCAGCGGCAGATCGGCGTCCAGCGGCAGGCTCTCGCCCGCGCGGATGACCTCGACCGGCATCGTGCCATTGATCAGGGTCAGCGGCGCAGCCGCGCGCACAGACGCGCTCGACAACAGCAGCGCGCCGCAATACAGCCACGTGCAAAGGGGCCTGACGGCAAGCCAGCGGATCATTCCGGTCGCGATCCGACAGGCCGTTTCCGCCCATCAACAAAGGCCCGGCCTGGCGTCAGTAAGGCGCTATCCACAGCTGGGGCAGGCCATAGCGTTCCTTGATCTGGTTGTTGTAGATCTGCGCCCGCGCTTTCGAAGCGAAGCTGCCGATCGTCACGCGGTAGATGATAAAGCCGTTGGGCAGGGTGTTCAGCCGCACGATTCCAGGCAATCCTTTTTCGATCAGATCCTGCGCTTGCGTCCGGGCCGATTCGGCCTCGGCCAAAGCCATCGCGACCAAGGTCCAGCCACCCGTGGGCGGCCCATCAGTGGCCGAAATCAGCGGCTCCAGGGGAGGAGGAGGGGGTGGCGGTGGCGGCAGTGGTGGTGGTAGCGGCGGTGGCGTTGGCGTTGGCGGTGACAGGGATGGCACCGGGACCACGACCACCGATTCCGCCGCAGGCAGCGGCGCCGCGGGCCTCGGCACCGCGGAAGCCGGCGCAGGCAGCGGCTCGGGCGCAGGAGCCGGAGCCGGAGCCGGAGCCGGAACGATGTCCGCTTTCTTCGCCAAGGGCTCGCTTTCCGTTGCCGGTGCCGCCGCCATTTCTACAGGCAGTGGTCTGGGTTGCGGTGGCGACGGCGCATCGGTCAGCGCCAGACGTGCCGCCATCAGCGCCTGATCCGGCCGTTTGACGCTCAGCCCCGCCACGTCGACCACCGCGCAATCGCCGGCCTTGTCGAGCCGCTGGCGGCCGACGGCGGATTTCACGTCGACGCTCCCCTTGATCAGGCAGACCGTGCGCTGGGCGCCGCCGGCCTCGACCCAGACCTCGGCGCCAACGATCTGCACCTGCAGCTCGGCCACGCCCAGATGCAGCTCGGGCTTGGCGACACCGCCGGTCTGGCTCCCGACGCGCAGGGCGCCGCGTTCCAGATGCAGAATCAGAATGGCCGGCTGGCCGGCCCGGGCCGGTTCACTGCCGACCATCATCAGCTTGCTGTCGGCGCCGAGCGTCATCGTCATCTTGTCGAACTGCAGCGAAGCCCGGCCGTCGGCGCCGGTGACCAGCTGGTCACCCGTGACGATCGCCAGGTCGGGCTCCAGCGCCCGCCGCCGGCCGCTGCGGGACAGGTCGATCGGACTCGCCGACTTGACCAGCGTCAACGGCGGCACCTCCGCATGCGCCGCAAGGGGCAGACATATCGCCAGCGAAAAGAACAGCGTCCTGCCGATTCTGCTTTTCATCATGACCTCGCGGTGTCTGTATCGCCTGCCCAGCCAGGCCGGAAACATTCTCTCTACCATTATCACGGAGCCGGTATCACGGAGCCGGTCGCGGGCGATGGTTCCGCCGTTCTCGCCTGCCTTGAATGCTAGGATTCGGCCTCTTTCGCCCCGGCGCGGAAGCCCCCTCCACCTGCTTGGATTTCCAGTCGTCACTTCGCGCATGAGTCACGCGTTATCGCAGGATATTCCTCGACGACAACGTCGGCGACCGGCCAGACCGCTGCGCCAGGGAGTGCCGTGAGCGGGCTGGTCGTCGTCGACAAGCGCAACGACTGGCCCCTGCAGATCCCCGGCATGCAGGTCATGACCGCCTGGGATTATCTGACGCAAGCGCCCGAAGGGCTGCAGCGCAATATCCGCGTCTACAACCTCTGTCGCAGCTTCAGCTATCAGAGCACCGGCTACTACGTCAGCCTGCTCGCCGGCGCGCGCAGCCATCGGCCGCTGCCGGACATCACCACCATCCAGGACCTGAAGCTAGCCGAGTCGCCCGGCGTGCTCAATGACGAGATCGACGAGCTGATCCAGAGTTCGCTGGCGCGCCTGGGCTCGTCGAACTATCTGCTCAACGTCTACTTCGGCCAGAGCCCGACCAAGCGCCACGAGCGCCTGGCGCGCGCGCTGTTCAACCTGTTCCCCGCGCCACTGCTGCAGGCGAGCTTCGCCTATCGCGGCGACGAGTGGCGGGTGGAATCGATCGGCCCGATTGCGCTCGGGGAGGTGCCGAACTCGCATCTGGAATTCATGCACCAGGCGGCGCGCCACTACTTCACGCGCCGGCGCATGCCGCGGCAGAAGAAGGACTCCTATCGCTACGACCTGGCGATCCTGATCAACGAGGACGAGAAAGAGCCGCCGTCCAACGCGCGCGCACTCAAACTGTTCGAGAAAGCCGCCGACAGCCTCGGCTTCCAGGTGGATTTTCTCGACAAGGGCGACTACGGCCACGTCGCCGAATTCGACGCCCTGTTCATCCGCGAAACCACCGCGGTGAATCACCACACCTACCGCTTCGCGCGTCGCGCGGAGCGCGAGGGCCTGGTGGTGGTGGACGATCCGAAATCCATCCTGCGCGCCGCCAACAAGGTCTTTCTCGCGGAGCTGATGGACCGTCACCGCATTCCCCAGCCCAAGACCATGTTGATCCATCGTGGCAACGTCAAGCACGTCGCCCGCGAACTGGGGTTCCCCTGCGTGCTCAAGCAGCCCGACTCGCAGTTCTCGCGCGGCGTGATCAAGGTCGACAACGAGGCCGAGTTGAAGCGTGAGGTGCGCGACATGCTCGAGCGCTCCGACATCGTCATCGGCCAGAGCTTCGAGCCTACCGAGTACGACTGGCGCATCGGCGTGCTCGACGGCGAGCCGCTGTATGCGTGCCGCTACTACATGGCCAAGGACCACTGGCAGGTGGTCAAGCGCGGCCGCAACGGCGGCAAGATCGAAGGCAACCATGACACCCTGGCGATCGACGACGTCCCCGCGCCGGTGCGCAGCATCGCCGTGCAAGCGGCCAAGGCGGTGGGCAGCGCGCTGTACGGGGTGGATCTCAAGCAGTTCGGCACCGTGGTCAAGGTGGTCGAGGTCAACGACAACCCCAATATCGACTTCGGCATCGAAGACCTGATTCTCAAGGACCGGCTGTATCGCCGCGTCATGGAGTATTTCGTGCGCCGCCTGGAGGCGCGGGTCAGAACTTGAAGACGGCCAACCGTGTGCGTCCGGCGCGGCTCGCCGATCTGGATGCCTTGCAAGCGCTCGAAGCGCTGTTCCCCTCCGATGCGATGTCGCGGCGCAGCCTGAGGCGTTTCGTGCAGGCGCCGAATGCCATTTTTCTGGTGGCTGAACTCGCGGGCCAGGTGCAGGGCAACCTGCTGCTGCTCACCCGCCGCGACACCCTCGGCGCGCGCATCTATTCGCTGATCGTCGATCCCGCCGCGCGCGGCCGGGGGCTGGCACGATGCCTAGTGCTGGCGGCCGAATCCGCCGCCGCGGACCGGTACTGTAGTGGCGTGAGTCTGGAAGTGCGCACCGACAACACCGCGGCGCGCGCGCTCTACGCCAGCCTGGGATATCGACCGGTCAAGAAACTACCCGGCTACTACGACGACGGCGTCGACGGATTGCGGCTCGGCAAGCGCTTCGCTTGAGTGGTCAATCGAGATTCTCCTCGCGGAAAATCTTCCAGTCGCCTGCGGGCGACTGCCGCCAGTACTGCTGCTTTCGGGCGACGCTGCTGAAGTTGTCGCTGCGATAGCGCAGGGTGAATTCCGCCAGCATCATCGGCTCGCCCGGATAGCGGTACAGACTGATGTCGTCGATGCCGACGTCGATGAAACCCTTGCTCCGATTGACCCGGCGCTTGTGTGCGACGAAGGCGGAATGATCCATGCCCGCGGTGGTGAAGTCGTCACCGTAGAAGTCCAGATAAGCCTCGGTGTCCTGATCCGCCCACTTGCGGCGCCAGTCTTCGATGCGCTGCAGATGCTCCTCGCGCTGGCGCGCCACCTCGTCGCGAGGCAGCCAGTCGAGGCGATCGGCCAGCACCACCGGCGCTCGGTCCTTGAGCAGATAGGGCTTGAGCGCCAGCAGATCGTCGTTGGCCATGGTCACGCAGCCCTCGCTGGAGCGCGGCGCGCGGACATAGGTGGCGCGCGGCACGCCGTGCAGCCAGATGCCGTGGCCGGTCTTGGTGCGGAACCGGTCCCAGAGATTGGGATAGTCCAGCGGCAGCGCGCCGGCGCCGTAAAGATCGGGCAATTGCGCGCCCGGCATCCAGCCGGTGACGTGGTAGATCCCGACCGGGGTGCGCAAGTCGCCGCTGGTTTTCTTGTCGAAGCCATTGCGGCCGATGCCGGCGTAATGGCTGCGGATCAGCCGCGGCTCGCCGCCGTCGTTCTCGAAAAGATGCAGGCGTGCATTGGGCAGATCGGCGATCACCAGATAGCGATGCGGCGTGGCCAGCAACAGTACGTTGCCCGGCACCGTGTCGGGCGGCGGGATGAAGCTCGCCTCTCGCAGCCTCGCGTCGGCTTCGTCGATCAGATTGCGGACGCGCGGGTCGTCGGCGTCGGGCAAGGCCGGGTAGTGGTGGCCGGAACGGGCGGCGAGCAGGTCGGCGTAGAGAAACTGCGCGAGCCGGAAGTTGGGCACCGAACGCGTCAGCCGCGAAAGCAACTCCAGAGCCTCACGATCGTTGCCGGCGCGGAGCGCGTCCATCGCCGACACCAGTTGCTGCTCCGGGTCGGCGGCACCCCGGACGGCGGCCAGCGCCGGAGCCGTCAGCAGCAGCAGAGCCAGACCGACCGGCCAGATCCGCCGCATGGGGTTGGCAGCAGATCAGCGCGTGTATTCGCGCACGATCAGCCATTTGTCGCCCGCCTGCTCCAGCTCCAGCGACTTGCTGACCTTGTCGGTGAACGTGTCCGACTCGTATTGCTGGACAAAGGTCACGCGCACCGCCTCGTGCGCGATGCGCACCACTTCCGGCGTCAGCGCGTGCACCTCGATGCTGCTGGCGCGAGTGATGCGCTCGCGGCGCTGGATCTCCCAGGACCCACGGCCGACGCCGCCTTCGGGCGCGAACGCCGGTGAGTACAGGGCAAAGTAGGCGGTCAGGTCTTTCGCCGACCAGGCCGCGGCCCAGGCATCGAGCACGCTGACGATGGCGGCCGTGGTGGCCGCATCGGCCGGAGCGGTCGCCGGCGGCGTCGCCGCAGACGGCGGCGGCAGGGGCATCGTGTCGGTGGACGCCGGTGCGATCGCGGTCGCCGCGACCGGAGCCGGGAGCGCCGACGATCCGGAGGAACGATCCAGCTGGCCGATCAGCGCCAGCTTGTTGCGCACCAGCTGATTGCTCTGATCCAGGGTCAGCGCGCGGCTGTAGGCCGCACCGGCCAGCGCGGCATAGATGTCACCCAGGTTCTCGTGCGCGGTGGCGTAGCTGGGGTGGGTGGCGAGCGCCGCTTCCAGCGCATCGCGCGCCTTTTCGTAATCGCCCTGCTGGGCGTAGAGCACCGCGAGGTTGTTGTAGGGCTCGGGCAGCTGCGGATAGTCGCGGGTGAGATCGGCGAACACCTTGATGGCTTCGGCGCCGCGGTTGAGCTTGACCAGAATCAGGCCGCGTAGAAAGCGCGCCTCGGCGTCCTGCGGCGCCGATTTCAGCTGGGCTTCGACGCGTTTGAGTGCCTGCTCCGGCTGGCCCTGGGTGAGCAGGCTGTTGGCTTCGTCGATGGCGGCGGAAGCAGCGACGGCACATTGCGCGGCCAGCAGCAGCAAGACCGCGGACGCGCCGCGGCCGATGTTCCAGAACGAGCGTTGATCCACGCTGGAGCCTCGGGGGAGTGATGAGGGGATTCGAAAATCAGTTTAACAGCCCGGCCTGAGCGATGGGCGCCGTCCGCCGGCCCTCCGCCACCGTCAATACAGGCGCGGCGCGCCGGGAGGACGCTTCTT
Source organism: uncultured Hydrocarboniphaga sp. (assembly GCA_964246995.1). Taxonomy (GTDB): domain Bacteria; phylum Pseudomonadota; class Gammaproteobacteria; order Nevskiales; family Nevskiaceae; genus Hydrocarboniphaga. The sequence goes on from CAXTSJ010000019.1 coordinate 30,387, forward strand.
GAAACGGCGGTGCATCCAGAAATAGTCGGCCAGAGCGCGCAGGACGCCGGCTTCGATCACCGCGTTGATCCGCGTCGCATCGGCCATTTCGTCGCCGCTGGGAAACTCTTCGAGCATCGGTTCGAAGCGCAGCACCCAGCCGCCGTTCTCGCGTCGCGGAAAATACGGCAGCACGCCGGCGCGGCCCATTTGCGCCAGGCGCGTGGTCGCGGTGAGGGTCAGCGTCGGCACGCCGAAGAAGGGTGCGAACACCGACAGCCGCGCGTCGAGCGTCTGGTCGGGCGCGTACCAGATCGCACGGCCTTCTCGCAACGCGCGCACCAGGCGCCGCAGATCCTCGCGTGGCAGCGCCGGCAGGCGCGAGCGGCGGACGCGCCAGCGCTGCATGCACCAGTCCATCACCGGGTTTTCGTACGGGCGATACATGGCGTGGAACGGCAGGCCCGCGAGCGTGCACAGCACCCGCGCGCCGATTTCCAGAGTCGTGAAGTGCCCGGTGAGCAGCAGCAGGCCGCGGCCGCTGGCCAGCGCGGCGTCGAGATGCTCCCGGCCCTCGATGGAACAGTGCGGCGCCAGCCGCCGGTCGGACGCGAACCAGGCCAGCGCCGCCTCTACCACGCCCTGCCCGGCTGATTCGAAATGCGCGGCGGCCAGCCGCAGACGCGCCGCTTCCGGCATCGCCGGAAAGCACTGCCGCAGGTTGATCTCGACGATGCGCCGCCGCTCGCGTGCCAGGCGGCCGAGGATGCGTCCGGCTGCGCGGCCGATGGCGCATCCCCAGCCCAGCGGCAGCAGCGCCAGACAGCGGAGCAGCACTACCCCCAACCACGTCGGCCAGTGCCGCGGCGCGAGCAGGCGGGCGCTGAAAGGCGTTGCGGACAGGTTCACCGGCGTCATACGGCGCGCAGTGTATCGCTCGGCTTGCGATCGGCACCGGCGCCTCGCATGCTCGCCGCCGATGCGCCGCCTCTACACCTTGCTGCTGCTGCTGATCACGCCACTGGTGTTGCTGCGCCTGCTGTGGCGCAGCCGCGAGCTTGCGGACTATCGGCGTCGCTGGAACGAGCGCTTCGGCTGGGTCGAAAGCGCGCCGGGCGGTGTGGCGGTGTGGGTGCACGCGGTGTCGGTGGGCGAAGCCATCGCCGCATTGCCCCTGATCCGCGCGCTGATCGCGCGGCATGGCGAGCGGCAGGTCTGGGTGACCACCACCACGCCCACCGGATCGGCGCGCGTCCTCGCCGCACTCGGCGCCAGCGTGCGCCACAGCTACGCGCCCTACGATCTGCCAGGCGCGGTCGCGCGCTTCTTGAAACGCGTCGCGCCGCGCCAAGTGGTGGTGATGGAGACCGAGCTGTGGCCGAACCTGTTTCATCAACTTGGCCGTCGCGGCATCGCGCTGATCGTCGCCAACGCACGCCTGTCGCCGCGTTCGATGCGTGGCTATTCGCGCCTGCGCGGCTTCAGCCGCCAAGTGCTTTCGCACTGCGCGCACGTGGCCGCGCAAAGCGATGCCGACGCGGCGCGCTTCATCGCTCTCGGCGCGCCTCGCGTGTCGGTGATGGGCAACATCAAGTTCGATCTGCAGCTGCCGCTCCAGCAGATCGACGCCGGCCATTCGCTGCGGGAGGACATCGGTGCGACACGGCCGGTGTGGGTGGCGGCGAGCACGCACGAAGGCGAAGAGACCATCGTGTTGCGTGCGCATGCAGCGCTGCTGCGGACCCGCCCCGACGCGCTGCTGATCCTGGTGCCGCGCCATCCGCAGCGCTTCGATGCCGCCGCGCGGACGATCGAGCAGCAGGGCTTGCGCCATGTCCGTCGCAGTCAGAACAGTCCAGCCGCACAGGCATCGGTGCTGCTCGGCGACAGCATGGGCGAGCTTCTGGCCTATTACGCGGCGGCCGATGTCGCCTTCGTCGGCGGCAGCCTGGTCGACGTCGGCGGCCACAACGTGCTCGAACCCGCCGCCATCGGACTGCCGGTGTTGTTCGGTCCGCAGATGCACAATTTCGTCGCCGCACGCGAGCTGCTGCTGGGCGCCGGCGCGGCGCTCGAGGTGACCGACACCGGTACGCTCGCCGCGCGCGTCGCTGAACTGCTCGGCGACGCCGCGCTGCGCACGCGCATGGGCGACGCCGGCCGCGCCACTGTGGCCGCCAACCGCGGCGCGCTGCAGCGCCTGCTGCAACTCATGGACCCAACGCATGGATGATCCGAGCAAAGACCTGGTGGTCCCGACCGACCGCGGGCTTCACTGCCCGCCAGGGGATTTCTACATCGACCCGTGGAAGCCGGTGGAGCGCGCGGTGATCACGCACGGCCATTCCGATCACGCGCGCAGCGGCTCCGGGCACTACTGGGGCGCGGCACCGGGTTTGCCGCTGCTGCGCGAGCGCATCGGCTTTGGCGCCGGCATCACCCCGCTGGCCTATGGGCAGCGACTCGCATTCGGTGAGACGCAGGTGTCGCTGCATCCAGCCGGACACGTGCTCGGCTCGGCGCAGGTGCGCATCGAACATCGCGGCCGGGTGTGGGTGGTCTCCGGCGACTACAAGCGCGACGCCGATCCGACCTGCGCCGCGTTCGAAGTGGTGCCCTGCGACGTCTTCATCACCGAGGCCACGTTCGCCCTACCGGTCTACCGCTGGCCCGAGACCACCGAGACCGCGCGCGAGATCCACGCCTGGTGGCAGGAGTGCAAGGCGCAGGGCCAGGCCGCGGTGCTGTTCGCGTACTCGCTGGGCAAGGCGCAGCGCATCCTGGCCGAACTCACGCGCTATACCGACGAGACGGTGTACCTGCACGGCGCGATGCCCAAGCTGGTGAAGATCTATCGCGACGCCGGCGTCCACATGCTGCCCACCGACGCGGTCAACAACCAGCCCAAATTCTTCGACTGGAAAGGCAAGCTGCTGCTCGCCCCGCCCGGCGCCGGCGGCACGCCCTGGATGCGCCGCTTCAAGCCGCACTCGACGGGCTTCGCCTCCGGCTGGATGCGCGTGCGCGGATCGCGTCGTCGCCAGGCCTACGACCGCGGCTTCATCCTCTCGGACCACGCCGACTGGCCGTCGCTGCTGCGCACCATCGAGGAGACCGGCGCCAGGCGCGTGCTCGCCACCCACGGCAACACCGACGCGCTGATCCTGCACCTGCGCGAGGCCGGCATTGACGCCGCGCCGCTGAAGACCGAATACCAGGGCGAGGCGGGCGCCGGCGGCGGGCTCGATTCGGCGGAAGAAGCAGCGGCCTAGCTGTCGGCTTGAGTGGCAGCCTGCTACGGTTCGCGAATATGGACTCAAGGAGTGCAAACCCATGGGCGACTCTGTAACCACACTGTTGCGGCAAGCCGAGAAGCTCGACGAATCCGACCGGGCGAAGCTGGCTGGCCTTCTACTGGAAGGCCTTGATCCGCGAGCCGACAGCGGAGTCGATGCCGCCTGGTCGGAAACCGTGGAACGCCACACGCGCGAACTGGACCAAGGCACCGTCGATACGGTGAGTTGGACGGAATTGAAAAACCGTCTGCTCGCACGCGGACTGGCTCGTGCCAGAGATTGAACTTCATCCGGAAGCCGCCGCCGAAATCGAACTGGCCGAAGCTTGGTACGCGCAGCGCAGCCCGGTGGCTGCTGATGCATTCCTGCTTGAACTCGCCTACGCCATGGAAAGTGTCGGCAAGGCACCGCAACGATAGTTGCGCTACCCAGGAGGAACGCGAAGCAGACCGCTACCGCGTTTTCCCTTCAGCCTCGTCTATGGCGTTATCGAAGAGCGAATCGTGGTGATCGCCCTGGCACACCATCGACGCCGGCCCGGATATTGGAGCGGACGCGATTCTTGAGTCGACACTCGTCTCGGACCGCTCGCGTCGATCCGAATGAAACGCTTCGCCGATCTCTACGCTCGCCTGGATGAAACCCGCGCGACCTCGGTCAAGCTTGCGGCGATGCGCGCCTATTTTGCGGCGACGCCGCCGATCGATGCGGCCTGGGGTTTGTATTTTCTGCTCGGCAACCGCCTCAAGCGTGTGGTACCGCCGAGCCGGCTGCGCGGCTGGATCGGCGACTTCACCGGCCTGTCGGCGGAGCTGATCGAAGAGAGCTATTCGCATGTCGGCGATCTGGCCGAGACCATCGCGCTGCTAATCGACGCGCAAGCGCCCGCGCAGTCCGAAGACATCGGCCTGGCGCAATGGGTCGAGCGCCTGCTGCGGCTCAAGGATCAGCCAGAAGCCGAGCAGCAGGCGCAGCTGTTCCACTGGTGGCGCCATCTGCCGCTGATGGAGTGCTTTCTGCTCAACAAGCTGCTCACCGGGTCGCTGCGGGTCGGCGTGTCCTCGGGCCTGGCGGCGCGCGCGCTGGCCGAGCACGCGAGCCTGCCCGCCGACCTCGTCGCGCATCGACTGATGGGCGAATGGCTGCCGAGCGCCGAACGCTATGCCGCGCTGATCGCGGCCGAGGCCGTGAGCGGGCAGCGCAACATCGCGCAGCCGTATCCGTTTTGTCTGGCGCATGCGCTCGACGACGCCGGGCCGCAAACCCTCGGCGCGATCACCGACTATTTCGCCGAATGGAAGTGGGACGGCATTCGCGGGCAACTCATCCGTCGCGGCGCTGATCCGCTCGCATGTTCCCGCCAAGGCGAAATTTTTCTGTGGTCGCGCGGCGAGGAGCTGCTCAACGGGCGCTTTCCAGAAGTTGAAGCGCAGGCCGCACAACTGCCCGACGGCAGCGTGCTCGACGGCGAACTGCTGGCCTGGCGCGACGGCCAGGTGCTGCCTTTCGCGCTGCTGCAAACGCGCATCGGCCGCAAGAATCCGGGCAAGAAATCACTCGCCGACGCGCCGGTGGCTTTCCTCGCCTACGATCTGCTGGAACTCGATCACCAGGACCTGCGCCAGTTGCCTCTGCTCGAACGCCGCCAGCGGCTCGACGCGCTCTGCGCCGACACCGGCATCCTGGTGTCACCGCGGATCGAGGCCGACGACTGGAGCGCGCTGGCGAAGACCAGAGAACAGGCACGCACCCGCGGCGTCGAAGGCCTGATGCTCAAGCGCGTCGACGCGCCGTATCTGCCCGGGCGCAAGACCGGCCTGTGGTGGAAGTGGAAGACCGGCGCGCTGACCGTCGACTGCGTGCTGATCTACGCGCAAGCGGGCCACGGCCGGCGCTCGAATCTGTACACCGACTACACGCTCGCGGTCTGGGACGGCGAGGCGCTGGTGCCGGTGGCCAAAGCCTATTCGGGCCTGACCGATGCGGAGCTGCTGGAGATGGATCGCTGGATCCGCGCGCATACGCGCGAGAAATTCGGGCCGGTGCGCAGCGTCGAACCCGTGCAGGTTTTCGAGATCGCGTTCGAAGGCATCCAGGCCAGTCCGCGCCACAAGTCGGGCGTGGCGCTGCGCTTTCCGCGCATCGCGCGCTGGCGTCGCGACAAGGGCCCGGGCGACGCCGACAGCCTTGCCAATCTGAGCGCGCTGCTCTAAAACCGGGCTCGCCAGAAAACATCCAAGGACAAGACCGTGCACGAAAGAAAACATCAGCTGCTCGACATCGACGGCGTCCGCATCCACGCCGTCGAACAGGGGACCGGCCCGCTGGTGCTGCTGATCCACGGCTTCCCCGAGCTGTGGTATTCGTGGCGCCATCAGCTCACTGCGCTGGCCGATGCCGGCTATCGCGCGGTGGCGATCGATCAGCGCGGCTATGGCCGGTCCTCCAAGTTCTGGAAGCCGGAGGCTTATCGCATTCACCGGTTGGTGGACGACGCGGTCGGCGTCGTCAAGGCACTCGGCGAAACCACCGCGGTGATCGTCGGCCACGACTGGGGCGCGCCGGTGGCCTGGACCGCGGCCTGGCTGCATCCGGAAATCTTCCGCGGCGTGGTGGGCTTGAGCGTGCCGTTCGCCGGGCGCGGCCTGGTGTCGTTGCCCGGCAGCCCCTTCGGCGAACGCGAGCCCAACGCCCTGCACGCCGAGCTGGCCGGGCCGGGCAAGGATTTCTACCAGACCTACTTCGGCACGCTCGGTCCGGTGATCGACGAACTCGAATCCGACGTGCGCGGCTGGTTCCGCGGCGGCGTGCATTCGCTCTCGGGCGACGCGCTGTCGCAGATGGGCATCGACTTCGCGACGTTCGATCCCGTTGCGCTGATCCGCGCGAGCCCGATGGCGGTGGCCCTCGGCGGCCGCATGAAGGACGGCTTCATGCTGCCGTCGCAACAGCCGGACTGGTTCACCGAAGCGGATCTGGATTTCTTCACCAGCGAATTCGAGAGAACCGGTTTCGCCGGCCCGTTGTGCTACTACCACAACCTCGCCGCCAGCTGGCAGGACCTCGAATCGCAGAACGACAAGCCGATGACCGTGCCCGCCAAGCTGATCCTGGGCGATCTGGATGTTTGCTACAGCTGGGGCCAGGAGGCGATCGCGCGCGCACCGGAGCGCATGCCCAACTACCTCGGCACCACCGTGTTCAAGGGCTGCGGCCACTGGACGCAGCAGGAGCGGCCCGAAGAGACCAATGCTGAACTGATCGGCTTCTTGAAGCAGCTCTGAGTCAGGCTTCGATCGCCACGACGGCGGGCGGACGGCGCAGCAGGCCGTCCGCCATGTACAGCAGCAGCGCCGCCCAGATCAGCCCGAAGCCGATTTTCTGCACGTGGGTGAAAGGCTCGCCGAACAGCAGCACCGCCACCAGCAACTGCAGGCTCGGCGCGATGTACTGCAGCAGGCCGACGGTGGATAGCGGAATGCGGCGCACGCCGTAGGCGAACAGCGTCAGCGGCACCGCCGTCACCAGTCCGCTGACGATCAGCAGGAACATCGTCAGCGGGCCCTGCTGGGTGAAGGCGCCGGCGCCGCGCAGCGCTTCGAAAATCAGCCAGCCAAGCGCCGCCGGAAACAGCAGCAGCGTCTCCACCGCCAGCCCCACCACGGGCTCGACCTGTACCTGCTTGCGCACCAGTCCATACAGCGCAAAGGACACGGCCAGCGTCAGCGCGATCCACGGCAGATGACCGACCTGCACGGTGAGCCACAACACGCCCAGCGCGGCGATGCCCACGGCGATCCACTGCCGAACGTTGAGTCTTTCCGACAGCACGAACACGCCCAGCAGCACCGACACCAGCGGGTTGATGAAGTAGCCGAGGCTCGCCTGCATCACCTGGCCTTGCGTCACCGCCAGCAGGTAGGCGAACCAGTTGACCGAAATCAATAGGGCCGAAGCGAGCAGCCGCAGCAGACGCCCGCGATCCGCCAGCGTCGCACGCACCAGAGACAGCTGACCGCGCGCGGCGAGGAAACCCAGGGTGATCACCAGGCACCACACGATGCGATGCGCCATCACCTGCAGCAGAGGCACCGCGTGCAATTGACGCAGATAGAGCGGCAGCAATCCCCAGATGACGAAAGCCAGTGCGGTGACGGCGAGCGCGGAGCGATCGATGGCAACGGCGAGATGCGGTTTGGCGAAACTGCTCATGAACGTTCGCGAACGCGTCGCGGCCTGGAAAAACGGGCGGTATTGTCGGCACCGCGGCCGCCATCGGCAAGCACCGCGTCATGACGGCCGGCGGCCGGGGTGACATACTTTGTTCCACAAGACCGCCATAGAGCGGTCTCTACAGGTCGGGACCGGCGCTCGCCGAACCAACGGGGAAGAAAGGATGCTGATACTAACCAGGCGGGCGGGCGAGAGCCTGATCATCGGACAAGACGTCGAGGTCGCGGTGCTGAGCATCAAGGGCAACCAGGTCCGCATCGGCATCAAGGCGCCCAAGGAAGTCTCGGTGCTGCGGCAGGAGCTGATCGACGAAAATGCCGATAGCGCTGCTCGTGAGAAGTCCGGCGGCACTGAGCGCCGCTAGCAAGCTGCTCACGACAGCGGTCGTGCACTGAAGCTCGTTTTCAGGCGACTCTGATCGCAGTTGACCGAGACGACCCATTTCGGCCGGTCTAAATGATCCCTCGGTCACACATTGTTTTTTCTCCTACCCATAGCCTTAAAAAAAGGGATGGGGATCTCGATGAAAAACTTCCAAGCGGAGCGTTGCGTAAAATGGATTTGGCAGCGGGTGGCTTCGCTGCTGCTGATCATCATTTCTGCCAGCTCGCAGTCGGCGCTACCAGAGCCAGCTGCCCAGCCACAGCAGGCCCCAAGCGATCCGGTCTACGACGTCTTCAGCGGAGACGTCAACGGCGATCGATTTCCCGATCTGCTCCTCCGGGCAAGAAGCCAGTTCGCTATCGCGGATTACCAGCTGCAGCCGCTGACTTCTCAGGGCTGGCGCGAAACCTTCGTGGTGTTGTCTGATTCACAAGGAAGGTACATGGCGCAATCTCGGCCGCCCGCCTCCGTTCTATCCAGTTCGGTTTGGCAATCGGGAACGCACGAACTGGCCGTCGGCGATACCAATGGCGATGGAAGATCGGAACTGTTGTTACGCGCCCTGACCGAGCGCAACGTCTCCGTTCTCGTCACGAGATCTGCGGTCGATGAAACACCGGTCGTGCTGCAGCGGTTAATGACCGCCGATCTGGACGGCGCCGACTTGGGCCAGTCAGGTTTGACTGTCGATCTGCAGGACACCAACGATGACGGCGACGCTGATCTGCTGACCAGCCATGGAATCGTCGTCCAATCGATCTTTCTTGCCGACAGCGACGGCAGATTTTCTTCCGGCTCCTCGCCTAGGGCTGGGTCAGATCAGTCTCAAGCAGCGAACAGGACGGCTGCCACTTCCGATCCATCGGCAACGCGCACGACCGGTTCGAGTTCACCCGGCGCCGCCACTTCCTCGCCAGCAATTCCAGTCATGGGCGCGGGTTCGAATGCCCGTCAGGCCAATGCATCGCCGGCTAGCGCTGCTATCGCCACGCCGTCGTCGGCTCCAAACTCCGCCGCCCCGCAGAGTGTATCGAGTAGTTCTGCGGTAGTAGCCGCGACCCAAGCCGGCGCGACCCGAGGCCGTTTCAGCGTCTCAGCTATTGGAGCAGCGACCTATGACATTCCGCTCTGGATGCCCCGGGGCCCTGGTGGCGTGCAGCCACAACTGAGCCTGCACTACGACAGCGGCAGCAGTCTCGGAATTATGGGGCCGGGCTGGTCGATCGGCGGACTGGGCGCGATTTACCGCTGCAACAAGACCTATGCGCAAGACGGCACACCAGCCGCCGTGGCGCTGGCGACGACCGATGGATATTGCCTGGACGGTAAACGGCTGCGTCTGACAAGCGGGACCACAGGCGTCGCCGGATCGACTTACGAAACAGAGATCGCAGATTTTTCGAACGTCACTGCCTACGGCTCTTCGGGCAATGGGCCCGCTTACTTCTATGTACAGCGTAAAGATGGATTGATCTACGAATACGGCAGTTACGGCGGTGCCCAAATTAAGGCATCCGGGAGCTCGACGCCGTACCAGTGGCGGCTCAGCATCGTTCGTGACCGCTACGGCAACCAGTACATCATCACATATGGCACTGGTCAGAAAGGGTCGGCTGGGATTGGCGTTCCGCAGAGCATCTCGTATGCGGCAACGAGCTTTGGAACAACTACGTTTAGGTACAACGTGTTGTTTAGCTATCTGTCCGATAACTCAGACGGCACCGAGGTGGCTTACATCGCAGGCGGAAGCACGATCAACAATAATCTGTTGTCGAGGATTGAGATTCAGCGGCTTGATACGGGCAAGTCGCTACGGACCTACAGTCTCGGTTACGTTGCTTCGCCGACGACCAATCGGAATCGCCTTTCTTCCGTACAGGAGTGTTCTGACTCCGCACTAACGTCTTGCCTGTCCCCGACCATAATTGGCTACCAAGACGGCTCGACCGGTGTGGCTGCGACGAGCAACACGGCGTTTACCAGCGCATCTTCAATTAAGGGCGTCTACGACTTTAACGGCGATGGCCGGCAGGACTTCCTGTATCAATCCGGCAATACCCTCTATGTCACCTTCGCCACCGCAGGCGGATATACCTCCGCCTTGAACACCGGCATCACTCTTATGTCGAACGATGCTTACGACGCCGGCGATCTGATAGCCAGTGGAAAGGACGACATCTTCGTCACCCGAAGCGGTGTTTGGTACAGGTACTACTGGAATGGTTCTTCCTTCATCGGCGTGTCTACAGGTTTTTCGCGTGCCGCCGACGATGGTCAGCCCACGCTGGCCGATATCAACGGGGATGGTTTGCCCGATCTCCTGACCTTCTCCCTCTCTGCGCAGAGTTCGGTATTCACTCGACTCAATACCTCCGTCAATGGGAGCTTGTCTTTTTCGCCGACGCGAAACATAGGGTTCTCCTTTTCTTGTGGGAACTGCATAGCGGAACAAATTACGGTTAAAACCAGTCGCGGCCTTGCCAGAGACATCCTAGATTTTAATGGAGATGGTCGGAACGATCTCTACATCGCGACGGCGAACAACCGGGGAGCGAATGTTTATGTACTTAAATCGGACGGAGCAACGTTCTCCAGTTTCGATTCGTTCAGTGCGTCCGATCGCTTTGCAAACTTTATCAACTGGAACGATGACGCGTGCACGGATCTCGTCACTGCGACGTACATCAAGATTTCATCTTGCGCTGGTGTGGCATCGCAGACCTTGCCGTACAGTGGAACCCGTATCGGCGTTATGGACTGGAACGGTGATGGCCACGCCGATCTACTGCTGAATTCCGGTGGCTATATCGGAGTACGCCTCTCTACCGGCGGCGGCCTTGGCGCTCTGACGACGACATCGATTCCGGCTCCCTCCACGCTGACAATCTTCGACCAAAATGGTGACGGACTCGACGATATCGGCGAACAGAATTCGGCGTCGCCCTCAAGCGTGACTTATCGGCTTCATAACGGCGCTGGCACACCGCCCGATCTGATCGCATCGATCACGGATGGCTACGGAGTGGCGGCCATCCCTGTTCTAAGGTCGCTTGTTCAGGGAACCTACACCAAGGGAACCGGAGCGATACTTCCCGAGCGCGATGTGCAGATACCGCTCTACGTTGTCACGCAGACGCAGACAACCGATGGGATTGGCGGTTTCTACACCAAATTCTTTTCCTATGCCGGCGCAAGAGAGGATATACAGGGACGCGGATTCTCCGGCTTTCAAGGGGTCGTAACTTCAGATAACAGAAGCGGTTCGACTGTTTCGAAATCGCTCTACAGAACCGCATTCCCCTACTCCGGCTTGCTTTCTCAGCAAGACGTTTTTCAAAACGATGGGGTATCGCCGATTGACCACAGAGTATTGACCCCGGCGGTAATGACGCTGAGCAGCGCAGCGTCGCAGCAACGGTACTTTCCTTACATCGCCAGCATATCGGACGATGCGTACGAAGTCGGCGGCATCAAGAACGGCCAACTGTTTAGGCAAACCGGCGTCAACTTCACATTCGACAATTACGGCAACGTCACATCGTCTACCACGACGCTGTATGACCGTGACAATGCGCCGCCTCAGTCGCCAGCCTACAACCAGAGCTGGACGACGACGGTCACTAACAAGATTTATAACGATACGAAGAATTGGTGTCTTGGCATCCCAACTTATACGACTGTGGAAAGATCGGCTACCAATGTTCCATCGGTCAAGCGGACCGTGAACTTCACTGCGAGTTACGGCGTGTGCCGCGTTACCCAGCAGGTCGTCGAGCCGTCCAGCACGTTATACAAGGTGACAACTGAGTACGGTTACGATGTCTTTGGCAACATCAACACGCAGACTGTAACTGGCATCAACCTGGCGGCGCGCACGACTAGCACCAACTGGGGGCCGAGCGGGCAATTTCCGGAAAGCGTTACCGATCCGCTCGGCCAAATTTCCAGCGCAACTTATGACTACGACACTGACTTTTTGGCGAGCGCCACCGATCCCAACAAATTGACGAACATGAGGCTAGCCGATGCGTTCGGTCGCGTCGCTGCAGAGATGCGACCCGATAGCACATCGACCATCTTTACCTACCAAAGGTGTAGTAACGCTCCAGGAGGATGCCAGAACGGTGATCCGAATGGGAATTCGGGCATCAATAAAACGGTGGTGACGACCACTGTAAAAGATGCTGGCGGCGCTGCTATTAGGGACGATCTGGTTTACCTCGACCAATTCGACCGGCCCATCGTCGCCAAATCAAAGACACTAACAGGCGGATACTCGCGAATAGGTATTCAGTACGACGCTCACGGCCGACTCTATCGCCAGACTGCGCCCTGTGATGCAGCGAGTTGCGCGGTTTACTGGACAACGAACAGTTATGACCCGATCGACCGACTGATCCAGCAAATGCGCCCTGTTAGCGCGAGCGACAGCAACATGGAGACGACCAGCTTTTCGTATCAAGGCTTGACGACTGTCACCACTGACGCGCTTGGCAAGTCGACAACGAAGGTTGTTGACCCTAACGGCTGGCTGCGCCGGTCCAAAGACCACGATGGCTACTACCAAGCTTTTACTTACGACGCCTTCGGCAGCATGAAATCGATTACCGATAGCCAGTCCAATAACCTGTTAAGTGCGAGCTACGACTACGGCCTTACCGCCTTCCGGCGGCAAACGATAGATATGGACACTGGCACATGGAACTACAGCCCCAACGCATTGGGTGAGGTAACAAACTACTCGGACGCCAATGGCAACAACTTCACGCTGACCTACGACAAGCTATCAAGGCCCCTCACCCGCTTCGTGTCCGGAGAAGGGACCACCACCTGGACGTGGGGCAGCTCCGCAGGCAAGTACAACATCGGACGCTTAGTAGACATCTCGTCAACCAGCGGGCCTAAGGAAAGCTATAGCTACGACAGCTTCGGGCGCTTGAGTCAACGAGCCGTGAACTCCGATGCATTCTACCTTTTCGATTTTAAATACAGCTCTAAGACAGGCTTGCTGGACACGCTGACCTATCCGGCGAGCACTGGCGGCTATAGCCTGAAACTCCAGTACGGGTACCAGAACGGCCTTCTCAACCAGATCGCTGACTACAACTCTAAGACCGTCTTCTGGAACGCCACGGCAATGAATCCGCGCTTCCAGGTTACGCAGGAAACGCTGGGCAACGGTATTGTCACCAGCAATGGGATCGATGCAGTAACAGGCCAGTTATCAACAAGCCAATCGGGCGTCGGCGGTGGTAACGCGGTTCAGAACGAGGCTTATCAATACGACAGGGTTGGCAACCTGACCCAGCGACAGAATCTAGCTGCCAACCTCACCGAGACTTTCGCGTACGACAATCTCTACCGGTTAGACTATTCCCGGCTCAACGGAACAACCAATCTCGACTTAGGCTACAACGCTCTGGGCAACATCACTCAGCGCTGCGAACCTAATTGCGGCTCGACCTGGACCTACCACGCAAACAAGAAACACGCGGTTACGCAAGCCAGCGTCGGCAGTGTCGCCTATAGCTACACCTACGACAACAACGGCAATGCCATTAGCCGCAACGGCAATTCCATCACCTGGAGCCGCTACAACTACCCCACCTTGATCAACGGCCCGGGCGAAAGCGTCAGCTTGGAGTACGACGCCAATTCTCAACGCTGGAGGCAAACGGTTACGCAGGGCGGCGCAACCGAGACCACGATCTACGTTGGTGGGCTGCTGGAGAAAGTGACCGCGGGTGGCGGTACCGACTGGCGCCATTCGATCATCGCCAATGGCAAGACCGTAGCCTTGGTCAGCCGTACCAGTGCCGGCGTTAACACCACACGCTACGTGCTGGAAGACCATCAGGGCAGTATCGCCAAAGTGACCAGTAGCAGCGGCGGCGTCGCGGTTAGCGAAAGTTTTACGGCTTTTGGTGCAAGGCGTAACCCCAGCACTTGGTCGGGCGCACCCAACAGTGGCGATCTGAGCGCAATCAACAACATCAGCCGCGAGGGGTACACCGGCCATACCGCCCTCGGCAACATGGGGCTCAACCATATGAACGGTCGGGTGCAAGATGCGCTGACGGCGCGTTTCCTTTCGGCCGATCCATATATTAGCGAGCCGGGGAATACACAAGCTTACAACCGCTATAGCTACGTCAACAACAATCCACTGACCTTTGTTGATCCGACCGGATTCACAAGCGACTCTATATGCGGCGACATATATCCGGATGGGACTGAATCAACTACGGCCTTTCATACTTGCGATGCCGAGTCACCTTCTCTTAGTTATGGTGTTAGCCCGGCCACTCTGAAATATATCGGTCAGCAAATAAAAGATAAGTTTGATGACAGAGTAGATAAGTTGGGGGACAGAATCGAACATTTAGGGCATAAATTTAAGCATGCTCTCGGCGGCATTGGTAGCGGACACGACAGACTGCCACCGGAAGCTCAGGCGATTCCCGGTATTGGGGCATCGGGAGAACGCAGCGCGGGCACTATTTATCTCACAGGACACCGAGTCTTCCAAATTGGCCCCTATCACACGGCCGTCGAATACACCGACGAAACCGGTCCGCATATAATTAGTGCTGGGCCGCAGGGCGGTCTATTAGTGAGCGGGCAAGACGGCCAGCGTCCAACAGATTTACCCGCGTTAAACGTCACAGTTGGTGAAATCCATCCGCCTTTTGGAGTAAGTACAAATGTTTACTTTAGTAGTCTTCGACAAGCCGACTCAAATTATTGCGACTGCCTCGACTACGATCTTTTCCCCGGCGTGATGAATAGCTATAACTCGAATAGCTATGTGAGCGGTTTAATTCAGTCAACGGGTGGAAACAGCGACGGTAGCATCGATATTTATTTTGGTGGTCCAAAACCCGTTCCACCCCAATATTTCCAAGTTCCATAGGAATGAAAAGCAATGGTTTGGAAAATCTTAGCTTGTTGCTTCGCAAACTTATTCTTTTTGTCCGTACTTTTAACTAGCGCCTGCGTGTCTAAATGCAATGAATATAAATATTATGATTTTGCAGATACCTCTGGCGCACGGATCGTACAAATGCAGGTGCCAAACACGATAGGCTTACATGGGGTAACTGCTTTCCCTACTTCATATATTATTACCAGACCGCGGTATAAATTGGTGATACGAGTTGACCAGTCATCTTACTTGCCGACGTTTACTGTCTCTCCCGCTGAGGGCGCTTTCATTAATTTGACGGTGACTTCTTCACCCGCTGACTTAAGTCTGCATAATTACTGTTATTCCTTCAAAAAAATCGACGAGGCAATAAGCATTACGTGGCTCGAAACACAAAGTTGTGGTGATCGTGGACATATTGATCTGGCTGTAAAGGGTAAGGGCGGACAACTTATCGCTTCGGATGAGCTACGTTTTCAGATGGTATCAAACGGACGATATTGCATTAATGACGGTCTCTAATATGGCGTTCCGAAGCTAGTACTCTTGTAACAGAAGATCTCTACCGCTATCTGCGAGTAAAATCATATAAGGGCCAAGACACTCTCTACGCGGCGCATTAACAAACACTAGATTTAGTAGTTCTACCGATCAACGCGATCTCTCCCGATCCTCTAGCCGCTCCCGAAATTCCTCCCGTTTCTGCTCGCAGGTCTTCGGATTCTTGGCGCAGTAGGCCTCGATGTCCTCGCGACGGGCGTCGCGGTTGTCGCGGATTTCGTCGCGCTTCTTTTCGCATTCCTTCTTGTGGTCGTCGCAATAATCTTTCAGATCCTCGCGACGCTGCTCGACGATGTCTTCGCACTTCTTGGGATTGTCGCGACAGTACTCGCGCCGGGCTTCCGCGCGATCGCTCGGCGTGTCCTTGGCCGAGGCAGGCAGGGACGCGAGCGAGACGCAGGCCAGCAACATGGAGGCGAACAGGGGGCGAAGGTCTTTCATGGGGTGATCACGGTGGAAATGTCGGCAAACCATGAACCCGCCGGGTTGAACCGCCGATGAAGTGCGGCGGAGGTCGCAAGCTCAGCGCGACACCGGCAGGCGCGACGCCAGAGCCCGCGGCAATCGCCGCAACACCTGCGCGCGGCTGCGGTGCCAGAACGCCGACAGCAGCAACAACGCAATGCCGATCGCCAGCGCCGTCAGCGCAAACCCCAGGCTGACCGCGCCGTGCTGCTTGAGCAGCGCGCTGAAGGTGTAGAGCACGTAAGCCAGCGCCGACACCATCAGTGCGCGGCGATCGATCGCCAACGACACCAGCGCGATCAGCACGTAGAGCGCGATCACCGCCGCCGCCTGCGCCAGGCGAATGTCGCCGCTGGACACATGCAGAACGGAGAACACCGGATGCACCAGCAGCGGCGCGGCCAGCAGATGCAACCAGAAGGCGACGTCGGCACGGCGCGTCAGGCGGCGTGTATCGGCCGCGTCCCAGATCATCGCCTGAAGAAAAATCGCGACGCCGAGAGCGAACAGCAGCGGCACCAATGCCGGTTCGGCTCCAGGCACCTTGGCCACGATCAGCGCGATGACGCCGGCGCCGATCGCCGCCGATCCGGCGGCAATGGTGATCGGCACTTTGAAGCGCCACCAGTGCGCCGCCATCGCCGCCGCTGCGACGACGCCGGTGATGCCCAAGCCGGTGTTGCCCGCGCCGATCAGCGCCGGCAGGCCGCTGACGACGCCGCCGACGAAGGCCAGCAGCAGCACGATCGCCGGCAAGCCCATGCGCCGCTGGCGCACGAAGAATTCGGCGAGCACCCAGGCGGTGGCGGACATCGCCAGCCCGCCGACGGGCGACGACGCCACCGACCCGACGATCCAGCGCACCGACACCAGCAGCAGCAGACAGGCGATGACGACGAAGACGTCGTTGAAGCCGCTCACCAGGCGGATCTGCTCGTCGTCGAGTGCCGCGCTCTGCTGCCGCTGCGCGGCGTGTTCGCGCAGGGCCGCGGCGGTCTGCGTACTGAGCACGCCGGCCTCGACTGCGGACTTCAGATCATCCTCGCTAAGCATGAAGTCTCACGACACCGGACATCGCGAAGCGCCCCTGCCCATCGCTCAAGCCAGCTCGATCAGCAGATCTTTCGCCGACACGCTCTGGCCGCTGACGGCGACGACGCGCTTGATGGTGGCGTCGAAGTCCGCGCGGATTTGCGTCTCCATTTTCATCGCCTCGATCGACACCAGTGGATCGCCTTTCGATACTTTCTGCCCGGCTTTCACCGACACGGTGACCACCATGCCGGGCATCGGCGCACCGACGTGCTTGAGATTGCCGTCTTCGGCCTTGGGCAGCGCGTTGCGCGCTTTGGAATCGAGCTTGGCAACGCGGATCAGGCGCGGCTGGCCGTTGAGTTCGAAGAACAGCTTGTCCTCGCCCTCTTCCAGATTTTCGGTCTGGCCTTGCAGGCGGATCAGCAAGGTCTTGCCGGCTTCCAGATCCACCGACACCTCCTGCTGCTCGCGCATGCCATAGAAAAACACCGGCGTCGGCAGATGGCTGACGTCGCCGAAAGTCTTCAGGTGCACGGCGTAATCCTTGTAGACCTTGGGGTACATGAGGTACGAGGCCAGTTCGGTGTCGCTGATCTTGTGGCCGACCGCTTTCTCGGCTTCGCCTCGCGCGACTTCCAGATCCACCGGCGGCAGGTTGAGGCCGGGCCGGCCGACGAGCGCCGGTTCGTCGCGGATGATTTTTTTCTGCAAGGCTTTGGGGAAACCGTCCGGCGGATAGCCGAGTTCACCCTTGAACAGCGAGATCACCGATTCCGGAAACGCGATGTCGCGCGCGGGATCGGCGACTTCCGCCGGCGACAGATCGTTGGCCACCATGTACAGCGCCATGTCGCCAACGACTTTCGAGGTCGGCGTGACCTTGACGATGTCGCCGAAGAGCTGATTGACGTCGGCATACGCCCGGCTGACTTCCGGCCAGCGATGATCCAGCCCCATCGCGCGCGCCTGTTCGCGCAGATTGGTGTACTGGCCGCCCGGCATTTCGTGACGGTAAACGTCGGAGGTGCCGGAACGGATGTCGGCCTCGAACGGCGCGTAATAACGGCGCACGCCTTCCCAGTAGAACGACAGCGCTTTCATCGCCTCCAGATCGACGTGCGGCGCGCGCTCGGTGCCTTCGAGCGCGGCGACGATCGACGACAGGTTGGGCTGCGAAGTGAGCCCGCTCATCGCATCGAGAGCGCCATCGACCGCATCGACACCGGCTTCAATCGCCGCGAGCACACTGGCCGCGGCGATGCCGCTGGTGTCGTGCGTATGGAAGTGGATCGGCAGGCCGACCTCCTGCTTGAGTACGCGCACCAGTTCTTTCGCGGCACGCGGCCGGCAGACGCCGGCCATGTCCTTGATGCCGAGCACATGCGCGCCGGCGCGCTCCAGCTCCTTGGCCATCTTCACGTAATAGGCCAGGTTGTACTTGGGCCGCGCAGTGTCGAACAGATCGCCCGTGTAGCAAATGGTGCCTTCGCAGATCGCACCCGATTCGATCACCGCGTCCATCGCCACGCGCATGTTTTCGACCCAGTTGAGCGAGTCGAACACGCGGAAAAGGTCGATGCCGTTGGCAGCGGCTTGTTGCACGAAGAACTTCACCACGTTGTCGGCGTAGTTGGTGTAACCCACCGCGTTGCTCGCGCGCAGCAGCATCTGGAACAGGATGTTCGGCGCCGCGACGCGCAACTGGTGCAGACGTGCCCAGGGGTCCTCTTTCAAGAAGCGCAGCGCGACGTCGAAAGTCGCGCCGCCCCAGCATTCCATCGAGAACAGACCCGGCACCAGGCGCGCGTAATGCGGCGCGATCGCCGCCATGTCGGCGGTGCGCATGCGCGTCGCGAACAGGCTCTGGTGGGCGTCGCGCATCGTGGTGTCGGTGAGCAGCACCTGCGGCTGCGCTTTCATCCATTGCGCGAAGCCGGCGGCGCCGAGCTGCTTGAACTGGTCGCGCGAACCATTGGGCACGGCCATGGTGAGATCGGCGGCCGGCATCACCGGCGCGGCGAACTCGCCCTCCGGCATCTTTCGGCCCTTCATCTCCGGATTGCCGCGCAAGGTGGTTTCGCCGAGGAAGCGCAGCAGCTTGGTGGCGCGATCGCGGCGCTTCTTGAAGTTGAACAGCTCGGGCGTGGTGTCGATGAAGCGCGTGATCACATCGCCGGAAATAAAGTCCGGATGGTTGATCACGTTCTCCAAGAACTGGAGATTGGTCGAGAGACCGCGGATGCGGAATTCGCGCAGCGCGCGGTCCATGCGATGGATGGCCTCGTCCGCGCTCTGCGCCCAGGCGGTGACCTTCACCAGCAGCGAGTCGTAGTACGGCGTGATGATCGCGCCCGCATACGCGGTGCCGCCGTCCAGGCGCAAACCGAAACCGGCGGCGCTGCGATACACGCTCAGGCGTCCGTAGTCCGGCGTGAAGTTGTTCTCGGGGTCTTCGGTAGTGACGCGGCATTGCAGGGCGTGGCCGTTCAAACGGATTTCGCTCTGCACCGGCACGCCCGCGGTGCTGCCGATGTGCGCGCCCTGGCAGATGCGGATCTGCGCCTTGACGATATCAATGCCGGTGACCTGCTCGGTGACCGTGTGCTCGACCTGGATGCGCGGGTTGACCTCGATGAAATAGAACTTGCCGGTGTCGGCGTCCATCAAAAATTCGACGGTGCCGGCATGGGTGTACTGCACCGCGTTGCCGAGCTTGAGCGCGGCTTCGCAAAGCTGCTCGCGCGTGTCCGCATCCAGATAAGGCGCAGGCGCGCGCTCGACGACTTTCTGGTTGCGCCGCTGCACCGAGCAGTCGCGCTCGAACAGGTGCACGAGCTGGCCGTGACGGTCGCCGAGAATCTGCACCTCGACGTGGCGCGCGCGGCGCACCAGTTTTTCCAGATACACCTCGTCGTTGCCGAACGCCGCGGCTGCTTCGCGCCGCGCGATCTCGATGTTGCCCGGCAGATCGGCCTCGCTCTCGATCACGCGCATGCCGCGTCCACCACCGCCCCAGCTCGCCTTGAGCATCAGCGGATAGCCCACGTCCGCCGCCATCTTCTTGCAGGCTTCGATGTCCGCGGGCAAAGGCGCGGTCGCGGGCATCACCGGCACACCGGCCGCCACCGCCGCGTTGCGCGCCGCGACCTTGTTGCCGAGCGTGCGCATCACCTCCGGCGTCGGCCCGATGAAGAGGATGCCGGCGGCGGCGCAGGCTTCGGCGAAGTCCGGGTTCTCCGACAGGAAGCCATAACCCGGATGGATCGCATCGACCTTGGCCTTGCGCGCGATGCGGATGATGCCGGGGATGTCCAGATAAGCCGCGATGGGTTTGCGCCCTTCGCCGACCCGATAGCTCTCGTCCGCCTTGAAGCGATGCAGCGCGAAGCGGTCCTCGTTGGCGTAGATCGCCACCGTCTTGATGCCCATCTCCGCCGACGCGCGCATCACGCGGATGGCGATCTCGGACCGGTTGGCGACGAGCAGCTTGCGAATCGTGGTCATGCTTCCCCCAAAATTACGGCGTCGTGCTTTTTATCAACGAATGCCGATGCAGAAATCACACCGGGCGCCAACGATTGTAGGGCGGCCTGCGGCCGTCGTTAGGCTCTATCCAACGACAGCGGAAGCGGCCCGCTCTACAGGGCCAGCCGTCTGAGATCGCCCAGCAACTTCACTAGCAGCACGATGAAACGCGCCGCCAGCGCACCGTCGATCACACGATGATCGTAGGACAACGACAGCGGCAGCATCAGACGCGGCTGGAAAGTCTTGCCATCCCACACCGGCTTCATCATGCCGCGCGAGACGCCGAGAATCGCTACCTCCGGTGCATTGACGATCGGCGTGAAGTGACTGCCGCCGATGCCACCGAGACTGCTGATGGAGAAGCAGCCGCCTTTCATCTCGTCGGGCTTGAGCTTGCCGTCGCGCGCTTTTTTGGCCAGCTCGCCGCATTCGTTGGCCAGTTGGACGATGCCTTTCTTGTCGACGTCGCGCACCACCGGCACGACCAGGCCATTGGGCGTGTCGGCGGCGAAGCCGACATGGAAGTAGTGCTTGTAGATCAGGCTGGCGCCATCGGGTGCGAGCGAGCTGTTGAAGTCCGGAAAGGCCGCCAGCGCTTTCTCGACGGCCTTCATCACGAAGGGCAACAGGGTGAGCTTGATGCCGCCCTCGTCTGACTGCGCTTTGCGGAAAGCTTCGAGATCGGTGATGTCGGCTTCGTCGTTCTGCGTGACGTGCGGGATGTTGAGCCAGCTGCGATGCACGTGCGCGGCGGACAGCTTGCGGATGCGGGCGAGCGGCTTGGTTTCCACTTCGCCGAAGACGCTGAAGTCCTGCGCGGGGATCGGAGGTATCCCACCGCCTGCGGATGGCGCGGCCGAAGACGGCGGCGCTTGCATCGCCTGCTTCACATGCCCCTGCACGTCCTCGACGGTGATGCGTGCGTTCTTGCCGCTGCCTTTGACCTTGGACAGATCCACGCCCAGTTCGCGCGCGAACTTGCGCGTCGCCGGGCCGGCGTAAGGCAGCTCGCCGGGTTTGCCGCTCGCGGCTTGGGGTGTCGCCGGTTCTGCGATGGCGGGCTCGGATGAGGCTTCTGTCAGCGGCGCCTGCTTGGGGGTCGGCTTCGAGTCTTTCGATGACGATTCCGCGGCATTCTTATCTGGCGTTTCAGTGATCGCGGCTTTTTTTGGCGCCGCCGCCTTGGTGGGCGTCGCGCTCGCCTCCGCTTGCAGCTGGCAAATCGCATCGCCCTTGGAAACCTTGTCGCCAACTTTGATCTTGAAGCCTTGCACGGTACCGGCAGCAGGGCTCGGCACTTCCATTGTCGCCTTGTCGGTTTCCAGAACGAGCAGCGACTGCTCGGCCTTCACCACGTCGCCATTTTTCACCAGCACTTCGATCACCGGCACGCCCGTGAAGTCGCCGATGTCAGGGACGCTGACGCCGATGGGCGCGCTGGTTTCTTGCTTTGCGGACTCGGCCGGCTCCGCTTCGGCCTTCGCAGGTTCTTCGGCTTCAGCCGTCTCATCCTCGGCGGGCGGCTGTTTGTCTGCGGCCGCTCCCTTTTCCGGATCGGCTTTGGAGTCTTCCTTCTCGGCTTCGGGTTTCGCGGCGGGCTCGGCTTCACCCGCTTCGAGCTGGGCGATCAGCGTGCCCTTCGACACCTTGTCGCCGACCTTGATCGCGATCCCCGAAATCACGCCGGCAGCGGGCGAGGGCACGTCCATCGTCGCCTTCTCGGATTCGAGCACGATCAGCGATTGTTCCTTGGTGACGGTGTCGCCGTCTTTCACCAACACTTCGATCACGGCGACATCGGCGCTGTCGCCGATGTCGGGCACTTTGATTTCTGTCTTGGCCATTCGCGTCACACCGTCCAGGGTGCAGCGCGATGGGGCTGGATGCCGTAGACCTTGATCGCCTCGGCGACCCGATCCACCGCGACCAGTTTCTGATCGGCCAGCGCCTTGAGCGCTTTGACCACGATCCAGCGCCGATCGACCTCGAAGAAATCGCGCAGCGCCGGACGATTGTCGGAGCGACCAAAACCGTCGGTGCCGAGGACGTGATACGGCGCCTTCATGTACGGCCGCACGGCTTCGGCGTAGGCGCGCACCCAGTCGGTGGACGCGATCGCCGGGCCGGTCATGCCATCGAGGCATTCCTGCAGATAGCACTGCTTGGGCTTCTCGCCCGGATTGAGCAGGTTCCAGCGCTCGGCCTCGCGGCCGTCGCGCGCCAGTTCGTTGAAGCTCGGCACGCTCCAGACGTCGCTGGTCACGTTCCAGTCTTCCTTGAGCAACTCGCTCGCGGCGATGACCTCACGCAGGATCGATCCGGAGCCGAGCAATTGCACATGCGCCTTGGCCGGCTTCTCGTCGGACTTGAACAGGTACATGCCGCGGACGATGCCGCTCTCGACACCGGCGGGCATCGCCGGGTGGGTGTGATTCTCGTTGTAGATGGTCAGGTAGTAGTACTGGTCTTTCTGCTCGACGTACATCTCGCGCAAGCCGTGCTGGATGATCACCGCCAGTTCATAGGCGAACGCCGGATCATAGGATTTGCAGTTGGGGATCAGCCCCGCCATCACCTGGCTGTGGCCATCCTCGTGCTGCAAGCCTTCGCCGTTGATGGTGGTGCGGCCGGCGGTGGCGCCGAGCAGAAATCCGCGCGCGCGCATGTCGCCCGCGGCCCAGCACAGATCCATCACGCGCTGGAAGCCGAACATCGAATAGAACGCGTAGAACGGCAGCAGGCTCACGCCAAGATTCGCATAGGCCGTACCGGCGGCGATGAAGCTCGACATGCTGCCGGCTTCGGTGATGCCTTCTTCCAGAATCTGGCCCTTGATGTCCTCCTTGTAGAAGGCGAGCTGGTCGGCGTCTTCCGGGCTGTATTTCTGACCGACGATGGAATAGATGCCGAGCTGACGGAACATGCCTTCCATGCCGAAGGTGCGCGCCTCGTCGGGGATGATCGGCACGACTCTCTGGCCGACGTTCTTGTCGCGGATCAAGGTCTGCAAGAACTGCACGAACGCCATCGTCGTGCTGATCTCGCGCTCGGCGGTGCCGTCGAGCAGACGCTGGAACACCGACAGCGGCGGAATCTCCAGCGTCTCCTTGACCACCACTCTCGCCGGCAAGGATCCGCCGAGCTGCTTGCGGCGCTCCTTGAGATAAATCATCTCGGGCGAATCTTCGGCCGGGCGATAGAACGGGATCGATTCGATCTGATCATCCGGCACCGGAATCTTGAAGCGGTCGCGGAATTTCTTCAACGCTTCCAGCCCGATCTTCTTCTGCTGATGGGTGATGTTCTGGCCTTCGCCGGCCTCGCCCATGCCGTAGCCTTTCACCGTCTTGGCGAGAATCACGGTGGGCGAGCCGGTGTGTTTGCTGGCGGCGGCGTAAGCCGCGTAGACCTTGTGCGGATCGTGGCCACCACGCGGCAGCGCCGCGATTTCTTCATCGCTCAAAGTCGAAACCAAGCGCTCGGCTTCCGGATACTTGCCGAAGAAATGCTCGCGCGTGAACTTGCCGCCGCGCGCCTTGTAGCTTTGGTATTCGCCGTCGACGGTTTCGGTCATCGCCTGCATCAGCTTGCCGCTGCTGTCGCGCGCCAGCAGCGCGTCCCAGGGCCCGCCCCAGATCAGCTTGATCACGTTCCAGCCGGCGCCGCGGAAGCAGCCTTCCAGCTCCTGGATGATCTTGCCGTTTCCGCGCACCGGGCCGTCGAGCCGCTGCAGGTTGCAGTTGACGACGAACACCAGGTTGTCGA
>CAXTSJ010000020.1:0-53005 GCA_964246995.1 uncultured Hydrocarboniphaga sp.
AACGGACCGTGGGCATGAACGTCGCCCCACCACGGATTCGACTCGTGGGTGGTCATGTGGTTCGGAACGATGTCGAGCAGGACCCCGAGGCCGGATTCCTGCACGGCGGCCTGGAACTCGGTCCAGGCCTCCTCACCGCCAAGCTCGTTGTTGATGACGGTTGGATCGGCGACATCGTAGCCGTGCGTGCTGCCCGGAGCGGCCTGCAAGCAGGGAGAAAGGTAGATGTGGCTGATGCCGAGGTCGCGCAGGTAGGGCAGGATTGCCGTCGCGGCGGCGAGCGGAAAATCCTGGTGGAGCTGGACGCGATAGGTGGCGAACCAGGGCTTATCTTGCATGGCCTAGGACAACGAGAGAGCGCCCTTCGAGTTTGATTCCGGCGCCGGAGGCGCGTTCCTGGCCGGGCTCGAGATCCGGGCGCGCGGTGTCGAAGGCGAAGAACCACCGCTTGCGGCGCACGTCTTTCGGGAGTTTGAAATCCACCGATTCGTGGTGGGAGTTGAGCAGGATGAGATAGTCGTTGTCCTTCACCCGGCTGCCGGCGGCGTTGCGGATCTCGGGCGCGTCGCCGGAGAGAACCATGCCGAGGGTGCGCATCCAGCCTCCTTCGCCCCAGTCCCCGTCGCCCATGGGCTCGCCGTCGGCGCGGATCCAGCGGATGTTTTCGCCCTGCGGCGAGACGGACGGGTCTTTTTCCACGAAGCTGCGGCGGTGGAAGTTCGGATGCCCGCGGCGGTAATGGATGAGCCGCGAGGTGAATTCGAGGAGCTGTTTGCGCGGCTCGTCGAGATTCCAGTCGAGCCAGGAAATCTCGTCGTCCTGGCAATAGCCGTTGTTGTTGCCGCCCTGGGTGCGGGCGATTTCATCGCCGGCGCAGAGCATCGGCACACCTTGCGAGAGCATGAGCGTGGCCAGGAAGTTGCGCATCTGGCGGCCGCGCAATTTATTGATCTCCGGATCGTCGGTCGGGCCTTCGGCTCCGCAGTTCCAGCTTTCGTTGTCGTTCGCGCCGTCGTTGTTGTTCTCGCCGTTCGCCTCGTTGTGTTTCTCGTTGTAGGCAACGAGGTCATGCAGGGTGAAGCCGTCGTGGGCGGTGATGAAATTGATGCTCGCGGACGGCAGGCGGCCGCTGTGCTCATAGAGGTCGGAGCTGCCCCCGAGGCGGGTGGCGATCTCGCTGTGCATGCCCATGTCGCCCTTCCAATACTTGCGCACGCTGTCGCGGTATTTGCCGTTCCATTCGGTCCAGTTTACCGGGAAATTTCCGACCTGATAGCCGCCCATGCCGAGGTCCCAGGGCTCGGCGATGAGCTTCGTGGTGGCGAGGGTGGGATCCTGATAGATCGACGTGAAGAAGGCGCCGAGCTGGTCCACGTCGTAGAGCGAGCGGGCGAGGGCGCTCGCGAGGTCGAAGCGGAAGCCGTCGACGTGCATCTCGGTGACCCAGTAGCGCAGCGAGTCCATCACCATCTGCAGCACGCGCGGATGATCGACGTTGAGCGAGTTGCCGCAGCCGGTGTAGTCCATGTAGAAGCGCGGGTCGTCTGCGAGCCGGTAGTAGCTGGCGTTGTCGATGCCGCGCAGGCTCAGCGTCGGGCCCATGTGATTGCCCTCGGCGGTGTGGTTGTAGACCACGTCGAGAATCACCTCGATGCCGGCGCCATGCAGACGCTTGACCGTGGTCTTGAATTCCTCGATCAGTCCACCCGACAGGAAGCGCGGATCGGGCGCGAAGAAACCGATGGTGTTGTAGCCCCAGTAGTTGGTGAGATTGCGCTGCGTGAGGTGGCGATCGTTGAGAAAATGATGGATCGGCAGCAGCTCGACGGCGGTGACGCCGAGCCGCACCAGATGATCGAGCACGGGCGGCGCGACCAGCCCTGCGAACGTGCCGCGACGCTTGTCGTCGACGCCGGGATGCAGCTGCGTGAAACCCTTGGCATGGGTTTCGAGAATCACCGTCTCTTCCCAGGACGTGCGTGGCCGCCGGTCCTCGCCCCAGGTGAAGGAGGTGTCGATGACCCGGCACTTGGGCATGTGGCGCGCGTTGTCGCGCTTGTCGAACGACAGGTCTTCCTTGGCGTTGCCGATGCGATAGCCGAAGTGCGAGTCGCTCCAGCTCAGATCGCCGGCGATGGCCTTGGCGTAAGGATCGAGCAGCAGCTTGTTGGCGTTGAAGCGATGGCCGTTGCCGGGATCGTAAGGGCCGTGCACGCGAAAACCGTAGAGCTGGCCGGGCCGCGCGTCGGGCAGATAGCCGTGCCAGATCTGATCGGTGTATTCGGGGAGGCGGACCCTCGCTGTTTCGTGCTGGCCGCTCGCGTCGAACAGACACAAATCGACGGCATGCGCGTTGGCGGAGAACAGCGCGAAGTTGACGCCCTCGCCGTCCCAGGTGGCGCCCAGTGGATAGGAGCGTCCAGGCCACACCAGGGTGCGGGCTTTGAGTGGGGCAGTCGATTCCATTCGCGCATCCGGTCATGCACCGGCTGTCCTGCAACGCTGCAGAACGCGGAAGATTTACTGGTGCGTGAACAACCTTAGCGGGCGACAACTGAATTCAAACTGTCCCATGGCAAGCAGACAAACAAGCTCGATCAATGATCGAGCCCTGCGGTCAGCAGCCGCGCCGTCTCCGCCACCAGTGGAATGATCCGGCTGTAGGCCATGCGCGTGGGGCCGATGACGCCGAGGACGCCAGCGACCTGGCCGTCGAGGAAGTACGGCGCGGTGACCACGCTCATTTCATCGAGCACGCGATAGCCGGATTCCTCGCCGATGAAAATCTGCAGGCCTTGCGCCGACAGGCAGGTGTCGAACAAGGCGAGCAGGTCGCGCTTGCGATCGAGTGCGTCGAACAGTCCGCGCATGCGTTGCACGTCGCCCAGCTCCGCAAAGCCGAGCAGGTTGCCGCCGCCGGCGAGCACGTAATCGCCGCCGACCGGATCGCTCTTGAACGCCTGCTCGGCCATCGCCGCGGCGTCGCGCAGCAATTGGTTGACGTGCATCTGCGTGTCGTTGGCGTCCTGCCATAGCGCCTTGCGCAGGCTCACCAGATCGCGGCCGACGAAGTGTTCGTTGAGCACGTTGGCGTAGCGCTCCAGCTCGTCGGCGCCGAACGGCCGATCGGTGCTGATGATGCGGTTCTGCACTTCGGACTGGTTGACCACCAGGATCACCAGCACGCGCGAATCCGACAGCGGCAGGAACTGGATGCGCCGCAGGATCGCCAGGTTGCGCCGCGGCGTGGTCACCACGCCCGCCATCTTCGACAGCCGCGACAGCAGGTTCGACGCGGCCTGCACCAGGTCCTGCGGGCTGCGGTCGCGCGGCACCATGTCCTGGGCGATGCGCAGACGCTCGGCGTCCGACAGCGGCTCCGGTGCCAGCAGCGCGTTGACGAAGTAGCGGTAGCCGCGCGTGGTCGGTACGCGGCCGGCCGAGGTGTGCGGCGACACCACCAGGCCCAGCTCGTCCAGATCGGCCATGACGTTGCGTATGGTGGCGGGCGACAGATTGACGCTCGCCGCCCGCGCCAGCGTGCGCGAGCCCACCGGCTGGCCGTCGGCGATGTAGCGCTCGACCAGCAGCTTCAGCAGGTCCGCGGCGCGCCGTTCCAGAGGTTCTGACATCGATGTCTCGAGGGGCTCGGCCGCCCTTGCAGCGGCCTTCTTGAGGCCGACGCTAGAGACCGCAAAAAGCCCTGTCAAGACAGCAGCGTGGATCGGGCCGCATCGTGTATCTTGTGGCCTGACTTTTTTGCCTCGCCCCCATGAAACCTTTCCGCAGCGTCGGCGTGATCGGCAAGCGACGTGATCCGCACCTGCCGACCCTGTCGCTGCTCTGCGCCGCGCTGCGTGATCTGGACTGCGAGGTGCTGGTCGAAGAAAACCCCGCGCTCGGCGACACGCCGGCGGGACGTCGCGTCAGCCGCCAGGAACTCGGGGAATCGGTGGAACTGGTGGTGGTAGTCGGCGGCGACGGCACCCTGCTCGACGCCGGGCGTGATCTGGCGCAGGCCGGCGTGCCACTGCTCGGTGTCAACCAGGGCCGGCTCGGCTTCATGGTGGATCTGGCGCCCGAGCGGCTGGCGGAATCCATGGCGGCGGTCATCGGCGGTGATTACGAGATCGAAGACCGCATGGTGCTGAGCGCGCAGCTGACGCGCGACGGCGTCGCCGACGCGCAGCCGCACCACGCGGTCAACGACGTCGTGCTGCGCAATCAGGCGACGATCCGCATGATCGAGTTCGAGAGCTGGATGGGGGAGGAATTCATCAGCCTGCATCGCGCCGACGGCATGATCGTGTGCACGCCCACCGGGTCCAGCGCCTATGCGCTGTCCGGCGGCGGGCCGCTGATGCATCCAAGCTTGCAAGCGATGGCCCTGGTGCCAATCTGCCCGCACACGCTCTCTGACCGGCCGATCGTGGTCGGCGGCGACAATCGCGTGCGCCTGGTGGTGCGCGGCGACGATCGCGCGCAGGCGATGGTGACGTTCGACGGCCAGATCAACGAGATCCTGGAGCCTGGCGACGCGGTCGAGATCACCCGCGGCGCGGCACCGCTGCGGCTGATCCACCCAGCCGGTTACAGCTACTTCTCGATCCTGCGCAACAAGCTGCGCTGGGGCCGCGGGCAGGAAAGCGTCATCCCGCGTTAGAGCCAGGCGCGCACTCGCTCCATGCTGCTCGGCCTTTCCATCCGCAATCTCGCGATCATCGACGCGCTCGATCTGGAATTCGGCGCGGGCTTTACCGTGCTCACCGGTGAGACCGGCGCGGGCAAGTCGATCCTGATCGACGCCATCGGCCTTGCCGTCGGCACGCGCGGCGAAGCCTCGCTGGTGCGTGCCGGCAGCGAGCGCGCGGAGATCAGCGCCGAGTTCGTCTTAAGCGATGCGCCAGCCGCGCAGCGCTGGTTGAGCGAACAGGAATTGGTCGACGCCGATGAACCCGCGCGCTGCGTGCTGCGTCGCGTGGTCTACGCCGAAGGCCGCACGCGCGCCTTCGTCAACGACTCGCCGGTGTCGGCCGGTGCGCTGCGCGAACTGGGCGAGATCCTGGTCGAGGTGTTCGGACAGAACCAGAGCCACGGCCTGGTGCGCGCCGAGGTGCAGCGCGGTCTGCTCGACGGCTACGGTGATCACTGTGCCGAGCTTGAGCAGACCGCAGCGCTGGCCGCGCGCTGGTCGGCGCTGCAGACGCAGATCGAGCGGCTCGGCCGCGCTGGCACGCGCGATCCGGAGCAGCTGGATTTTCTGCGCTATCAGATCCGCGAACTCGAAGCGCTCAACCTGCAGGCCGGCGAGCTCGAACAGCTCGACATCGACCATCGCCGACTGGCCAACGCGGGACGCCTGCTGGACGAGGGCGGCCGCGTGGTGGAGCTGCTGCACAGCGGCGATACGAGCGTCTACGACCAGCTGTCGAAAGCCTCGCAGCTGCTCGGCGGCCTCACGCAGGTCGACGCCGGGTTCGATGCGATCGATGGAGTGCTCGCCGCGGCGCAGATGCAGGTCCAGGAATCCGCGCAGGCCGTGCAACGCCTGCTCGATCGGCTCGATCTGGACCCCGAGGCGCTCGCTCAAGTCGAGCGGCGTCTGTCCGACATCCACGACCTGGCACGCAAACACCGCCTGCGCGCCGATGAGCTGCCGCAGCGGCTGGCGACTCTGCGCGCGGAACTCGACGACGCCGAACAGGCTGCCGGCGGCACCGAGCGCTTGCTCAACGAGCAACGCGACGTGGCGACGGCCTGGAGCGTGGCGGCGGCAAAACTCAGCGCGGCCCGCGTCAAGGCCGCGCAGCGTTTTTCCAAAGCGGTGACGCAAATCGTCAGCGGCCTGGGGATGGCCAACGCGCAATTCGTCGTCGCGGTGCATGCCGACGCCGCGGTGCAGCCGCGAGCGCACGGCGCCGACGAGGTGCGCTTCGATTTCTCCGCCAACCCCGGACAGCCTCCGAGGCCGATGGCCAAGGTCGCCTCCGGCGGCGAGCTGTCGCGGCTATCGCTGGCGATCCAGGTGGTGGGGATTCAATCGGGCGGCGCGGCGACGATGATCTTCGATGAAGTCGACGCCGGCATCGGCGGCGGCGTCGCCGAGATCGTCGGCCAGCAGTTGCGCGCGCTGGGCAGTACGCGGCAGGTGCTGTGCGTGACCCATCTTGCGCAGGTCGCAGCGCAAGGCCGCGGGCACTACGCCATCGCCAAACAGGTGAGAGACGGAATGACCTACACGCGGCTGTCGCCGCTGGACAATGAGGCGCGCGTGCAGGAACTCGCGCGGATGATGGGCGGCATCGAGATCACCGCCTCGACCCAGGCGCATGCGCGGGAGTTGCTGGAGAGGGCGCGAACCCTGGGGTAGGTTGGGGTGAGCTTGCGAACCCCGACATTGGGCGCTTCATCGATTCTGCTCAGTTGGGGTTCGCTAACGCTCACCCCAACCTACAACCACGATATCTACGATCTCGGGCGCGCAGGCTGCTTGAGGTTCGGGCAATTCTCGCGAAGGCATTCGCCGTAGATGATCAGGCTGTGCTCGGTCATCTTGAAGCCGAGTTCGCGGGCGCGGTCGCGCTGGCGTTTTTCGATCATCTCGTCCTCGAATTCCTCGACGATGCCGCACTTGATGCAGACCAGATGATCGTGATGCTGGCCGCGTTCGAGTTCGAACACCGCGTGCCCGCCTTCGAAGTGATGCCGCGTCACCAGGCCCGCGGCTTCGAACTGGGTGAGCACGCGATACACCGTGGCCAGGCCGATGTCCTCGCCTTCGGTCATCAGATTGCGATAGATGTCTTCCGCCGACAGATGACGCGTCGCGCTTCGCTCCAGCATCTCCAGAATCTTGATGCGCGGCAGCGTGACCTTGAGGCCGACGTTTCTGAGATCGGAGGATTCCACGGGCAACTCCCAGCAACGCGTTGGACGGATGTCCACAGAACCCGGGAGCCCGGGCCGACGAACGATTCGGTATTATCGCAGTCTTCCCATGGCAAACAACGAGCCTCTAGCCCCCATGCGTATTCTGCTGCTCGGCCTTCTGGTCCTGAGCCTGTCGGCCTGTCAACTGCTGTATCGCCTGCCCACGCGCCAGGGCAATCTGCTGGATCAGCGCGACGTCGCCAAGTTGCACGTCGGCATGACGCGCGATCAGGTCAAGTTCGTGCTCGGCCAGCCGGTGGCGGCCAATCCTTTTCGCGACGATCGCTGGGACTACCTGAGCTATTACAAGTCTCCGCGCGGCGACGTGTCGTCGCGGACCGTGACCCTGTTCTTCCAGAACAACCAGGTCACCAGGATCGACGGCTTGAAGACCGCGTCGGTGGACCCGGCTCTGGTCGGCACCGAAGTCAAGGCCGAGAAGAACGAAGAGAAGAAAGAAAAGCTCGAGGGTGGAGGCGCGAGGCCTGACGCTGGTGAGGGCACCGGCGAGATCCTGCAACCCACGCCCGCCGGCGCGCCCTAAGCGCGCTGCTTGCGCGCGCGGCGGCGTCTTGCGTCCTTGGGATCGGCCGCCAGAGGGCGATAGATTTCGACGCGGTCGCCATCTTCGAGCCGCTGATCCAGGCCGCAGAGACGGCCGAAGATTCCGATACGGCCTCGTAGATCGAGCGGGTCCCCCGACAAGCCTGAAGCCAGCAGCGCCTGCTCCACCGTCGCACCAGAAGCGAGCCTGAGTGCCACCGGCGCCGCGCCGGGCGACCCGGCAATCACCTCGACGTCGAGCAGCGGTGCCGCGGCTTCAGCTGCCACCGAGGCGCTGCTCCGCGCGCTGGCGGAACGCCTCCATGATGCTGTCGACTGCACGGTCGATCCACGGCGAGAGTGTGGCCTCCATCAGCCGGCTGGCGAAGTCAACGCTCAGCGCCAGTGACACCTTGCAGGCCTTGGGGTCCAGCGACGTGAACTCCCAGACACCCGACAGCTGGCGGAACGGTCCCTGCAGCAGATGCATCTCGATACGTTGTCCCGGCTGCATCCGGTTTTCGGTGACGAAGCTGTCGCTCAGCACGCTGACGCGAAAGCCGACGCGCGCGCGCACCTGGCGCTGGCCGTCGGCGAGCCATTCATCGGATTCGATCTGCGCGCTCTCGCAACCCGGCAGGAACTCCGGATACGCCGCGACGTCGGCGACCAGGTCGAACAGATCGCCGGCGGCGTAGGGCATTAGGGCGGAACGGTCGAGCGTCCTCATGCGCCCCACAGCCGGTCCATCCAGTCGAACAGACCGGCTGCATAGAGCAGGATCGCGAACAGGCCCAGCCGCGCCGAGTAGCGCAGGGCCAGGATCCAGGCGCCGGTCCAGCGCGATGGCCGGTTGCCGGCGACGGCGCGCGCCAGATCCTTGGGCAGCACCCGCGCCACCAGCAGACAGATCATCAGCCCGGAAAGCGGCGCGATCAGCGTCGCGCTGAACAACTGCATCCACTCGAAGAAATTGCGGTCCAGCAAACGCACATCGCTGAGCACGCTGAAGGACAACAGCGATCCAAGCCCCAGATACCACACCACGATCGCCACCGCGGTTGCGGCAAACACGCGGGTCAGGCGCAGGCGCTCCATCAGGTAGCGAGTCAGCGGCTCCATCAGCGCGGCGGCCGACAGCAGGGTGACGACGAACATCACCAGGTAGAACGGCGTGCCGATGGCGACGCTCAGCCATCCGCCAGGCAGCGCCTGCGGCAAGGTCTGGAACAACATGCCCAGGCCCGCGGAAGGTTTCAGCCCGGCGTGCAGGACGAAGGCGTACAGGAACAATCCGCAGAGCAGGCTGAAGAGGGTGTCGAGCAGGATCACGCCGATCGCCAAACGCCCCAGCGGCATGCTCCCCGGCAGGTAGGCGCCCAGGGTGAGCATGGTGCCGAAGCCGAGCGCGAGGGTATAGAAGGCCTGCTGCAAAGCTTCCATCGCACCCCGCCAGCCCAGGCGCGCGGGATCACCGGTGAAGAGAAAATCGGCGGCGGCGACGGTATCGCCGTAGCGTCCGGCGACTAGCACCAGAACGGTCATCGCCGCAAAAGCCACGGGTACGAAATAGCCCGCTGCGCGTTCCATCCCCTCCCGAAAGCCCTGAGCGACGATGATGCAGGTCATCACCATGAACAGGGTGTGCCAGGCGAGCGACCGCTCCGGGTCTTGCGCCAGCGCCAGGAAGCGCTCGACGGCGCTGGCGGCGTCGCCTTCCAGCCGGCCCGCCGCGGCGCGAAACGTATAGCCCAGGCTCCAGCTCGCCACCACGCTGTAGTACGACAGGATCATCGCCGCCGCGACCAGCATGAAGCCGCCGACGAAACGCCAGCGCGCACTACCGCCGGCGGCCTGACCGAGGCGCCCGAACCCGGTGATGACGTCGTCGCGCATCCAGCGGCCGAGCGACCATTCGGCGACCAGCAGCGGCAGACCGAGCAACAGCAGCGCGGCGATATACACCAGCAGAAACACCCAGCCGCCGTATTCGCCCATCAGATACGGCAGGCGCGCGATATTGCCGATGCCGATGCAGGCGCCCGCAGCCACCCAGACGAAGGCGCGCGCGGAACTCCAATACCCGTAGCTGCTTTCGCGGATGTTCACGAAGCTAGTGTAACCACTGCCCCGGGACGCAAGGCGCGCGGGCGGTCTGTTGATCCGCAACTGCTTTGGCGGATGTTCACGCGTCCATTGCAGCGGCGGGCTCAACGGCCCCGACAGCTTGGGTAGCCACCGTCGCCTACAATGCCGCGATGAGCAAGAAGAAGACCGAGGACAAGGAAGCGCCGCGCATCATCGCGCTCAACCGCCGCGCCCGACACGATTACTTCATCGAAGAAACCTACGAAGCCGGCCTGATGCTGGTCGGTTGGGAGGTGAAGAGCCTGCGCGACGGCCGCGGCAACATCGCCGAGGCCTATGTGGTGCTCAAGAATGGCGAGGCCTGGCTGATCGGCGCGCAGTTTTCGCCGCTGCTGTCGGCATCGACCCACGTCAACCCGGAGCCCCTGCGAACCCGCAAGCTGCTGCTTCATGCGGCGGAGCTGTCCAAGCTCATCGGCAAGGTCGAGCGCGCCGGCTACACCGTGGTGCCGCTGGACATGCACTGGACCCGCGGCTTCGCCAAGGTGCAGATCGGCCTGGCCAAGGGCAAGAAACAGCACGACAAGCGCGCCGATCTCAAGGACAAGGACTGGGAGCGCCAGAAGGGCCGCATCATGCGGCACCGTTGAGCCGCCTCCGCCGGAACTCCGCCGCGGCGTGATAGTCTTATCGCGACTCAAGGGGGCGACATGGCTTCGACGCTGATCGCAAAACCCAAGGGGCATGCCGAGCTGTAGATCTGCTCGTTAAACGGTCTACAAACAAGCTAGTTGCGAACGACTCCAACTACGCCCTCGCCGCCTAAACTCCGGTGAGCGTTTGACCCGGCAGTGTCGGTACTCCGGAATCAGACGTCGACTCTTACCGAATAATGCTGAAGCCCGCCCTTGGCCGATGCCCGAAAATCTCAAGGGGATAGGTCCCAGCGCTCCGTGCCTGTTCGGTAGCTGGGGATGAAAACCAAAGACTAGGCTACGCATGTAGAACCGAAGGCGGAGCATTGGCGGACGGGGGTTCAATTCCCCCCGCCTCCACCAACACGATGTGCCGGCGGCAATGACCGCCGGCATCTGAGCCCCGCTCGTTGGCGGGGTTTTTTGTCGGTGCCCATGCATCGGCGTCTTTTGACAGATCCGAGGGGATGTCGTGGCCATAGCCCTGCCACCACCAGTGCAACCGCAGCAGGCGAGCGTCGAGCAACTGGCGTCAGAGCCCGGCTTCGTCATCGACTACAAGAGCTTCAAACTGCATATCAGCGGCGGCGGCGCAATCGAGGCCGAAGCGCTCCGGACTGCCATCGTGGCGGCGCCGAACATGTCGGATGCGGTGCGCACGGTCGCGCGCGCCTACTCGCTCGGCGGATATCCGGCCGCCATGACCTTTTACGCCTGGGCGGGTGGATCGAGCCGCGATATCTACATCCACATCGTTCCCGGCCGGGTGACGCAGGTCATCGCGCCTGCCGCTCTGCAGGCCTACTTCAAGGATCTGCCGCAGACGCCGCTCACTGCGAGCGATCTGGAAACCGACCGCGTGCTGGCTGATCTGTACACCGATCGAACCGGGCAGCAGTACGCCCCCGTCTTCAAACCCCAGGGTGGCGACACGGTGTCGCTGGATTTCGGCGAGCCAATGCCAGCCGGCCGGCAGACGCATGTGCTCGGCAACTTCAACAACTACGGCAATCGCTATGCCGGACCTTATTTCACCTCGCTCGCATTGCAACAGGATTTTTCCACTGGCGACGAGGTGCAGCTGTCCGGCACCGTCAAGAGCGGCCCGGACTGGAACGACTACGGCAAGACCGAAGGCTCTTCGTACACCGGTCTCAGTGCGGGATGGACGCGGGTCACCTCGCGCGGCGTGTTCGGGATCGACGGCCGCTACGACCGTTACGATCAGCTGATCGAAAATTTTCCCCTGGAAGGCCGCGGCAACAATGTCGGCCTGAGCTGGCTGTATCCGCTTTACTCGGACTACGACCAGCGGCTGCTTCTACAAGCCAGGCTCGACCATGACGAGCAGAACATCAAGATCAGCGACACCGGCGCGCTGGCCGACGACAACATCGTGCGCAATCTGCTGCGCGTGCTCGGCCTGCTTCCATCGGCGCCCGATGCGGTCAGCGCCGAGCTGCTCGACGAGAACTACGAATCCACCGAAATCGACCTGAGCTATCTCGCCAGGTGGCAGGTACTGGACCGCTCGCTGCAACTGCAAAGCAGTTTGATGGCGCGCAAGGGCCTGGGCCCGCAACGCTCGTCGCGCACCATTGCAAACCAGGCTTATTTCCTGTGGCGGCCAGCGCTGAGCCTGCGCTACAGCCTTGTCGACGGCTGGGCCGTGGTGGCGGATGCGAGTGCCCAGTTTTCCGGCAACACCGTGCCCCAGCAGGAGCAATTCGTCATCGGCGGTCCTGCGACGGCGCGCGCCTATCGCTCCGGCGCGGGCGTCGGCGACGAGGGGCATAACCTGCGCCTGAGCGTGGAGTGGCTGGGACCAGGAGAATCCTGGCTACGGCGGCAAAGCCTGAAGGCCAACGTCTTTGTCGAACAGGCATCGAGCCGGCGCAGCGAGCGGCTGGAGGATGCGGGCAAGGCGAAGGTGAGTGTTGCCGATGTCGGCGCCTCGCTGGAGATGCGCGTGCTCAGCTGGCTCAGCGGCAGCGTCTCCGCCAGCGATGGTTTCCACGCGCAGGGCAAGGACAACAGCGCCGACGGGCTCGACGAGAAGACCGTCTACTTCCAGATCACCGCGCGGTACTGAGCCCGGAGTGTGGGCACAAAAAAGCCGCGGAGGATATCCGCGGCTTGTTCATCGAGCCCAAAAAACCGGCGCTGGATCAGCGGATGAGCGTGTTGAAGAACGTATCCACGCCGTCTGGAGTGCGGTTGGTGAAGGTTGTACGGACTGTCGTTGCGCCCGATGTGATCAAACCGCCGAAGACCGGCAGGCCGCCCAGCAGGCTACGCGGGCGCTCGAAGACACGAAAACCGTTCGGGCTCTGCAGATCGCTCAGTACGAAGGCGCCCCGATAGCCCTGGATCGGAACGGCGCCGCCAAAGCCGAGCCGGCTGATCGAGGTGTGAATGACGTCTGCGGCCGGTGCTGCAGCAGAGGCGGACAGGATGATGGTTCCGACGACCAGCGATGCAAGCTTGCGCATAAGTACTCCTCTCTTCGAATAATCCTTGGGCTCGTCTTGGCATGCCGGACGAAGCGGCAGCGCTGTTTGGGCGCATTGTGGAGACCGCGGCACGGAGAATCAAGGCGCCGAACCGGGATGGGAAGTGTCGTCTTCAAGCTCGGCCCGCACCGGTTTTTCGCCACTGATTATGATCGAATTTATTCCCAAACTTTCGACTAGCCGTGGATCCGCCAAGCGATCCGCGCGCGAAGACCTGAATCCGGTCTCACGCCAGGCATCTGCGTAACGAGGGCAAGAGTCATCATTCGTTTCGAAAGCTGACACCGGCAAGGTATGATTCGCGCCACGACGCGCCGGGGGAACGGGCGCGAGTTCAATGTCAGGCGGCAGGGCTCGGGGGAGTTGCGGATGCGCGTGGTGACGCTGCTGAAACTGCCGGTCGTCTTCGCGTCAGCGCTCTTTTGTCTGGCTTCAGTGGCGGCGGAACCCTCGGCACCGGCGCGGACGGCTACGCATACCGGCGCCGCGACCTGCGCGGGCAGTTCATGCCACGGTGCCTCACGTCCTGTCGCCGACTCCAGCGTCCGGCAGGATGAATATGTTCTCTGGCAGAACCACGACAAGCACGCGCGCGCATTCAAGGCGCTGCTGTCGCCGGCGGGCAAACGCATCGCCGCCAATCTGGGCCTCAAGGACGCCAGTGCCGCGCCGGAATGCCTGACCTGTCACACCGACTATGTCGCCGCGGATCAGCGCGGCCAGAAGTTCGACGTCACCACCGGCGTTTCCTGCGAGGCCTGCCACGGCGGCGCCCGCAATTGGCTCGGGCCGCACGTGTCCGGCAACACCCACGCCGAGAATGTCGCGGCCGGGCTCTATCCTCTGGAACAACCGCAGGCGCGAGCCAAGTTGTGCCTGGGCTGCCACCTCGGCAACACCGAGAAGCCGGTCGATCACCGGCTGATGGGTGCCGGCCACCCGCCTCTGGAATTCGAACTCGACAACTACTCCAACACCCAGTCCGACCCGCCGCATTTCGTCGTCGACAAGGACTACCGCCAGCGCAAGACCTACACCTCCGATGCCAGGATCTGGGCAATCGGACAGCTGTCCGCTTCGGACTTCTTTCTCGACGGTCTGCTCGGCAGCCGTTTCGTCGACCGCGGCATGTTCCCGGAGCTGGTGTTCTTTGAATGCGGTGCCTGCCACCACCCGACCGACAAGCTG
Organism: uncultured Hydrocarboniphaga sp.; assembly: GCA_964246995.1. Taxonomy (GTDB): domain Bacteria; phylum Pseudomonadota; class Gammaproteobacteria; order Nevskiales; family Nevskiaceae; genus Hydrocarboniphaga. The sequence goes on from CAXTSJ010000020.1 coordinate 13,958, forward strand.
CGCTGGAATCCAGGCGCGGCCGGTCCCCTGGGCGTCGGCCAGCCGCGGTTGGCGGACGCCAACCTGGTGATGAGCGGCGTGATGCTGGGTGTTCTGGCGCCCGACGTCGCCAAGGACTGGAAGAGCGCGCTGGCGCAGCTGCACGCCGCGTCGCAGGAATCCGTGCCCAAAGTACGGGACGCCGCCAAGCGGCTTCGCGACGTATCGACCGCTGCGACGCGCAGCCTGGCCGCGCGCGAGATTTCCAAGCCCGAGGCGCTGAGCCTGATCAAATCGCTGAGCGATCTGGGCGCAAGCCAGCGCTACGGTGACTACGCCGCCTCGCGCCAAATCTATTTCGGCGTCGATGCCCTGCTGACCACCCTGAAGAAGGATCAGGGTGTGCCGGGCGCCGTCTTGAACGCGGAAATCACCCAGGTCTTCAAGGCGCTGAACACGCCGGCGTCCTACGATGCGCTGGCAGTCAAGGACGCGATGCAACAGCTGCATGCCGCCGCTGAAAAGGTCCAGCAATGACGGAAGCGAACAGCCCGATCGTCTGGTCGGGCGCCAGCCATCCGGGCAAGCAGCGCAGCAACAACGAAGACGCCTACGCGCTGATCGGGGACCGCGCCTGCGCCATCGTCGCCGACGGCATGGGCGGGCTCGAACATGGTGAAATCGCCAGCGGCCTGGTGATCAGCACCGTCATCGAAGCGCTCGGCGCGGGGCGCAGCGTCGCCGATGGAATTCTTGGCGCACACCAGCGCATCGTCGACGAAAGCCAGCGCCGCGGCAGCGAGCGCATGGGGTCCACCGCGGTGGGGATCGTCGTCGAACAGGATCAGGCCACGATCAGCTGGGTCGGCGACAGCCGCGCGTATCTCTGGCGCGAAGGCGACCTCACCACGCTGACTCGCGACCACTCCTTTGTCGCGCAGCTGGTGGAGGCAGGTGCGATCAGCGCCGACGAGGCCGATGAACATCCGCATCGCCATGTCCTGACCCGGGCGGTGGGGATCGCCGATGCGCCGGCGCTGGAAGTCGATGTCATCGAGGTCAGGCTGCGGCCTGGTGACCGCGTGCTGTTGTGCACCGACGGGCTGTATGGTTACCTGCCGGAGACGGCCCTGTGCGAATGCCTGGCACGCACCGCCGATGTCGCCGCCCTGGCGGACGAACTCATCGCCGCCACGCTCGCGCAGTCCGAAGCCGGTGACAACATCACCGTCGTCTGCGCCGAATTCCATCAACCCGTGACGACGTCCGCCGATGTTTGAGAACGGCCAGACGCTGGGCAAGTTCACGATCGTCCGCTTGCTCGGCTCGGGAGGCATGGCCGACGTTTACGAGGCGGTCGACACCACGCTCGGCCGCTCCGTCGCGCTCAAGGTTCTGCCGCAGGAGTTCGGCCGCAACCGCGATCTCATCGCCCGCTTCGAAAAAGAAATCCGCTCGGTGGCGTCGCTCAATCACCGCGGCATCGTCACGGTGTTCGAAGTCGGTGGCCAGGACGGGCTGCACTACTACACCATGCGGCTGCTGCAGGGCGGCGACCTGCGGCAACGCATCAACGCGGGCCTGAGCGAGCTGGAATGTCTGGCGATCCTGCGTGAGCTGGCAGAGGCGTTCTCACACGCGCATCGGCGCGGCTTCGTTCACCGCGACGTCAAGCCCGAAAACATCATCTTCGATGAACAGGGCTACCCGGTTCTCACCGACTTCGGCATCGTCAAGGCGCTGGAATCCACCACCAATGTCACCGCGACCGGCGTCTCCATCGGCACGCCGCGCTACATGTCGCCGGAGCAGGCGCGCGGCCGCCCGGTCGACGCCCGCGCCGATCTCTACAGCATGGGCATCGTGCTGTACGAGATGCTCACCGGCAAACCGCCTTTCGACGGCCCCGAATCGATCGCGGTCATTTTCAAGCATGTCACCGAGCCGGTTCCGCGCCTGCCCGCCGAACTGGCGCACCTGCAGCCCCTGGTCGATACGCTCATGGCCAAGGAGCCCGACCAGCGCCCCGCCTCGGCGGCGGATCTGCTGACCTTGATCGGCCAGGAAATGCGCCGCGCCAACCCGTCGCAGATGGGGTCGGGCATCACCGAATCCAATCCGCTGCTCGCCGGGCTGCTGACCACGCCGCTGCCGCCGGTGACCCGCAGTCCGGGCATCGACACCGAGGGCGCGCTCAAGCGGCAGCAGGAGGAGCGCGAGCGCCAGGCCGTCGAGGCGAAAGCCGCAGCGGATCGTCAGGCCGCGGAAGAGCGGCAGCGGCAGGAGGATGCCGAGCGTCGGGCCGCCGAGGCGGAACGCGCACGCCAGGAAGAGCAGCGTCTCGACGATGAGGCTCAGGCTGCGCGACGCCGCGACGAAGAAGCCCGGCAGCAAGCGGCCGCCGAAGCCGAGCGCCTGCGCCAGGAGCAACTCGCCCGCGAGCAGGCCGAGCTGGAAGCGCGCCGCAAGGCCGATGCCGAGATCGAGCGCCAGCGCCGCGAGCAGCAGGCCGCGCTCGCCGCCGAGCAGGAACGCCTTCGGCAGATCGAAACCGATCGCCAGAACGCGGAGCAGGCCGCCCGTCAGCAGGCCCTCGCTGAAGCCGAGCGTCTGCGCCAGATCGAGGCGGCCGCGCTTCAAGCCGAACAGGAGCGCCTGCGGCAGATCGAATTCGATCGCCAGCGGGCCGAGCAGCTGGTGCGCCAGCAAGCCGAGGCCGAAGCGCAGCGGCAGCGGCTGGAGGAACAAGCGGCCCGCAAGGCCGCGGAGGAGCGCGAGCGCGCCGAGCAACAAGCCAGGAAGAAAGCCGAAGACGAAGCCCGGCGCGTCGCCGATGCCGAACTCGCGCGCCAGCGCCGCGAGGCGGAGCTGCAGCGCAAGGCCGAGCAGGAGCAGCAACGCCAGGCGCAAGTCGAAGCCAAGCGCCAGGCCGACGAGCTGGAGCGTCAGCGCAAGCAGAAAGCCGCACAGGACAAAGCTGATCAGGACCGCGAAGCGCGCGCGCGCGCCGATCAACTGGCCGCCGAAACCAAGGCCGCCAAAGCCGCCGCACAACAGGCCGAAGCGGCCAGGCGCGCGCAACTGGCGGCCGAAAAACTCAAGGCCAAGCAGGATCAGCGAGTCGGCGACGCGTCAGCGGCGCCGAGCCCCGGCATCAGCAAGTCCCTGATCGTCGGCGTGCTGGTTGTTCTGCTCGTTCTGGCCGCGGCCGCCGTCTGGCTGATGCGGCGCGCGCCCTCGGAGCCGCCGGCCTCTGTCGAAACACCAGTGAGCGAGCCGGCGGCGCAGACTCCTGCCGCGCCTGCACCGGCGACGCCAGCCGAGCAGCCGGCGCCGACGCCAGAAGCTCGCGAGCAGCCGGTGCCGTCGCCCGCGCCAGCGGTGTCGCCAACGCAGACTCCGAACAAGAAGGCTCCGGCTCCCACGACACAGGGCACTACGCAATCGCCGAAGTCGTCCAAGCCAAGCGAACCTGCGCACAGCCCGGCGCCGGCAACAACCCTGCCCGCTGAGCCGAGCCCGGCACCTTCTCCCGTGCCTGCACCAGCACCTGCGGAAGCCGAACCGCCCAAAGCGGCGCCGCAACCGTCGGTCGAAAAAACCGAGCCGGCAACGAAGGCTCCGCAGGAAGATGAAGACAAGCGCGCAGCCGAAAAGCTGTCTGCACAAGAGCAAGACAAACAGGCCAGGCAGAAGCAGAAAGACGACGAGGCCAAGAAGAAGCGTGAGAAACTGGCGACTCCGGTGCTGGGCTTCTGATCGTTCCGCCGGCTTCCACCAGAGACGTCTGCGGTCCGACAGGCGCCGGTTCCATTTGCGAGAGGTCACCGTCATGCGCGTTTACCGTCACTGGCTTGCCATCCTGGGCGTCGTCACTGCAAGCGTCCCTGGCCTCGCACTGGCGCAGACCGGACAGGGCGGCAGCGCCGCGGTGAGCGGCGGCATTCTGCTCGACGCGGCTCAGGTGCAGGCTCGGGTCAGCGCGGTAGCCAGCGAGCCGCGGCGATATGCCGTGGCCCAGCCCGCCGATGCCGACGTGTCCAGCGGTGTCTGGGATTTGTCGGCTCCCGGTGAATCGCGCTGGATGCTGCACATCACGTCGCCCGGCGCGCGCTCGCTGAGCGTGCATCTGAGCACACTCCATCTTCCGGCCAGTGGCCACTTGTGGTTCCGCTCCATCGATGGCCGTGACACGCAGGGGCCGTATTCGCAAGACCACGGCAGCGCGATGACGACGCCCATCGTCCGCGGCGAAGAAGCCATCATCGAAGCGCGCATGCCCAGCAGCGAGCGCGAGAATTTCGCGCTGCAGCTGACCAAGGTTTTCCATGGCTTTCGGTCGCTGCAGCCGGATGGCGTGATCGCCAAGGGCCAGTTCGGAACCTCCGGCGCCTGCAACGTCGATGTCGTCTGCAGCGACGGCAATGACTGGCGCGACGAAATCCGGTCGACGGTGTTGCTGACGATCGATGACATCGACCTGTGCACCGGAACGCTTGTCAACAACACGCTGCAGAACGATCGCGCGCTGGTGCTGACGGCGGCGCATTGCGAGATCACGTCGGCCAACGTCGACACGGTCGTGGCTTACTTCAACACACAGCGCGCCACTTGCGGACCCGGGCCCGACGGTCCGGTCAACCAAAACCCCAACGGTCCGGTCAACCAAAACATCGAGGCCGACCGGCTGCTTGCCAGCAGCGTGACCAACAACCGCCGCGCCGACTACGCGCTGTTCGAGCTGAAGAACAAACCGCCATCGAATTTCAACGCCTACTACGCAGGCTGGGACATCACCGACGGCATCCCCACGTCCGGCGTCGGCATCCATCATCCCAGCGGCGACGACAAGAAGATCAGCACCTTCACCAGTCCTGCGCAGCGCGGTGACGGTCAATGTATTGGTGAAAATCAACCGGGCGGTGGCTGCGACGGTTTCGTCGTCGACGCCTGGGCGATCAACTGGCGGCGCGGCACCACCGAGCCCGGCTCTTCGGGCTCGGGACTGTGGGATCCCGGCCATCGCATCGTCGGTACGCTGGCCGGCGGAAGCGCTCAATGCACGACGGGAACCAATAGCGCCGGTATCGACCTGTACGCCCGGCTGAGCGTCGGCTGGACCGCGACCAGCACCACCGGAACGACGCTCAAGCAGGCACTCGATTCCGCCAACAGCAACCGCACAACCCTCGATGGCAAGAACCCGGGTGAATCCGGGCCGGATGGCGGTGGATCTGGCGGCGGCGGTGGCGGTGTTCCGTTGTCGCTTCTGCTGCCGTTTGCGTTGGCCGCGTTGTGGCGTCGACGCTGTCGGGGCTAAAACAACACGAGCGACCCCCCCAATAAAAAACACGATCCGCTGACTTGATTCAGCGGATCGTGTTTGTCACCAGCCAAACTGGCGCGAAAGCCTACAAAGCAAAGTTGTACAGATAGATCAGCTGCAGATAATCCTCTTCGAGCTTGCTCTTGACCCGGTCGACGGCCTCGTCGCCGTTGACGTCGATGTTGGCCGAGTCGTTGCCACTGAAGCGCTGGTAGCGCAGTTGCAGGCGATGCTCCGGATGCTCCGCGAGAGCGGCGCCGACCTTGATGCTGAAGCCGTTGTAGTCGAAGTTCTTGCCACCGATGCCGAAGCCGTCGACCTTGCTCAGGTTGTAAGCAGCCGAGAGATTGAAGACCACCGAGTCCATCGGCAGGTTGCCCAGCCCGGCGCCGAAGACGAAGCCTTTTTCACTGAACGACTTGTCGCTGAAAAAGGAGTCGCTCTGCATGCCGCGCCGGTAGCCGACGAACACCGTGCCCTGGTTGCCGACCGTGTAGCCGACCGCCGGGATGATGTCGGTGCGATCGGTGTCTTCGCCATCGATCTTGTAGCGCAGCAGATCGAGCGAGACTTCGCCGAAGAACTTTCCGTACTTGACCCAGGGCGCCAGCTGTCCGCCGTAAGCGAATGAGCTGTCGCTGGTGGAGAAGGTGCCAGGCACACCGAGTTCTCCACCACCCTCGCCGCTGGTCACGCGGACCGAATTCTTCAGCTTGTACGTCCCCAACGTCGGGCCGGCGCGGACGCCGGCCACCACCGGCTCGTCATCCGCCTGCACTGCCGCGCTGAACAGCAGCGCGCCGGCTGCACAAAGCCCCCATCGACTCATCCTCATTAGCTGCTTCCCCCTCTGTCGTTTTCAGGCCGACTTTCGGCCGATGCCCCTGCGCAACCATGCGCCGCCAAGCAACATCAGCAACAGCTCGCCGCCCATGGCGCCGCCACCGCCACCACCGCCACCCGCTTTCTTGCTGCCGAGAACCAGCAGGCCGCCGATCTTCGCAGGGTCTGCATCCGGGTCTTGTGGCGAATTGTCGGCGATGACGATGTTGATCTTTTTACCGGCCTTGGAGCGATACGACTTGCTGGCCTGCGTCGTTGCCACCGTCGTGAAATTGATCTCGACGCAATTGGTGCCGTCGCTTCTGCAGATGAAGGCGGTGTCCGGGTCCGCGCCGTCAGGCAGGGTCACTTGCAATGTGACCGAGGCGCCCATCGCGATCTGTTCGATGCTGATGGCCAGGCTGTCGAGCACGTTCTCCAGGTCGCCAGGCGGGATCTGCGGAGGCGGCTGGACAGTTGCGCTGATCGAACCAGGATTGACCGTCAGCACGAACGACTTTCCACTCTGGCCCTGGACCGTCACAGTCGAAGGCGCGAGCACTTCAGCGGGCGGTTGCTCGCCAAACGAAACCGCGACGTTGACTGAGGTCGTTCTGCCCGACTGCACGGTGCGGTCCCACTGCAGAGCAGCGCCGTTGTCGATGCATCCGTTGTTGGCCGGCACCAAAATCTGACCATCCAGCGCGAGACCGCTGATCTGACTGAAGACGTTAGAAAACCCGTTGGCGGTGAAACTCGTAGCAGGGGTCTGCGGAATGAACAGAATCTGGTAGATCTGCCCCGTCCTACCCGCGCAGTTCGTGGTCCCGCCTACCGCGAACGTGGTTGAATCGCGGAACGGTACACCGCTGTCACTCGTTGCCAAAAACAGATCGGCGCCAAAGAACATCTTGATCGGTGTCGTCGCCGTCGCTCCGGAGACCGTTGCGGTTTGCGTAAAAAAATTGTGTCCGTTGCTGTAGCGCGTCTCGACACTGAGCTGAAGGCCCGTCGTGCCGAGATTCGAAATCGAGGTCACACGGAACGGATTGGCGTCGGTACCCGCGCCGGTGACCGGCGTAATGGAAACCGGTGTCAGAGGCGTCGAATTGAGACCCAAGCTGTCGAACAGGCTGGTTCCAACCCCGATGAACCAACCAGCACTTGCCGTATCGGTGGTTGTGCCGCTCGGGAAGAACTGACCGCGGCTTCCCGGGATGTCGCTGTTCAAAACCTGCAAGCCGGCGTCATCTCCCAAGATGATCTGCAACGGCGCCCCGCCGCCGATCGTGGTGATCGCAGCCGCCGCGCCAGCCGACCACATCGACGAAGCCAGCAGCCCCGCTGCCAGCAAAGCCCGCGACACCTTGCCCGACCACCGCACATGCATTTCCTTTTCCATGACGATCCCCAGACTCACTCAAAGTTGATGATAAAAACCGCGTGAACAACGCCACTCATGATCCCGGCGATGAAGCCCGGGAAGCGTCGCTGCCGACACCGCCCGGCTTGTCCGTCCTGGCCCCCGCCGTCCCGCTTTGCAGCTTCAAGCTTCGCATCGGCCCGGTGCCCAGCTCGTGAAAGCGGTGGCAGTCGATACAGGTCGAGTTGATTTTATCTGACGACGAACCTACTCCGCCGTGACATTGCCTACAAGTGGCGATTCCGGGCAGCAGCAGATCGTCCGAACTGGTGGATTGGCCCGCGGCGTGGCAGGTCTGGCAGGTGACTGCCGTATGCGGCGCATGCGTGAAGCGGGCATGCGGCAGCCAGGTCGATTGCAGCTTCGGCGCCCACACCGACATCGACCCATCCGCCTTGCGGCTGACCTCGTGGCACTTGGCGCAGACGCCGCGGCTGATGATCTCGTCGACCGGAGTCATCGCCGGCTCGTCGACCGCAGCCGTGTCATCCAACATGTTCGGCCGCAGGCGGCGCTCGCCGGTCTCCGCCACCGGCGCGGCAGCGGCCGGCGCCGTGCCCTCGGCGGCCAGCAGGCCGCGGACCAGCGCCTCGTCGCCGTGCGGCAGGCGCAGGCGCTTGCCATCGAGGTCGGCATCCAGCTGGTGGCAGGACTGGCAGTGCTGCTCGAAATTGATCGGCGCGAACTGGGCGCCGTCATCGCTACGCGTGTGGCAGGACTCGCAACCCAGCACCTTGCGGCCGTCGACGCCGCGAATGCCCTTGGGGTTTAAGTGAAGATCATGCGGGAAGATCAGGCCGGATTGGTCCTTGATATCGGCCGTCCAGGGACGGCGCTCCAGCGTGGCCTGATTCTGCGCGCGCACGCCGACGGTGGCGCGGAATTGCGGATGCCCCTTGGCGAAATCGGTCACCACGGCCCCGCCTGCCAACCCGTGCTGCTCGCCCGGATGCGCGTGGCATTGCGTACACAGCGCCGGATGCCGCGGCTCGATGGCATGCGCACCGCCATGTTCCAGATGGCAGCCGGCGCAGCGCGCCTGGTCGAGACCAGCCTTTTGCAGGGCCGGCGCATGCGCGCCGTGCGCCGACACCGTCGCGTGGCAGCTCAGGCAGGCCTGATCCTGCACGCGGCCGAACAGCTGCGTGTGGCAGGTGCTGCACTGCTTGCCGAAACTCAAATGCGCATTGCTCACCTGGCCGGAGGACCAAAGCCGGTCGCTCGGAATCCAGTCGCTGATCCACGTCGGCACGGAAAACGCGCGCAGCGCCAGGGGCAGCAGCAACAACAGCAGCAGAATGCTGCCGAACGCGACGAGCGCAGGGCGGCGCATGCGCCAGCCGGCCTCGGCGAGGCTGGTGATCGCGCCCGACCCGTCTGCCAGGCGCCGCGTATCGCCCTCGATGATCTCCAGCATCAACGGTGACGTGGCGTCGCCCAGCCTGACGATGATCTGGTGCCCGCCCAGCTGCACGACGTCGCCGGCTTTCAGGTCCGCCGAGCGCAGTCCGGGCTCGTCGTTGACGACCACGCCGGCGACGGTCAGGCACTCCAGCCGCAACAGCATCGCGCCCGCCGGGGCGATGCGCAGGTGGTTGATCGCCACCAGCAGCCCCGGCAGCTGCATCTGGTTGCTGGAGCCGCGGCCGATGGTCAGATCGCCTTCGACGGTCAGCTCGGTCCAGGCGCCGTCAGGCGCGCAACGTCTGATCTTGAGACTCATGCGCTACCCATGCGTCACCAGTACAGAAAGACGCAGAGCACGTGCACCAGCAGCGCCGCGAGCAGGGCGACGGTGAGCGGCACATGCAGGTACAGCCAGGCGGTGAGACGCGCGCGCAAGGTGATGTCGCGGTTGACGCGCTCGAGCATGGCGTTGCGCTGCGCGATCACTTGCAGCAGCTTCTGCAGCGACTCGCCGCTGGACTCCTTCTGCGCGGAGAAGATCTGGTCGGCGACGAAGAAGATCGTGCCCTGCCTCGCCGCCGGCCGGCTCGGCACCACCGGCGCGCTCTGGCGCAGGCTCGCCAGCTGCGCGCGCTTGTCGGCGATGAAGGCATCGAACTTGCTCGGATCGCCCTGCTTGCGATAGCGCCCGGTCAGCTGCTCCCAGGCGCTGCCGCCGATGCGCGCGGCGCCAACGGATCGCGCAGCGACGGCGTGGGTCTCGGCGTCGATCTTGTCGGCGATGATGAGCGCGGTCTGGTTGAGCTGCGCAATCTCTTCGAGCATCACGCGGAACTCGCGCTGTTCGCGATTGGCGGTGATGTGCCGCGGCACCCAGCGGTACATCGTCGCGCCAAGAATGCCGCTGACGATCACCAGCACCATCAGCACGTACGCCAGGCTGTGCACATTGAAGCCGAGTTGAAACCCGCTGTGCAGCGTGGCCACCAGCAGCAGCGCAAGGCCGAAATAAACGTGCGCCGAAACCCAGGCCTGCGCCGGTGCGCGCGACTCGCGGAAGCGCCGTTTGCGCACCCCGAACCAGGACAGCCAGACGATCAGTCCCGCGCCCAGCGTGCCTGTCGCATAGCCATACCAGGTGCTGCCGCTGGGGCCTTCGATCGGGTCATGAAAAACGTAGACCAGCACCAGCACCAGGCACAGCGCGGCCGCGATCTTGAGGTAGTGCCACTGCCGGTAGACCCACAGCGACTCGTGTCTTTGCGAGAACACGCGGGGTGCTTCGGCGAATCGCCACAGGCGGCGCAGCGCGTTCTTAACGTCCGCCACGGGCCAGGATCTCGAAGAACTGTTCGGGGCCGATACGAATCGCCGCGCCCGTCGGGCAGGCCTGCACGCAGGCCGGCCCCGCTTCGCGGCCGCCGCACATGTCGCACTTCACCGCCTTCTTGGCTGAGCCTTTGGGATAGCTGTGAACCTCGGCGCCGGGCGCCGGCCCCTTGCCCAGCACCAGCCAGCGCCAGAGGCTCGGCTTGGTGTCGGACTCCACGCCCATCTGGATCACGCCGTATGGGCAGTTGCGCTCGCAGTTGCCGCAGCCGATGCAGGTGTCCTTGATGTAGACCTCGCCGTTGGGCGAGCGGCGGATCGCGTCCGGCGGGCAGTCCTTCATGCAATGCGGATGTTCGCAATGGCGGCACGAGGTCGGCACGTGCAGATTGTCGAACGTGGCGCCGGCTTCGCGATCCAGCCGCGAGACATTGCCGTGCGTCGAGGCGCAGGCTTTTTCGCACTGGTCGCAGCGGATGCACAGGGCCTCGTCGATCAGCAGCGCGTCGGTGGCCTCGCCCAGACCCTGCTGCAGCAGGAACTGCATGCGCGCGGTGCGATCGGGCGACTTCTCCATGTCCAGGCGCTGCTGGATCTGCTCCTGGAAGCGCCCGCGGATCTTCTCGCGCAGCGCCGGCTCGCGGGCCAGCAACTCGCGGAACGACTCGGCCTTGATGCGGATGGTCTCGGTCTTGACCGCGGCTTGCGCGCTCTGCGTGCGCCGGGTACCGGCGATGACATCCATCTCGCCGAAGTACTGGCCGGCGGCGAGGTAGCGCAGCACCACCTCGCGCCCCGCCACCGACGTGCTCAGGCTCACCGAGCCGGAGCGGATCAGGTGGATGTCGCCGGACTCGTCGCCGCTGGCGAAAATCCGGTCGCGCGCCTTGAAGTGGCTCAGGCTCGCGACGTCGAGCAGCGCCTTGGCCTGCCACTCTTCCAGCCCGGGCAACAGATAACGTTCGAGGGCGCGCATGGTGAAGACGCGATCGACGTACTTGCGCACGCTGGCATTGGCCGCCATCAGCTTGAGCATCACCCGGCGCGGCACTTCGATCAGCACGCAGTTGTCGCCGGCGGTGGCGGTGGCGCTGCGCGGGCGGCCGGAAATCAGCTCCCATTCGCCGAGGATGCGGCCACCCTTGATCACGCGGCGCGCCGACGCGTCCGCGTCATCGGCCTGCAGATGCGCCTCGCCCGACACCACGATGAACACCGAGCTGCCGTAGTCGCCGGCGGTATACAGAAGGCTGCCGCTGGGCGCAGCGTACACCGCGCTCTCCAGCAGAAATTCGCGAAGCTGCAGGCCGTTCATCGCCGACAGCACCGGCGATCGCTGGGCCATCACGTCGAGAAACGCGGGGACGTCGGGGTTGGCCGAGAACGCGGTGAACTTGCCGCGCAGCAAGGGCTCGTCGGCCGGCGCCACCGGCCGGCCGCGGATGAATTCGACGACCTCGTAGCCCTGGTTCATCGCCTGCTTGATCAGCGGATAGCCCGCGAGCGCGCCGATGATGTGCAGCCCGCGGACGTTGGACTCGTAGGTCGCCGACACCGGCGGAATCGCCGCCGGGTCCTGGCTCGGAAAACTGATGCCGCAGGCTTCGACCAGCTCGCGCTGCGGCGTGGCGCCCAGGCGCGCGATGATGCGGTCGCAGGGCAACTCGATCTCGCCGTCCTTGGCGTTGAGCTTGAGCAGCATGCGCCGGCCGCTGGCATGGCCGGCGGGCAGCGGGGCCAGCGACACCGGCACGCTGTCATAGTGGCACTTCACCCGGCCGGACTGGATCGCGTCGAGGATCAGCGCGTTGTTGCCTTCCTTGGCGCGCGAAAATTCGGCCTTGCGGTTGACGATGTGCGTGGTGTTGTTGTCGGCCAGCGCCACCGCGTTCTCGATTGCCGCGTCACCCGCGCCGACGACGACGATCACCTCCTTGGAGTACTCGTCCGGATCGTCGAGCTGGTACTGCACGCCCGGCAGGTCCTCGCCGGCGATTTTCATCTTGTTCGGGTTGCCCTGCACGCCGATGGCCAGCACCACGCGCCGCGCGAACACGTTTTCGCCCGAGGACAGACGGACGACGAAGTGCTCGTCGCCCTTCTGGATGCCGCTCACTTGCGCGTGGTAGCGGACATTGAGCCCGAGACGTGCGATGTCGGCGGCCCAGGCATCGAGAATCGCCTCGCGCCGGCCGGCCTCGAAACGCGCGGCGGCGCGCAGCGGCAGGATGCCGGGCTCCGCCATCACGTGCTTGCCCTTCTGGTAGCGGAAGATGGTGTTGGAGACCTGCGCACTCGCTTCCAGCAGCACATAGGAATCGCCCATCTCGGCCGCGCGACACGCGGCCGACAGCCCGCCGGGGCCCGAGCCCACGATCGCGATCTCATAAAGCGGCTCTGTCACGGCTCCCTTTCCCCCAACTATTTTTTGGGACAGCCTGCAGCGGCGCAATCATATATCAGCCGATGCGCGTCGCCGCTCACTTTCTCGGTGCGCGTACATCGCGCCGTATGCTAATTTTCACCGGCCGGTCTGGTGGGGGGCCGTCATCTCGGGGATGACGGCGGCGGCAAACCATCGGTTGGCTCAAAAAGCAGGCGCTGACATCGCGGCGACTTTGTAGGGACGGGGGGTTTCGAGATGCGGCTTCGACCGCGATCCAAATTTTTGCGACTGCTGGCGGCCGGCCTCGCGCTGCTGTGCGGTGTTGCCCGCGCCGAGGGCGGCGACACCGGCCACCTGGGCGCGTTCTTCTGCGCCAACTCCACCTGCCACGACGCCGCCATGCCCTCGCCCGGCTCGCGCATCAGCCAGCGCGAATACCGCATCTGGCTGGAACACGACAAGCACTCGCGTGCCTACACCGTGCTCGGCAGCGAACGCGCCCAGGCCATCGCCCGCAATCTCAAGATCGACTCGGCGCAGAAGGCGCCTGCCTGCCTGGCCTGCCATGCCGACAACGTGCCGGTGGCGCAACGCGGCAAGCGCTTCAAGCTCGAGGACGGCGTGAGCTGCGAGGTCTGCCACGGCGGCGCCGCCAACTGGCTGGGCCCGCATGCCATCGGCGCCAGCCATGCGGACAACGTCGCCGCCGGCATGTATCCCACCGACGATCCGACCGCGCGCGCCAAGCTCTGCCTGGGCTGCCACATGTTCAAGGGCGGCGACGACTACCAGCACCGCTACTACACCGCCGGACATCCGCCACTGCGCTTCGAGCTGGACACCTATACCGAAGAGCGGCCGGGCCATCACACGATCGACGCCGATTACATCAAGCGCAAACCCGGGGCTTATGGCGCGCGCGCCTGGACGCTGGGCCAGGTCGCCGCCGCCCGCAAGCTGGTGGATCGCGCCACCGACACCGCCGGACGCGGCGCCTGGCCCGATCTGGCGACCTTCGCCTGCTATGGCTGCCATCGCACGCCCGGCGCCGGCGGCCTGGCGCAGAGCACTGGCCTGCCGATCTTCCAGGACGCGCCGCTGCAGATGGTGGTGCTGATCTTCGACACCCTGAGCCCGGAGAGCGCGGCGCCGCTGCGCGATCGCTACCAGGACTTCACCAAGGCCATCGGCAGCGGCGCGGACTGGAAAGCCGCGGGCACCCGATTGTCGGCGGCGCTCGTTACCGCCGAGACCGCGCTGCGTGCGCGCGCCGCGCAGCCGCAGGACGGTAGCCGGCTGCTGGGCGCTGTACTCAAGCACGCGCTCGCGGGCGACTACGCGCGTCAGCACGTCGCCGAGCAGGCGACCTACGCGCTGGCGACGCTGCGTCTGTCGGACAAGAGTCTGGCGGCGATCAACCCGCCCGCCGCCGACCAGGCACTGGATGCGCTGTTCACCGCCGCCGGGCACGCCGCCGCGTTCGACGCCGCGTCGTGGACCACGGCGGCGCAGTCGCTCAGCCAGGCCCTGGCAGTGGACGCCGGTCCATGAGCATCGAATTCACACAGCAGGCACCCGAGGTGAACACCATGTCGATCACGCGATTGTTTTGGATGGCGCTGAGCCTGCTCGCCGCCGCCCTGCCGCCAAGCCCTGCGACGGCGAAGGACGCACCGGTGGACCCGCACGCCGCGGTGTTCGCCGAATCGCTGTATCCGTCGGCCACGCAATGCGCGAGCTGCCACCAGAAAATCTTCTCCGAATGGTCATCGTCGAATCACGCCTACGCGTCGATCTCGCCGATGTTTCACAAGTTCGAGCAGAAGATCAACGATCTCACCGCCGGCACCATCGGCACGTTCTGCGTGCGTTGCCACCAGCAGGTCGGCACCCAGCGCGGCGAGCCGCGCGAGCAGCCGCTGTGGGAACGCTCGCTGATCGCGCGCGAAGGCATCACCTGCATCACCTGCCATCGCGTCAGCGCCGAATTCGGCAAGGTCAACGGCGAGCGCCACATCAATCCGGCGCCGGTGGAATCGCCGGTCTACAACACCGGCCGCGGCAACAGCCTGCAGCAGGTCATCGCCGACCCCGCGCAGTACAACCTCAAGTCCGAGGAGCGCCCCGAGGGCCAGCGCATCCACCAGGGCGTGATCAAGTTCGATCAGCTCGGCAAGTCCGAGTTTTGCGTCTCCTGCCACCAGGTGGCGGTGAACCTGGGCATCAAGCTGGAAATCGTCTGGGACCAGTACCGCGCATCGCCGGCGCTGTCCAAGGGCGTCACCTGCCAGGACTGCCACATGGGCAAGGTGCCCGGCCGCCCCGACGGCTACGCCGAAGGCCCGATCGCCACCGTCTACGGACAGGCGGTGGGCGACGCCAAGACGCGCCATTCCAACCACGCCTTCTTCGGCCCCGGCTATCCGATCGCGCACCCGGGCATCTTCCCGTTCAACCCGCGCTCGCTGGAATTCGGCATCGAGGACTGGCTCAAGTTCGACTATCGCGCGGGCTGGGGCACCAAGGCCTGGGAAGACCAGCACGTGGAGGAAAAATCCTTCCCCGCGCCCTGGCAGTCGCGCGAGGCGCGCGAGAAAGCGCGCATTGTCGTCGAGCAGAATCTCGCGAGCCTGGAATACAAGCGCAAGACCCGCCAGCAGGTGATGGAAAACGGCAGCGCGATCGACGGGCCGTTCTTCGAGAACCCGCCGCGCGTCGGCAAGTCGCTGAGCTTGAACTACCTGCTGCGCAACACCGACGACGGCCACAACCTGCCATCGGGATCGCTTGGTGCGCAGCCGGAGATCTGGTTCAACGTCGCCCTGATCGATCCCGACGGCAAGAACGTCTGGGAGTCCGGCTATGTCGACAAGATCGGCGACATGGCCGATCTGCATTCGGTCGATGTGCAGACCGGGGTGCTGCCGGTTGATAACCAGCTGGTGAACCTGCAGGCCAAGTTCCTCACCACCAACATCAAGGGCACCGACCGCGAGATGTTCCTGCCGGTGAACATCGACGTCGACCAGTTGCCGCAGCTGCGGCCCTCGGGCACGCCGGCCTCGGTGCTCAACCATCCGCCGTTCGTGCGCATGGAGAACCGCAGCATCCCGCCGCAGGGCACGCGCAAGGCCGAGTACGACATCCCGGCCTCGGCGCTGGCCAAGCCGGGCAAGTACAAACTGCTGTCGCGCCTGCGCAGCCGCGCCGAGCCGATGTATTTCATGCGTTTCGTCGGCGCCACCAAGGACATGGAGCAGGCCATCAACGAATGGATGATCGACATCCATCCCTACGCTGTCGAATTCGAGGTGCGTTGATATGAGCGCACGGATCCTTGCCGTAGCGGCCCTCGTCGCCGCCAACGTTTCCGTCGCCGCGCAGGCGGCGGAGGCCGACACCACGCCGGCCGCGCCGCAGCCGGGCGTCGAGGCGCCGCCGCCGGCCGACGCCGGCCTGTTGCGTCGCCGGCGCCAGCAGGGCGACGCACCGCCGCCGAATATCTCGGTGCCGCCATCGGCGCCGGAGCTGACGACCGAACACGTGCCGCTAACGCCGCGGAAAATGGACCCTTCCGCCGCGCAAACCACGTTCGCGCGCGGCGAGTTCCGCTCCGACCCGACCTATGCCGACAACGCCTACGACCCGGCCGCACAGTACGAGATCTACGGCGGCAAGCACGCGATGTCGATCCCGCGGCCGCTGCTGGAGCTTGGCTATCCGCTCTACAGCGCCGGCGCCTTCGGCCCCGGCCACGGCTGGCTCGGCGACAAGAACCTGACGCGGCCGCAGTTTCTCGCCTATGGCGATCTGCGACTGGCTTACGGCGACAACCAGGACATGCTCAAGGGCACGGACAAGCAAATCGAGCGCAGCCTGTTCGTCGCGCGTCTCAACCTGGATCTCGATCTGAAGCTCACCGGCACCGAGCGCTTCCACGTGCTGCTGCGTCCGCTGGAAGACGACGGCATGTTCTCGCGCATCCAGTACAAAGGCGCGATGACCGACGACGGCAAGGAGAAGGAATTCGAATCCAGCGCCGATCCGATCACCGCCTACTTCGAAGGCGACCTCGGCCAGATCTGGCAGGGCATCAGCGGCGACTACAACCATCACGACATCCCGGTCGCCGCCGGCCTGGTGCCGCTGCTGTTCCAGAACGGCGTGTGGCTGGACGATGCCTTCGACGGCCTCGCCCTCACCCTGCCCGCGCGCAACAGCCCGACGCTGGGCATCTCCAACTACGACATCACCGTGTTCGCCGGCTTCGACGAGGTCACCAGCGCCGCGCTCAAGACCGACGGCAAGTTCGAGCAGCACAACGGCAAGGTCTACGGCGTCGCCAGCTTCTTCGAGCGCAAGACCTGGTACTACGAGTTCGACTACGGCTATCTGCAGGACGACAACAAGCTCGCCGCTTTCGACCGCAGCTACCACAACATCTCGGCGGCGGCGACGCATCGCTTCGGCGCCTGGCTGTCGCACAGCACGCGCGTGGTCTACAACGTCGGCCAGGACGAAGGTCCCAACGGTTTCCACACCGCGGACGGCGTCGCCGTCATCCTTGAAAACTCCTTCATGACGCGCCGGCCCTACACCCTGCTGCCATATCTGAACCTGTTCTACGGCGACAAGCAGCCGCAGTCCCTGGCGCGCGATCCCGGCGCCGGCGGTTTGCTGAAGAACGTCGGCCTCAACTTCGAAACCGACAACCTCACCGGCTTCCCCAAGCTCGACGACACCGCGGCCAATGCCTACGGCGGCGCGCTGGGCCTGGAATACCTGTTCGCTCTAAACCGCCAGATCGTCTTCGAAGTGGCGGGCCTGGACCGGCATAGCGAAAGCAAAGCCGCCGGCGCCGAATACGCGGCCGGACTGCGCTTCCAGCAACCCTTCGCGCGGCAATGGATCTTCCGCGTCGACGGCATCATCGGCGACCGCGAAGAAGGCAGGGATTTGTGGGGCGTGCGCGCGGAGCTGCGCTGCAAGTTCTAGGAAGCCTCAACCCGCGTGATCGTGATCCGGACGATCCGACGGATCGACGTGGGTCATGAGGTTGAGGACGCGGTGGCGTTGCATGACGCGGCGGCGAGCTTCCACGGCGATGTCGTGGCCTTGCTCGACGGTGATGAGCGCGGCGACCTCGACATGCGCGTCGGCGACGATCATGTCGCCCATGCGCCGCGCGCGAACGTCGTGGACGCTGATCACGCCCGGCGTGCCGGTGATGGTTTCGCGGATCGCCGCGACCTCGTCGGCGTCGGCGGAGCGGTCCATCAGATCGTTGAGAGCGTTCCAGCCGAACGACCAGCCCATGCGCGCCACCATGAAGCCGACGATGAGCGCGGCGATCGGGTCGAGGATCGGATAGCCCAGCAGATTGCCGACGATGCCCACGCTCACCACCAGTGAGGACGCGGCGTCGGACCGCGCGTGCCAGGCATTGGCCACCAGCAAACCGGACTTGACCGACTTGGCGATGCGCAGCATGTAGCGGAACAGCAGCTCCTTGGCGACCAGCGCGACCAAGGCCACCACCAGTGCGACCGGATGCACGCTGGTCGCCAGCGCCGGCTGCTGCAGCTTGACCACCGCCGCGCCGACCATGCCCACGCCCACCGCCAGCAGCAGCAGCCCGAGTACCAGCGAGGCGCCGGTTTCGAAACGCTGATGGCCGTAGGGATGATCGTCGTCGGCGTCCTTGCGGCTCATGCGGCTGGCGATGAGCACGACGACGTCGGACACCAGGTCGGACAGCGAATGCAGGCCGTCGGCGATGAGGCCCTGCGACTTCGACAGCGCACCGACGGCGATCTGCAGCAGGCTCAGCCCGATGTTGACCGCGATGCTGACGCGCGTGCTCCTGGAAGCCGCAGCGGCTTTGGCGGCGGTGCCGTCCGCGAATGCGCCTGTCTGAAACGGCATGCTCAGTGTCCCGTTGCGGTATCGAGCGCGGCGCCGCGCTCGGCCAGCAATTGTCGCAGCAGCGAGCGATGGCAGCGCGTCTCGTCTTCGCAATAGCAGCCCACCGCCAGCGCCGTCCGGTGCGACAGTGCCGCCAGCAGGTCGAGCAGGCGGCTCGCTTCGGGCGCTTTCATCTCGACGCGATAACGGCAGGCGAAGAGATTCCAACTGGCTTCGTCCTGCGCCGACAGCGCCAGCGTCACCAGCTCGGGACTGGGCGAGAGTTCCGGCATCCACACGTCGTAGAAATCGCGGCGCGCGAAGTCGGCCTTGGGCACGCCGCGCGGCGGACGCCGCACGGTGCCCAGGCGCAAGCCTTCGCCGCTGCTGCGCGGCGCGCCGAGCCGCACGATGCGGATGCTCATGCCGTCGCCGTCTTGGAGAACAATTGGATCACCAGCACGCCGGCACCGATCAGCAGCATGCCGAGCACCGCGGGCGCGTCGAGCTTCTGATCGAACCACCACCAGCCGATGGCGGTGATCAGCACGATGCCCACGCCCGACCAGATCGCGTAGGCCACGCCCACCGCGATCGTGCGCAGGCACAGCGAGAGAAAGAAGAACGCGCTCGCATAACCGGCGATCACCACCAGCGACGGCAGCAGCCGCGTGAAACCGGCGGAGGACTTGAGCGCCGAGGTGGCGGCGACTTCCGAGAGGATGGCGACGCCCAGGAAGAGCCAGGGTTTCACGGCGGCTCCGAAGTCAGACAAGGCTCGCCGACAGCGGCGGACACGTCGCTCAAGGCGCCGGTGTAGACCGTCATGCGATCTTCGCGCGCGAAGCCGACCAGGGTGATGCCGGCGTCGCGCGCCATGCGCCGCGCCATCGCCGTGGGCGCGGAGATGGCAACGACCAGCGCGACGTCGAACTGCGCCGCCTTGTGCACCACCTCGTAGGACGCGCGCGACGTCACCAGCAGCGCACGCGGCCGAAAGTGCGCACGCGCCGCGGCGCCCACCAGCTTGTCGATGGCGTTATGCCGGCCCACGTCCTCGCGCGCCAGCAGGCGCTGACCGGCGATCATGAAGCCGGCCGCATGCAGGGCGCCGCAGTCGTCGTTGAGCGGCTGGGCCGCGGCAAGTTCGGCAAGACCATCGAGAATTTCTGCCGACGACATCGCCGGCGCAGCGCTCACGTGCCTCAGTGGACGGATCGCAGCGGCAAGCGTGCTGGCGCCGCAGAGCCCGCAGCCGGTACGGCCGGTGAGATTACGCTGGCGCGCGTCCAGACCATCGGCGAATCGTTGCGGGATCAGCATCTGCAGCGCGATGCCATCGGCCGTATGCAAGCGATCGACGATCTCGATCTGATCGACCTCGTCGACGATGCCCTCGGCGAGCGTGAAGCCATAGGCGAAGTCGTCGAGATCGGCCGGCGTCGCCATCATCACCGCGTGCGAACGGCCGTTGTAGACCAGCGCCACCGGCACTTCCTCGGCGAGCGATTCGTCGGCGCGGGACACACCGCCCGGATCGATGCGCAACACGCGCTCGCGACGCAGCGGTGTGGTCTTCATTGTCGAAGGAGAAAAGAGTCGTCCATCACGGTCCACTAGCCTACAACGCGCCGCATCAGGAGCGCTCAAGGATCACCGCGTCCCAAGCAACAGCGCCAGGCAGGCGACACGGTCCTGAAACAAGCCGACGATACCATGACAGATTGATGGCAGAGATCGGCTCCGCAGAGGGCCGGATCCGCCGCGGCAGATGCCTTACCGCCCTTCCCTCTCGTCAGATCATCTCAATGAAAGCCAAGCTTCTCCTGCTCGCGACCGGCCTCGTTCTGACCTCGGCCGCCAGCGCCGTAAGCGTGCCGCAGGAAGCGCGGCAGCTGATCGCCAGCGGCGATGCCGGCATCGCGCTGGTGCAGCTCGACACTTATCTGGCGACCAGTCCCAAGGACGCCGAGGCACGTTTCGCGCGCGGCATCGCGCTGTCCAGACTGGGGCGCAACGCCGACGCGATCCGCGCCTTCTCCGAGCTGATCCGCGATGTCCCCCAGTTCCCCGAGCCTTACAACAACCTCGGCGTGCTGCTCGCCGGCAATGGCGACTACGCCAAGGCGCGCAGCGCCTTCGAAATCGCGCTGGCAAAGAATCCGCAGTACACCGCCGCGCAACTCAATCTGGCCGACATCGACGTGGCGCTGGCCACCCAGGCCTACCAGAACATCGTCAACCGCGACCCCGCCAACACCGAGGCGCAGCTCAAGCTGATCCTGCTGAAGAACGTGCAGACGGCAGAGGCGAAGCGCGGCGCCGCTGTGGCCGCAGTCCCAGCCTCCGCGAACACCGGCGTTAGCGTCGCTCCCCCGCCGCCTTTCGAGCCGATCGTCACGCGGCCGCTCGAAACCGCTCCTCTCGAAGCGCCCACACCGGTGCCGCCAGCCGCGGTCAATACGCCCGAGCCCGCGGCACTGGCGGCGCTTGCGCAGGCCGACGTGGTGTCCGTGAAGCGGCTGCCGGAGACCGGCTCGCCTGCGCTCGCCGTGGTGCCCGTGCCGGCCGCGGCGGCTGCGTCGCCAACGCCGGACGCGGCGCTGATCACGGCGGCCGCGGGTTCCGAGACCGATGCCGCCGTTGCCAAGCGCGGTGTCGCCGACACCATCCAGGCCTGGGCCGACGCCTGGTCGCAGCGCGACGCCGACCGACACTTGAGCTTCTACGCCAAGGATTTCGATCCGCCGGGCAAGAAGTCACGCGAGCAGTGGCTGGCAGAGCGTCGCAACAGCATCACTGCGGCGCAGCACATCAAGCTGTCGCTCGACAAAGTGCGCCTGACGATGATCAGTTCCGACCACGCGCAGGTGAGCTTTCGGCAGAACCTGCAGGCCGATCAGTCCACCACCAGCGGCGACAAGACGCTGGAGCTGCGCAACCTCGGCGGCGCGTGGATGATCGTCGGAGAGAAAAGCTAGAGCCGCTGGTGGGGTTCGCTTCGCTCACCCCAACCTACCCATGCCGGTATCGACGATCAGCAGCCGTTGTTGTCCAGCAGCGCCTGGAACTCCGCCGCCGTCACGCGCTCTGCCGCGCGGTTGCCGAGAGTGACATCGACGTCGCCGCTGGCGGTGAAGGCCAGGCGCGCCGTGCTGTTGCCAGACGCAAGCATCAGCACACCCTCGGTGATCGACGCATCGCCTTTGAGCGGTGTCGGCGTGCTGACGTCGATTGATCCGCCGACGCAGGACGGGTTGGGCGAGGAGAACACGATGCGGCCGTCGATCGTCTGCCCGCCGTCGTCGCGGCGCACCAGCTTCAGCGGTGCCGAATCCGGCGCCAGAGTGGCCTGGAACGTCGTCGCCGCGGCACTGCCGATCTTTTGCGTGTAACGCAGGACGAGGCGGCTGATGCGGCTTTCGATGCGGTCGGTGAAGCTGCCGTTCTCGATCAGGCCGGCCGCGTCATAGGTGTCGGTTTCGACGACCTGCTCGTTGTCGTCCTGCTGCTCGAATACCACGTGGTAATTCTGGGTCGCATCACCCGACTTGCCGAGCAGGAAGTAGGTGTAGTCGTCCGATTCCTCGTCGTCGCGACCGCCGCCGGTTTCCAGCGCGCCGTCGAAGGTGGCGACGCCGACCGAACCGCTGTCGGCATCGAAAGTGTCCTTGCAGGCGAAGAACGTGGTGACGGTGTAGGCGTTGTCCACCGCGATGTCATCGAACAGTCCAAAGCGGCGCACGTTGCCGAGTTCTTCATCAAAGCGTTTGCCGCTGATGAAGCAATCGGACTGCTCCGCCGCCTTGCTTCTGACCACAGTGGCATGCGCGGTACGCGCGCGCTTGGCGGCGAACAGCGGGTCGGCGAACGGCAGCAGGTCGTTGGCGTTGGGATCGAAGGCCTCATAGACCCCCAACGCGACGCTCGCCGCACGCAGTGCGTCGGTGCGCGTTGCCAGCGGGCCGACGGTATCGTCGCCGCCACCACCACCCGTGCCACCTCCACCACCACCACCGCCGCAGGCGCTCAGCAGCAACGTCGACGCAAGAGCAAAAAAAGAAATGCTGGGTTTCAATAATTCAGCCATGTCGCGCGTTCCGGTTGTCCCTTCTCCCTCCGGGAGAAGGTGGCGCGCCAGCGCCGGATGAGGGGGTTGTTGTTCTAAGGTTGCGTGCAAAACCCGGCGCCACCGGTGCACAGGTTCACCGCGGTCTGCCCCGGGCCGTTGAGCTGGATCGGGCCGAAGTTAGAGGCGTAGCCGGCTTCGACGACGGCCGACACCGACAGGTCGTTAACCGCCGCCGCCGATCCGCCCGGATTGGTCTGGGTGATGTCGAGCACGGTGCCGCCGTACTGGTTCACCAGCGCGTTGTTGTAAAGGTCGGTCTGCTGCAGATCGAGCACGTTGCCGTTGTTGTACTGGTTGACTTCGGCGCGGTTGAAACTGCCGACCTGGGTGAGCCGCGCGATGTTGTCGTTGCCCAGCTGTTCCAGCGGCGCCTGGTTGTTGCTGCCAGTTTGCGAGAGCACGACGAAGTTGCCGGCGCCGGTCTGGGTGATCTGCGCCTGGTTGTCGTCGCCGAAACCCTGGAACACCGCGGCGATGTCGGCCTCGCCGTCTTCTTGCCGCAGCTCCGCGCGGTTGCCGGTGCCTTCGATCTGTTCGACCAGCACGATGCTCGAATTGCCGGGCAGTGCCAGCAGATAGCTTTCCAGATCCTGCGGCTCGGGCGTGTCGACGATCACCGGGCCGCCGTCGATGAAAGCCTGGCGCGCGCTGACGATGTCGGCCACCGGATCGGCATGCGCGGCGGCGACGAACAACAACAAGAGCGGAATCGACAGCAGCGTGCGGTTGATGGGGCGCATATTCCGCTCCGGTGATGGACCGAGTCAGCCTAGTCGCGTCCTGTGTCAATAAAGCTATCGGTCGCCGGCTTGCGCGGCGTCTTCGATGGCCCGGCTTTGGACTGCACGATGGCGTCGATCGCCTCGTCCGCGGTCGCGGGCGCGGCCACCGCGGCGCGGCGCGCGGGCAGCGCGTCGAGCCGGTCGTTGGCCGGCAGCCGCAAGGGCAGATCGGAGTCGGTGCCGAGGAAATCAAGCGGGTCCTGCGCGCCGCGCGCCGGCTTGTCCTTGGGGCTTTGCGCCAACGCCATCTCGCGGTTGCTGAGCTTGGCGTAGACGCTCTGGATCAGCGGGTTCTGGATGTCTTCGGCATGCGCCAGCACCCAGGATTTTTTCATGATGCCGTCGACCACCAGGGCGATCACCGCCGCCTCGATCGCCTCCTGGATCGCCATCTGCACCGGCTCGTTGCTGGTGTAGCCGACCTCGGCTTCCAGCAGCTCCTTGTAAGCGACGAACTTGTAGACGCCCGGCTGCACCAGGCTCGAATAGATGGTCTTGGTGGTGCTGACGCTGTGCAGCACGCGGCCGCTGTTGGTGTCGACGGCGCGCAGGTTCACCGTCACCTGATCCTTGCGGTACTGATGCGAAGCCGAGATGCCCAGGTATTTGAAGCCGACGCCGCCGGTGGTGACGTTGAAGTCGTAACCCACCACCGCGCCCTGGATGATCAGGTTGGCCGGGATCAGCGTCGGCAAGGCCGGCGCGTTGGACCCGCCGGCTTCACCCGATTTGAGAATCTTGCGCTCGGTGAGCAGATCGTTGAGGCCTTCGCGCTCCACCGGCGTGAACCAGCCGGATTCGCTCAAGGCCTTCACCAGATACGAGGCGCCACCCTGCGACACCGCGGTGGAGAACGAACTGTCCGGCGCCTGCTTGTACTGCCCGGTCTGGTCGCGAAAGCTGTAGACTGCCACGCTCACCGGCCCCTTGGGCTGCGGCAGCTGGCGCAACTCGTCGGTCTTCTGCGTCCGCGGCGAAATATCGGCCGCGAACTTGGTGCCTTCCGGCTCTTTGCTCAGATAGGCGCAGCCACTGCTTGCGCCGAGCAGCAGAAGGGTCAGAAAAGTGGCGAGTCGTTTCATGTTTGGATAGACAGAGAAACCTCCCCGGCTTGCGCTGGGGAGGTTTGATGGTTGAAGCAGGTCGCTTGCGCGAGCCAACAGCAGATTGCAATTACAACGGTGAGATGTGCTGGTAGATGCTCGCGAAGTTGCCGGTGCCGAAGTCGGCACCCTCGCCGGTGTTGCTCTGGTAGACGAAGGCGATGGCCTGCTGACCGAACTGGTCGACATTGGCGATGTTGCCGTCGCCGAGCTGGAACACGTACGAGGAATTGAACGTGTCTTCCACACCCGTCTGATAGACCTGCGCGATGTTGAAGTTGCCGGACTGCGCGATCAGCGAGTAGCTGTCGGTCACGACCTCGCCATCGGGGTCGGTGTACTGGAAGGACTCGGCAACGTTCTGGCCATCGGCATCGTTGTTCTGGACGATGATCGAGTTGTTGCGCTGGCCCTGCTGGCCGATGAAGGCGTAGGAGTTGGTCGCCGCCTGGATCACCAAAGCCTTGTTGAGCGCATCGTCGCCGCCGAGGAAGGCGTCTTCAAGACCATCAGCGGGCTCGGTGCCCGGGTTGATCGGGGTGAAGGTCAAGGGCGCGCCCTGGGTCACGAAAGCGACGTTGCCGCTGACGTTGTCCGGCTCGACATAGGCGTCGCCGCCCAGGGAGAGGTCGTTGGCGCCGTCGAAGTTCACCAGCAGTTCGCCGCCGCTGTAGGTCACGACAGTGTCGTTGCCCGTGGCCGGATTCTGCAAGGTGGCGACCACGGTGCCATCAAGCGTCGGCGCACCGTCGTTGGCGGCGATGTCGGCGCTGACCAGCGAGGCCTGGTTGGGGATGATCGCGTCGGCCTCGTCGCTGCGGGACTGCACGACCAGCGCCTGCGACAGCTGCTGGTGATCCTGGTAGACCACGCCGTAGTTGTTGGAATCAACGCCCTGGAACAGGAACTCGTAGGGCGCAGCGCCGGTGCGGCCGTCGGTGTAATCGGCCAGGCTGCTGATCAACGGCGGAAGGACTTCCGCGGCGCCGGTCACTGCGGCCGCGCCATCGGTCGCCGCGTTGGACGCGGTGGTGCCATCGGGTTCGATCGTCACGCCGCCGTCGCCGCTGCCGACACCCTGGAGAACCGCTGCGAAATTGTTGTTCTCGGTGGTGCCGTTGGCATTGAGGTCGGCCTGGATGATCGCCGCGGCCTGCGGTACGCCCTCGGTGACGATCTGGTTGATCGACGCGGTATTCCCGGTCTGATCCGCCTGATATATGACGCCCTCGGTCGAGGTGTCATCTGCGAACGCGACCGGGGCGACGAACATCGCTCCGATCACGATCGCGATGGAATGTTTCTTGAACATGGACTTGGACTCCTAGTAAAGCTGAAGCGCTAAAGGGGAAAGGTGCCGCCGGGGGTTCGGTTAAAAGTCAGAGCTCTGGAGAATCTCGAAAGAGCTTTCCTGACCGGTTGTCTTGTCGGTGGTCGTGATCGTGACTCTGCCGTTGGTGACTTGAGAAACGGTGATGATGAAGTCGGTCGTCTCCACGGTGCCGGGGATCAGGCCACCGTCGATGTTGACGATCTGGCGGATCGCCGCGGACTGCACGCGGCTCAGCACCGCGTTCTGCAGCGCCTGCTCGAAAGCTTCTAGGCGCTCGGCCGGGGTGCGCTGGTTGACCGGCGCCTTGTAGTCGTTTTGCGCCTGCGCCTCGCCGAGCAGGGTCGAGCCATTGAGCGGGTTGCCGCCGAAGCTCGGGTTGACCGGCACATAGACCAGCGGCGATGCCAGCGCGGCGCCCATATGCGCGAGGCCGAGCAGTGTCAGCAACAGGCCGATCGAGAGACTCTTGTGCAGGTTCATTTCTTGAGGATAAAAAATCAGTGAAGGCCATCGCCGGCCAGTTCGGACGCGCCGAACTGCCGGTCCAGTTCGCTGGTGGCGACCAGGCTGTAGATCCGCTGCGAAGCATCCACCGCCGCGGTGCGCGCGATGCGGCCGTTGAAGCCGATGAAGCGCTGGAACACGGTGCTGCCGTCGTAGCTGACGGTCATCAGCGCGCCGGTGCGGGCAGCGGGCTTCTCGTTGATCACCAGCGAGTAGCGGCCGTCGGGATCGAGCCCCTGCCAGGCGACGACGAAAGCGTCGTAGAACTCGCGGCCGGCGAAGGTGCGCGTGTCATTGGTGAGCACGCCCGAGGTCTCGATGTCGGCCGCATGCGCAATCGCGATGCCGAACAGCGGCGCGGCCGCCAGCAAGCCTGCGCCCAAGCACTGTCTCAAGCCCGTCGACACGATGACGCCCCCAATGAAAGGTCCCCTCCGGACCTATTGCGAGAAGTGTAGAAGGGCTGTGTTGCACGGACGTGGCAGAACGAAGACGCGAGCTGCGGCCCCTACAAGCAATCGGCGGGTTTCTTCGGATCGCATTCCGCCTTGCTGGCCGGCGTGAGGATTTCGACGAAAAGCTCCAGCTCGCCTTCGCGCTTGGTCTGGTTGCTGGCTGCCTGGTCGGCCGCCGATGACACCGCCGCGGCGACCGAGTTGGCCACCGACACCGCCGCGGTATCGGTCGCCCCCGTGGGCACGCCGACCGACTCGCCGCCGACCGCGATGTTGTCGGCGTTGGCGACCTGGAAGGCGGCGACGTTGAGGCTGCCCGACACGCGGATGCCAGCGTCGCCTGCGTCCACCGTGCCTACCGGCGCGATCAGGTTGGCGGACCCCGGCGGCTTGCTCGGGTCGGTCTGCAGGGCCGCGATGCCGGCACCGCTGACCTGGCTCTGGGTGTTGACCACGCAGAACAGATCGTCGTCGCAACTGAAAGTGAGCGGCGGCACTTCCGAACTGGTCTTGGCGCCCTTGCCAGCGTTGACGTCGCCGTTGCTGCTCCAGATCAGCAACTCGCCGCCTTGCAGTGTGAACACGCGGCTCTGCGCGAGCTGGATGCTCTGGTCGGCGAACAGCCGCACGGCGCCGGTCTGCAGCGCCAGGATGCCCTGCGAGCTGGGCCCGACCGCCGCGGTGTTGCTGGTCTCGGCGGTAAACGGCGGCGCGCTGCTGCTGCCGATCAGCACCGAGCCGCCGGGGCCGAGGATATCGATGTCGCCGCCGAAGCGGGTCTGGATGGTCGACCCGCGGATGTCCAGGTTGCCGGTGCTGCGGCTGATCAGCGCGCCGTTGCGCGAACCGTCGAGCGCGTTCTGGGTATAGCCCTGGTCGGACGGGAACAGGCTTTCAATCGCCTGGAAGCCGCGCCCGTACTGGCCGGCGAAGCGGATGTTGTCGGCGGTGTACTGCACGCCGCCCGGATGCGCGCGATCGACCACGTTGCGCTCGACCTGGTTGTAGTCCAGGCCGACCTGATTGAGCACGTCCAGGAACACCGTGCCGACGAACTTCTGGCGCTGCGCAATCGGCAGGCCGCCGAACACCTGCCAGGCCCGCGCCGGGTCCAGCGCCGCGATCTGCGAACTGCGATCGGTGCCGTCGCGTCGCTGCGCGTCGGTGAGCTGCTGGCGCACATAGGCCACCAGCTGCGCCGAATAATCCGGCGTGCCGAGCGCGTCGCTGCGATCGAGCGGATCGTGGTTCACCGCCGGGTTGATGTAGGTCTCGGCGAACTCGTCGAGGTTGATACCAGGCCCGACACCGAAGGCGACCGAGATGCCGGCGCCGCTGCGATCCAGATACAGATTGTTGTTGTTGCCGATGGTGCGGATGCCGGGGAACTGCTCGTTGCCCTTGTTGAGATAGCCGGCGTCGCGGACATCGTCCGCCGCCGTGATCGGCCCGAGATTGCGTCCGGCGGATACCGCGAGCGTGCCCGGGCCGCCGAGTTCGATCAGTGGCACGAAGCGCGTCGGCTGCAACACCGGGTCGAGGATGTCGCGGCTGGCGGCGATGGTAGTGACGTCGCTGGCGTAGAAGTTCTGGCCGGAGAAATAAAGGTTGACGATGTCCAGCCCGGCGCGCAGCGACGCCGGCTTGTCGATCAGCAGACGCAGGCCGTTGATGCCGCTGCTGACGTATTCCGGCACCGCGTCCGGATCGGCGGCGGTCGCAAGATTCAGCGGCTGATAGCCGTTGAGCAGGCTGCCGCCGACGCTGTAGATCCGCACCGGCTCGACATCATGGGCGTGCAGCAGCGCCGGGTCGCGCAGCAGGAAGTTGGCGGACGCGCCGTCGATGTAGCTGCCCGCCGCCGGCACCTGCGACGGCGTCAGCGGATTGTCGATCGAGGGCAAGCTGCTCGCCACCGCGTCGATCAGCCCCAGGCGCTCGCCGCTGTTGCTGGCGCCCTGCAGATTGATCGACCCCTGCGCCAGCAGTTCGAGCTGGCCGTCGGCGGACGGGAACAGCTCGCCGCCACGGCTCAGGGTCAGCGTGCCGCTGGCCGCGGCGATCGACAGATGCGCCGGCAGCACGAAAGGCACGCCGGTCTGCACCGCGCTCACCGAAACGCCCGGGACGAAGCCATACCGACTGCCCGGCAGCACCGCCGCCGCACCGAAGTTGGCGTCGCCGGCGGCGGTGACCAGACGCACGGCCGAAGCCGCGCTGTAGGCATTGGAATCGAAATCGGTGAACAGATAGGACGGGTTGAAGGCGCCGCCAACGCTGAGCCCCTGCGCCGCTTCCGCCGACAGGCGCGCGTCCTGGAGCGCCAGGATCGGGCCGGCGATCGCGCCGAGCGCGCGCAGCGATCCTTCGCCGGTCGACACGAAGTACGAACCGCCGTTGATGTCGCCGCCGGCGCGCACGTCGAGCACGCCACCACCGCCGATGGCGTTCTGGCGCACGCCATCGGCGCGGGTCCAGGTGGTGGGCATCGACACTGACACCTGGCGCAAGTCGCGGCCGGCCTCCAGGCGGACATCGCCGCCACTGCTGAGCACGCCCTGGTCGAACATGCCGAAGTTGATCGACGCCGAATCCTGCGGACCGCAGGCGACGACCGTGGTGACGCAAGACGCCTGCATCCACGGCCACCAGAACTGCGTCAGGTCGGTGCCGGCGACGCCGGTGCGCGAGCCGTCGCCGTCGGTGACCGAGGCGATCGAGACGATGTCGCGGCCCGCCGACAGGCGGATGTCGCCAGCATCGCGCGGCTGCACGTTGCCGGTGTCCAGCACCGGCGCCTTGCCATCGGTGACCGGCTGCAGCGCGGTCTGATTTGGTCGCACCACGCCGGCGATGCCGGCGTGGCCCGCCGCGACGATCACGCCGGGCGCGTCGACATCGGTGATGCGGATGTCCTGCGCCGCCACCACGTCGATGCTGCCGACGCCGGTGCGGATCATCGTCGGCGTCAGCAGCAGCCGGCCTTCGTTGCCAGGCGCGTTGGACACCGCGCTCTGGTGGCCACTGAGCACCACGCTGCCGCGGTTGCCGACGGCCAGCGCCGCCAGCGCCAGCGGGTCGGCGCTGCCGGTATCGGCGCCGGCGACGATGCGCAGCGACGACGAGTCATAAGGCTTGCCGTTCTGCAGCCCGAGCAGCGAGGCCGTCGCCAGCGGCAGCGGGTTGCCGGCGGTGGCCACCGGCGCCAGCGAGTTGTCGACATCGGTGGTCGGGGCCAGCGGATTGAAGGGATTGACGGTCTGAAAGAAGCCGTCGCTGATCGACGCGGCGACCAGCACGTCGCCGCCGGCGCGCAGGCTGATCGCCGGCGCCAGACCGTTGGTGCGGAAACTCAATACCGGATGGCCGGCGGCGTCGAGATTGCCTGCCGCCAGATTCCAGTCGCTGGCGACGCGGATGTCGCTGTCGCTGCTCAGCTCGACGCCGGCGCGACGCGCCCAGCCCGCGGCCTGGCCGAGCGCGGCGTCGATCTGCCAGCCTGGCGTGCGCACATAGCCGGCAAGCGTCTCGGTGATGAAGCGCGCGCTGTCGCTGGCAGGCGAGCCATCGAGGCTGCCCGAGGGATCGATGACGCCGCTGAAGTGCTGGGCACCGCTGCTCGCATCACCGGCGTCCCAGCGCGCGACGATCTCCAGCTCCGGGCTGGCCGCGCCGCGGATCGTCGCGCCGCCGGCCACCGTTACCGGCACGCGATGGTCCGCCAGCACCGGCGCGCGCAGCGTGATCCCGCCGTCATGGCCACTGACGTCGAGCAGCGCACCGTCGCGGATGTCGATGCGGCCGGCCTCGATGGCCGACACGGCGCGATAACCGTAGGTGGCGTCGGTGGCCGTACTCTCCGCGGCGCCGGTGCCGATGGCGATATGGCCGCCGGATGCACCGGCGACTTCGGCGTTCGCCAGCAGGCTGCCGCCGATGGCGACGCCGCGACGACCGTACAGCGCGATGTCGCCGCCCGTTGCGCCGGCGGCATCGAGCCGGCCGTCGATGGCGACGCTGCCGCCGTCGGCGACCACATGCAGCGCGTCAGCCGACAGGGTGCGTCCGGAACTCAGCTGCAGATCGCCGGCGCCGCTGCGCAGAGCGACGCTGCCGTCGATGCCGCCGCGGCTGACGATGTCGGCCAGGCGGTTCAGATCCAGCGCGTCGCGTGAATCCACCGCCAGCTGAGCGCCGTCCCCAGTGCCGACTCGGCTGCCGCGCAAATCGCCGTCGATCACCACCGCGGCGCTGTCGCTGCGCAGCGCGATGCGCCCCGCATCACCGCCGGCGGCTCCGGCGGATACCGCGAGTTCCGACCCGGCGGCGAGCTGCACATCGCCCAGCGCCGAATGCAGATCGATGCCGCCGGCGGACAGCGCGAGCTGCCGGTCGTAGGCGGTGAAGACCGCGCCGCTGGCGTCCAGGGCCGCGTCGGCGCCGAGCCGGACGTCGCCGCCGGCATCGAAGCGGATGCTGCCGGCACGGGTGCGGGCGACGGTGTTCCAGTCGATGCTCGCGGCCTGCACCGACAGACTGCCGCCAAGACCTTCGAAGTCGGCAACCGCGGGCGTCGCCGCGCCGGCACCGAAAGCCCCAAGCTGCGTGATGCCGTCCAGCGACAGGTCGGCGCCAGCCGCGGCGGCGACCAGCGGAGTTTCGATGAGCAAGTCGGCGCCGCCAAAAGCCAGTTGGCCCTTGCCGGCGGCGATCACCGCGCCGCCGGCGCGCAGCTCGACGCGATCGAAACCGTCGAAGCCGAACGTCGCGCCGGGCGTGCTGCGATCGCCCAGCAGATCGATCTGCGTCGCGTTGATCGCCAGCCGCCCGTCACCGCCGGCGCCATAGCCGAAGCCGCCGAGCAGGTTGCTGAGCACCACGCGCTCGGACTCGAGCGTGGTCGCGCCGCCGTCGCTGATGAGTTCGCTGGTGAGCAGCTCCAGCAGACGGCGCGAGCGCAGTGTGGCGTCGCCAGTGAAAGCGATGCCTTCACTGCCCAGCAGATAGATCTCGTTGATGCGCGCGAGTTGCACACGCAGGCCCGGGCCGATCAGCAGATCGCCGTTGCCCGCGGCGTTGTCGCGATCGGCCACCGTGATGCCGCGGGTGCTGACCGAGAACGCATCGGTGGTGATCCGCGCCGACGGCGCGACGATGACGCCGCCGGTGGCATCCAGGCCGATGGAACCGGCGCCCGAAAGCTGCGCGCCGTCGCCGATGGTCACGCGGCCGTTGGCGATGCCGTCGACGCCGTCGATGCCGGTGACGATCAGCCGCTGCGGCGTGTTGGGCCGGTTAACCGACACCTGCAGCAGGCCGCCGTCGCCGGCGATGTTGACCAGGTCCGGCTCGTCGGCGTCGATCAGGGCGCCCCGATCGTCCGCGTCTGGACTGACGACCAGGTGCTGGCGCGTGCCTTCGCCGCCGATGGAGATCGCCGGGCTGGTACGGCCGGTCGCGGTACCGGTGGCGACGAGCTGCGCGTTCTGCCGAAGCACCACGCCGTCGCCGTTCTGCTCGCCGCCGGCGACCAGGATGATCTCGCCGGCGCGCAGCGGTGTCGCCGCGCTGTTGGCGATGACCACGTTGTCGGCGCCCACATAGAACTCCTCGACGCCGTCGTCGCTGTTGCCGGTGACCGCGCCGAGCACCAGGCGGCTGGCGCCCAGGGCATTGAGACGCGCCGCGTCGATCGACAGGAAGCCGGAGGCGGGCGTGCCGCCGTCGGTGATCTCCAGGCGCGGTGCCGACAGCTGCAGTTCCGGCCCGTTGAAGCCGCGAGGCGCCGCGGCCCGGATATCACCGTCGAGGGTGAGCCGGGTCAGCGCGGACAGCGCCAGCGTGCCGCCGTCGCCCGGTGCGCGCAGCGCGCGGTTGCTGGCCGCTTCGACGCTGTTGAAGTAATCGTTGAGGCTGACGAAGTCGTACTGCGACGAGCGCGTCCATACCGCGCGCGGCTGTACCAGGAAGGTGGTCGCGTGCGTGCTGCGCGCGCCGGTCAACTGGTCGACGTACTGGCCGGCGATCTGCAGCGTGCCGTCGATCAGCGTCTGGTTGGTGGTCGTGGCGATCACGTCCTGCGCGCCCGGGCGCGTGTCCTGCACCAGGCGATAGGCGCCGGGCAGCGTGGCGTAGGCACCGGGCAGCAGCGTGTAGACGCCGGCGGCCAGGCCGGGAACGCCGCTCAGATACACCGCGCGGCCAACCAGGGGCGCGCGTGTCGATTCGGTAGCGGAAATCTGCGTGCCGGTGAAGGCGCCGTCGGGATCGCGGCGGGTGAACTCCGGGTCGTAGGGCGCGACGCCCGAATAGCCCGGCAGGATCGCGTAGACGTCGCGGCCGTCGGCATATTGCGGCACCAGGCTCTCGGTGCCGCCGGCGAAGGAGATGTTGGTGGTCGACAGCACGTCGCGGCTGCCGCCGGTGCCGGCGACGAACTCCGAGGCGATCAGATCGCCGCCACCGCGGATGTCGATCGTGGCCTTGCCGTCGATCTGCACGCTGGCGCCCACCGCGCCCACGCGCTTGTCGGGCGACTGCCGCAGATCGGCGACCACGGCCTTGTTGTCGCCGCTGCCGTTGTAGATCAGGTTCAGGCCGTCGACGGTGCGGCCGTAAGGCAGGGTCAGGCCGTCGAGCGACACCGAAGTGATGCTGTTCTCGCCGAAGCTGACGCTGCGGGTGATCGTCTCGAGCCCGACCTGGGTGGTCACCGGGCCGTCGTACTGGACGGTCTGCGCGGTGTTGACCGGGTCCGCATTGGCCAGCTCCGCGTAGCGTCGAGCGGCGGGGTCGTCCGCGGCGGGGTTCTCCGCGTAGTGATATGCCGCGTCGAGCCGCACCGAAGGCAGCGCCGAGCGGAAGTAAGGCAGCAGGTCGTAGTTGAAGACTTCGCTGTCGGCATTGACGCCTTCGAGAATCTCGTCGCTGGCGATGCCGAGCTGGATCTGTCCGCCGGGCGCGTAGAGCGCGCCGTTCTGCTCGATGTCGGCCGCGCTGACGATCAGCCGTCCGCCCACCGACAGCGGCTTGCCGGCGTCGGCGGCGCTGCCGACGCTCAAGAAGCGGATCCTTGCGGTCGAGGCCTCATAGATCGTCTGCAGGGTGCTCAGCGGCTCGCCGTCCTCGTCCTTGACGGTGGGGCGGATGAACAGCTCCAGATCGCTGCGCCGCAGGTGGTTGTCGGCGATCAGGATCTGCGTCTGGCCCGTGGCCGGATAGATGCGCCCGCCCGCGAGGTCGAGATTGCCGCCCACCAGCAGCGCGCCGGGCAAGGTGACGTATTCGCCGCTGCTGACGCGGAAGCTGCTGTATTGCGCGGGCGTCAGGAAGCGGATTTCGTCGCGCCCGGTGAAGGCCACGTCCTTGAAGTTCTCGATCTGCATCTGGCCGCCCAGATCCAGGATGCGCGCGTCGACGCTGAGCGTGGACAGCGGCTGGCGCACCTCGGCCTGCGCGCCGAAAGCGACGCTGTCTTCGAAGTCGTTGTAGACGCCGATGTCTTCGCTATAACCGTGGATCGCCACGTAGGGCGCGGCCAGGCTCACTTCGATCGGCTTGATGTTGCCGGTGTCGGGCGGCACCGGCACCTGCGGGCGCGCGCTCAGCAGCAGGGTGTTGATCTGCAGCTCGCGGCCGAGCTGGATGTCGAGTGACTGGGTGATGTCGATCGGCACCGGCTGCTTGCTCAGGGCCGGATCGCTGCCGAGGATCAGGCTGGCGATCCCCGAATCCTGCTTGGACGCATCGCGAATGTCGGTGAGAACGTCGGCACCGAAGTACAGCACGCCGGTGGGCGCCGCCGGCGCGGCCGGCGGCATGTCCTTGTCGACTTCCGGCGGATTGAGGAAATCGACGAACAGCTGCGGCACCGGATTTGTCGTCAGCGGCACGCCGTTACGATCGCGCGTCAGCGCCGGGTCGGTGGTGGCGGCGAGCACCAGGCGCGTGGCGCCCTCGTAGCCGTTCTCCGGCGTCTGCAATGGATTGAGCGGCGTGATCGTCAGCGACCCGCCCTGGGCGCCACCCTGGGCGTGCGCCTTGATGATGCCGTTGAAATAAAGCCCGGAGCCGGCGCCGATGCGCAGCCGGCCGGCATCGCTGAAGAGCTGCGTCGCCTCCTCGATCCGCGGACACGGCGCGAGAATGCCGACGAAGCCGCTGGCGCCGGACAAGTCGATGGTCGCACCCTGCGCCAGGCGCGCCGCCTCGTCCTCCTCGTTGTCGCCGGTGCCGGTGCCGCCGCCGCTGCCGCCGGTGTTGTCGCCGAATTTCGGTACCGGGCCGCCTGCCTTGTTGGCGCCCGCGACCGGCACGCTGCTGCCGGCGCAGTCATCGGTGTCGGCGCAGTTGAGCGCGGCCACATAACCGGTGTCGGCGGTAAGCGTGACGCTGCCGCCGCTGATGACATCGCCGATGGGGATGTCGCTGGTGCCTGCCGGCACCGAGGTGGTGTCGAACAGCGCGGTGCCCGACACGTCGATCCGGCTCTCCGCGCCCAGCAGCACGCCCTTGGTATCGGAGGTGTAGGGATTGACGATGACGCCGGGATTGTTGAGATAGCCGCCCTGCGCGGTATCGGCGGTCAGGGTGACGTCGCCGCCGTGGGTGACGATCTCGCCGAGCAGGATCACCTGGTTGTGCGATCCGAGCACGATGGTCGAGCGCGCATCGGCGCTGACGCGCGCGCCGCTGCCCACCAGGGTGGTGCCGAAAACCGGCGAGGGATAGAGATCCGGATCGCTCAGGTCCGGCGGCACGATCTGGCCGCCGCTCTCGCCGCCGCGCCAGTTCAGGTAATCGCCCGAGTACAGCTCGAAGCGCACGCCGCGCCGATGCAGATCGTCGAGCCGGCCGATGCGCAGCAGGTCGTTGAAGCGCGCGTCGGTGAGATCGCTGCCGGTGGCCAGCCGCGCGAGCGGGAGCGACTCGTCGTCGGCGCCTGCGGCGGCGATGAAATTGCGCTGGCCGACATCGACCGCCATCCCCGCCGCCACTTCGGCGTCGAACACGGCGTCGAGGCGGAACTGCGAAAAACCGTTGTCGCTGAACACCGCCGGGTCCAGGCTGAGGAAGCCGCGCTCGTCGCTACCGCTGCCGCCGTCGATGAGGATGCCCGGCGCGCGGATCGCCAGGCGTCCGCCACGCTCGAAGCCGAAGCCCTCGAGCTGCCCGCCGATCTCGACGCGGCCGGTGCCGTCAAGCAGTTCGCTGGGTGTCGGCACGTTGGCATTGCGGCCGAAGGGCGTGCCGTTGACGACGTAGGTGCTGAGCGCGATCGATCCGCCGCTACCGCGGGCGACGCCGTCGCTGGTGCGCTGCAGGCGGCCATTGGGCGCGATGCGCGCGCCGCTGACCACGTCGAGCACGCTGCCAGGGTCGAGCAGGATGGCGCCGGTGAGATTGGCCGTGAAGGCCGGCACCCCGGGATCGCCGTCGGGATCGTCTTCGCTGGGCTCCACCGGCGGCGAACCGGGGTCGGTCACGAACGACGATTGCAAGGTGCTGAGCGCGATCGATCCGCCGTTGATGTAGGCGCCGCCGGTGCTGCGATCCCGGCCCAGGCCGTTGTCGTTGACGAACTGGCCGCGCACGCTCAGGCGGCTGTCGCCGCTGACGGTGATGTCGCCAGGCACCGGGCCTTCTTCCTCGGTGGTGGTGCCTTCGAAGAAGGTGCGACCGGTGGCGGTGACGCTGATGCGCCCGGCGGGCGCGGTCAGCTGGCCGTCGATGGCGACGCGCGAGCCCGACAGTTCGATGAGCGCGCCGCTGATGGCGACGCCGTTGTCACCGGTGGCGTTGCCGCCGGGCGCAACGCTCACGGCGGCGCCGTCGACCACGCGGACTTCGCCGCCGCGCGGGACCGCGCTTGCCGGCAGATCGCCGATCACCCGGAGCACGCTGGCGCCGGACTCGCTGACCATCGAGGCGGAAACTGGCGTCCACCAGCCGGGATCGGCGGTGTCGGCCGGATCGAAGCGTTCGATCGGATCCGAAGTGGCGTTGACCCCCAGCAGCAGCGCCGGATTCAGGGTGTTGACGATCGCGTAGCTGGGCCCGGCGATCGCGGTGTTGAGTTCCAGTGGAATCTGCGACGCGAAGTTGCCGCCGAACTGCAGGGTGCCACCGATGGTGGGCCGGCCGCCGGCCACCTGGCGCGTGCCCGACACCGCGTGCGCGTCGACATCGGCGGCGATCAGGCTGGTGCTCTGGCCGAACACGTCGAGCGTGCCGCCACGGCCGCCGGCGATGTCCTGCGGTTCATAGACCGTGCTGCCACCGGCGGACAGCACCGGATCGATGAAGGTGCGGTTGACGTTCCAGCGCGGATGCGCCTCGATGGTCCGGCCGGCGAAGCCGATGTAGCGCACGTTGGGATCGGCGTCGGCGATGCTGACGATGCTGCCCGAGGCGGTGATCAGCCGCGTGGCGTTGCTGAGCCCGTCGCCGTAGTGCAGATAGCCGCCGGCGAGATTGAGCGTGGAGCGTTGATCGGCGATGACCTCGTTGCCGACCAGGCGGATGTTGCCGCCGTTGGTGAGCAGTTCGCGCACGCCGCGCGGAATGTTCTCGACATAGCCCGCCAGGTTCGCCAGCGGCGTGCCGACGTACTGCAGGCCGTCGTCGCGCGTGCCGAACTCGCGCGCGTCGAACACGATGCTGGAGCGGAACAGGATGCCGTCGCGCTGCAGCGGCGAGTCGGCCAGCTCGTTGAGACCCAGGCGCGGCACCGTGATCAGCACGTTCGACAGCGGCACCGCCACGTCGGCCAGGCCGGCGACGTCGATGGTGGCACCGGGCGCGATGTAGACACGCCCGGCGACGCCTTCGCCGGGGTCGAGCGTGAGGCCGTCGCCGGCCACCGCCACCAGGTCGACGCTATGCCCCGGCGCTTCGATCAGCGCGCCGCTGTCGAGCACCACGGCGCCGCCGCGGACGCTGACGCCCAGGGGTTTGAACTGATCGTTCGCTGATGCCGAGGAGTTGGTCTTGGAGTTGTCGTCGTCGGGCAGGATCGTGGTCAGCGAATCGGCGCCAAACAGCACCGCGCCGTTGCGGATGCGATCGAAGGCGACGTCCTTGGCCTGCAGGTCGATGAAACCCTGGCGCGCGACGCTGGTGGTCGCAGCGATGACGCCGTCCTGCTGGATGCGCGTGGCCACCAGCGATACGCCGCCGCGACGTGAGCTGATCAGGCCGTCGTTGTCGATGCTGAAGACCGGCGTGATGTCGGCGTCGTTCTGGCTCTGGTCGGTGACGCGGCCCGACGAGGCCACGGTGTAGCGCGAACCCGGCGCGCTGCTGCGCTGCACTTCGACGCCGATGCCGGCGACGACGCTGATCTGGCTGTCGGTGGCCTGGATCACGCCCTCGGTGCGCACGTTGGGCGCGGCGATCAGGCCGAAGCCGTCGTCCTTCACCGACAGCGTGGCGCCGGCGGCGATCTCGATGGCGCCCGGCAACGCGGCGTCGAGCGCATCCTCGTCGGCGATGCTCAGCACCGCGTTGGCGGTGCGTTGCGGCAAGCCCAGCACCGAGCCCAGCGCGCTGCCGGTGTTCTGCGATGTGGGGCCGCTGGTGAGGAACAGGCGGTTGCTGTAGTCGATCTCGGCCTGCGTCGACTGCCGCAGGTTCTGCGAGCCGTCGGGCAGGTACAGCGGCAGGGTCGAGGCGATCAGGGAATGCGTGTCGATGCTGCTGCCGGCGTCGAACAGGATGCCGTTCTGGTTGATGACGTAGACCGCGCCCTCGGCCTTGATGGCGCCCTGCACCACCGACGGCTGCACGCCGGGCTTGACGCGGTTGAGCGCCACCCAGTCGTTCTTGCCGTCGGTCTGGGTGCCGCGCGTCTGGTCGATGTGCAGCGTGGTGTTGGCGCCGACGTTGAAGCTCTCCCAGGTGAGGATCGCCTTCTCGGCGCTCTGCGCGACTTCCACCGTGGTGCGGCCCTGCGCCACCGTCTGCGTGGGCAAATCGGCGTTCACCCACAGGCACTGCGAGGCGTTGAGGCAGCCGTCGGTGTTGGAGACTTGCGCGATGCTGTCGACCGCCGGTTTCAGGCCACCCTCGGTGAGGCCATCGGGCACCGCCGGCGCCTGCAGCTGACCGCGCGAGGCGGCAGCGCGCTGGCGCTGGGTCTCGGTGTCGATGCGCTGGATCGACT
>CAXTSJ010000021.1:0-49204 GCA_964246995.1 uncultured Hydrocarboniphaga sp.
GTTGGGAAGCGGGCCTGACCTGGGTGTTCGTGCAGAGCTTCGTGCTGATGGCCGGCGGCTTCGTAGCGCCCTACATCAAGAAGGTGACGCCGCGCGCGGCCCTGCTCGGTGCGCTCGCCGGCGTGTCGATCGCCTTCATCTCGATGCGGCCGGCGCTGGACATGTACATGGATCCGGTGATCGGCATCGTCTGCTTCGCGATTCTGTTGTCGAGCTGGTTTGGGGGCGTGCGGTACTTCAAGGGGATTCCGGCGGGGCTGGTGGCGATCGCGGTGGGGTCCGTGATCGCCTGGGGCGGGCTGGCTCTGGGCTTCAGCTTTGGCGGCATGAGCGTGGAGAAGCTGGGGGCTTCTTTCGCCAGCTTCGGGTTCTCGTTCCCGGTACCGGAAGTGGGTCATGTGTTCGGCGGCTTCGAGTTCCTCGGCGTGATTCTGGTCACCGCGATTCCGTTCGGCATCTACGATCTGGTCGAGGCGATGGACAACGTCGAGAGCGCCGAAGCGGGCGGCGATCACTACCCGACGACGCGCGTGCTCACGGCGGATGGCGTGGTGAGCCTCATCGGCTGCCTGCTCGGCAATCCCTTCATCAACGCGGTGTACATCGGCCATCCGGGCTGGAAGTCGATCGGCGGCCGCATCGGTTATTCCGCGGCCACCGGCGTGATGGTGCTCATCCTGTCCTGGTTCGGCATTCTCGCGGTGATGATGGCGCTGATTCCGGTGGTGGCGATCTCGCCGATCCTGCTCTACATCGGCATGCTGATCGGCGCGCAGGCCTTCCAGGAGACGCCGAAGAATCACGCACCCGCTGTGATTCTGGCGCTGATCCCGCAAGTCGCCGGCTGGGGCAAGTTGATGATCGACAACGCGCTCGGCGCCGCCGGCACCAATGCGGCGACGGTTGGACTCGACAAGCTTGCGGGGACGGGCGTGCTGTATCAGGGACTGTCGATTCTCGGCAGCGGCGCGATTCTGGTCAGCCTGATTCTGGCCGCCATCGCCGCTTTCATCATCGATCGCGAGTTCATGAAAGCGGCAGCGTTCGCGGCGACCGGCTCGGTGCTGACGTTCTTCGGCTTCATGCACAGCGAGGCGATCGGCTTTGGCCAGACGCCGCTGGTGGCGCTGAGCTATCTGGGCGTCGCAGCGGTGTTGCTGGGTTGCGCGCAGGCCAAGCTGGCCAGCGAGCCGA
The DNA here is from genome assembly GCA_964246995.1 of uncultured Hydrocarboniphaga sp. Taxonomy (GTDB): domain Bacteria; phylum Pseudomonadota; class Gammaproteobacteria; order Nevskiales; family Nevskiaceae; genus Hydrocarboniphaga. Next base: position 1,195 of record CAXTSJ010000021.1, read on the forward strand.
TGAAGTCCCGCCCACAGGACGCCATGCCCGGAACCGAAGCCGCCCTGTAGCCCGGGACAGCATTTCACGACAGCGGAGCCAAACCTCGGAAATCACAGGGCGCAGGGGCTACGATGCTGCGCTGCTGGTTTTTTCCGAGAGGTTGGTCGCATGTGGCGGAAGGCTGTCCTGTGTTGCCTGGCGCTCGGCGCCCTCGCCGCGCTGACGGCTTGCGGCGGCGGCGGCGGTGAGCGGGCGACGCACGTTGGCTACTACACCAGGTCGGGCACCGTATTCGATCCCGCCGGCAACGCGCTGCCTTTGCGCGGCATCAACCTGTTCGGATTCAACTCCGACATCCTGATTCCGCAGCTGCTCGACAAGACCGGCTACAAGCAGCAGCTCCAGCAGATCAAGGCGCTCGACTTCAACGCGGTGCGCCTGCCTTTCGTGCCCGAAACCCTGTACTCCCCGCTGCGGATCGGCGTGGATCTCGACACCAATGTCGACGCGCGGCTCAACGACGACATCATCGGCAAGACGCCGCTGGAGATGCTCGACCTGTGGATGGCCGAGGCCGATCGCCTGGGCCTGTACGTGGTGCTGGATTTCCATTCGGTGAGCAAGAACGTGTTGCAGCCGATGTGGTTCGTCGACGACCCCGCGGTCTACGCCGCCGACGGCACGGCGCCCACCTACAACCGACAGGCGTACACCGCCGCGGACTGGGTGCGCGATCTGCAGTTCGTCGCCGCGCGCTATGCCGGCAATGCGCATCTGCTGGGCATCGACCTGTACAACGAGCCGCACGGCGCGGTGCGCTGGGGATCGGTCGACGCCCCCGACTACGATCCGAAGTACGACTGGAAGCTGGCCGCCGAAACCGCCGGCCGCGCGGTGCTCGCGGCCAATCCCCGGCTGCTGGTGTTCGTACAGGGCATCCATCTCAACCACGACGGCATCGAGGACGACAGCCTGCCGGTCAATTTCGGCGAAAACCTGCAGCCGCAGGTCTACCGGCCACTCGATCTGCCCGAGGACAAGCTGGTGCTGTTCCCGCACACCTATGGTCCGGACGCCACGCCCAAGTCGACGTTCGACGACCCGCGCTTCCCGGCCAATCTCGCGGCGGACTGGGAGAAGTTGTTCGGACGACTGACCTCGGACTACACGGTGATGCTCGGCGAGTTCGGCGGCTATTACGGCACCGGGCCCAGCGGCCAGCTCGACGAGATCTGGCAGAACGCGCTAGTCGACTATCTGGTGGCCAAGGACATGCGCAGCGCGTTCTACTGGTGCTACTCGCCCAACAGCATCGGCACCGGCGGCATCCTCGACGACAACCTGATGGTGCGTCAGGACAAGGTGGCCCTGTTACACCGCTTGTTCCGCTCCTGAGCTACCTCCCGCCCGGCGCCCACAGCGCTGGCGGGTCGGGCAGGCTCGGCGGAATCGGCCGTGCGCTCGCCTGCAGGCTGTCGGCATTGGCGCCGACCTTGCCGGCCAGCCATTCGCGCAACTGCTTGCGGTTGTCGGCGATGGTGGGCCGATTCGGCGCCAGCCGCGCCGCACGGTCGAGCAGATCGAGCGCGGTATAGACCTCGCCCTTGCGCGTGCGGGCGACCGCCAGGTTGTTGAGCTGCACCGGGTCGTAGGGGTTGTCGCCAAGCTCCTGTTCCAGGCTTTCGATCGCCAGATCGATCTTGCCCGATTCGAGCAGCGCCTCCAGCGACGGTGGCCCGTCGTCCGCGTGCACGCCGGCGGCGAACAGCAGCGCAAGCAGGGCAAAGATCCGGATCATGGCAGCGGCGCTCCGAAGAACTGCGGCGGATTGGGCTCGGTGGCGAGCCCCTGGACGCCGGAGAAGTAGTAGCGCACGTAGGCGGTGAGGGCGAACTCCTCGTAGTCGCGCGCGTTGTCGAGACTCAGGGACCCGCCCGCGGACAGCCGCCCGCTGAGCCGGTATTGCGCGGCGCCGGCGACCTTGTAGCTGAGGCCGGACACGCTCTGGTTGCCATAGCCCTGCGGCAGGTTGGCCTCGGGTTCGGACGCGGCGAGCCGGCCGAGTTCGTCCTGCAGGGCCTGGCGTCCGGGGAATAGCGGTGCGCCGTCCTCGCGGAAGCTCTGCGTGCCGATCGCCACGTCCGCGCGCAGCGCCAGCGGCCCGCGGCCGTAGACCCAGGACACCGGCACCGTCAGCGCACCGAAGGATTGCGGGCTGAAGTAGCCGCCGTGGCCCAGGGTGAAATAGCGCAGGTTCTTGTCGTAGAAGAAGGTCGTCAGATTCAACCCGGCCGTGACGGTCTGACGCTGCGTCTTGTACAGACGCGCGAAGAAGCCTCCGCCGGCCTCGACCTCGGAGTTGTCGTCGACATTGCGTCCGGCCAGCGCGTAGTAGCCGCCGTTGAGATAGATGCCGTAACCGCCCAGATCGTAGGAATAATCCAGCCGCCCGCCGTTGCGGGTCACGCCGCCCCAATTGACGCCGGTCAAGGGATCGTAGGTGCCGGCGTAGGACAACAAGCTGTCGTTGATCGCGCGCCGCGCGATGTCCAGCGTGAAGGAATGCTGGCCGAACTGCGGCGACCAGCGCAGCCCGCCGACCGCGTTCTCCACCGCGAAGCCCAGCGGCGTGGTGCCGACGTCCAGCACCACGCTGCCGAGCTGGTAGGCCAGCGCGAGCGCGACGCCATTGTCCGACTGCTTCTGATTCGCGGCGTCGCCGCGGATCAGCGCCAGCGATCCGAAACGCAGCAGGTTGGCGCCCGACACGGTGCCGCCGTCCAGCGTCACCGGACGCACGCGCAGGCCGAGCCGGCCGAGGCTCCATTCCGGGCTGACCCAGTCGGCGCCGAACTCCAGATCGAGCAGCTTGGTCAGGCCGCCTTCGCCTTGCCGCGACCGGCTCATCAGGGCGCCCAACGTCCAGCCGCTGACGGCCGCTTCCAGCCGATCGCTCGGGCCGAGCGCCTGCGGATCGAACTCGGCGATCCACGCGTCCGAATCCGGATCGCGGCTCACCGAGCGGCTCAGGCGCAGCGACAGCGGCTCGCCCGCGGCGGGGCCAGGCGCGCCTGCGGACGCACGATCGGACGATGCGGCGATACCGCGATCCAGCCGGAAGCCGCCAGCCCGGTCATCGGATTTCTGCGCCGCCGCAATCCCTTCCGGCAGCGGTCGCGGCTCGGGACCCAAGGCGCGCGGCAGCAGTGGGCCGACCGGCGCGTCGTCGGGTCCGAGCAGCTCGTTCACCGGATCGGGGATGGACTGGCCGCGGCCGGTGGCCGGGTCGATCATCGTCAGCAGCGGCGGGCCGCGGCGGGTGGGTTGGGCCTGGGCCTCGGCGGCCCGGTAGTGGCGCAGCGCATCGGCCTTGCGGCCGCGGCTCTCCGCCAGCCGCGCCGCGGCCTTGTGCGCGGCTACCGGGTCGGTGCCGCGCTTGACCGCGGCGTCGATCCAGCGCAAGGCGTTTTCGTTGTCGTGGGCCGCCAGCGCCGAGTCGATGCCCGCATAGAGCAGCTCGTCGGTGACTTCGTTCGGACCGCCGCCCTGGTCGATCTGGCTGCGGGCGATGGCGATGGCCTTCTCGGGCTCGCCGGCCGAGGCGAACAGCCGGCCCAGCGCCAGCTGCACTCGCGTCTCGGCCGGATAGCGCGCCACCACTTCACGCAGCTGGCGGTAGGACTCGGCCAGATCGCCGCCCTCGCGCGCGCGATCGGCGAGCTTGATGCGATAGCCGACCACCAGGTCCTCCAAAGTGCGCTGCTGCTGCGGCGTCATGCCGCCGCGCCGGATCATCTCGGTACTGACGGCCTCGAACTCGGCGCCCTGGTCGATCTGCAACAGCAGCGCGGCGTACTGGATGCGATCGCCCACGCCGGGCTGCACGCCCGACGAGAAGCTGCGCCGCAGCACCGCGACCGCGCGCGCCGGATCGCCCAGCGCCGCCCAGCCCTGGGCGATCACGCCGGAGAGTTCCGGTGCATCGCCGGCGCCGTTGACCGCGGCGCTCAGCCACTGCGCGGCGCGGCTCGGATCACCCTGCTTCGCCGCCTGTTGCGCACGCTGCACCTGATAACGCACCCAGGCCTCGCGCTGCAGCTTCTGCGCAGGCGCGGTGCGCAGCGCGGTGGGCAGATCCTCCAGCGCCAGCAGGGTTTCGTACCAGCGCTGGCTCTCGGCGTAGGCATAGGCGCGGGCCAGCGATCCGCTGCCGGGCTCCGGAGCGGCCTGGGCGAGGCTGTCGAGCAGGGCATCGGCGTCCGCGTCGCGGCCGAGCTTGTGGTACAGGCGCGCCAGGTCCAGCCGGACCCAGGGGCTCTCCGGCGCCGACACCAGCGCTTCGCGCAGTACCGCTTCCGCCTCCGGCAGACGCCCCTCGGCGACCGCGGCCGCAGCCTGCTGACGGGCCAGATCGACGCGTACGCCCTGCAGCTGCGGCTGGTTGCCGGGCGGCAAACCGGCGATGAGCTTGCGGGCCTCGGCGGACCGGTTGGAATTCTGCAGCAGCGCGGCGAGTCCGCCCGTGAGATCAGGATCGGTGGGCGCGGTTTTGAGCGCGGCGCGCAGCTGCGCCTCGGCCTGCTTGGCCTTGCCGTTGCGCACCAGCACCTCGGAGGCGGCGCGCACCACGCTGGGCTCGGCGCGGCCGCCGGGCGGCGCGCTGAGCGCGGATTGGTACAACGTCTCGGCCTGCTTGTAGTCCTTGGATTCCACCGCACTCTCGGCGCCGCGCACGCGCATCCAGAACTGCGCGGTGCGCTGCGCTTCGCGATAGCTCACGGCGAGCGACGGCTTGGCGCGGCCGGCGCGGGTGATCAGCTGGTCGGCCTCGGCAAAGCGCCCCTGCCGCAGCCGTACTACGCCCAGGCCGCCGAGGGCATCGGCGTCATTGGCCTTGCGCGCGAGGATGCCGGTGAAGCCGGCCTCGGCGGTGTCGATCTGGTCGCCGTCGAGCGCGGCGAAAGCGGCGCGCAGCTCGGTCTGGGTCTGGTCGTCGACTTTCGGCGCAACCGGCACCGCCACCACGGGAGCGCGCGCGATCGCCGCTTCCGCCATGCGTTTTTCGACTTCGGCGTCGCTGCCGACGGTTTGCAGATAGGCTTGATAGCGCGGCCGGTCGGCGGGCGTCGGCGACATCCACAGCAGCGCCTGGCGCCAGGCGCGGCGCGCCGGGTCGGCGACTCCGGGCGTGGTGCTCAGCGCCTTGAGCTTGTCGATACCGTCGCGTCGGCTTTCCAGCCGATAGGTGAGCGTGCTGGCGTAGGCCAGCGCGTAACGCGGCATGTCGGGATGGCTGCGGCTCAAGCGCGACAGCCCGTCGCGCGCCTGGGTCCAGCCGTCGCGAGTGCCGGACAGGGTCTCGTAATATTCCAGCGCCAGCTCGTCGCTGTTGGGACCGGCAGCACCGAAGGCCTTGCGATAGTGCTCCACCGCCTCGACGGTGCGGTTCTGCTGGGCGAGGTCACGTGCGCGCGCCAGCTCGCTCTCGCGGCCGCCGACAACCACGGCCGGACCGCTGTCGCGCTTGACCACGGCGCCCGGAGCGACCTCGCGCAGCTGGGCCTCGTATCGACGGGCTTCGGCAGCGTGGCCGGCCTGGTCTTCCAGCACTGACAGGCGTCCCAGTGCGTCGACGTTCTTGGGATCGACGGCGAGCACGCGCTTCCAGCTTTCGCGGGCGCGGTCGGGCTGCTGCTTCTGCTCCCAGAACTGCGCCTGCTGCACCAGCTGCCTGACCGCCACCGGATCGGCCGCGAAGGCGCCGCTGCTCCAGGCCAGGGCGACGGCGCAGGCGAGTTGCCTGACGACGGTGAGCTTCAACGCTTCCATGGCAGGACCAACCTCCCGTTGGCATCGAAGCGGTAACGTCCGTCGACCTGGCCGGTGCCGAACAGGATCAGCACCTGGTCATAGTACCGGGCGGGTTTGCCGTAGAGATTGTTCTCGCGCACCTGCTGCAGGGCCTCGCGCTGCGCCACCAGCGCCGGCTCGTCCTTGAGCAGCGAGTAGAACGGCAGCAGGGCGCCTCCGAACGCGGGCGGCGCAATGCCGCCGATGCCGCTGTTGCCCACCGACCACTTCTCCGGGACCCGTCCGACCTCGCGCAGCATCGACTGGAAGGGCTTGAGGGTTTCGACGATGGGCGTGGTGACCGGCGTCAGCGGGCCGATGCTGGCCCAGAGGTAGACCCGGATCGCGTCGTAGCCGCCCGCGCCCATGGTTTCGCGGTCCTGGGTGATGGCGCCGTTCTCCCATTGCGCCCAGTCCGGCACCCGCCCCAGCGGCGCGAGCTTGGGCAGCCAGGTGGCGTAGTCGCGCAGCAAGCGCAGCCAGGGGCCCTGCGGATCTTCCAGCTGGAATCGCAGCAGGTGCACCGGCACGTAGTAGCTCGGATTGAGCCGGACGCTGTCGTCCTTGACGAAGCCGTCGCGCCCGGGCAATAGCAGCAGCGTGCCCTTGTCGACCTGCTTGAGCGACTGCTGGCGCACCTGCGCCAGCAGCGCGCGCGCCAGGCTGCGGTAGCGCGGCTCGTTCCACAGGCGCGCGGCTTCCAGCAGGCTATACGCCAGCCAGAGGTCGGCATCGGTTGCGGAGTTCGGGTCCCTGATGCCCCAGCGCTCGGGCGTGATCTGGCCCCAGAGCCAGGCCGGCAAATGTTTGCTCAGGTCGCCTTCGGCCAGATTCTGTTCGGTCCAGGTAAGCAGCTTGTCAAAACGCGGACGGTCATTGGCCACCAGTGCGAAGAACATCGCGTAGGCCTGCCCCTCCGACACCGTGCGCGCCTGCTCGGACCAGTCGACGACGCGGCCGTCTTCCGCGACGAAACCGTCGTTGAAGGCTTGGTAATCCGGCCAGGCGACGGACGTCTGCGACGGCTGAGCCGCGCAGCCCACAGCCGACCAGAGCAGGCAGAGGGCCGTGACCAGCCGCCTCACGCTTTCCCTGAGAGGCGTCGCCGCGCTTGTCGACGCAGCAGGGCGCGGGCCATCAGGGCGAAGCTCAGGATGACGAACAAGGCGATGGGCAGCATCAGGTAGGGATGCAAGCCGAGCCAGCGCTTGATCGCGAACCACCAGGGCAGATGGCCGGTCTCGTAGCGGGCCCCGAGGTCGTAGCCGCTGACCTTGTCGCCGTGCACCAGGGTCAGGCCGCCGCGCACGAACTGCGAGGTGCCGGGGTCGATCAGCGTCAGCGCGGCGTTGCGCACGTCGCCGCCGCTGCCGGCCGTCATCAGCACGACGTTGCGGCTGCTGTTGAGCGGCGACTTGAAGCCGACGATGGTCTCCAGATTCTGCCCGGCCGACAGCACCACCTGGCTGGCGTACTCGCTGGCCTGCTTGGGATCGCGGCCAGCGAGGCGCCCCTGCAGCGACTCGAACACATCCACCGGCTTGAGCTGCACCTTGCCCGCGGAGAACTGCAGCGGCAGGCGATCGTTCCAGTCTTGGGGCAGGCTGCCGGGCGGCGCCACCACCAGCAGCTCGCGGTCGGCGAACGGGCTCAGGTTGTCGAGGCTGCCGACCTCCAGCCGCACCGCTGCGTCCTGGGTCCAGCGGCCGATGTGGCCGACCGCGATCAGCGCTGCGGAGACTTCGCTCTGCCCGGGCTGCGGCGGCAGGATCAGCGCGGTGTCGCCCAGGTCGCCCAGCCGCGAGAACGGATAACCGCCCTGGGCCAGCACTTCGAGCGCCGGCATTTCATGGAAGTAGCTGTAGTTGCGGAAGCTCAGCGTGGACTTGGGGTCGACCGAACCCTGCAGCGAATTGGCGTCGAAATCCTGGCAGGCTTTTTCGATGCTGCGGCGGAAGTGGTACTGCGCGTCGAGCCGGTTGTTGGCGCGCAGGATGCCGACCGGCAGCTTGACGTCGATCTCGCTGAACTCGCCCACCGCCAGGCCCGGCTTGTTGCCGCCGCCGAGCACGACGCCGCCGATGAACTGGTCGTTGAGCGTGACGTTGAGCGCCGAGTTGCTGCCGGCGATCGGCGCCGCGCGGTAGCGCAGCTGCAGGCGTCCGCTGCCGGGGTCGAGCAGATACAGGTCCGGTGGTATCGCCAGCTCGAAGCTGATCGGCCCCGGTACCAGGCCGGTGACCGACATCGGGTTGAGCGACACCGTCTCCAGCGGCCGCGGGTGCGCCGGATCGATCCAGCGCCCGGAACTCCAGGGCGTGCGCGGCGGAAACAGGTCGAGCTTGTCGACCGCGGCGCTGCGCCCCTGCATCACCAGCTGACCCAGCGCGAAAGCCTGCGCGGCCTGCACCAGGCCATCGTCGGTGGCGGCGGAGATCACCAGCAGCCGGCCCAGCGGCGCACCCGGATTCTCGACCATGCTCACCCGCGGCTTGTCCGACACCGCGCCCAGATCGAGCCCGCCGAAAGCCTGCGCGCGCGTGGTGAAGACCACGCCGTGCCCAGGCGGCAGGCTGCCGTAGCGCACCGGGAAATCGGCGCCGCGATAGTCCGCCTTGGCGCCGAACCAGGCGGCGACGATGGCGGCGGCCTTGATCGCGCCCGGCGTCGGCGCGCGCTCGAAGCTGAAAGGCACCGTCAGCCGGCGGCGTTCGCCGACCTCGAAAAACGGTGCCGGCAGCAGCTCCAGGGACGGCGGCAGCGCCAGCGGCGCGAGCTTGAGCACCAGGCGGCTTTCGTTGCTGATTTCCGCCCACAGCGCGCTGCTGGTCGGGTCCTCGCATTCGTCGCGGGCGTAGTGCGCGATCAGCTCGAAGCGCAGCTGGCTCTGCGGCAGGAACAGGCGCGCGTCCAGCGGAATCTGCACCGAGTGCCCGGAGGCGGTTTCCGCGGTTAGCGGAATGGTCTTCACCAGCTCGTCGTTGACCAGGATGTTGAGATGGCTCAGCTCGAAGCGCAGCGACGGCGAGTGCGCATAGCGCAGCTCCAGCGTCGCGCTGGTGACGACCTGGTCGCTGCGGATGCCCAGCGGCAGCGAGGCCTGGCCGAATACCGAGCGCAGGCGCAGCGGATAGGCCTGGCCCAGATCCTTCAAGGTCAGGCTGCGGTCGAGCTGCAGAAACGCGGTGTCGGTGGTTTCGATCTTGCCGGTCATGTCGGCCGCCGCCGCGTTGCCGGCGCACAGCAGCCCCGCGATGGCGGCAAGAACGCCCGCCCTGATGTTGCTCGCTATTCCCATGACGCTCCCACCCCTGAAACCCGATGCAATGAATGAAACCCCGCAACCGACTTTTGCGCTCTAACCGGGCGCCGCTCGCGGCCGGATGCCGCTGAGAACTTTCGCCACCACCGTGCGCCCGAACCATCGGCCGAACTCATAGGTGCCCACCAGGCCCAGACGCGACACGTGCGCCAGGGCATGCAACGGCCGGTCCTGGGCGCGATTCTCGCGCCAGCGGATCCAGGCATCGGCGCGGCCGAACAGGGCATAGATCAGGCTCTGCTCCTGGTCCACGTCGAGCGCCTGGAACTGCACCGCAAGCAGGCCATGCGAGGCCCGGCGCACGTCGGCCGCGATCCAGATATCCGAACGCTCCGGGACCAGCAGCACTTCCACCACCGAGCCGGCTTCGGTGTTGAATCCATCGGGGATCAGCAACTGGGCGCCGCTCGAGGACAGATCGGCGGTGGAGGTTTCGAAGGTCTCCGCCGACCCCTGCAGCCGGACCGCCGCGGCGATGCGGGTCCTGACGCGCACCGCGGAGCGCAACTGGCGCTTTTCGCCGGCGACGGCCAGCGCGCCGCCGAGAATGATCAGGTTGTAGAGCGTCCAGCCGAGGTTGAGCAGCAGGGTGTCCGAATGCGCTTCGCCGGCGACCAGCCGGACGATCCCGATGATCAGGCCCGCGAGATTGAGCAGGTACAACAGGTAATAGGGCTTGGCGATGTCCTTGTCGAAATAATCCGCGTCGACGATGCCGCCCTTGGCGGTGACGTTGAACTTGCCGAGCTTGGGGTTGATCACCGCGAGCAGGGTCGGGCCGAGGATGAACGTCGCCAGCACGGTCTCGTAGATTTCCGACCAGAACGAGTGCCGGAATGCGCCCTGGATCCGGCTGTTGGTGATCGTTGCCAGCACCACGTGCGGCGCGGCGAAGGCCAGCACCATCAGGCCCTGCGCCTTGATGATCTGCGCGTTCAACAACAGATAGGCCAGCGGCGAGGTCAGAAAGATGAAACGCGGCAGGCCGTAGAAAAAATGCAGCATGGCGTTGGCGTAGCAGATGCGCTGGCCCCAGCGCAGGCCCTTCATCAAGAACGGGTTGTCGACGCGGAAAATCTGCGCCATGCCGCGGGCCCAGCGGATGCGCTGGCCGACGTGCGCCGACAGCGACTCGGTCGCCAGCCCCGCCGCCTGCGGGATGTTGATGTAGGCGCTGCGCCAGCCGCGCGAATGCATGCGCAGGGACGTGTGCGCGTCCTCGGTGACGGTCTCCACCGCGATGCCGCCGATCTCGATGAGCGCCGGCCGGCGCAACACCGCGCAGGAGCCGCAGAAAAAGGTCGCGTCCCACAGATCGTTGCCGTCCTGGATCAGTCCGTAGAACAACTCGCCCTCGTTGGGCACCTGGCGGAAGGTGCGCAGGTTGCGCTCGAAAGGATCGGGCGAGAAGAAGTGGTGCGGCGTCTGCACCAGCGCCATTTTCGGATCGGCGACCATGGTGCCCATCGCCAATTGCAGGAAGGAGCGCGTGGGAATGTGATCGCAGTCGAAGATGGCGATGAAGTCGCCATCGGTGGTCTTGAGCGCCGTATTGATGTTGCCCGCTTTGGCGTGCTTGTTGTCGGGGCGGATCTTGTGGGTGGCGCCGACTTCCTCGCAGAACAGCCGGAACTCCTCGCGGCGGCCGTCATCGAGCACATAGACCTTGAACTTGTCGGCCGGCCAGTCCAGCGCCAGCGCGGCGAGGACGGTCGGCCGCACGACCGACAGCGGCTCGTTGTAGCTGGGGATGAAGATGTCCACGCTCGGCCAGACTGACGGATCGTCCGGCAGCGGCGCGGGCTTGCGGTTGAGCGGCCAGGCGGTCTGGATGAACCCCAGAAACAGAATGATGTAGGCGTAAAGCTCGGCGACCACCAGCCCGGTGGAGAGAAACAGGTCGAGCACCCCGAACTGCTGCCCCAGCGGTAGCGTCTGGGTGAGACGCCAGTACAGATAACGCGTGGAGGCGAGCAGCGACAGGGCCATCATCGCCAGTACCCAGACTGCGTCCTTGGGGCGCTTCAGCACCAGGGCGACGGCGACCATCAGGCCGCCGGTCGCCGCCTGCCAGCCCAGCGTCAAGGGTGCTGTGACCAGGGCGTAGACCGGGAACAGCAACAGCAGCAGGCTCAGCCACATCAGCAGATCACCTGCGCGGATGCCCGCATCACTGCGACGGCGGCTTGGCCGCCGCGAGCCGCGCGAACACATCGGCGAGCGCCTGCTCCAGCAGCGATTCCCTGGCGCGTTTCACCACCCGGCGCACGGGAATGTGCAGGCTCAGCACCGGTGCGTCGCCGCGCGGGCCGACGACCTGGCGGCGCAGACGCTCAAAAGCCGAGCTGACCGGTGTTGCCAGCACCTTGTGCGTCACCGCCGGCTCGGCTGCTGGGGCTCTCGGCGGCTCTGGCGACCGGGCCGCCACCGGCTGCGGTGGCAGCGGTGCCTTGGGCGCAGCCGCAGCGGCCGGTGTCAAGGGTGGAGCTTCGCGGCCGCCGGCCAGCCCCAGCACTGCGGGGCGGCGGGTCGAAAAGTCGCGGTACTGCAGACCGTCGAGCTGCAGGCGCGCGACCAGATCGTCCACGTCGCCGGACGCGGGCTTGTCGACGTCGCCGGGTTTCCTGTCCGAGACCATGGCTATTCTCCGAAGCTCGATGCGTGTGCCATGCGAAAGCGCAAAGGCTCGCCGGGCAGCTGCGCGACTTCGCGGACGTCGAGCTGGTCGCCGGCGCCAAGCTGGCGCATCCATTCGGCATAGACGCCTTCGAGCAGGGCCGGCGCCCAGGCCGAACTGTCGCCGCCGAACCAGCCCGACAGCGGCGCGGCGCCGTGCAGGAAATCGACGCCAGACGCGGTCTCCTCCAGCTTGAGCCAGCCCAGATCCAGCTCGGCCAGCTGCAGCCTCGCAAACTGTTCGAACTCGGCCAGCGTCTTCAAATCATTGACCGGGCGTTCGGCCGCGATCCGGCGACCGGTCAGGTAGAGCAGGGCGCGAAGCTGCTCGATCGGCACCTGCTGGCGCAGCTCCAGCGCAAGCGTACGCAGCACCGGCAGCGAGGCGGTCGCGCGCGGCAAATTCTGCAAGTATTCGGCGCTGCTGCGGTCTGCGGACAAGCTGGTACCTCGCTATACAGAAGCCAGAAAACAATCGCTGCAAAAAGCCTGCTCGCGACACGGTCGCGGCATTCGGCGAGCCCTTGCTCGCGGCTAGCGTCTAATGACGGTTCTTTTTGGATTGCGTCATTATGCAGGGACCTTGACGCGTTATACAGAATTAATGAGCCTTGTTCCGTCTGTGTTGCCTTGCTTGCTGTTCTGTCTGGCACCGGTGATCGCCGGCTGCAACTCGCAGATGGACAGCATCGAAACACCGGTCACGCGCCAGACCAGCGCCGCGCCGGCCGGCATCTACGAGGGCAGCGTCGCATCGGGGCGTGACAACACCTCGCGGGAGGTGATGTCGTTCCTCGACGGCGACAATCGCTTCATCACCTTTAGCGAGGACGGCGCCTACGTCGCCTCCGGCGTCTACACCAAGCAGCAGAACACCCTGACCTTGAACGCGCGCCATTACGAGGCCCAGGCCAACGGCATGCAGACGGTTGCCACGTTCACCGCGGTGGGCAGCTTCAACCCCGAGGTTTCGCTGCTGCTGAGCTACATCGCCTCCGACGGCGACTTCGGCACGCTCTCGACCGACTACCGCCCGCTGCGCTACGAGCGGCGCTCCGACCTTCCGCTGCTGCAAGGCACCTGGGTGGTCGAGGATGAGTTCGGAACCGCCACCACCTCCTTCGATATCAGCCAGGACGGCAACTTCTTCGGCCAGGACGGCCTCGACGGTCCGCGCGACGATACCTGCACCTATGCCGGACGATTCGACCTGATCCAGCAGCAGTTCAATCTCTACCGGATCAGCCTGACGCGGCAGTGCCGCGGCGACACCGCGCCGCTGCCCACCACGGGGCTGGCGACCTTGTTGTTCGATCCCGTGTCGGGACTGCCTACAAGGATCCTGAGCGCCTCGAACTCCGCCGCCATCGCGGTGGTGCTGTCGCTGCAGAAGTCCTGAACGGGCCGCTACCGCCGTCGGCATGTAAAATCCGCGTCCTTCATTTGTCTACGCGCCACCGAGATCCGACATGAGCACCTCAATGACTGAGAAGGGCGGCCTGCAAGTCGCAACCGTCCTAAGCGACCTGATCGACCAGCGCGTGCTGCCGGGCACCGGTATCGAGCCCGCGGCGTTCTGGGCCGGTTTCACCGATCTGGTCAACCGCTTCGCGCCGCGCAACCGCGACCTGCTGTCCAAGCGCGATTCGATACAACTCCGCATCGACGCCTGGCACCGCGAGCGTGCCGGCAAGCCGCACGATCCGCTGGCTTACAAGCGCTTCCTCGTGGACATCGGTTACCTGCAGCCCGAGCCGGCGGACTTCAAAGTCAGCACCGCCGATGTCGATCCCGAGGTCGCCGAACAGTGCGGTCCGCAGCTGGTAGTGCCGGTGATGAACGCGCGGTACGCGCTCAACGCCGCCAACGCGCGCTGGGGTTCGCTGTACGACGCGCTCTACGGCACCGATGTGATCTCCGATGACGGCGGCGCCGAGCGCGGCGGCGCATACAACCCGGCGCGCGGCGCCAAGGTCATCGCCTTTGCCAAGAAATTCCTCGATCAGTCCGTGCCGCTTGCGGCCGGCAGTCATGCCGACGTGAAGTCCTACGTCGCAGCCGGCGGAACGCTGCAAGTCACGTTGAGCGACGACAGCATCACCACGCTCGCCAACGGCCAGCATTTCATAGGCCACACCGGCGACGAGGCTCAGCCGACATCGATCCTGCTGAAGAACAACGGCCTGCACATCGAGATCGAGATCGACCCCACGCACAGCATCGGCAAGACCGATGCGGCCGGGGTCAAGGACGTGGTGCTGGAATCGGCGATCACCACCATCCAGGACTGCGAGGATTCGGTGGCGGCGGTCGACGCCGTCGACAAAGTGGTGGCCTACTCCAACTGGCTGGGCCTGATCCAGGGCGATCTGGCCGAAGTCCTGGAAAAAGGCGGCCGCCGCATCACGCGCACGCTCAACCCCGATCGTGTCTACAAGACATCCAGCGGCGAACTCACCCTGCCCGGCCGCAGCCTGCTGTTCATCCGCAATGTCGGCCATTTGATGACCAACCCGGCGGTGCTCTGGGGCGACGGCAAGGAAATCCCGGAGGGCATTCTCGACGGCGTGGTCACCAGCCTGATCTCATCGCACGATGTGAACCAGCGCAATAGTTTGCGCAACTCCAAGACCGGCAGCATCTACATCGTCAAGCCGAAAATGCACGGACCGGAAGAGGTGCAGTTCGCCTGCGATCTGTTCGCGGCGGTCGAAGACCTGATCCAACTGCCGCGCAACACCATCAAGATCGGCATCATGGACGAGGAGCGCCGCACCACGGTCAATCTCAAGTCCTGCATCGCCGTCGCCCGCGAGCGCGTGGTGTTCATTAACACTGGTTTTCTGGACCGCACCGGCGACGAGATGCACACCTCGATGGAGGCCGGGCCGATGGTGCGCAAGGCGCTGATGAAGCAGCAGCCGTGGATCGCCGCGTATGAAGACTGGAACGTCGACATCGGCCTGGAATGCGGCCTGCCCGGCCATGCGCAGATCGGCAAGGGCATGTGGGCGATGCCCGACCTGATGAAGGCGATGCTCGAACAGAAGATCGGCCATCCCAAGGCCGGCGCCACCACGGCCTGGACGCCCTCGCCCACCGCCGCCACCCTGCACGCGATCCACTATCACCAGGTCGACGTGTTCGCGCGGCAGAAGGAGTTGGCGGGCCGCCAGCGCGCGAGCATCGATGCGATCCTGACGATCCCGCTGCTCGGCAACACCCAGCTGTCGGCCAGTGACATCCAGCAGGAACTCGACAACAACGCGCAGGGCATCCTCGGCTATGTCGTGCGCTGGATCGACCAGGGCGTGGGCTGCTCCAAGGTGCCGGACATCAGCAACGTCGGCCTGATGGAAGACCGCGCCACCCTGCGCATCAGCAGCCAGCACATCGCCAACTGGCTGCGCCACGGCCTGACCAATCGCGAGCAGGTCATGGAGACGCTCAAGCGCATGGCGGCGGTGGTGGACCAGCAGAACGCGGGCGATCCGCTCTACCAGCCGATGGCGCCGGGCTTCGACGGCATCGCGTTCGCGGCGGCCTGCGACCTGGTGTTCAAAGGCTGCGATCAGCCCAATGGCTACACCGAACCGCTGCTACATCAGCGGCGGCTGGAAATCAAAGGCAAGGCGTAGATTGGGGTGAGCGCAGCAAACCCCAACGTTGCACTGCCATGTTGGGATTCGCCTTCGGCTCACCCCAACCTACGGACTACAGACCACCTACCGATCGAGCGTCATACGGCCGTAGCACGGGCTCACTAGATTCTCCCGGCTTATGCGTCGTCACCTTCGACGACGCACCGATCGCCATCCCCGGGGGATTCCATGTCGTCACGCCATACCCAGTGTCTGGTCGCAGCCTGCGTTCTGATTGCGCCGGTCGCGCCGGCTTTAGCCGCACCGTTCAACGTCCTCGCCGGCGTCACCGATACGGCTCCCAAAACACTGGCTCCCGGCAATGGCGCGACGGAGACCGGCACGGTGGCCGCCACCGGCATTCTCAGTATCGGTGGCAGCACGGTCGCCGTGACCGTGAATGGCGGCAACGGCACGCGCACCGCGGTGATCAACAACAGCGGCACGATCCGCCAGACGGGCAGCGGCCGCGCGGTGCGCGCCAATTCGAACCCGGTGGTCCTCAACATCAACAATGCTGCCGGCGCCGTGCTGTCCGCCGTGGGCGACGACACGGTGCAGGTCTCATCCGGCGCCGCTGGCAGCACGTTCACGCTCAGCAACAGCGGCATGGTGATGTCCACCAACTCGCGCGCGATCAACCTGCGCGACATCGGCGGTAGCAACACCATCAACAACAACGCCGGCGGCGTTCTGCGCTCCACCGGCAATGACGCGGTGCGTCCGGGCGTCAACGGCATCATCAACAACTTCGGCCTGATCGAGGCCGTTCCGGCGCTGGAGAACATCGCCGGCGGCGGCACCCAGGCCAGCGGCAACGACGGCATCCAGGCCGACCCCGACGGCACCGCCGTGGTCACCGGCGTGACGGTGAACAACAAGACCGGCGCCACCATCGCCGGTCGTCACGGCATCACCGGCAGCGCCACCACCAGCGCCGCGTTCACCATCACCGTGGTCAACGATGTCGGCGCGGCGATCACCGCCGTCAACGGCTCGGGCATCAACATCGACAACAACGGCGCGCGCCTGGGCAACGCCACGGTCACCAACAGCGGCAGCATCATCGGCAACTACGATTCGGCCAAATACAACACCGGCGATGGTGATGGCGTGGACGTCGACGGCCTGGTGACGCTGGTCAACAACGGCATCATCCGGGGCACCGGCGCCAACGGCCTGGGATCGGACGGCGGCGGCAACAATCCCGAGGGCGTGTCGGTCGGCGGCGGCAGCATCACCAACAATGCCGGCGCCGAGATCACCGGGCAGGAGACCACCGGCAGCGGCCGCAAGGGCCACGGCGTGCTGGTCGACAACTCCAGCGGCGGCGCCGCCTTCAGCGCGACCAGCGTGAGCAACGCCGGGCTGATCCGCGGATTCGACAGCTACGCGATCCGCTTCATCGGCGTTTTCGCCGACACCATCACCAATAGCGCCGGCGGCGTCATCCGCGGTGGCGGCAATGCGGTCGAAGGCGCAGCGATCCAGACCGGCGATGGCGCGGACGTGCTCACCAACCGCGGCAGCATCATCGGTGACAACGGCCTGGCCATCGACCTGGAAGCCGGCGACGACACCCTGCACGTCTTCAGCGGCTCGCCATCGATCGTCGGCGACGTCTCCGGCGGCACCGGGACCAACAGCCTGGACTTCGATACGGGCGCGAGCTTCAGCTACGCCGGCGCACTCGCAAACTTCGCCGCTGTGGAGATCAAGAGCGGCGCGGTGAGCCTGTCGGGCGCGAGCACTTATACCGGCAGCACCACCGTGACCGCCGGCAGCCTGTTCGCCAACAACGCCAGCGGCAGCGCGACCGGGACTGGCGTGGTCACCGTCAAGAGCGGCGCCACGCTCGGTGGCACGGGCCGCGTCGCTTCGGTGGTAACGCAGGCTGGCGGCACGATCGCGCCGGGCATCGCGGCCGGAACCTTGAGCATCACCAACAGCCTCGGCATCACCGGCGGCTCCAAGTTCCAGTTCGAACTGGGCGCGGTATCGGACCGTCTCGATGTCGGCGGCGCGCTCAGCTTCACCGGCGGTGGCGCGGCGGTGATCGACATCGTCGACAACGGTATCGTCCCCGGCACCGACTACACGTTGATCAGCTTCGGCTCATCCTCTGGCGTCACCAGCGCCAGTCTGGTGCTGGGCGCCATCCCGGCCGGCATCCAGGCCAGCCTGGACGTGACGGCAGGCGCCGTCGTCCTGCGGACCGTCGCACCGGTTTCGGTGACGGGCCGCTTCACCAACCCGTCGGTCACCGGGGCGTCCACCGACACCACGCCGGTGGCGGAAGGAGCATCGGGCGTATTCGCCTTCACGTCGCGCTTCTGCAATGCCTCGCCGCAGAACGTGGCCAACGCCTTCAGCCGCACCCGCGAACTGAGTGCCGGCAAGAGCCTGATCTCCCGCACCCGCGCGGCACCGACCGGCGCACCGGGTGGCGTCGGCTCGGAGCAGGACTTCCCGCGATCCATGGGCAATGCCGACGGCCTGCTCAGCAGCGGCGAATGTGTCGACGTGCTCTACCGGATCGGCCTGGATACGCGCACCAACTTCAGCTTCCGCGTCGACTTGCTGGGCAATGTGATCCCCTAGGAAAAAATCTAGGTAAGCCTCATCGCGGCTGAAGACGCTCCTGCAAAGCTGAGCCGGCAGGAGCGTCTTCAGCCGCGATTGCAGAGCTCCCGTGGCAAGGGGTTCAGGCTGCGGGCGCTGCCGGCAGCAAGGCCTTCAAGGGCTGCGACTCGTCGATCAGTTGTGCGACATCCACCGCGAGGCGTTCCGCCACCAGCTTCTTGGCCACCATGAATTCCTGCGGACGGCTTACGGAGTCCACCGCCAGCAGGCGCCCGTCCTTGAGATAGAACGCGAGGAAGTTGCGGTTCGCCGGCAGGCCGCGCAGCGCGACCGTATCGTAGCCCTGGTTCAAGCCGACCATTTGCAGTTTCAGGTCGTACTGGTCGGACCAGAACCAGGGCACCGCCACGTAAGGCTTCCTCTGACCCACCAGAAACGCCGCCGCGGAACGCGCCTGTTCCAGCGCGCTCGGCACCGATTCCAAACGGATACGACGGCCCGCGTAAGCGCTGGGGTGGCTGCTGCAATCGCCGATCGCCAACACGTCGGGGTCCGACGTCTGGCCGTATTCGTCCACCGCGATGCCGTTGTCGATCTCGATGCCCGCCTCCGCGGCCAGCTCGACATTCGGGATCAGGCCGATGCCGACGATCACCACGTCGGCCGGCACCTTGACGCCGTCCGCCGCGAGCACATGGGTCACGCGACCGGCGTCGTCGAACTCGAAACCTTTGAGCTCGGTGTTGACCAGAATGTGCACGCCCGCGGCGCTATGCACTTGCTGGTAGAACGCCGACACTTCCGGCGCGGTGACGCGCGCCAGCACGCGCGGCGCGGCCTCCAGCACGGTGACGTCGATGCCTTTCTTGCGCGCGACCGCCGCCACTTCCAGGCCGATGTAACCGCCGCCAATGATCACCAGCTTGCTGCCGGGATGGAACCGCTCACGGATACCATCGACATGGCCGATGGTGCGCAGGTAGTGCAGGTTCGGCGCTTGGTTGACGCGCTCGTCCGGCAGCGCGAGCAGACGCGGCCGGCCACCGGTGGCGAGCACCAGCTTGGAATATTGGAGCTTGCGGCCATCGGCCAGGCTCAGCGTCTTGCCCGCGCGGTCGATCGCGGTGGCACGCGCGTTGGGGATGAATTCGATCTTGGCGTTTTCATACGCCGCTGCTGATTTGTGATACAGCCGCTCGATGGCAACGTCGCCCGACAGAAAAGCCTTGGACAGCGGCGGACGCTGATACGGTAGATGCGGCTCGTCGCCGAGCAGGGTGATGGGGCCGACATAACCGTTCATGCGCAGCGCCGTCGCCATCTCGCCGGCTGCCTGGCCGGCACCGACGACAATCACCGGGTCCGCGGGCACTGCAGTGGAATCGGAGCTGGCGGTCGTGTCACTGGTCATTGCGGGTCTCGAAACAAGCGCGGGGCGAATCGGGCCGCAAGGATAAGGGCCGCGTCTGCTGGACTCAACGGTGACGACCGCGGGCGATGACACCGGAGACGCGACAGACACGCTGTCAGGGCGTTGGCGCAATCCAGTGACGCGGCGTCGTTCATCCTTCAGACGCGGGGCGCACGGAAAACTTGCAGCGCGCGGGATGTTTTTCCAAGTCCCGCGCGATCGCGGGCACGCCGGTTTGGCACTGCGAGGTTGGTGACGATCGCTAGCGTCGCCGTTGCTGCCGATGAACCGGGTGACCCGTCAACCAGTGATCTAGCGCAGGAGAAATCTCATGAAGAAATCCGTTTTGGTGCTGGCCACCCTGGCCCTGGTCGGTGCGTCGGCAAGCGCCTTCGCAGACTGCAACACCGACATCAAGAAAATCGAAACCCGAGTCTCCGATGTGAGCAATGCCAGGGCCAAGGAACAGGCCCAGCGCGCCCTCACATTGGCGGTCGAGGCCGCCGACAAGGGCGACGAGCAGACCTGCCGGCAACTGCTCGCTCAGGCGCGCAAGACCGCTCGCGTGGAACAGCGCGGCTGATTCGATGGAATGACTTGGCTGTCGCGGACTGCACTTGCTGCACGACGCGACAGCCAGGCCCGGTCAGGCGGTCGCCAGGCGCTGTTGCTTGGCCCTGAGCTCCAGCGTCAAATGCAGGGCGAGCGCCGCGATCAGTGGCGCGATGTAGTAAACCGCCCGGAACGCAAGCAGCGCCGCGAGCAGCCGGCCATGCCCGACGCTGCCGCCCAACACCGCGATAAAGGTGCCCTCAAGCACGCCAATTCCAGCGGGCAGCCGCACGATCAGGCCGCCCAGGCCGCTGGCCATGAACGCGATCATCACCAGCGGAAACGCCACGTTCGGCGGCATCAGCAGATACACCGCCGCGGACGCCGCCACCCAGTTGATCGACGACAGTGCCAGCTGCGCACCGGCGAACGGCAGCGACGGGCATTCGAACTCGACGCCGCGAATCTCGCGCTTGCGCCCCTTGAAGACGGCGCAGAAAGCCAGATACGCTGCCACCACCCCGAGCAACAGCAGTCCGGCACCCTGCACCGCCGCCTGGCCCAGATGCCACGAAGTCTTCAGCTGCGGCGGCGCGATCAGCAGCACCAGCGCGCCGAGAAAAATAAAGCCCGCCCAGTTGGTCAGCACCGACAGGCCGATGATCTGCGTGGTCTGCGCGGTCGACAGCCCATAGCGCGAATAGAGCCGATAACGCAGCCCCATGCCGCCGAGCAGCGCGCCGACATTGAGATTGACCGCGTAGCTGACAAAAGCGATCGCCAGCACATTGGGCGCGCGAATATCGTGGCGCACGTAGTGCCGCGACAACAGGTCGTAACAACAGCAAGCGAGATAGGCGAGCATCGTCAGAGCAAACGACGAGGCCACGACCCCGGCGCTATAACGGCGCAGTGAATCGCCGACCTCCACCCAGTCCATCTCGCGCCCGCGGTCCACCACGATCCAGACCACCGCCAACAATATGATGGTCGACAGCAGCCACTTGCCGCGACGCTGCCACTGCGCCCTGTCCATCGTTGCGAGCCCGTTCTTTTAGTTGCGGCAGTCTGCGGCCGGGTACTGAATCACCGATGACTGTTGCGGATGCTCAGGCTTCTGCCGCGCGATCGAAGCGCACCGTCACCCGGAGCCCGCGGCCACCTTCGCCGCTGTCCAGGGCAACGGTGGCGCGGTGCGCGTCGGCGATCTGCCGCACGATCGCCAGGCCCAGCCCGCTGCCGCCGGCGGTGGTGCCGGGCATGCGGTAGAAGCGCTCGAACACGCGCTCGCGTTCAGCCACCGCGATGCCGGGGCCTTCGTCGATGACCTCGATCTGCGGCAGGCCCGCGCTGTCGCCGATGGCCACGTCGACGCGGCTGCCGGCCGGCGCGTAGCGCAGCGCGTTGTCGACGAGGTTTCGCATCAGCACGCGCAGCGCCTCGGCGTCACCCGGGACGCTGGCCGCGGCGTGATCGCTCACGCCCAGATCGATCGCGCGCGCATCGGCGGCCGGCAGCATTTCACTCACCACTTCGCGCGCCAGCTCCAGCAGCGAAACCGTCGATGCCGTGCGCGGCGCGGCGAGCGCCGGCGCGTCCTGTCGCGCCAGCGCCAGCATCTGCTCGATCAGCCGCGTCGCGCGATCGATGCCGGCGCCGAGCTGCTCGGCGGCAGCGCGACGATCCTGATCCGACGCCTCCTGCAGACCGCGCAGCTGCAGGCGCAGCGCGGTGAGCGGCGTGCGCAGCTCATGCGCGGCGTCGGCGATGAAGCGGCGCTCCCTCTCGCGCAGGGCCGCCAGTCGCGCCAGCAAATCGTTGAGCGCGGCCACCAGCGGCCGCACCTCGGTCGGCAGCTTCTGCGAAGGCAGCGGGTCGTCGCGATCGGCCGGGCGCGCGCCGACCTGCGCGGCGAGGCTACGCAGCGGGCGCAGCGCGCGGCCCACGGTGGCCCAGACGATCAGCCCGATCACCGGAAGAGTGAGCGCCATCGGCGCGAGCAGGCGCAGCGCCAGCCGCGCCGCACGCAGCTCGCGCGCGCGCAGCGGCTGCGCCACCTGGATGATGTTGAACGGCGTCTGCAAACCGAACACGCGCCAGCGCGCGTCGGGCGTGTCCACGGTCGAAAAACCGGGCTGGGTCAGGCCCGGCAGGCTGGCGTAGCGCTGCGACAGGAACACGCGCACGCCGCTCAGGCTCCACACCTGCACCACCAGATCGGCCGCGGCCTCGCGCTCGCCGTAGGGCGGCGTGTTCTGCAGGAAGCTGCGATCGCGCAGCGCCAGCGCAGTCTGCTGCAACTGCTCGTCGAAAACGCGGTCGGCCTCGGCGAGCGCGCGCTGATACAGGCCGTAGCCGCCGAGCGAGCCGATCAGCAGCAAGGCGCTGAGCAGGAACAGCAGCAGGCGGCCGCGCAATGAGGTCACTGGCGCACCTTATCGCTTCTAGAGCGGTCGGCGCGTTGCCGTGAACCGGAGCGCGCCGACCGCACCCATTGCGCTTCGCGCAAACACCGTGTCGGCGCACTCACGGCGCCAGCCGCCAGCCGACGCCGCGCACGTTCTGGATCGCGCTGGCGCCGAGCTTCTTGCGCAAGCTGCTCAGGTGCACGTCCACCGTGTTGCTCTCCACCTGATCGCCCCAGCCATACAGCCGCTCCTCCAGTTGGCCGCGCGACAGCACGCGGCCGGGGCGCTCCAGCAGCGCTTGCAAGATCGCGTACTCGCGTGGCGACAGGTTGATCTCGATGCCAGCCAGAGTGACGCGGCGTTCCGCCGGGTCCATCGCCAGGTCGCGATGCTCGATCAGCGGGCCGCTGGCGCCGGCGCGGCGGCGCAGCAGTACGCGAATGCGCGCGGCCAGCTCGTCCGGGTCGAAAGGCTTGACCAGATAATCGTCGGCACCGGCGTCCAGGCAGGCGATCTTGCTGGTCACCGCGTCGCGCGCGGTGAGGATCAGGATCGGCGCGGCGATGCGCGTGCGGCGTCCGCGAAGTTCGCGCAGCACGCTCAGCCCGTCGCCGCCAGGCAAGCCCAGATCCAGCAGCAGCAGATCGAATTCGGCGGTGGTGGCCGCGGTGAGCGCATCGGGCGCGGTGCGCACCCAGTCCACCACGTAAGCGCGCCGGCGCAGATCGGCACGCAGGCCCTCGCCGATCATGGCGTCGTCTTCGATCAGCAGGATGCGCATGGCGACTAGCCTGACGGCTCTCTAGCAAAGGTCAAGCGGCGGCTGTCGGTGCACACTTCGCGCTTCATCTATTGAGGACAAACCGATGACCCTGTTCCGCATAGTTCTGCTGGCTCTTTGGCTGATCGTTGTCTACCTCACCTGGCAGGCCGTCGCGGCCCAGGGCTGGGGCGGCGCCAACATTTTCTTCGACGACTTCGCGCACCCGTGGCGCGCGCAGATCAACGCCGATTTCGGCGTGCACCTGCTCCTGATCTCGGCCTGGGTCGCGTGGCGCGAGCGGCCGTTGCTGGCGCTGCCCTGTGTGCTGATCTGCCTGCTCGGCGGCTCGCTGCTGTCACTGCTCTACCTGCTGGTGGCGACTTGGCGCAGCGGCGGCGACGCCCGCCGCCTGGTGCTGGGGCGCCATGCCTGACGGTCGCAATCCGGGCACCCCGCCGCTACAATGCGCGCCCCTCGCCGGCTGGTCGCGGCTGGCGAGTGTCTTCGCATCAACTAATTATCGAGAGATCTCATGAGACAGAAATTCACCATTGAAGCCGAGGCGCGCTCGGTGCAGGGAACGGGTGCGAGCCGCCGTCTGCGCCATGCGGGCCTGGTCCCCGGAATCGTTTATGGCGGCAAGTCGCCGCCGCAGTCGATCACCGTCAATCACAACGCGCTGTGGAAGCACCTCAAACACGAGGCGTTCTACTCCGCGATCCTCACGCTGAAGATCGGCGACGCCAGCGAGCAGGTCGTGCTCAAGGATCTGCATCGCCAGCCGGTGCGTGACACCGTCATGCATCTGGACCTGCAGCGCGTGCTCGCCGACGTCGCCATCCGCATCCGCGTGCCGCTGCACTTCAAGGGCGCCGACGTGGCCCCTGGCGTGAAGACCGGCGGTGGGCTCATGGAGCATCTGCTCAACGATGTCGAAGTCGAGTGCCTGCCGGCCAACCTGCCGGAGTCCTTCGAGATCGACGTGTCCGCGCTGGAACTCAACGACTCGATCCATCTGTCGCAGATTGCGCTGCCCGAGGGCGTCAGCCTGGTCGAGCTGATCCGCGGCAACGACGAGGCGGTGGTCGCGGTGCATCTGCCGCGCGTCGAGGAAGAAGAGCCGGAGGCCGCCGATGCCGCCGCCGAAGTTCCTGCCAGCGCGCAGAAAGCGCCCGATGCCAAGGGCGGCGCTCCCGCCGCCAAGGGTGCAGCACCGGCCAAGGGTGCTGCTCCGGGCAAGGGCGCCGCGCCTGCCAAGGCCGCTCCCGCCGCCAAGCCGCCGGCCAAGAAGAAGTAAGGATCGCGCGACCTGTCGAGGCGCCGCGTACTGCGCGGGATCGACAGCCCGGCGAGAGTCCGCGAAGGTTCCGCCCCGGCCACTGGCCGGGGCTTTTTGTTGCGTCTTCCTTTAGGGTGGCGCCATGCCCGACGACAAGAAACTGATCGCCATCGTCGGTCTCGGCAACCCGGGGCCGGACTATCAGCGCACGCGCCACAACGCGGGCTTCTGGTTCGTCGATCTGCTCGCGGATCGCCATCGCGTGAGCTTGCGCGGCGAATCGAAGTTCTTCGGCGAGACCGCGAGAATCAAGATCGCCGACACCGACGTGCTGCTGCTCAAGCCGATGACTTTCATGAACCGCAGCGGCCAGTCGGTAGCCGCGCTGGCGCAGTTCTACAAGCTGGCGCCGGCACAACTGCTGATCGCGCATGACGAGCTGGACCTTTCCGCCGGCACCCTGCGCCTGAAGCTCGGTGGCGGGCACGGCGGGCACAACGGTCTGCGCGACATCCACAAATCGCAGGGCGCGGACTACCGGCGTCTGCGCGTCGGCATCGGCCATCCCGGCGACAAGAATCTGGTGCTCGACTACGTGCTGGGCCGGCCTTCGCGCGCGGACGAAGAAACCATCTTCGACGGGTTGGCTCTGGCCGCGGACGCGGTGGAATCCTGGCTCGGATCAAGCTGGGACAAGGGCCTGCAGCAACTGCATACGCCAGCCGGCTGATATCAGCCCTGCGGATTGCTCAGGTCGTGGCACATGCCGTCGTTGCCGTTGGGGAACAGCCAGCGGCCCACGAAACCCTGACGCGGTGCGGCGGCACGACGCGGCGGTGCCGGCGAGTAGGCCCCGCTGACCTGTGGAAATGGGGCTGGCTGGACGGCGACCTGGGCGGGAGCCTGGGCAGGCCTGGGCACCCGCACCCGCGCCCGCGATTGCTGGCCCGGCACCGGCACAGGGACCGGGGCCGGCACCGGAACCGGAACCGGCACCGCGCCACCAGGATTCTGCAGGTACTGCGGCTCGGGCAGGTTCTCGCCCGGCGAGACCGGCGGCAGCGGCCGCCGCGGCAGGTTCTGCTCGGGAACCTGCGACGCGTTCGGGGGAACGTTGATCGGAGCCGGCACGGCCTGCGGCCGCGCGGTGCGGGCGGGCTGCGATCCGTCGGTGACATAGGCCGTGATCTTGAGATTGCCGGAGCGCGAGGCGACATCGGAGACGTTGTTGGTATCGAAGTACACCGGCATCGTCAGCGCAGCGACCTGCGACTGCGCACCTCCGCGAGACTCATAGATCTGCAAGTCCACCAGCGCCTGGCCGCTGACGCCCGGCAGCGAAATGGCGCGCGCAAAGACCTTGATGACACCCCTGGGATCGACCGGCAGCTCCGCGCGATCACCGGTGCTCAGGGCACTGGGCTGCACGGTGTACAGGCCGCCCTTGTATTCGAGCGACAGCTTGACGCGCAGCGCGCTCTGCGCCTGCGCCGCGCTCGTTGCCAGCAGAGCCAGGCCTGCGACGGCGAGCAAGCGCCGCAGAAAAACGCACCGGAAAACCAGGATAATGCGGGCCGCTCTCGCGGTGATGCTGTCCATACCGATTCCCCTTCCTCGAAGCCGGGCGCGTCGATCACCCGATCAACAATGTTAAGCGAAAATGTCGGCCAACCGACTTTTCACTCTTCGTCTCCGTCACCACAGGATTCTCCCTTGGGCATCAAATGCGGCATCGTCGGTCTGCCGAACGTCGGCAAGTCCACTCTCTTCAACGCGCTGACCAGGGCGCAGATCGCGGCGGAGAATTATCCGTTCTGCACCATCGAGCCAAACGTCGGGGTGGTCGGCGTGCCCGATCCTCGCCTCAACGCGCTGGCCGCCATCGTCAAACCTCAGAAGATCCTGCCGGCGGCGGTGGAGTTCGTGGACATCGCCGGCCTGGTCGCGGGCGCGAGCAAGGGCGAGGGGTTGGGCAACCAGTTCCTGAGCCACATCCGCGAGACCGATGCGATCACGCATGTCACGCGCTGCTTCGCCAACGACGACATCATCCACGTCGCCGGCGGCGTCGATCCGATCCGCGACATCGAGATCATCAACACCGAGCTGGCGCTCGCCGACCTCGATGCCGTGAGCCGCGCCGCAGACCGCGCCGCCAAGGTCGCCAAGACCGGCGACAAGGCGGCGATCGCGCGACTGGACGTGCTCAAGCTTTGCCAGGCACAGCTCAACCAGGCGGCGCCGATCCGCGCCTTGAGCCTCGACGCCGACCAGAAAGCCGCGATCCGCGATCTGCACCTGATCACCGCCAAGCCGCTGCTGTATATCGCCAACGTCGACGAAGCCGGGCTGATCACCGAGAACGACTATCTGAAAGCCGTGCGCGCGCTCGCCGCCGCCGAACACGCCGAAGTGGTGCCGGTATGCGCCGCCATCGAAGCCGAGATCGCGCAGCTCGACGACGCCGACAAGCTCGACTTCCTCAAGGACCTGGGCCTGGAGGAGCCCGGCCTCAACCGCGTGATCCGCGCCGCCTACAAGCTGCTCGGCCTGCAGACCTATTTCACCGCAGGCCCTCAGGAGGTGCGCGCCTGGACGGTGAAAGTCGGCGCCACCGCACCGCAGGCGGCGGGCGTGATCCACACCGACTTCGAGAAGGGCTTCATCCGCGCCGAGACCATCGGCTACGCCGACTACATCCAATACAAGGGCGAGCCCGGCGCCAAGGAGGCCGGCCGCTGGCGTCTCGAAGGCAAGGACTACATCGTCAAGGAAGGCGACGTGCTGCACTTCCGCTTCAACGTCTGAGTCAGCGCGTCTTGGCCTCCAGTTGTGCCACGCGCGCTTCGAGCTGCGCGATGCGCACGTCTTTGGGATTGGGCATGTAGACCGGCTGGATCGCGTCCGCCGTGGTCTTGTTCGCCGGACCGCCGGCGTAGATGACGTCGCGATCCTCACCCCAGGAGCCGTAGTAAGGCAGATGCGCGGGCGGCTCGGGCTTGTTCCACTGCGCGCAGAATTCTTTGAACGGCTTGCCGCGCTGCTTGCGCGCGTCGCGCTCGGCCTGGCGCGCGCGCTCGGTGCCCTCGCGATCGAGCACCAGAGTCTCCGGGTTGTAGACCAGGTGATAGACGCGGCGCGCGGTCTCGTGCGAGATCAGGTCTTCTTCCAGATCTTTGATCACCAGCGCCGGATCGCGTTGCAGCACGTCGCCGTAACCGCCACCGGCGCCCTGCGTGATCATGTACAGCTCGCCGCGCTTGGCCAGCTCGAACTGCAGGCCGGTGTGATGCGTGGTGTAGCTGGCGCCTTCGAAGGGGCGCTTGTTCATGATCTCGACGATCGAGAACGGGAATTTCTTGGGATCGGTCTTCATCACCTCGAAGACATCGACGTTCTTCACCTTGCACAGTGGATAGGTCGGCGCGCCGTAGCCGCCGAACAGCCCCGGCACGCAGCCGATCTTGGAGCCGATGCAGCAGGTCATGAAGCCCCACAGCGGGCTGCCGATGCTCGACGCGATCATCTCGTAGCCCTGGCCGCCGCGATACTTGCCGAACGCCTGGTTGTCGCGCATCAGCTTCTTGCTGACGATCTGGATGAAGGGCACTTCCTCCTCGTTGAATTCCTGCTCGCCCAGATCGGCCATCGGCGCGAAGATCGGCGCGATCGCGTGCTCGCCGTCGCGATCGGTGCGCGCGCCGCCGCCCATGCCGTTCAAGTCCGCGCAGAGATTGCCGACCATCTCGCCGTGCTGGGTGATGCCGCCCCAGATGAAAGTGCGGATCATGTTGTGCCAGGGCGCGATCAGCTTGGAGAATTTCTGCGGGCAGCTGTACATGAACTTCGCCATGGCGAGCTGCATGCAGGTGAACGCCGGGAAGAACGTCATCATCGACTGCGCGTTGGGCGTGGTGTACGAGGAGGACAGCGCGGACTTGTGATCGGTGATCACCTTGATCGGCGCGAACACCGCCTGGTTACGCGGCAGGTCCGGCCAGACGAACACCAGGAACAGTTGCGCGAGCATGCCCTTGAGCGAAGCCAGCAAAGTGTTGTTGGCGCGGTTGGCGAATTCCGGGCTCGATCCGCGGAAGTCGCAGACCAGCTGATCACCTTGCTTGCGCAGCTCCACGCAGATCTTGATCATCAGGTTCTCGCGCAGGGTCGAGTCCGCCATCACCATCGTGCGCACCGTGCCGTCGGGCCATTCGCGCACGCGGCGATAGACTTCCGCCTTGCAGTCTTCCAGGCCGCGGCGCAGCGAGGACACCACGGCTTCCAGACCGAATTCCTCGATCGTCGCCAGCACGCGCTGTTCCATGCGGCGGCAGGCGAAGAGCTTGGTCTTCATGTCCTCGAATTGCAGCTTGGGTTCGCGCACCGAGTTCTGCAGGAAGGTGACCAGGTCCTTCTTCAGCTCGTAGTTTTCCGCGACCTTGAAAGGCGACATCTTCAAGCCTTCCTCGTACACCGATTCCGCCAGCGAAGGCATGCCGCCCGGCTCGATCGCGCCGTTCTCGCCCTCGTGCACGGTGGCGCCGGCCCAGGCCACGAGCTGGCCCTGGTAGTAGATCGGCAGGATCATGCTCTGGTCGGTGTTGTGGATGTTGCCGTAGCGCGCGTCGTTGTGGATGAAGCCATCGCCCTGGCGCAGGCCGACGGTCGGGTCATTCGCCCAGTACTTGTTGATGAACTTGACCGGGTGATGCACCAGGGACGCGAAGATCAGCACGCCGCCGGCGCTGCACACGCCCAGATCGCCGGCGGCGGTGAACACGCCGGTGATCAGATCGCCCCACTTGGCGCCGGGCGCCGCGCCCATCTGTTCGAGCATCTCGAAGGATTCGTTGGCGCCGGCCTGCAGGCGGTCGCGCACCAGCGCGAGCACCGCCGGATCGCTGGTCACCGACAGGCACTGCTCTTCGAGCGGCGTGCGCGGCGCGATGTCGTGCTCTTCCATGATCTCGGGATCGGGGCCGAGGAACAGGACGTTGTCGGCGAGAAATTGGTCGACGATCACGCGTTCCTGTTCGGTGTAGTTCACCGATTCATCTTTTCCCATGTCTTGCTCCGCCAGCTTATCTTTCAGTGGAAGCGATGCTTCAGGCCGTCGTCTTCGATTCGATTTTTGCCGCGCCGGTTTTGCTTCCGGTCGCGGTCTCAAGGCACGAGAACCAGGCTGCGCCGTGTTCGCCGATTTCCACCGACCATTGCGGCTCGACCAGATAAGTCGTGGTCGGCGACTCGATCACCGCCGGGCCTTGCACCAGGGTGCCGATCGCCAGCGTGTCCAGTTCGTAGACTGAGGTTTCCACCGCCTCGCTGTTGCCGACGAACCAGCACTTGCGCGTGCTCGCCGCCTTCTGCGCCGGCGTGGTCGATGCGCGTTGCCGCATGCTGCTGAGGTTCACCGTCTCCAGTTCCACGTAGCTCTGCACGCGCACGGTGTTGATGCGGATGCCCGCTTCGGGCGCCTCGCTCCCCTTGCCGAAGCGGTTGCCGTAATCGGTGGAGAACTGCTGGATGATCGTCATCACGTCCTCGATGCGTTCCAGCCGCATCTTCGGCACTACCACCGTGGTCTCGGCGAGCTGGTTGCCATAACGCATGTCGAGTTCGAGCTTGTGCTGGATGTTTTCCGCCTTCATCCCCTGGCGCAGCAGGTCCTGTCGGCCGGCCGTCTCCAGTCCCTCGACGATCTTGTTGAACGCCGCGTAGTCCTTGTAGAGATGCCGGGTGTTGCTGTCGAAAATCCACATGAACAGCGACTTCTCGTGGATATGCAGCTGATGCATGTTGCCTGCGCCCACCGCCGAGAACACCGAGCAGAACGGCGGCACCGCGATGCGGTCAATGCCCAGTTCGCGGGCGATGCCGCAGCCGTGCAGCGGACCGTTGCCGCCATAGGCGAGCAAGGTGAAGCTGCGCGGATCGTAGCCGCGCGCACGCAGTTCGGTGGCGATGCCGTTGGCCATGTTGGCGTCGACCTTGCGCTTGACCATCAGCGCCGCCTCGACCGCCGAGCAATCGAGGTCCTCGCCGATGGAATCCTCGAACGCCTGCCTGGCGCGATTGAGCTTGAGCTTGATCTGTCCGCCGGCGTAGTTCTCTGCTGAGAGATACCCGAGCACCAGATCGGCGTCGGTGACCGTCGGCTTCAAGCCGCCGCGGTCGTAGCAGGCCGGGCCGGGATCGGAACCCGCGCTGTTGGGGCCGACCTGCACCATGTCATACAGGCGGTCGTAGCGGCAGATCGATCCGCCGCCGGCACCGAGCGTCACCAGATGGATCATCGGCACCGCGACCATCCAGCGTTCTATCACCGGGTTGAAGTCGTAGTGCTTGACGCCGCCTTCAACGACCAGGCCGATGTCGAAGCTGGTGCCGCCCATGTCGGTGCAGATGATGTTGCCCAGGCCCGCTTCCTTGGCCAGATGTTCGGAGGCCGACACGCCGGCGACCGGACCTGAGTGGATCGTCTGCAGTGCGTCGGTGGAGTTGAGCTGCGCCATGCCGCCGGAGTTGTGGATCACCAGCATCGGCTTCTGGTAGCTCGATTCACGCAGATTGCGTTCCAGCGAGGACAGGCCGTGGTACATCACCTCGTGCAGAAAGGCGTCCATGATCGCGGAGGACGTGCGCACGTATTCGCCCTTGCGGCCGGCGACTTTATGCGCCATCACCACCGGCATCGCGCCGAGCAGATGCTCGGGGTATTCCTCCAGCAGCACCTCCTGGACGCGGCGCTCGTGCACAGGGTTGGCGACAGCGTTCATCAGCGACACCACGAAGGAACGCGCGCCGCGATCCACCAGATTGCGGATCTGCTCGCGCAGATGATCCTCGTCGAGTTCCAGCAGCACATTGCCCACCGCGTCGAGACGCTCACGCACGCCGGCGATCATCGGGATCGGCACCAGCGCCTCGGGCCGGCAGGCGCCGGGCAGATCCTGCTGCGCGCGCATGTCGAGCCCTTCGCCATAACCGCGGCCACGCGACAGCGGCACGCTGCTCTCGAATCCGGCACTGGTCAGCAACGCGACTTTCGGACCCTTGCGCTGGATCAGCGCATTGGTGCCGAGCGTGGTCGCGTAACGCACCGAATCGACCTCGGACAGCACGTGCTGCATTTCCAGATCGAGCTTGCTGCAACCGGCCTGCAGGGCCTCGCGAAAGCCGAGCGCGAGGTTGTGATGCGTGGTCAGCGCCTTGGACTGGATGGTGTGCTCGTCCCAGACCATGAAGCAGTCGGTGAAGGTGCCGCCGATGTCGACCGCGACGCGACGCATGTCAGCGGCCTCCGTGCTGATGCGCGTGGCTATGCGGGCGATAGTCCACGCCCGCCGGTTCGGGGCCGGCTAGCTTGCTCACGTCCTGCGGCTCGCGATCCGCCCATTGCGCCTTCAAGGCGTCGAGGTCGAACTCCATGTCATTGAGCGGCGGATGGCCGGGCGGCAGGTATTCCACCTCCATCATCGTCGCGCACTCGGGGCAGTAGTACTCGACGATCTGCACCCAGGTCGGGTCCGGTGCGAACGTGAATTCGTAGCTCGGATCGAGGATGGGCTTGTGGATCTCGCGCGGATCGCGTGCGCACACCAGCAGGCCGTGCTTGTAGGGCTCGCGCGCGGGTCCGACCTCGTGATCACAGACGCGGCACTGCCAGAGTTCGCGATCGAGATCGATCTGCAAATACTCAGTCATGGCAATTTTCATGGGATCAAAACTCCCTTTAGTTTTTCAGCAGCACGAGGTCGTGGTTGTCGTTGACCTGGAACTTCCAGCCGTCCGGCACCAGGCAGGTGAAATAGGCTTCTTCCACCACTGCCGGGCCGGGTGCGCCGTCGCCGGCAGCGAGCTGGTCGTGGTGATACAGCGGTACCGCGCGTTCGGAAAACTTGGCTGCTTCCGCCAGTCTCAGGGTGCGCGTGCTGTCGCTCGTCGCCTTGCGCGTGGCAGCGGTGTCGATCGGCTTGAGGGTGAAATGCGGAATCGATTTGGTCACGCGCAGTTGCAGGCGCAGGTCCTGCACCTGTTGCAGGCTCTCGGGCACCTTGGCGCTACCGTTGAGGCGATGCCGCGCCTGCTCGCCGTTCTGGCTGAAGTCCAGCGATTTCTCGACGCTGCATTCGTCCAGATCGAAGCCTTCGGAGTACATGTCGCTGCGCGCGCGCTTGGTGAGGCGCTCGAGCACCTCCGACAGGTTCTTTTCGCCGCCATTGCCCAGCGCGGCATCGTAGTGGTGGGCAATGTCGGAGAAGCCGATGCCGAAGGCGCTGAACACCGCGGCCATGCGCGGGACGATGATCTCGCCGACACCCAGCGCTTCGGCGACGCGGCAGGCGGTCATCGGCCCTGCACCGCCAAACGCGAGCAGTGATGCCTGAGTGACGTCGGCGACCAGCGGCTTCATGGCCTTGGCGATCTTGGCGACATAGGCCTGCTCCATGCGCAGCAGCGCCTGGTCGAGATCGATCTTGAGCGGCCCTGCGATGTTCTCTTCGATCGCCGCGCGCGCGCGGGCTTTGTCGAGCTTGATGCTGCCGCCGAAGTAGGAATCGCCGTCGAGAATGCCGAGCAGCAGATAGGCGTCGGTGATCGTCGCCTCGGTGCCGCCATAGCCGAAACAGGCCGGGCCCGGCGCACCGCCGACGCTGGCGGGGCCGACCTTGATGGCGCCATCGACGACACGGAAGATCGAGCTGCCACCCGCGCCGAGGCTTTCGACCTCAGTCAGCGGAAACGAAATCTGCACGTCTTCCAGCGAGCCCCAGCGACGTTCACGCACCTCGCCGCGATCGACCACGCCCACATCGGTGGTGGTGCCGCCGATGTCCATCGTCAGCAGGGTATTGCGTCCGTAATGCTGGGCAAGCGCGCGCGCGCCCTCCATGCCGCCGCGCGGCCCCGAGCCCCAGGTCTTGAGCGCGATGGTCTTGGCCACGCGCGAGGTGCCGCCGTCGTTGCCAAAGATCAGCAGCGGATTGCGTGCGCGCGCCTCACGCATTACCGTCTCAGCGCCGTAGAGAAAGTTTTCCATCGCCGGATGCAGGAAGGCATTCAGCAGGCTGCTCCAGGTCCGCCGCGCATCGTCGCGATCATCCGAGAGCTGGTGCGAATACAGGATCGGCACCGCGCCCAGCAGATGCCGCGGATAGCGCAGCAGCACCACGCGCTTGACCCGGGTTTCGGCTTCGGCCAGATCGTCGCCACCCAGGCTGATGACAAGGCGGTTGGCGCCGCGCGACATCAGG
Organism: uncultured Hydrocarboniphaga sp.; assembly: GCA_964246995.1. Taxonomy (GTDB): domain Bacteria; phylum Pseudomonadota; class Gammaproteobacteria; order Nevskiales; family Nevskiaceae; genus Hydrocarboniphaga. Next base: position 34,919 of record CAXTSJ010000021.1, read on the forward strand.
TCGTTCGCCACCGCCGTGATGGTGGACTCGAGCGCTTCGGCCTCTTCATCCAGGTCTATGTAGGCGACGCGATCGCCCACCAGCGCCTGCAGCAGCTCGCGCTCGCTGTCGTTGCGGATCAGGCCCGACACCTCGCTGTTCTTGCGCAGGATCAAACCCAGTCGCGGGCCCTTGCGCTGCACCACGGCGTTGGTGCCCTGCGTGGTCGAGTAGCGGATGTAGTCCACTTCTTCGAGCAGGGTTTGCAGCTTGGCCTCGCCGTAGATACGCTTGGAAACCTCGCGCAGCACTTCGACGAAGCACTGCGTCAGATCGTGCGGCGTGGTCAGGGTCTTGGCGTGAAACACCTTGGCGCCGTAGATCACGCAGGCGTCGGTCAAGGTGCCACCGTTGTCGATGCTCACCAGCATGGCCATCTGCGCGTCTCCCTCGCTGTTTGGCGGAGTGACTATGGGAGCACAGGGGCAGGGCAACAATTAGGACGCATACCCACCGATAGAGGGACTGCCCTTAGGACTGGAGGCCTCTAAGCCTCGGCACGCCCCAGAATCATCTGCAGCAATTCGGCGAACGAGCCCGCCTCCATCTTGTGCATCAGCCGGCCGCGATGCGCCTCGACCGTCTTGTAGCTGATCCCCAGGCTGCGGCCGATTTCCTTGTTGCTGCGGCCGGTGACGACCTGGTCGAGGATCTCGCGCTCGCGCGCCGTCAAGGTGTCCATGCGCGTCGACAGATCGGCGGCGCGCCGGCGCTCGCCGCGCGCGCGCTGGTCCTGCTGCATCGCCTGGTGCACACGTTCGAGGAACTGCTGGTTGTTGTAGGGCTTCTGCAGAAAATCGACGGCGCCGCCTTTCATCGCGCGCACCGCCAGCGGCACGTCGCCGTGTGCGGACAGGAACAGGATCGGCAGATGCAGCGCGCCGCGATTGAGCTCGTCCATCAGCTCCGGCCCGCTCATGCCCGGCATGCGCACGTCGAGCACCAGGCAGCCGCAACTGTCGGGCTTCACATGCGACAGGAAAGATTCCGCCGAGTCGAACGTCTCGACGCGCAGGCGGATCGATTCCAGTAACCAGCGCAGCGAGTTGCGCACCGATTCCTCGTCGTCGACGACATAGACCGTCGGCAATGGCGGCGGCAAGAGGCTCGTCGCGGTGGCGGGTTTCATGGATTCGCCAGCGGCAGGTCGAAGCAGAAGCTGGCGCCGCCATGCACATTGCGACTCACGCTGAGCTTGCCCTCATGCGATTCGATGATCGAACGGCACACGGCGAGACCCAGCCCGGTGCCGTTGCGCTTGGTGGTATAGAAGGCGTCGAAAATCTGCGTCAGGTTTTTCTTGAGCACGCCGGGGCCGCCGTCGGAGACCGTGACTTCGAGCCGCCCGTTCTTGCGCAGCCGCGATTCGATCTGCAGCCAGCGTTGCTCCGGCGCCGACTCCGCCATCGCCTCGATGCCATTCTTGATCAGGTTGATCATCACCTGCTGGATCTCCAGCGGATCGACCATCACGCTCGGCGCTTCGGGCGCCAAGTGCAGGCGCAGACTCACACGCTGCTCGCGGCGCTCGTGGTCGAGTAGCCCGACCATCTGCGTGATCAGTTGATTGAGATCGGTCGACACCGACTCCGGCTCGTGCCGACGCACGAAGCAGCGCACGTGGCGCACGATGCTGCCGGCCTGTTCGGCGTGATAGATCGCCTGCGACAGTGCCGATTCGAACAACTCCGGCGCGAACTCGCCGGCCTGCAAACGCAGATGGCAGCCATGCAAATAATTGAGCGTAGCGCTCAAGGGCTGGCCGAGCTGATGCGCCAGCGCGCCCGCCATCTCGCCCATCGTGTTGAGGCGCGACACGCGCGCGAGTTCGGTCTGATGCACGCGCGCTTTTTCTTGCAGGCGCCGGCGCTGCGTGGTTTCGCTGTAGGCCACCATCGCGCCGTAACCTTTCACCGGAATCGGCGCTGCGGTCACAGTGAACCAGCGCACTCTGCCGCTGGCATAGCGCACGCCGAGTTCGATCTCGCAGATCACGCGCTGCTCGCGGATCGCGCGCAGGCTCGGCAACTCGTCCTGCGCAATCGTGCGGCCGTCGGGATGGATCAGCACGGCGCCGGGGCGCGACAGGCCCAGTTCGCGCGTGATCGCCGCCATCGCCGCCAGCGAGCTGATCCGGCTCAAGGCCTTGTTGATCTCGATGACCTGGCCTTGCTCGTCGGTGATGGAAATCCCGATCGGGAAGCTCTCGAACAGGGCGCGATATTTCTCGTTGCTCGCGGCCAGCGCTTCCTCGGTGCGCTGGCGGATCAGCATCTGCTCGCTCAGCGCCTCGTAGGCGCGGCGCAGATCGGCGGTGCGCTCCTGCACGCGCTGTTCGAGCTGCTCGTTGGCGCTGTGCAGCGCTTCTTCGGCGGTTTTGCGCTCCGAGATGTCCTGAAAGATCCAGATGCCGCCGCGCGCCGGGCGCTTCGGGTCAAGAATCTTGCCGGAGACCTGGCACCAGAACAGCTCGCCGTTCTTGCGGCGCATCCGTCGCTCGTTGATGTAGGAGTCGTGCGAAACCAGATAGCCGTAACCCTCGCGGCCGATGGCCTCGTAAGCCTCGTAGCTCGGATACAGCCGGGCGATGCCGATGCGGTCCAGTTCGCCGGGCGCGTAGCCGAACATCTCCTCGAAGCGGCGATTGCAACGCAGGATCACGCGATCGCGCGTGTAGCAGATGCCGACGATGGCGTTGTCGAAGATGACCTGGTGTTCGGCCAGCGCCTCGGCCGTGCTCAGCGGCTCCCCATCCATCGCCTGGGCCTTGCGCAGAATCTCCTGCACGCCGATGGACGCGGCCGCGCTCACGATGGAGTCGCTCCGGAAACGGGCCTGCCGATATTCGTCACGCTCTCCTCCTGCCGGTCAGTGTCCCGGATCGGCTCGTCGTCCGGTATCAATAGCGTGGGCGGTGGGCGGCGGCAAGCCCTAAGAATCGTTCAGCAACATCTCCCGCAGGCTGGTCTTCAGCACCTTGCCGTAATTGCTCTTGGGCAAGGCCGGGACGAAGCGGTAATGGCGCGGCCGTTTGAAGCGCGCGATCTGCTGCAGGCAGAGCACATCGAGTGCGTCCGCAATCTCTGCGCAACCGGGGCGCAAGACGACGAAGGCGACGACTTCTTCTCCCCACTCCTGGTGCCGGCGGCCGATCACCGAAACCTCCAGCACGTCCGGATGCTGCAGCAACACTTCTTCGACTTCACGCGGATAGATGTTGGAGCCGCCGCTGATGATCATGTCTTTGGACCGATCCTTGAGCGTCAGGAAACCATCCTCGTCCATCTCGCCCATGTCGCCGGTGTACAGCCAGCCGTCACGGATCGCTTTCACCGTGGCTTCGGGATTGTTCCAGTAGCCCTTCATCAAGGTCTCGCCGCGCACCAGCACTTCGCCGATGTCGCCGGCTGGCAACGAGCGGCCGTCGACGTCGGCGACCCGCACTTCGACGAAAGCCTTGGCGATGCCGACCGAGGCAATGCGCTGCAGATAACGCGGATGCTCGCGATCGGCCAGGTGCCCGGGCGTCAGCACACTGATGGTCATCGGGCTTTCTCCCTGGCCGAAGATCTGCACAAAGCGGTCGCCCATCACGCGCAGCGCGCGGCGGATGTCTTCGAGGTACATCGGGCCACCGCCGTAGAGAATGCGGCGGAATCCTTCGGGCGACGCGCCGCTGGCTTCAACCTCATCGACCAGGCGTTTGACCATGGTCGGCGCGGCGAAAGTGAAGGCGTGGCCGTGATGATTCGCCAGCCGCAGCATCTCCGCTGGCTCGAAGCCGCCGGAGACCGGGACGATGTGCCGCGCGCCCGCGAGCATGTGGGCAAAGTTGCCCATGCCGGCCGCATGCGACATCGGCGCGGCGTAGATCACGCAGTCGTCGGGCCGCGGTGCGTCCACATCCACGTAATCACAGGCGATCATCGACACCAGGTTGCGATGCGTCAGCATCACGCCCTTGGGCCGGCCGGTGGTGCCGGAGGTGTAGAACAGCCACGCCAGATCGTCGGGCGCAGCGGTGACGGGTTCGCAAGGAGGCGCGGCGTACAAATCGCGATAAGCCGCGGTGCCCGGCACGAACAGGGTCCGCAGTCCAGGCAGACCCACGAGCAGCGGCGACAGGCCCGGCGCCAGATCGCACGAACAGAACAGCACCGACGCGCCCGAATCACGCAACACGTATTCGGCTTCTTTCGGATGCAGCTTGGCATTGATCGGCACTACCACCAGACCGGCATACCAGGCGCCGTAAAGGCATTCCAGATACTCCGGCACGTTGGTCATGAACAGAGCGACGCGGCTGCCCGCCTCCAGCTGTAACTCACGGCGCAGATGGCCGGCGATGCTGCCCGCGCGCGCGGCCAGGCCGCGGTAATCGCAGAGCAGAGCCTCGCCATGAAACAGCGCCGGCCGGTCGCCCGCGCTTCGCGCGGTGCGCGCCAGCATCTGGGCGATATTCATCGCCAGCTTCTCCGATCGCGTAAGTCCGCCGCGACGCCCATGAACATCTCCCGATCGTTTGCTATGCGCACCGTAGTGAGCCGCGGGCGGAGGCCGCAACTAGGTCGAGTCCTGCAGGGATAGGGGTTTACCCCTAGACGGCGGACCATCAGCGGCCCGCGTAAAATGCGAAGGGTCATCAGGAGAGCAGCGCATGAGCAGCAAGACCGTGGTCGCCGGCGTCGGCATGATCCCCTTCCTCAAGCCGGGCAAGAGCGAGCCCTACGACGTGATGGGCGCGGAGGCGATCCGTCTGGCGCTGCGCGATGCCGGGCTCGGTTACGAGGACATCCAGCAGGCTTACGCCGGCCACGTCTACGGCGACAGCACCTGCGGCCAGCGCGTGCTGTATCGCGTGGGCATGACCGGCATCCCGGTGATCAACGTCAACAACAATTGCTCGACCGGATCGACCGCGCTGTATCTGGCGCGCCAGGCGGTGGAAAGCGGTGTGGTCGATTGCGCGCTCGCGGTGGGCTTCGAGCAGATGGCGCCCGGCGCGCTGCAGCAGATGTACACCGACCGGCCCGGCGCACTGCAGCCCTTCATCGACATGGCGCAGGACCTGCACCCGGCACCCGGCGCCTTCATGGCGCCGCATCTGTTCGGCGGCGCGGCGGCGGAATACATCGAGCAGCACGGCACGCCGCTGTCGACGTTCGCCAAGGTCGCCGAGAAAGCGCGGCGCCACGCCGAGCACAACGACAAGGCGATCTTCCGCGAGCGGGTCAGCGTCGAGCAGATTCTGGCGTCGCCGGTGATCTTCGGCGCGATGACGCGGCTGCAATGCTGCCCGCCCACTTGCGGCGCCGCGGCCGCGGTGATCTGCACCGAGGCGTTCGCCAAACGTCATGGCATCGACACCAGCGTGCGCATCCTCGGCCAGGCGCTGGTCACCGACTTCGCGTCGAGCTTCGACGAGCGATCGATGATCAAGCTGGTGGGTTACGACATGACCCAGGCCGCCGCCGCGCAGGTGTACGCGCAGGCCGGCATCGGCGCCGAGGACATCGACGTCTGCGAGCTGCACGACTGCTTCACCGCCAACGAAGTGCTCACCTACGAGGGGCTGGGCCTGACGCCGGAAGGCACGGCGGAACAATTCATCGAGGACGGCGACAACACCTACGGCGGCAAAGTGGTGACCAATCCGTCCGGCGGCCTGCTGTCCAAAGGCCATCCGCTCGGCGCCACGGGTCTGGCGCAATGCACGGAGTTGGTCGAACAATTGCGCGGACGCTGCGGCCCGCGCCAGGTCCCAGGCGCGCGTATCGGCCTGCAACACAACCTCGGCCTGGGCGGTGCTTGCGTGGTGACGCTGTACGGCAGCGGCTGAGTCGCCGGATTTAAAGATTGAACGATGTGGTCGGGGCGACAGGATTTGAACCTGCGACCCTTTGCCCCCCAGAAAACAGCATCACATAAAAATCAGAGTTTCACAAGATCTCAAGAAATCTCATAAAAAATTTTATTTATTTATATTTCATGTAGTTATTGATGTTTCTTTTCCGTCGACGTCTCTGAAAGTATCATAGAGCCTCCTACGAGCGCATAAAAACGTGGGGGCGATTGTGGGGGCGATTTGGAGAGAAAGATGGAGACTTTGACGATTGACCTTCCTCTGACGCATCTGAAACTGATGTCGCTAAGACCGAGCAGCATCGGACGACGGATTGCCGCTGGTGACGGGCTTCGCGGCAAAATCCGGACTGGCGGTGATGAAAAAGCTCAGGTCAGCGTCGAGTTCACGTACCGCTACAGAGCCAAGAACAAAACACACGAAGTCCGGTGCGGTGTATGGCCACGCGATAGCCTCGCCGAAATCCGGGCGGCACGTATCGCTGCAAGAGCGAAGCTCGATAGCGGCGACGACCCCCTTATAGCAAAGGCCGAGAAGGTGGCTTCTGTCCTGGAAGCCAAGCGGGTGCGGACGAACATCCTGGCGACGGATTTGGCCCGCGAGACGGTGCAGAAATTGTTCGACGCCTGGCACATCGCCGAAGCATCCAAGCGAAAAGATGAGGGCGCGGAAGTCCGGCGAGCCATGGAAAAGGATGTACTGCCGAAGCTGGGCGCCCTTTATCTGAATGAAGTCAGTCGCCGTCACGTCATGGAGGTGCTGGATGCCGTGCTTGCGCGGGGCGCCAATCGCTTGGCAAACGTGCTCTTGCAGTACATGCGCCAGATGTTCACCTACGCCGTCTTGCGTGAAAAAATGTCGGCCGACCCGACTTACGGGCTGCGGAAAAAGCACATCGGTGGGCGGGAAACGGAGCGGGACCGAGCACTGTCAGATGCCGAGATCAGGCTACTGGCGGCGCAACTGCCCGAGTCCGGGCTGACCGCCCGATCGCAGAATGCGGTTTGGGTGCTGCTCGCCACGATGGCCCGAGTCGGTGAACTGTCGCTGGCACGCCGGGCTGACGTAGACCTTGCGCAAGGAATATGGCGCATCCCCGGTGGCTTGCGAGGGATCAAAAGCGACAGGGACCATTATGTCGATCTGTCCCCTTTTGCGGTCCGACATCTGGAGGCCGTGATCGCAGCGAGTGGGGAAAGCGCATGGGTCATGCGTGGCCGAGGGAAGGAAGATTCGCCGATCGATCCGCAGTCCCTTCAGAAATTGATTTCCGGCAGACAGCGCTTGGGCAAGGCGATCAAGGGACGAACCTGCAAGCAGCAGAACGCTCTCGTGCTGCCGGGTGGGCGCTGGACGGCACATGACCTTCGACGCACCGGGTCGACCATGATGCGCAATCTCAGAGTTCCGCCGGACGTAATCGAACGTTGCCAGAATCATGCAATAGCGAGCGCCACTATAAGGACGTATCAGCGAGCAGATATTGTCGAAGAGCGCCTTGAAGCCTGCTTGAAACTTGGGGCGCGGCTGGAGACCTTGAAGCCCTCCCCGCCTGCCGGCTCGGAGTTACGCTGCTATAGCGGATCAATTCCCATCGGGGGCGACATCCGCTACTCAGCTTCGGCACTTGAAGGGAGCTTGTCATGATGTACCTTTTACGGTACATTTTGGTCGTAGGTCATTCACTGCCCCCAGTCTCGGAGGCTTGATGGCTACTAAGCAGACGAAACGCATCACCGCGCGCTTCTTCGCCGAGCCTGAATCCGAGCCACCGTCCGAGCCGGTGCGTGACTGGCTGCGGAAATTGCCGGATGAGGAAAAGAAGGAGATTGGTCAGGACATCATGGTGGTCGAGATGAGTTGGCCGGATACCAAGATCTTCCGGCCCAAATTGATCGACCACCTAGGCGACGACATTTGGGAAGTCCGATCGAATCTCAGAGATCGGATTGCACGAATTCTCTTCGCTGTTGAAGGCCGGAGCATGCTGCTTCTTCACGGCTTCATCAAGAAGACGCAGAAGACACCGAAACACGATAAGGATCTTGCAGTGGAACGCCTGAAAAAGGCACGAGGCGCCAAGTCATGAAAAAGACGAATCCGCACATCGGGTCCAGCTTCGAGGATTTTCTCCGAGAAGAAGGGATCCATGAGGAAGTCGAACAGCTTGCTACAAAAAAACTGATCGCCTTGCAGTTGCAAGAGCAGATGCAGGCAGCAAATCTTTCCAAGAGCGCAATGGCCAAGCGACTGGAAACAAGCCGGTCCCAGCTTGATCGTGTGCTCGATCCTGAAAATGAAGCAGTGACACTTGCGATGTTGTCACGGGCAGCCCGGGCGATTGGCAAGCGACTTCGAGTGACGCTGGAAACCGCGGCATAGATAACGATTCCACAACACACCCGGAGATCGGCGCGCGGCGCCGCTCAGCCGCTTGAATAAGCGGGCGTGCCGATCCGGCTGAAATAACCGCCGAACCTTTCCACAAGCGACGGGACGAATAAAGGCGAAAGAGATGCGAATCGCAGCGGCGTGAGGTCTTTGATTGCCTGCCCGGCCGGGAGTGCCCTGATATTGTGGAACTCCACCATCCATGGTCCGCGCTGCGCAGATTTCTGATCTCGCATTGGGAAAAGGAAATGCTGCTTGGGCTGATGCTTGTGCTGGATCAGCTTGTTTATATCTCCCGCCGCACTGGCGCTGGTAGCTTTGGCCAGTGTATTCCACGTCGTCGAAATATCGGCACAGAACGCCAGCAATACTGTTGTAACCTTTCCCTCGTTCGCAAGATCGCAGCGGGGTGTTACAACAATCCACACACCACCCTCGTAATCCACTAGATCGCCAGTATCGAGACGGCTTTTCAACGGCGGAACGAAGTAAGACTCTTCGGGGTGTGTGGCATCCCCGCCGGCGCTCAACAGGGCGTCATGGACGTGGGCGACGACGTGCCGCGCGACAACTTCGGTCAGTTCCGGGCCGTTCTTGCCCCCGGCATTTGTCCAGTGACTCCAACGCGGCCAGATTGACTGGAAGAAGATCTTCGCGGTCTCGCGATTAAATGCGGCTTTTGCTCCGCGCAGCCGCAAAAAAACGTCCTTGTTATCTGAAAGCCATTTGAATATCTGCTCGAACCCGTCCCCCTTGTCCATGACCCGAACTTGGGGGGTTCCGTAACTATCGGCTTCGGCATCACTCTTTTGACCGGTGAAGACGACAACTCCTATTGGCTGCACGGCGATCACATGCCGGACCAGTTCGTTGCCCTGACTATTGATCTCGGCGACCCCCACTTCCATCTGGAGTCTGAGATCGACGACCGCAGCATCGAACCGGTGTCGTTCAAGTTGCAGCTTTGCCTCGGACACCGCTTTTGCAGGAACGATTTCTACAAAGAAACCTTTGTTCTCGGCATCTGCGTTATGAGCGCTGATGGCGTCATTCCATTCGGCGATCTTGGAATCTTCGTCCTCGACAATCAGGACTTTCAGTGTAGGAAGGTCTGTGCTCATCTGATCTGTGCCCTCAGCATTTCTATGACAAAGGTTGTCTGCTCGGAGTCATGATCGAAGGCAACGTCCCCCTTGCTCGCTCTCATGGCCTCGCGCGCGATCGCCAGACCGATGCCCGAGCCCTCTGTCTTCAGAGAGAACCCGGGATTGAACAGGCTCATGCGGAAACGGTCATCAATCGCCGGACCATTGTTCGCTACAGCTATCCGGACATATTTCTTCGATTGCGAGATCGAGAACGACAACTCCCTGGGCCGGACAGGACTAGTTCCCAGCCAGTGCAGGGCGTTGTCGATGATGTTGAGTAAAGCGGCCATCAGATCCGACTCGTAGCCCATGACCTCGGGCGACAGGCCCTCGGGAAGGACGCGCACATTGACACCAACATCGGCAATCGAGTCACCGAACAGTCCCCTGCAACGCTGTATCACGTCCAGCACGCCGAATGTCTTGGGACGGCCACGTTTCTTTCCGGATATCGGATCGAGCGACTTGAACAATTTGCTCAACTGTCCGGAAGAATGGTGTATGGAATGTGCTTCCTTGCCGAAAGTAGAGCGGAAATGCTTGCCGAAAACCGACTGTTCTTCAAGACGCGGGGCACCGTCGGTCAATCGTTTAGATCGGGTGGAAATGTCAGAAAGGTAACGCCTGCCGTCATGCAGTACCTGTGACACGACAAGTCCCAGCGTCGAGCGCGATGCGAGAGCCTGCTGGTAGGTTTCGAGTTCCGCGATCGATGTCTTCAACGCAACGCTGTCCTGCTTCATCGCCCGCTCGACCTTGTTCCGGTACTTCGGGGGCAGCAGTGCAATGGCGCGTGCAGTGGCCTGAAGGTTCGCCTTGCTCCGGACTGCATCGGTATCGACACCGGACTTCCTGCTCAGGCCCGCGGTCTGCCGGAAATCCTGTCGCATGGATTCCACATGAGCCAGCAGATCACTCATGAGACGTTTAAGACGCGCAAATGATCCGTTGTGCTCCAATCCTTCACGGCTGCTGCGTTCGACCAGCCCGGACTGATGCTCGTCGTTGATTTCGACAAGCCCCCAGACTTGGTTTAGGCCGAGCTTCCGTGACGGGTTCTGCACTCTCATCCGTTCGAGTTCGAGCCAGTCGGTCTCGGCGTCTCCGTAGGGACGGATGCGGAATCCACCTCTGTAGATGCCGATGCCGATGTTCTCGTCCAGGACGCGCTTGGCATCCAGGCGCCCGATGCTTCCCAGCCCGAGCTTTTCGAACAGCTCGACCACTGCATCGCTTTCGCGGTCATAGATGTTGAGGCGGAGTGCGACCTTGCCGCAGGCCACTTCCTCGGACGACAACTCAGCTGCAGGCAGTTCGATGGGCTGTGGCTTGCCATCCCCGCGCTTGTTGACGAAAGTACCCTTGAAACGTCCTTTGGCATCGAACGTCCCTTTCACCATGTAGTGATACACCTGGGCAATGCTGAAAGGACGGATCTCGGTAGGGTCACCGGTCTCCCCCTCCTCGGAAAGACCAGCCAGGGCACCGGAGATCAGGGACTGCCCGTCGAATCCGTGCGTCTCTTCCCGGAACCCCGAGAGGTCGAGGTAGATGCGGAACTCGTCCTCCTGCGTCTTGATCGGGGAGGCCAGACGACGCAGTTCCCGCACGAGCAGTTCGAGCTGCTTCTTCGTCCACTGATCCCGCAGCGCGCCGATTTCCAGCGTGACTCCGGAAACCTCTCCCCTTGTTCCCGCCCTTGTCGATACTCCGATGTCGATCTGATCCAGATACTTCGTGCGTTCGAAGAGACTCCAGTCGACTGCAATCTCGCTGACTTCAAGCCGCCGACCCGGCATCTTTCTGGCCGTGCGAAGGGAAAGATGCTTCCCGAGACGGGCGGTGGCAAAACGGCCGACGCCCTTGGCTCCGAGCATGACGCGGTTCGCCGGGCTGGTGCGTCGTTCGATCTTGTCGCTGGTCGCGGGCTCGAACCACTTTTCCAGGAGATCGTCAGCGGACATGCCATGCCCGGAGTCGGATACCGTGATGGTTCCGGCGTCCTCCACCCACACACCGTCGACCGGCGGCGCTATCTTGATATGGACCGAGGGGGAATCCGCATCGAACGCATTCTTGACCAGTTCGATCAAGGCGGCCTCGGGACCGCTGATCAATTGATCTCCGATGGTGCGCACGATGCGCGCGCGTGGTCGAAGCTTGGGCATTCCCCCTCCGGACTGATGCTTGCTGCGTTTTCCGCAGAATCCTGCGATTCTTCCCGTCGCAGCCTGGCCAGATCAGGCGCTTACCTGGTAGCCTGGCGGCTTGGCAGTCAATGTACAGGAAGTACCCCTGGTGAAAACATTCGTGGACCTATTCTGTGGAGGGGGGCTGGGGGCACGGGGCGCGGTCAACGCAGGCATGAAACCCCTTGTGGCAGTAGACCTGTGGGACATCGCCTGCAAGACCTACAAGGCGAATTTCCCCTCGGCAACGGTCTTGAACCAGAGCATCGAGGGAATCGATCCCCTCGACCATGCTGTTCCGGGCACGGTCGACCTCCTCATCGCGTCGCCCGAATGCACCAATCACTCCGTCGCAAAAGGTGCCGCTCCGAAAAGCGAGAAAAGCCGGGAGACAGCTCTTCATACGGTTCAGTGGATCGCATCACTCCAGCCGCGCTGGTTCGTGATCGAGAATGTCAAGGAAATGAAGAGCTGGACGCGCTACCGCGAACTGCTCGACACCCTGGGTGCGCTCGGGTACCAGATGCGCGAAGAGGTCATCAACGCGGCCGATTTCGGTGCGCCGCAGGCCCGTGTGCGTCTGTTCCTGATCGGTGGCCTGAACAGGCTCCCTCCCCCGATCAGCCCAATCGGGCTGATAGATCGAAAGACAGTCCGGGATATTCTCGACCCGGACGGGATTTGGCGGGAGCGTCTGCTGTTCGTGGATGGAAGGGCAGCAAATACTGCCGCCCGTGCGAGGCACGCGATCAAGACGCTGGGTAGCGGAGCCGAGTTTCTGATTGTCTACTATGGCTCCGGAGGCGAGAAAAGCTGGCAATCACTGGACCAGCCGTTGCGCACGATAACGACAGTCGATCGGTTCGCGCTGGTGAGAAAGAAAGACAATCGCTATGTCATCCGCATGCTCCAGCCATCGGAGCTGGCGCGTGCCATGTCACTCCAGGACACACATCTCTTTCCTGTGGGAAGCAGACGGGAAAAAGTGAAGCTCTGCGGCAATGGCGTCTGCGCAATCGTTATCGAAGCCATCGTGGAGCGACTCAAGGCAGCAGAAAAACAGGCGGACTCTGTTACACAGCATGTCCGTCGAGGCCGAACAGCCGAGCCAGCCTGAGACGCAGTACATCTTCGTCCCTGGTCTCGCACTCCCATACGACGATAACCCGCCAGCCAGCCATTTCCAGTTCGGCACGCTTGATGGCATCGCGTGCCTGATTGGCAGCAAACTTGGCCTGCCAGAACTCTGGTCTCGTCTTCGGGGTGGAGGTCCATCTGCAGGTATGGCGATGCCAGAAACAGCCATTCACGAAGATGACCGTGCTGTGTCGCGCGAATACTAGGTCCGGCCTCCCCGGCAGCTTGCGATCATGCAGCCGGAAGCGTAGTCCCAATCCATGCGCACATGAGCGCACAGCAAATTCCGGCAAAGTATCCTTGCTGCGGATGCCTTGCATCATGCGGCTTCGGATCTCTGGCGAAACCACGTCCATAAACAGTTCCTCTAGCACTTGTACCTTGGGCGAGTAGTTAAAACCTCCCTGGCCCTGTGCACCGGTCGATGCTGTCTTCTTGCAACATCGGCAAGATAGATTCGTTCGATTACACAAGAGGCCGAGCTCCTGCCGCAATCGTCATTCCATCTACGGCCGCGCTGGCCTGGCTCAATCCGGTCTCGAAAATTTAAAATACAAGAATCGGAGCCACGAACGAAAAGAATCCGACACCTTAGTTCTTGTGACGCTCGTCGCAATCCTATCGGCATTGAATAATCCATGCTGCACACCTTCGACGTCGAGACCCAGTTACGGGCAACCCCGAATCATCAAAGATTGGTTTCGATACAAAATAGCCGCAGGCTCCCGCTGCACATAAAGGGCGGCCCTGGACTTTCTTATTGAGAAGGTGAGAATCTGAGAACAGCGACCGAACTCTTGAGACCCCGCCGCGAAGCAGCTATGAGCGTCTACTTTCTGCCATTTTGAATCTCGGCATTCGCCACCTGATGCAGACGTATCCCTCACCTACCGATCACTAGCTCCATGCGGTATCCCTAGCCGTCTGCAAGCGAGTCCGAGTAGAGATCGGCAACCATCCACCTCCAACCTAGTGACATGGGAGTGACATGAAAGCGAGTGGCGCCAAGCTTCGGCGATATCATTCAACGATCGCATCGCGCAACCGAATCCAAAACTATTCTTTGAACTGGGTTTTGGTCTTTTTATTACCTCTCGCAGGTGCTTTTTACAGTACCGCAAGCGCCAGCGACACGCCGGTATTGCAACCTAGCGCCACGACTGCCAAGGCAATCTCGCCTCCTCCATCACCACAGATATCTGGTGACGGAAAGCCGGCGATTAACAATACTGTACCTGCATTTTTTGATGATTCGAGCATGAAGGTCGAATTCGCCGTCCGATGGTTAATCGGAGATGGCGGCCCCAAGGTAATCGAGGAAGTCCAAGAGAAAATCAAAGCCGGTCCGTCGGACGACAACGACCGATTTCTTGTGCGTTACTCAACCATCACTGCACCGGCAAATGCCCCCTCGGGGGCGACTGCCATATTGCGAGAACGCAATAAAACAAACGGGAAGAAATTCTGAATCGCCCCGGGTTTTGAGGAGGCTCCAACTCTTGAGAAGATGGAGCCATGA
>CAXTSJ010000022.1:0-34889 GCA_964246995.1 uncultured Hydrocarboniphaga sp.
TTGGTGACTTTCTTTGCACGAGCAAAGAAAGTCACGCCCCGCCGGCGAGGCGTGCGAAACCTCAGAACAAACCGGCCCAGAACGACAGCCCCAACAAAAAGCCAACTATCCTCCCAGCCATGCCCCCGCCCCGCATCCTCTTCGCCACCAGCGAATGCTGGCCGCTCATCAAGACCGGCGGCCTCGCCGACGTTGCGTACGCCCTGCCACTGGCGCTGACGCAAAGCGGCGCCGACGTGCGCGTGGTTCTACCCGCCTACCGCGGCCTGCTGACGCGCGTCGAAACACCGCACGAGCGCGCACGCCTGACCATTCGCGGCCAGGACATCGGCCTGATCGAAGGGCAGCTGCCCGGCACGCAACTCAAGCTCTGGCTGATCGACGCGCCGTATCTCTACGATCGCGACGGCGATCCCTACCGCGATGCGCAAGGCCATGAGTTTGCCGACAACGTGCTGCGTTTCGGCAGCTTCAGCGAGGTGGTCTACCGCCTGGGGATGGGCGACGCCGGCTGGCAACCCGATGTGGTCCACGCCAATGACTGGCAGACCGGCCCCGCGCTGTCCTGGCTGTCGATGCACGCACCGCGTCCTCGCCTGGTCTTCACCATTCACAACCTCGCCTACCAGGGCCTGTTCGGCCGCGAGGCTTTCGACATCCTCGGCTTGCCGCCGAGCCTGTGGTCGATGCAGGGCGTGGAGTTTCATGGGCATTTCGGTTTCATGAAAAGCGGTCTCGCGGCGGCCGACGTGATCACCACGGTGAGCCCGACCTACGCACGAGAAATCCAGACGCCGGAATACGGCTACGGCCTCGACGGCCTGCTGCGCTGGCGCGCGCGCGATCTGGTGGGGATCGCCAATGGCATCGATACCGATGCCTGGAACCCGGCCACTGATCCACTGCTCGCGCGGCGCTACACCGCCGCGAGCCTGCGCGAGGGCAAGAACGCCAACAAGCGCGCGCTGCAACAGGAGCTGGGTCTGCTGGAACTCACCGACGCGCCGGTGATCGGCATGGTGTCGCGGCTTGCGCAGCAGAAAGGCAGCGACCTGATCCTCGCCGCGCTGGACACGCTGACGGCGGAACAGCCTCTGCTGCAGTTCGCGGTGCTCGGCGCCGGCGATGCCGTTGAGGAGCGCGCCTGGCAAGCCGCGGCGGCGCGTTATCCGCGACGCATCGGCCTGCGCATCGGCTATGACGAGCGCCTGGCGCATCGCATCGAAGCCGGCGCCGAACTCTTCGTCATGCCTTCGCGCTTCGAGCCCTGCGGGCTCAACCAGATGTACAGCCAGCGCTACGGCACCGTCCCCGTGGTGCGCCGCACCGGCGGCCTCGCGGACACGGTGACCGACGCCACGCCGGCGACGCTGGCCGACGCCAGCGCCAGCGGCGTCTGCTTTGACGATGCCGATCTTGGCGGCGTGCTTTACGGGCTGCGCCGCGCACTGCAGTTGCGCGGCGACGCCAAGGCCTGGAAGTCGATGCAGCTCGCCGGCATGGCGCGCGATTTTTCCTGGAGCAAGGCGGCCGCGGCGTATCGGTTCGTGTATCAGCCCGGCCAGGATGGTTCGTCGCCACCGGATTGAACGCGCGGCGTTCGGCACCACTTAAGCCAGCAGGCGCAGTCTGGCCCGGCAACAGGAATGACGACGATGAAACGCAACGATGCCCAGTGGATGTGGACCGAAGCCTGCGAACTGCTGGATCGCGCCGAGCGCCTGCAGCGGCAGTTCTTCCACCCGGTGCGCGCATCGACGCGCGGCGGATGGGAGCCGCCGGTCGATGTGTTCGAAAGCGAACATGCGCTTTGGGTGATCGTCGCCCTGCCCGGCGTCGCCGCCGAGGACGTGCAGCTGATCATCGACGGCAACGAGCTGATCGTCACCGGCCAGCGCGCGTTGCCACGCGAAGCGCGTGGCGCGGCGATCCATCGGCTGGAATTGCCGGCCGGTCGCTTCGAGCGCCGCATCGCGCTACAGGGGCGCTTTGATCTGGTCGAGCGGCAACTCGAAAACGGCTGCCTCACGCTCGGCCTGCGCAAGCGCTGAATCACGCCGACATCACAGGAACGCTCTTAATGAACGGCATCACCTCCACCTCTTTATCCACCATCGGTCCCGAACCGCTACATGCCGACAGCGCCGCCGCGGCCGCTGCGCGGAACACCGCGAGCGATGACGGCGCCGACGCGCGGCATCACGCCGAGCTGCCGGCCGACGCGATCATCATCCTGCCGGTGCGCAATCTGGTGCTGTTTCCGCAGATGGTGCTGCCGCTTGCGCTCAACCGCGACTGGGCGATCGCCGCGGCGCAGGAGGCCGCGCGTTCGCAGCGGCCGATCGGCATTCTGCTGCAAAAAAATCCGCAGACCGACAAGCCCGACGACGCCGACCTGCACAGCGTCGGCACCGTCGCCAACATCCTGCGCTACGTCACCGCGCGCGACGGCAGCCATCATCTGGTGCTGCAGGGCGAGCAGCGGTTTCGCGTCGTCGAATTTCTCAAGGACCTGCCCTACGCCGCTGCGCGCATCGAGCGCATCGCGCCCGACGAGTCCAGGAGCACCGAGATCGAAGCGCAGTTCCACGCGCTCAAGCAGCGCGCGATCGAAGGCGTGCAACTGATGCCGGAGGCCGCGACCGAACTGGTGCCGACGGTGCAAGCGATCGACTCCCCCGGCCAGCTCGCGGATTTCGTCGCCGGCTATCTCGACATCAAGCCGAGTGAGAAACAGGAGTACCTGGAAACCTTCGATCTGCTCAAGCGCCTGCAGAAGCTGCAATGGCTGCTCGCGCATCGCGTCGAGGTGCTGCGGCTGTCGCGCGACATCGGCCAGCAGACCAAGGACACGATGGAAAAACGCCAACGCGAATTCATGCTGCGCGAACAGCTCAAGACCATCCAGAAAGAACTCGGCGACGAGGACGAGGGCGCCGCCGAACTCGAAGAACTGCAGAAGGCGATCAGCGATGCCGGCATGCCCGACGACGTCGACAAGCACGCGCGCAAGGAGCTGGCGCGGCTACGCGGCATGCAGTCCGGCGGCGGCGAGCAGTCGATGCTGCGCACCTATCTGGAGACGCTGGTGGAACTGCCCTGGTCCAGGCTGGGCGGCCATGGCGTAGACGTGGCGCTGGCGCGGCAGATCCTGGACGAGGATCACTTCGGCCTGGCCAAGATCAAGCGCCGCATCCTCGAATTCCTCGCGGTGCAGAAGCTCAATCCGGAAGGCCGCAGCCCGATCCTGTGCTTCGTCGGCCCGCCGGGCGTGGGCAAGACTTCGCTGGGCCAGAGCATCGCGCGCGCCACCGGCCGCGCGTTCCAGCGCGTGTCCCTCGGCGGCACCCACGACGAGGCCGAAATCCGCGGGCACCGCCGCACCTATCTCGGCGCCCTGCCCGGCAACATCATCCAAGCGCTGCGCAAGGCGGGCACGCGCGACGCGGTGATCATGCTCGACGAGATCGACAAGCTCGGCGCCGGCGGCTTCCACGGCGATCCGTCGTCGGCGCTGCTCGAAGTGCTCGACCCGGAGCAGAACGGCACGTTTCGCGACAACTATCTCGGCCAGCCTTTCGATCTGTCGAAGATCATGTTCATCGCCACTGCCAACCAGCTCGACACCATCCCCGGGCCGCTGCGCGACCGCATGGAGATCATCCAGCTGTCCGGCTACACCGCGGCCGAGAAGCAGCAGATCGCCACGCGCTATCTGATCGAGCGCCAGCGCAAGGCCAATGGCCTGAAAGCCGAACAGGTGCTGCTCACCGATGCCGCGCTCACCGAGATCATCGAGCACTACACGCGCGAATCGGGTGTGCGCAGCCTGGAGCGCGAGATCGGCAGCGTGCTGCGCTCCGCGGCGATGAAGATCGCCGAAGGCACGCAGGCGCAGGTCACGGTCGATCGCGCGCAGCTGCCGGAGATTCTCGGCGCGCCGCATTTCGAAAGCGAAGTGGCGCAGCGCACCAGCGTGCCCGGCGTGGCGACCGGCCTGGCGTGGACGCCGGTGGGCGGCGACATCCTGTTCATCGAAGCGAGCCTGATCCCCGGGCGCGGCCATCTTCAGCTCACCGGCCAGCTCGGCGAGGTGATGAAGGAAAGCGCGCAGGCCGCGCTGACCCTGGTGAAATCACACCATGCGGACCTGGCCCTGGACATGGAGCGGCTGGCGAAATCCGACATCCATGTGCATGTGCCGGCCGGCGCAACGCCCAAGGACGGCCCGTCCGCCGGCGTCGCCATGTACACCGCGCTGGCCTCGCTGCTCACCGGCCGCAACGTGCGCGCCGACGTGGCGATGACTGGCGAGATCAGCCTGCGCGGGCTGGTGCTGCCGGTGGGCGGCATCAAGGAGAAGGTCATCGCCGCGCACCGCGCCGGGATCAAGACGGTGATGCTGCCGGCGCGCAACCAGCGCGACCTCGACGACATCCCGCAGGACGTGCGCGACGCGCTGCGCTTCGTTTGGCTGGAACGCGTCGACCAGGCGGTGACGGTGGCGATCGAGGCGGCGCGCGTCGACTAAACGGGGCATGGCAGAATCCGCCCGACTGCAGATCATCTGCGTCGCCAGGCCCACAGCCTGATCGCCAATACGGGAGGTTGGATGAGCATCACACTCAGACAGTACGAAGGACTCGTTTCCGGCAACGGCGATCCGCGCTGGAACCAGAGCTATTACTACCAGGCGTACGATCCGGCGACGCGCATCGGCGCCTTCGTCCGCATCGGCATTCTGGAAAATCAGAAAGAGGTCAACACCTGGTTGATCGTGTTCCGCGACGGCCGGCCGTTGTTCACGCGCACCAACCTCAATCTGCCTTACACCGACGCGCGGCCGGAGCAGGGCATCGACGTCGCTGGCCTGCAGGTGCACTCCCGCGTGCCGCTGAAGAAGACCCGCATCCGCTTTTCATCGGCGGATTTTTCGATGGACCTGCTGTGGGACGAGCTGGCGCCGATGGCGGATTGCATTGCGATGTCCGCGGACGCCGACGGCGCGTTCGCGCGCGAGCTGGCGCATGTCCATCTGGAAGGCACCTGCACGGTCAACGGACACATCGTGGTGCGCGGCGAGCGCCAGATGGTCAAGGGCAAGGGCTTCCGCGACATCGCCGCAGGCCCGCGCAACTGGGATTCTCTGAAGCACTATCGCCTGGCCTGGCCGGTGTTCGACAACGGCATGGCCTTCGCCGGCGTCCACGGCATCACCACCGCCGGCGGGTCGGCCTACCTGCGCATGTTCTACGACGGCGACACCTGGCTGCGCGTAAAGCACATCGACGATCGCATGGAATACGACGCCGAAGGCTTCGCCGCGACCAGCATGCGCTGGAGCTTCGTCGACCAGAACGACCGCCAGTTCGAGATCACCGGAAAGCCGCTGTTCCGCTGGCTGTTCCCGTTCGATACCTTCGTGCTTTGCGAACAGCTCATGGAGTACCGCCTGGCCGACGGCACGCTGGGCTACGGGTTGTACGAGACGGGCTACCGGCTGCCGTGGACACCCGTCAGAGATCCGGCCTGAGAAAACCTGCCAGGGCTGTTTGAAGCAGCTTGGATCAGACGTCTGGCACCGCCAACGCGGTCGGCGTTTGCGCTCCCAATGTTCTTTGCGGCAGCGCACAGGGTTTGATAAAAGAAAAAATGACAAAACCATTTTCTCTGTATCTGGATGTTGTCCGCTTCCTCGCTGCGCTCGCCGTGTTCGTTGCGCACGTGTCTTCGCATCCATTTACCGAACATGTGGTCTGGTGGCGATTGGCCACCTATGGTGACGTCGCAGTAACACTATTTTTTGTTCTCTCCGGCTATGTGATTTCGTACGTCACCGCTACACGAGAGCAAAACTTGAGTACTTATTTTTCAGCCAGAGTCGCCAGGTTGTATTCAGTCGTCGCCATCGGTTTGATTCTGACGATCACTCTTGACCTGGCTGGCATGCAGATCAATCCGGATTTCTACACGATCAAAAAAGTTCTGTGGAAGCCAGAAAGCTGGACGGGTTACCTGTCGTCGGCGGTATTCGTGAATGAGTTTCAGATTTTTCGGTTCAACGGAATTGCCCCAGGAACGAACGGACCATACTGGTCGTTGAGTTTTGAAGCCACGTATTACGTTGTCGCCGCACTCATCTTATTTTGCCGTCGGCAGATATGGATTCCCGTCACTTTCATACTTCTCTTCCTTGCCGGAAGAACCATCACTGCGCTTCTTCCCATCTGGGGACTGGGATTTTTTCTTCACCGTTCGACGACATTACAGGTTCGCCGCCTCCCTCTATGCATCTTATTGGCCACTGTTTCGGCAGCCGCAGTCATTGCGACTCCAATCATTACTCGTCATCTTCCGACCGACAATTTTGGTATTCGGTTTCCATGGGGCCGGGCGCCTTTCAATCGAAACCTGGTAGGGGACTATTTTGTCGTCATTGGATTTTCCGTTCACCTGATTTCCATGCGCCAACTGTTGTCGCAGCCAATCAACATTCGCCCGCAACTGGATGCCGCGATTCGTTGGCTGGGGTCATTAACCTTCCCGCTCTACTGCTTTCACTATCCTGCGATATGTTTTTTCGCTGCCATCAGTCCATGGAGCAATACATCCTGGGCGAATCTCGTTTTGATCACGACATCCACTATCGGTCTGGTGATCGTCATGACCCCGATGTGCGAACGCCTGAAAATCTCGATACGCCGAGGTTTGGCCTATGCAGCCGCGGGGGATCAGCCCATGACGCCGAATCACGGGCTCCGTGGAACCGACCCGGCCGACCGCTCAGGTCTTGGGTAGCGTCACGCCCGTCTGGCCCATGTATTTTCCGCCCCGGTCCGCGTAGCTGGTCTCGCAGATTTCATCCGACTCCAGGAACAGCATCTGCGCCACGCCCTCGTTGGCGTAGATCTTCGCGGGCAGCGGCGTGGTGTTGGAGAACTCCAGGGTCACGTGGCCTTCCCACTCCGGCTCCAGCGGCGTGACGTTGACGATAATGCCGCAGCGCGCGTACGTGCTCTTGCCGAGGCAGATGGTGAGCACGCTGCGCGGGATGCGAAAGAATTCCACGGTGCGGGCGAGCACGAAGGAGTTGGGCGGGATGATGCACACGTCCGCCTTCACGTCGACAAAGCTTTTCGGATCGAAAGCCTTGGGGTCGACGATGGTGGAGTTGATGTTGGTGAAGATCTTGAATTCATCGGCGCAGCGCACGTCGTAGCCGTAGCTCGACACGCCGTAGCTGACGATTCTCCCGCCGCTGCCGTCGACTCTCACCTGGCCTTCTTCGAAGGGCTCGATCATGCCGCGCTCGCGCGCCATCTGTTTGATCCAACGGTCGGACTTGATGCTCATGCGCTGACGTCGCCGGTTGCTGCCGTGTAGGGCGGGCATTGTAGCGAATGGCCTGCACACCCCGCGGATCGCGGCTGCGCACCGTGACAGATTAAGGCAAACTCCTTAAGATCCTCCCAGCACTACAAGCTGGCCCTGAAAAGGCTGCCGCCTCTCATCGATCATGCCGATACCTTCCGATCTTGATACCAGTCAGGTAGCTCCCTTAACCGCGCAGAGCGTCGCGACCCGGGCGCGGCTGATCGCCACCGCCGAGCGCCTGTTCGCCGAGCGCGGCATCGAGGGCGTGGGCCTGAGCGAGATCAACCTGGCGGCGGGACAGCGCAACAAGAACGCCAGCCACTACCACTTCGGCGAGAAGACCGGGCTGCTGAGGGCGATCTTCGACAAGCACTTGCCCGGCATCATCCTGCGGCGCGAACGCCTGCTCGACGAGGCCGAGGCGCAAGGCGATCGCAGCGTCGCCGGCGTGGTGCGCGCCCTGCTCTATCCGCTGGCGGAAAAACTGTTCGACCGCGATGGCGGCCGCAATTTCCTGCGGGTCAACGCGCAGCTGGCGGCGAGCCACGCGGCGGTGCTCAACCAGTCCGGCGCCGACGTGTTTCATATCGGGCCGGTCTACCGGCTGCAGGCGGCGATGACGCAGTTCCTCGGCCATCTGCCCAAGACCATCGCGCAGCAGCGAGTAACGCTGGCGACGAGCCTGATGCTCAACGGCCTGGCGGATCACGCGCGGCTGCTGGAGAACAGCTCGGCGAAGAACCCCGCCGCCGATACGGAAATCCTGATCCGCAATCTGGAGGACTGCCTCGTCGCCCTGTGCATGGCGCCGGCATCGGCGGCGGTCACCGAAGCGCTGCGCAAGGCCGGGCAGCCGGCCGCCAGAACATCCATAACGACAACCAAGAAAGCGAAAACAAAATAATGCATTCGACTGCAGCGCCTCGGATTCTCCTCGGTGCGAGCCTGGGCCTCGCCTGCGTATCGGCGATGGCCGGCAACGGCTTGAACGAATATGCCTTCAACGGGAAAGCTTATGGCATGGCGGGCGCGGACCTCGCGGTGTCGGACGACACCTCCGCCTTCAACATCAATCCGTCCGGCTTGGTGCAAATCGACAACGCGGCTCTGGATATCTATTTCGAGCCGTACATCAATGTGAGCAACCGCCATACCGACACCTTAGGCAACAAAGACAAGCCGGATGCGCCTTACGGTGTGGTGCTCGGCGGCGGTTATGCCCAGCGATTGAAAGATTCCAAGGTGGTGGTCGGTGCCGGCTTTTTCGTCCAGGGCGGCGCCGGCTTGGCGTATCCGGATCTGATCACGCCCTTCGGCACGCGCGATGATTTTTCGTCGAAACTCGGCACCTTCAAGATCGTGCCGGGCATCGGCTGGCAGGCCAGCGACGCGCTGAGCCTCGGCGCCTCGGTGGGCCTGAGTTATTCGGTGGGACGGCAGAAGGTTTTCCCGAACACCTCTTTCGCCGCGCCGAACGCGGAGTCGCTGCCGTTCTACGGGTTCCGCGTGGACAGCCTTGGCGGCTTTTCGGTCAACGGCAAGCTGGGCTTCCAGTACCGGCCCGATGCGCGCTGGGTGATCGGCGGCGCCTACACCAGCAAGAGCAAGATCAAGCTCGACGACGGGACTCTCAAGATCAACTACGACGCGGCGGGCCTGGGGCGCGTCACCTATCGCGACGCATCGCAAAAAGGCCTCGCGTTCGCGCAGGAGGCCGGCCTGGGCGCGGCGTACCGCCCGAACGATCGATGGCGCCTGATCGGCGAAGTCAACTGGGTGGACTGGTCGTCGGCCTTGAAGAACTCAACGCTCCGTGCCTCGCGCCCCGACAACGCGCAGGCACCGGCCAGCTTGGAATTCGTCTCGACCCTCGACTGGCGCGACCAGTACGTGATCGTCGTCGGCGCCGAATATCGCTTGAGCGATCTGACGACGTTGCGCGCCGGTTACGACTACGGACGCAATCCAATCCCCGACGACAACCTCAACCCGGTGCTGACGGTGATCGGCGAACACACCGTCGCCGCCGGCTTCACGCGCGATCTGTCCGGACCTTGGGAATTCTCCGTGGCGCTGCTTTACCAGTTCTACAACAAGGCGCGCTACAGCAACCCGGAATCGCCCTTCGGCCCCGGCTCCAGCGAAAGCTGGGACGGCGTCGTCGGCAACATCACCATCAGCCGTCGCTGGTAACTGCGCCCTTCAGAACGCCTGCAGATTGTCCACCGGCACCGACGGCGCGGCGCCCAGCACGCGCTTGAGCGTGGCGGTGATGACGTCGATGTCGTTGTCGAACGAGCCGTGCGCGAGGTTGATCGACTGGCCGTTGGCGGTGCCGGTGCGTACCAGCTTCTCGTCGTGCACGTTGCGTGGCACGGCGCTCTTGCCGGCGAAAGCACGCCACTGCGCCAGATCCGCCGTGATGTCGGCGCTGGATTTCCACACGTCTTCAGGGATGCCCTTGCCGCTGCGCCACGCGGCCTCCATGCCCAGCAGCGGCATCTTGTGCACGCTCTCCAGCGCGCGGCTCACCAGATATAGCAGCGACTTGCCGTAAGGCCCGACGGTGTCGGCGCGTTCGCGCTCCTCGCTCATCAGATCGACATGCAGAGTGCTAGCTGACAGCACCTTGTTGACGCTCGCGCCGATGTAATGACGGTTAGCGAAGCTGATGGTGCAGGCCGGCGCGAACAGCGAGGTCGACTGGATTTCCAGAACCTCGGCGGTGTCGGTCTTGGCGCACAGGTCGAGCAGATGGCCGAGCAGGATCGAGCCGGCGGAATGGCCGATCAGATGGATCTCCAGCTTGGGCACGGCAGCGCGCAGCGCGCGCAACTGTTCGGCGATCTGCCAGAGCCCGCTGCCGCCTTGCGCCGAGGCTTCGGCGTTCTGCTTGATCTGCACCCAGATCGGCTTGACCAGCGCGCGCTCGGCGAGCGCCTCGATGGCGCGGTCGGCCTGATCGCGCGCCCATTCCCAGCCGGTGGCGATCTGCGCGCCGAACAGCTTGTCGACGGTGTCGTCGAGCATGCCGACGATGCTTTCGAGCACACCGGTGCGCCAGGTGACAAATAGCGGGTAGATGTCGTTGGCGTCGAAGTACGGCGCCAGCACGCGGATGCGCTTGATCGACGCGGCCTCGTCATTGAGCCCGCCATGCGCGTAGATCGCAATGCGTGGCCGCTTCTTGCCAGCGAGCCATACGCGCGGCAGATCGTAGGCGGCGATGCGCACCGCCGCCGCTGCATTTTGTGCGTCGACAAAGCGGTTCTGCGGCTCGCCGTTATTGCCGAGCACCACACTGTGCTCGTAGGCCTGCGGCTCGGCCCAGGGCAGCACCGCGGGATTGGTCTTCGCGGCCTTGAACGCGGCCACCGGAAGGGCCGCAGCACGCGGCGCCGACTGGCGATCGCGCAGCGACTCGCTGCTGCGCGTGCGCGCGCTGGCGCCGATCATCGGCGCGCCGAGCACCGCCACCCAGGCGTCGCCGCCGTGCAGGACCCAGTCCTCGTAAGTCATCACCGCGAAGCCGTGGTAGTTCCAGTCCGGCCCCCAGGAGTTCTGCACGATGAAGCCCTGCTCGGTGTAGCCGACCAGGGCGAAGGCGTGGCCGCCGGTGCTCTTTTTTTCGCAGCCGAGCACCGGCAGCGATTTTTTCGTCTGCATCGCCCAGCCTTCGTGGATGTCGGACGAAACGTAGATCGCGCCGGCCTCCACGATCGCCGCCTGCATGTCGGCGACCGAGGCCTTGTCAACGCGGTAGTAGGCGCCGAGCGGACGCCGCGCCGCATCCTGCTCCCAGCCCTCCGCCGGCTTGACGAACTGGCCTGATTCGTCCGCATACGGCCACAACGCCGCGCTGCACACGCCGTGGCGATGCCAGCCCTTCACCGCGCCGCGGCAGCTCGATCCGTCGTAGTCCTCGCCCGGCCACTCGTCGTACTGGCGCGCGAGCTGGTACAGCATGCGCGCGCTCACACCGACGATTTTCTTGTCCTTGGTCTGCGGCGATTGCTTCCAGGCCATGTGATTGATCATGCCGGCCAGGCCGAAGCCGGTGCAGGCGCCTTCGGCGAGCTGGTTGAGGATCAGCTGATGGGTGATCGCGTCCCTGGCATAGCGCTCGAAGGTCTTGGCATCGGGCCAGCGACTGGGCAGCGCAATCAGCGGCGGCAGGTAGACCCGGTCGCGAAAATCGACGCGATCGGGACGCGCGTCCAGCGTGCGTCCGTCAAAGATCTTGGTCGGCATTGCACTCTCCCCTGTTGTAACCCCTTGCTGGGTCGCGACAAGGCTAGCGCCGGCGGCGCGCCGCGAACAACGAGCCGGTCACAAAGCGCGACCGCTCAGTCGTCCGACACCGACACGCTCGGAAAAGCCTGCACCTCGCCATGCGCCAGACGCGCCGCGGCGCGCAGCGCGATGTCGCGGTACAGACGTGCCGCATCCGATTCCGGATCGGCGACCACGGTCGGCGTGCCGCCGTCGGCCTGCTCGCGAATGCGCGCATCGAGCGGCAAGCGCCCGAGCACCTCGACGCCGGTTTCAAACGCGAGTTTGTCACCGCCGCCGCTGCCGAAGATCGCGGACTCGAAGCCGCAGTTCGGGCAGCAGAACACGCTCATGTTCTCAACCACGCCGAGCACGCTGACATCCACCTTCCTGAACATCTCGAGGCCCTTGCGCGCATCGAGCAGGGCGATGTCCTGCGGCGTGGTGACGATCACCGCGCCCGACAGCGGAATGCGCTGGCTTAGGGTGAGTGCGATGTCGCCGGTGCCCGGCGGCATGTCGATGATCAGGTAGTCCAGATCGTCCCAGCGCGTTTCGGTGAGCAGCTGCATCAGCGCCGATGTGACCATCGGCCCGCGCCAGATCGTCGGCTGCGTGTCGTCGATCAGAAAGCCGATGCTCATCGCCTGCAGGCCGTGCGCAAGGATGGGATTCATGATCTTGCCGTCGGGCGACGTCGGACGATCCTGCGAGCCAAGCATGCGCGGCTGGCTGGGGCCGTAGATGTCGGCGTCGAGCATGCCGACCCGCGCGCCCTCAAGCTGCAGCGCGAGCGCGAGATTGGCGGCGACGGTGGACTTGCCGACTCCGCCCTTGCCGCTGGCCACCGCGATGACGTTGCGGATCTGCGCCAGGGCTTTCAGATTCTTCTGCACCGCGTGCGCGCCGATTTTCCAGCTCACCGAGACGCAGGCCGACAAGCCTTCACCCTCGATCAAAGCGGTCAGGTCGGCGGTGAGTCGCGGCGCGTAATCCTTGGCGGGAAAGCCGAGTTCGACATAGACCCGGGCGCATCGATCGTCGATGACGGCGCGACGGATCGCCCCGGCCGTGATCAGGTCGCGGCCGATGGCCGGATCGATGAAGGCCTGCAGCAGCGCCTGCAGACGCGGATGAATGTTGTCGCTCATGGGCAGCACGAAAATCGGGCCGTAGAGTTTAGCGCGCCCTTTTGCCGTCCATGCCCCGCGGGCTTTTGGCGACGAGGCCTTGCAGCGTCCGGGCAAACCCGGCGAATCGGAGTTTCGCGCTTGCGCGCCAAGCGCCCAGCGCCACGCGCGCCGAGGAAATGAAAGTCGAGGCGGACATGATCAGGAACAGCTTCCAGTCGCCCGGAGGCCCCCAGAAATATTGGACTTTGCGACTGAACAGCGGAGCCTGACGGAACAGGCGCACCGGCCCGAATTGGAACAGGTACTGCAGGGCCTCCGGATATTTGACGATGCGGATGTCACACGGCGTCGGGCGGTGAAACACGTCGCGTCCGTCGGCCCACTCCTTGAGCACGCGCCCGAAGTCGACGCCGCACAGCGCGCCGACATGGAAGATGGTGGCGCAGCGGCCCAGGTGCGGATCGATCACCACGATCTCGCCCGAACGCCGCTGCACGAAGTCGAAGGACGTCATGCAGTGCAGCTCGCCGGCTTGAGCGATCTTCCGGCACACCGCTTCGATGCGCTCGTCGGCCATGAAATCGCCCATCACCCGCGGACCCTTGCCGCCCAGAAGGCAGATGACTTTCTCCATCGCCATCCACGCGCGCAGCTCGCCGCGCACCGCAAACATCGGCGCCGACCCGACCGTTCCGTCAACGAATTCCTGGACGATCCAGCAAGGGTCGCGTTCCAGGCGCGCGCGGTGCTGCCGGGCCTGTTCGAGATCATGGACAATGAAAACCGCTTGCCCGCCGAAGCCGTCGATGCCCTTGAGCACGCAGGGCCAGCCGAGGTCCTGGCAGACCTGTTCGGTGCGCTCCCACGAGTCGGTGCGGATGGTCCTGGGCGTGGGGATGTCGTGGGCCTCGCACCAGTCGTGGAACAAGTCCTTGCGGCCGATGGTCCTCGCCAGATCGCCGTCGGGCGCCAGCGGCAGGTAGGGGGCGATGGCGTGGCGCGCGGGATCGGCATAGATCGCGGTGAGCGCGGGCTCGTCGACGATCACCAGGAAGCGGTAGTCGCCGCTGGCGAGGCGTGCGCAGACGCATCGGCTGAAGGCGCGGTCCTCATCCACGGTAATGAAACAACGATGAAGCCATCGCGAGTGGCGCAGGTAGTTGCCGCGCGGCGCAACCAGGTCGACATTGAAACCGACGCTGCCCCACAGGTGCGGCAGGTTGACGAAGCTGTAGCCGAAACGCCGGGCCGCCAGCAACACGCCCGGCCGATCATCTGGCAGAAGCGGTGACGCCGTTTGTTCGGTCAGGATGCTCATGCTCTAACCCCGGTGCCGCTTCCTGCGGTCTGTGGCGGAGCTTATAACGTCCCTCGCTTTTTGCTGCCGGGACGCGGTCGGCGCAAGATCCGCCGGTCCCCCCACCTGCGCGCCGGCACCCCTCGATGAAACGACTCTGGATGGCGTTGTTGCTGCTGCCGCAAACCCTCTGGGCGGCCGAAACCTACGATCTCGACCCGACGCACACCTACGCCAATTTCTTCATCAGCCACTCCGGCTTTTCGATGATGCACGGGCGCTTCAACCGCACCGAGGGCAGCGTGGTGGTCGACCGCAGCGGCACCGGCAGTTCGGTGCAGGCGGCGATCGACGCGGCCTCGCTGGATACGGGGCTGGAAGCGCGCGACAAGGTGCTGCGCGGCAGCAGCTTTCTCGACGTGGCGCACCACGCCGAGCTGCGCTACCAGTCCACCGCGGTGCGCTTTACCGGCGACGCCAGCGCCGAGGTCGACGGCGAGCTGAGTCTGCACGGCGTCACCCGCGCGGTGCCGCTCAAAGTCAGCCGCATCGCCTGCGGCGTGCATCCGCTCAAGCGCGTCTGGACCTGCGGCTTCAGCGCCACCGCGACGATCAAGCGCTCGGACTTCGGCATGACCTCGTTCGCCTCCTCGGTCGGCGACGAGATCGAGCTGCGCATCGAGGCCGAAGGCGAGCGCCGCGCCGTCAACACCGGCCCGCGACGCTAGCGGACTAGGCCGGGCCGCTGCGAAGAAATTCGGCGATCGCGTCGGCGCCGCGCGGTGCGGTGGGGCCGGGCTCCAGATCGAAGCTGTCCTGGATGTAGCGCCGCTGCGCTTCCACGTAGCGGTGCTGACCGGCCATTGCATCGTCGAGCCGCGCCTCGAGCTGATCGGTCGACGTGAGTACCGGGCCCAGCATCCAGGCGCGATAGTTGGGATTGTCCTGCCAGCGGGTGCGGTGCGCGTCGAGAAACACGCAGGGACGCGGGCGTACCGCGAACTCCGCGATCTGGCTGCTGACGTCGCCCAGATACAGATCGGCGCCGCTGGTGTAGCTCATGTCGATGCAGCGCTCGCTGCCCAGGTCGACGTGCACGTGGGGCAGCGCGTCGTATTCCGCGAACGAGCGGTGATCGGCGTCGGTCGGCGGGTCGAACAGGCGCACGTGCGGCGCGAACACCAGGTTGTAGCGCGTGCTCGCGGCCAGGGCATCGAGCACCTTGCGGCCCAGGTGCGGCCAGGACGACAGCGACGGGCGGAAGTGCGGGTTGTAGAGCACCGTCGGCCGGCCGTTGTCGAACAATTTCTGGCGACTGGCCGACAGGGCCCAGTCGAACTTGGCATAGACACCGCTTCGGTAATGCCCGGGGCGGATCAGGCCGCCTTCGAGCAGGCGCTGCTCGATCTTGCGGCCGGCCATCAGCACGAAGTCGAACTTCCAGACGTCCTTGGCGAAGCCGATCTGCCGATCGCCCGCACCATGGCGGGTCCAGACCAGCTTGGATCTCGCGCCCCACCGCCGCAGCGCCAGAGAAGTCCGCTCCGGCGTCACCACCGCGTCGAACTTGGCGAAGTACCCGCGATTGTGCAGCAGCGTGCACAGCTTGACGTGGCGGTGGCCAAGGCCCAGGCGGATGCGCCAGGCGTCGCCCGGAAACAGCGGCAGCTGATCGAAGCGCAGCGGCGCCTGCGGCGCGTGGCGGGCCGACAGCCGGCGCGCCAGATCGAGTATCGACGCGCTGGGGGCGGCCACCACCACCTCGATGTCGCGATGGCGCTCGGCCAGGGCGGCCGCGATCGGCAGCGAGTGCATCAGCTGATGCGCCTGGGCGATGTAGGAGAAGACGACTCTCATGTTGCTGGTCTTTTTTTGATCGAATGGCCGACGCCACCATCCGCACCGTCGCGACAGTGGTCAGCACTGGTTTTGTCCATGCGCGGCTCTGGTCTGGGAGCATTGCAGACGGAGTCTGCTTCTCGGACAAGTAAAAGCCAGCTTGATTAGCTCAGCATTAGGCACTGCGCTCCTCGGGCACCGCAAGACGGCGCGCTCGCGGATTTCGGCCGCCCGCTGCGTCGGCCGTCGCGCCCGGCGCCGGCTCCCAGAGTGGCAGCCGGATCAGCACCTGCAGGCCGCGGCCCCGATCCCGGTTATGCAGGCTGATCACGCCGCCGAGGTCCGACGCGATCCGGCGCGCGGTCGACAGGCCCAGCCCACTACCGGCGGTGGTATCGCCGGGCGCGCGGTAGAACCAGTCGAACACGGCCGCAAGCTCGGCCTCGTCCAGACCCGGCCCTTCATCAACGATCGTGATCCGGGCGTGCCCGCCATCGCGGACGCAGGTGACGCTCACACAACCGCCGGACTCGCTGTAGCGCAAGGCATTCTCCAGCGGATTGCCGATCAGCAGGCGGAGCTGGCGCCGGTGCGCGGCCACCCGGCAGCCCTCGCCCGTCGTCAGCTCGATGCGCAAGGCCCTCGCCTGCGCCGCCGGCTGGTACAGCTCGACCAGCTCGGTGAGTTCGTCGTCGAGCGCCAGCGACGGCGACGGGGCGAACATCTTGGAATCGTCCGGCGCCACCGCCAGCAGATCGGCCGACAGCCGGGCGACGCGGCGGATGCCGGCGTCCAGCTCGGCCAGACGGCGGGCGCGCTCGACAGGGTCCGCCGATCCGTCCAGGACCGCGGCCTGCAATTGCAGCGCCGTCAGCGGCGTGCGCAGGGCGTGCGCGGCGTCGGTGACGAAGCGCTGCTCGTGCAGTAGCGCCTGCCCCAGCATCCCCAGCAGCCGGTTGACCGCGCGGATCAGCGGATGCAGTTCGTCGGGCAGCCCGGTCAGGGGCAGCGGTTCCGGCGCACCGGGGAGGCGCCGCGTGATCTCCGTTGCCAGAAGGCCCAGCGGCCGTAACTGGCGACGGATCACCAGGCCGATCATCAGCCCCAACACCGGCACCAGCAGCGCCACCGGCGCCAGCGCCGCGAGCGCGGAAGCCAGCGCGACCTCATCGCGCTCCTCCAGCAACTGGCCGACGTTGATGACCTCGCCCGCGGCGGTGGTCAGACCGTAGATGCGGTAGGTGCCATCGCGGTTGCGGACCTCACCGAAACCTTTCGCGTTGGTCGTCGGCAGGGTGCGTCCGGGCTGCGAATCGAACAGCAGCGCGCCGTTGCGATCGCGGATGGCGACCGCGTAGCCGTCGTCGGCATCCAGCGTCATCGCCCCGGCCATGGCCGGGGCGCCGAGCTGCTGGCGCGCCAGGACTCCGGCGATCTGCGCCATCTGCTGGTCGATCACCGCGCCGGCATGGCGCCAGGCCGCCCAGTAGTCGATGCCGGAACACAGCAACCCAACCGCGCCCAGCGCCAGCCACAGCGACCGCGTGATCCGCCAGCGCAGCGAGCCGGTCATGCGCCGCCGATCCGCCATCCCAGGGCGCGCACGTTGTCGATCGCGGCCGCGCCGAGCTTGCGGCGCACGCCATGGATGATGAACTCGACGGCGTTGCTGTCGACCGAATCGTCGCAGGCGTAGAGCCGCTCCTCGATCTGCAGCCGCGACAGGATCTGCCCCGGCCGCTGCATCAGGGCCTCGACCAGCGCGAACTCGCGCGGCGTCAGGCTCACCGCCGTGCCGGCCTTGCAGACGCTGCGCGTGGCCGGTTCGATGGACAGATCGCCGTGGCTGAGCCGCGCCGGCATGACGCCGGTCTTGCGCCGCAACAGGCAGCGCACGCGCGCTTTCAGCTCCGGCAATTCGAAGGGCTTCACCAGATAGTCGTCGGCGCCGCCGTCCAGGCCGGCGACGCGGTCGGCAAGCGTGCTGCGGGCAGTGATCATCAGCACCGGGATCGCATGGTCCTGGCTGCGCAACAGCCTCAGCACGCTCAGGCCGTCGCGACCGGGCAAGCCCCAGTCGAGCAGGGCCGCGGCATAGCCCGGCTGAGCCGTCAGCGCGCCGACGGCCGCGTCGCCGTCACCCACCCAGTCCATCGCGTAGCCCTCGTCACCCAGGCCGCGCATCAGGCTTTCGGCAATCATCCGATCGTCCTCGATCAGCAGCAGTCGCATCGTTGTCGCCCCCGGAGCGGCGTTCTTCGACGCCGCGCCGATTGTGCGTGAGCGCTACGCAAACCCTAAGTGAATGCTAAGTAATGCGGCCGATAGTGGCGCCGTCATCGCCACGTTGTTCATAACGATATCGGGGGTTTGTTCAATGAGAGTTGCGCTGCTTTGCCTGCTGGCCGTTTGCGCCGTGCCTGCGTTCGCCGACACCGCGATCGAAACCGAAACCGCGCAGATCGGCGCCAAGGGTGACATCGCTTTCAGCCAGTCCTACGAATACGAAAAGGCCAAGGACGGATCGTCCTCCGGCACGCTCACGCAGTTCGAATACGGCATCACCAGCCGCGCCGAAATCCTCATCGAGCCGTTCTTCTATGTCACCGAACATCCCGACGGCGAACCCAAGACCAGCGGACTGGGCGATCTGGAAATCACCCCCTCGTACATGGTCGTTGTCGAAAAGGGCATGGTGCCGGCGGTGCTGACCGCGCTTAAGGTCAAGGTGCCCACGGGCGACAAGGACGTCGGCGGCAGCGGCGAGTACGACTACTTCCCCTACCTGATCTTCGGCCAGCACTACGCCGGCTGGACTTTCAACGCCAACGCCGGCGTCAACTTCGCCAAGCATGAGGAAAACAGCGGCTACCACAAGACCTTCGTCTGGGACCTGGAGGCCGAGCGCGAGATCGCCCACGGCCTGGTGCTGTTCGCCGAAGTGTTCAGCGCCGAAGAGCCGGTGAAGACCGTCTCCGCCGCGCTGGAATACCAGCTGACCGACGTGGTCAACCTCTTCACCGCGGTGGGCTACAACGAAGACAAGGCGGTGGTGGTGCGCTCGGGCTTCAACCTGACGTTCTACTGAGAAGCCGTCGAAGGGAGCAAGCGCTCGATCGCGCGATCCTCTTCCGCGAGCCCTTCGATCAGCACGAACATCCGCCGCTTGCCCTGGCGGCTCGAAGACCAGTAGGGCCCGCGGACGTCGGTGCCGCGGACCTTGCGTTCGAACTCCTCGCGCGAGCGGGTGAAGTAGTGGTTGTAGCGGATGACGTCGACCGACAGCCGCTCCGCCTGTCGCCAGGGCCTGCGATGGATCGGCAGGCCGCGCTCGGTGTAGCCGACGGCGGCATCGTCGCGGAGCCGGAACCAGTGCGCGCTGACGACCGCCGCGACGCGCTCGGGCCGCACGAAACACTTGGTGTTGACCAGAAGGCGGTGGCCGCGCTGCACGTCCATCGGCACGGCGCGGTGATAGCTGCGCAGGACCCCGGCAGAGGGTCTGCGCTGATGTCCGCTGGTGCCGAAGTTGATGCCCGCGACCGCCAGCGCCGGCAAGCGCTCGCGCTGCTTGAGCACCGGCACCAGCGATGGTTCCCGCACCGGGAACATGAACTCGTCGATGTCGAAAAAACCCATCCAGACCGTACTGCCGCCGAAGTTCGCCAGTGCATGCGCGTAGGCCGCCCTTTGCTGGTTGAGCCACACCGAAAAATTGGCCCAGGGCACCAGCGTCACCAGGCCGGCGTCGATATAGGGCCTGCAGACCAGAACGGTATTGTCGGTGCTGCCGTTGTCGTAGAGCACGAAGTGTTCGACGCCGAGACGCCGATGGAAGTCCAGCCACTCGGCGAGGTAGGCGCCCTCGTTCTTGATCACGCTGGCGACGGTGATGTACCGCCGGGCCTTCGCCGTAAACGCGGGCCGGATTTCGGGCAACAGCACGGCCTTCCAGTGCCGGCCGGCGGACACCGCCGCCGAAAACGCCAGCAGGCGCTTGCGGATCTTCTCCAGGCCCGCGGCACTCTCCAGCATCCGCGCGCCGGGAGATCGCGCCGCCGTCGCGTCGGCCTGGCTCGACCAGAGACGCAGGGCTGCGGGGATCACGGCCGATGGTTCCGGCGCAGATGGTCGACGATCGCATCGGCGCCGCGCGCCGCGCTGGGGCCGGTGTGCTCGCCGAAGCTGTCGTCCACGTAGGCGCGCTGCGCCTCCACGTAATAAGCCTGCCGCTCGATCGCGCGATCGAGCTGGGCTTCGAGCCGATCGGCCCAGCGCAGCACCGGGCCCATGGTCCAGGCGAAATACTGCGGGTCGCCGCGCCAATCGGCTCGCCGCGCATTGAAAAAAGTGCAGGGGCGAGGGCGCGTCACGAACTCGGCGACCTGGCTGTCGACATCACCCAGATACACGTCGGCGCCGCGGGTGTAGCTCATGTCGATGCTGCGCTCGCTGCCCAGATCGACGCGCACATGCGGCAGGCCGGCGTAGGCCGAAAACGCGGCGGCGTCGGCATCCCTCGGCGCATCGAACAGGCGCAGGTGCGGCGCGAACACCAGGTTGTAGCGCGTGCTTGCCGCCAGAGTGTCGAGCACGCCGCGGCCCAGTCGCGGCCACGATGACCGCAGCGCGCAGAAGTGCGGGTTGTAGAGCACCGTCGGGCGCTCGTTTTGGAACAGGCGCTCGCGCGGCGCCGCCGCGGTCCAGTCGAACTTGGCGTAGATGCCGGTGACGTAGCGGCCGGCGCGAAGTGCGCCGGCGTCGAGCAGGCGGCGCTCGATCTTGCGCCCGGCCAGCAGCACGAAATCGAACCCGCTCGCGGCCGCGTCTTGGGCATCGCCGTCACCGGCGCCGGGGTGCGTCCAGATCAATGGGGTCCGCACGCCGACCCGGCGCAGGAACAGCGCGCCACGCTCCGGCGTCACCACCGCGTCGAAGCCAGCGAAGTAGCGGCGGTTGCGCAGCAGCGCATAGCTCTCGGAATGGCGCCTGCTCAGGCCCAGATCCAGCCGCAGGCGGTCGCCGGGCCCCAGCGCGAGCCGGTCGAAGCGCAGCGGCGCGAGCGGCGCGTGGCGCGCGACGAGTCGCCGCGCCAACTCGATCAACACCTGCCGGGGCGAGGCGACGACGACCTCGACCTCGCGATGGCGCTCGGCCAGCGCCGCTGCGATGGGCAGCGAATGCAGCAGCAGATGCGCCTGCGTCAGGTAGGGGAAGACCACTTTCATGTCGTAGCGTCTTCAACCCGTGCGCCGGCTCCCGGAGGCCGACCTGGTCGGCATTGCTTGCAGGCAGTAGATGCCGGTCGGCTTAGCGAACTATTAGGTTTTGTAGGTTGGGGTGAGCGCAGCGAACTCCAACATTCCGCCGGTGATCGTTGGGGTTCGCCAAGGCTCACCCCAACCTACGCGCCACATCCGGGCGAGACGACGCGGCGCTCAGGGTGCCGCGGGGTGGGTCTGGTTGAAATCCGCCTCGGCGCGCTCGTTGAAGCGCACGGCGCCGCGCAGCGCGTCCTGATACGACGAGGTGTAATCGAAGCTCAGCACGATCAGCCCGACGACACCGGCGGCGATGCCCAGCTCCGACGGCTCGTCGTCGTGCGCCGCGACCACCAGCGGCGCGGCCACCGCGATCAGCGCGGCGGCCGCCACGCCCAGCCGGATCAGGCCGCTGCGGGTCTTGCCGACATAGAACTGGCCCACGCCCGGGATCAGCGATCGCAGCGACGCCGTCTGCTTGGACTTCCAGGCCACCGTCCTGGCCTGGGCGGCGAAGCCGGCCAGAAGCGAACCCGGTTGCTCGCTGATGAGCTGGTCGAACGCCTCGGACGAGGATCGTGGCAACCCCTGCACGCCGGTGTTGCGGTAGGCCCAGCCGAGCCGGTACAGCGTGACCGGGCGCAGGCTGGTTTGCGGATACAGATCGAGCAGGGTTTCCCAGAGCTGGACGGCGCTGTCGGGCGCGCGGTAGCGCAGGTCGACCAGATCCAGCGAGCCGGCCAGCGCCTGAAACCCGGGGAAGTCGGTGGTCGCCGCCGCCACCTCGGCCAGGACGCTCGCGGTACTGCGCGGCGGCCGCGCGAAGCGGTACTGGTAGAAGCTTTCCGCCTGCAGGAAAAGACCGCGCTCGGCCGGCGCCGGCGCCAGCGCGTCGACCATCACCGCGGTGCGCTGCAACTGCTCCTGGGCTTTCGAAAACGTCGGGTCGTCCTGGCGGATCAGCACCGAGGCCGAGGAGCAGGCGCTGAGGCAAGCCGCCAGGGCGATCAGGGCCACGTCGGTCATCCGCGCCCCGCAATGTCTGCCGGAGGCCATCACCTCCACCGGCGCAGGCACGCTCATCCCGCGACCGGCAGGACCACGCGCACGCTCAGGCCGGCGCCCGCGGCCGCGTCTTCCAGAGCGATGGTGCCGCCATGACGTTCCGCGACCTGGCGGGCGATCGCCAGGCCCAGCCCGGTGCCGCCGCTGTCGCCCATGCCGCCGCGCATGAAGCGCTCGAACACCTGTTGTCGCAGCACCTGTGGGATACCCGGCCCGGTATCGGAGATCCTCAGCGTGGCCTGGGTTCCGTCGACGCCGAGCACCACGTCGATGCGGCCTGCGGTCGGTGTGTAGCGGATGGCGTTGTCGAGCAGATTGACGATCAGGCTGCGCAGGCTCTGGCTGTCGCCGTTGACCACGCAGGCGACGCTTTCGGTGAGGCCCAGGTCGAGCTGGCGTTGCGCCGCCAGCGGATGCAGTTCGGCGAGCACGGTCTTGAGCAGGTGTTCCAGGTCCACCGGCGCAAGGTTCTGCGCCGGGGAATCGCCGCCCTCGCTGCGCGCCAGCGCCAGCAGTTGCGTGACCAGCCGCGTTGCCCGGTCCACGCCGGCCTTGAGCGCGTCGAGCGCCTCGCGACGCTCGCTGTGGCTCACGGCCTGGCGCGCGCGCTGCGCCTGCAGGCTGACCACGGCCAGCGGCGTGCGCAGCTCGTGCGCGGCGTCAGCGAGAAACGCCCGCTGCTGGCGCGACGCGTCGGCCTGGCGATCGAGCAATTCGTTGAGCGCGCTCACCACCGGCACCAGTTCCAGCGGCGCGTCGTCGACCACGACGATCGACTGCGTCTTGACGCCGCGAACACGCAACTGGTCGGCGAGCGCGCGCAGCGGGCGCAACTGCCTGGACACCGCCCAGGCGGTGTAGGCGGCGAGCACCGGCATCAGCACCATGAACGGCAGCAGCAAACGGAACGCGGTCTCGGCAGCAGCCTCCTGTCGCTCCGACATGGCCTGCGCGACCTGCAGAAAACCACCGCCGTCGACGCGCCGGGCATAGCTGCGCCAGTCTTCGCCGGTGGTGTCGATCGACACCATCCCGGCCGTGATCGGGATCGGTGGCGCGACACGCTGGTTGGACGTGAAACGCAGACGGCCATCGGCCCCCCACAGTTGCACGACGATCTCGTCCTCGACCTCGTCGTTTTCAATCGCGGCGTCCCGGTCGAGGGTTTGCGGCGTGAGGTTGTCGCCCAGGGTCTGCAGACGGTCATCGAACAGCTCGCTCAGTTCTTCGATGGTGTCGCGATAGATGCTGACCGCGCCGATGACCCCGCCCAGAAACAGCCCCACCAGCAAGGTCAGCATCAGGCGGCGGCGCAGCGAGGTCACGACGCGGCGCCGGCCTTGGGGATGAAGTAACCGACGCCGCGTGCCGTGCCGATGAAATCCGCGCCGAGCTTGCGGCGCAGCGCGTGGATCTGCACCTCCAGCGCATTGCTGGCGATGCCGTCGTTCCAGCCGTACAGGCGTTCGACCAGTTTCTCGCGCGTCCACACCCGGCCGGGCGCCTCCAGCAGCGCGGTGAGCAGGGCGAATTCGCGGCGGGTGAAGAGCACCTCGGCATTCTGATAGCGGCCCTTGCGCTCGGCCAGGTCGAGCTGCAGGCCCATGTGCTCGATGACCGACTGGAAGCGCCCGGCGCGGCGCCGTCCCAGTGCGCGCACCCGCGCCAGCAGCTCGTCCAGGTCGAACGGCTTGAGCAGGTAATCGTCGGCGCCGGCATCGAGGCCCTGGACGCGATCTTCCACCGCGTCGCGCGCGGTGAGGATCAGCACCGGCGTGTCCTGCTGGTCGCGCCGCGCCTGGCTCAGCACGCGCATGCCGTCGCGGCCGGGCAATCCCAGGTCGAGCAGCACCAGATCGTATTCGGTGGCCTGCCAGTGCTCGGAGGCGCTGACGCCGTCACGCACCCAGTCCACCGCGTGCGAATGCTGGGCGAGCACTTTCGCCAGTGCTTCGCCAAGCATGGCGTCATCTTCGACGATCAGGATTCGCATCGGCGGCCGCGCAGCAAAGCGTTCACGAAAGTAATGTCCTGATGACGCCGCCAAACCAGTGGCCGGCAGTCTAGGCCGCGAGCATTAGCTCAGTGTTAGGGCGGGTCAATCCGTGTCGGCAGGTTGGGGCAGCGAACCCCGACGTTGCGGCCTTCTAAGCCACCGGCGCCTGCCGCCACAGGTGCAGGTACTGGTCGAGCGCGCGCTGCAGGGAAAATTCCGCTGCGCGCGCGCGCAGCGCGGCGCGGTCCGGCGGCGCGCCCGTCAGACTTTTCTCCATCGCCCCGGCGAGCGCATCGACGTCGCCGACCGCGACCAACGCACCCCAGCGGCCGTCCTCCAGGATCTCGTCGGGCCCGCTCGGACAGCGCGTCGACACGATCGACATGCCCAGCGCGAGCGCCTCGATCATCACCGCCGGCAGGCCTTCGCGACGCGAGGACAGCACGAACAGATCGGCACGCGCCATCCACGGCGCGATCGACCCGACGCGCCCCGGCAGCTGCACGCAGGCGTCCAGGCCCAGGTCGCGCACCCGCTGTTCCAGCTGCGCGCGTTCCTTGCCTTCGCCGAGAATGATCAGGCGCGCGTCGAGCGTCTTGCGCAGCTGCGCGAAGGCGGCGAGCAGGTCGTCGAAGCCCTTGACGAAATGCAGGCGCCCGGCGGCGATGACCACCGGCTTGTCCTTGTTCGAAAGCCAGGGATGATCGACTGCCGCGTCGGCCGACGCCAGAAAGTTTTCGCGGAAAGCCGGGTTGTAGATGGTGTGCAGGCGCGACGCTTCGACGCCGAAGTTGTTGCGCAGATCGTCGGCGAGCCCGCGGCTCACGGCGACCACCGCGTCGGCGCGGTTGAACGTCTGGCGCACACCGCGCGCGGCGCGGCGAAACCCCAGCTTCGAGCGCCACTGCGCGTCGGCGCTCAGGTTTTCGCGTTGCGTGACCATGACGTGCACACGCGCGCCGAAACGCGCCTTGAGCTTCGCCGCGCCGATGTTGTAGTGATTGAGCGCCGCCACCAGTCGCAGGCCCGGATGCCGGCGCACATAGGCATCCAGGCGCAGGCGCGACAGCGGCCCGATGCCGAGCACGACGCGGCCGACGCGCGGGTCGAGCAGCGGCTCGTCGACGAAGCGGGCCTTTGGCGCCTCGCTCAGCACGTCCACCGTGATGCCCAGCGCCACCAGCGCGTTGGCCATGGTCAGAACCCATTGCCGCACGCCGCCGCCGGAGCGTTTCGGCCAGCCCATCAGGTTGCAGTAGAAGGCGATGCGGAGGCTGGCGTCGTCGCAGCTGGAGTTCACGGAACAACGCTTTGGTCGGAGGCGCGGGCGCGCAGTCTATCGCCTGGATCCGCGGGTTCAAGCAGGCGTTCGATCACGCGGTCTTCCTGGCCCAGGGCTTCGATCAGATCGAACATTCTCCGCCGCCACGGCTGGGTGCGATTCCAGCGCGGCTGCGGACCGCGCACGTCGGTGCCGTTGCACTTGCGCTCGAATTCTTCACGCGAGCGGGTGAAGTAATGGTTGTAGCGGATCACATCGGCCGACAGCAGATCGGCATGCTTGTCGGGCGGCCCGTAGATGGGTTGGCCGTGCTCGGTGTAGCAGAACGCTTGATCGTTGCGGATGCGGAACCAGTGCGCGCTGACGACGGATTCGACGCGCGAAGGCCGCACGAAACACTTGGTGTAGAGCAAGGGACGATGCTGCTTCTGCGCCGACAGCGGCACCGCCATCCTGTAGCTGCGCGTCACGCCGGCCGATGGCGGCCGCTGATGGCCGCCGGTGCCGAAGTTGATGCCGGCGACGCCCAGCACCGGCAAGTGCTCGCGTTCGCGCAGCACATCGGTCAGCGACGCGGCCGTGACCGGGAACATGTATTCATCGATATCGAAAAAACCCATCCAGCGGCTGGTCGCGCCGAAGTTCATCAGCGCATGCGCATAGGCGCCGCGCTGCTGGTTGAACCACACCGAAAAATTCGCCCAGGGGATCAGGGTGACCAGCCCCGCGCGGATGTACCGCTGCAACACCGCCGGCGTGTCGTCGCTGCTGCCGTTGTCGTAGAGAATGAAGTGATCCACGCCCAGGCGATGATGGAAGTCCAGCCATTCGGCCAGATACGACGCCTCGTTCTTGATCACCACCGCGACGCTGAGGTAGCGCGACGGCGCGGCCTCATCCAGTGTCGGCAGGACAACGTCGGTCCAACGCCGGCCGGCCTCGACGGCCTGGACCAGCTCACGCAAACGTTTGCGAAATTTTTTCAGCACGGGCGGCCTTGGCTAAAGGGAAGGCTTGGTCACGGCGCAGCGGACCACATTTTAGGCGGGCCGACGGTTCAGGTGTTGCGCGCTTCGCAGCGCCTCGCGCTAGACGACGCCGCGTCCGCGACGGTCTTGCCGTGGCAGGTGCAGTTGCCGCGACCGTAGAGGCGCATCGCATGCAGCAGGGCCAGAACGCCTGACGGCGCGCCGTCGATGAGAATTTCCGCCGGCGTCACCCCGAACACGGCGAGGCTCACCGACGGCACCGAGGACACGACGGCGTGCCAGGTCCGTCGCGGCACGAACAGCGCGTCGCCCGACTCGACCCTCGCATACAGGCCACTGGCGCGCGCGAAGCTCGCGGCGCGGTCGGGCTGCTCGTCCAGACTGGTGATGTCGATGTGGCTCATCTTGCCGCCCCAGTCGTACTTGGCCGACGGCGCCATGTGCTGGTTCTGGTCTGGCGGGAACAGCAGGAACTCCTTGGTTCCGCTGACCTGGCAGAACAGGTTGTTCGGATAGTCGAAATGCAGGCCGGTCACCGTCTTGCCGGGGCCGAGGAAGGTGTAGGCCCAGTCCCAGCGCAGGCCCCGCCAGATTTCGGCGATCCGGAAATCCTGCCTGAGCTGCGGGAACTCCTTGAGAATGTGCCACAGCGAGATGTAGGGCTGGTCCTCGGGCAGCGTCTTCAGGTACGACCAGTCGAGCCGGAAGCTCTCATCGGACGAGAGCTGCGCGTGCCGGTGCGCCGGCAACAGACCGCGCCGATCGTCGCCCGCGGCAAACGCTTCGCGCTGGGCGCGCGCGAGCGACAGCAGGTAGGGGCCGATCGGCTGGATCACGTCCGGGCGCGACGCGCCCTGCTCGGCGATGCCGATCTGGAAGCGGGTGCGGACCTCGGAGCCGTCGCGGCGGCGCAGCTGCGCGAGCCGCTCGAACGTCCATCGCTGCGTCGCCGGCCAATGCCGGATCGCGCCCTTGATGAGCAGGGGACGGACGCGCGTGCCCAGGCGCTCGCCGCGCCGGGCGAACTCTTCCCACGGCATCTCTTCGACCCGGCGAAAGCTCGGGCCTGCGTAAGGCATCGCACAAGCATCGACGCGGATCGGCTCCAGGATGGGCATGCAGGGCTTACGCGGTGCGGGAGTCGAGCTGCAGCAACACGATGCCGATGACGGTTGCCGCCAGGCCCGCCGCGCGTCGCCAGCTGATCGTCTCGCCGAACACCACGACGCCGACCACCGCGATCAGCGCGATGGCGAAGCCGCTCCAGATGGCATAGACCACGCTGACGTCCATCTTCTTGAGCAGCTGCCCCAGCAGGAGCAGGGCGAGGCCGAATCCGGCGAACACGCCGACCCAGGCCCAGGGCCGTTCCCAGCCGTCCGCGAGTTTCAGAAAACTGGTGCCGGCGATCTCGCCCAGGATGGCGAGAGTCATCAGGATCCAGGGATTGATCGCGTTCACGTCGTCGCTCGTCGCGGCGC
Organism: uncultured Hydrocarboniphaga sp.; assembly: GCA_964246995.1. GTDB lineage: Bacteria > Pseudomonadota > Gammaproteobacteria > Nevskiales > Nevskiaceae > Hydrocarboniphaga. The sequence continues at coordinate 27,990 of CAXTSJ010000022.1, forward strand.
GGCCGGCGCCGGCATGCGGTGACAGGTGCAGTTGCCCCATCGATACAGATGCAGCTTGTGCAGCAGGCTGCGCGTCTCCGACGGCAGGCCGCCGGCGACGATCTGCCAGGGCGTGAGGCCGAACACGGCGAGGCTGACCGACGGCAGCAGGGACACCACCGCGTGCCAGGTCCTGGCGGGCACGTACAGCGCGTCGCCGGTTTCCACGCGCGCGTACAGGCCTTGCGCTCGCGCGAACCGCGCGGATTCCACCGGCTGCTGATCGAGCCGCGAGATGTCGACGTCGCTCAAGGACGCGCCCCAGTCGTACTTCTTCGACCGGCACAGGTGCGCGCCCTGATCGGGCGCGAACAGCACGAATTCCTTGACCCCGCTCACCTGGCAGAACCAGTTGTCGGGGAAGTCGTAGTGCAGGCCGGTGACGGTGTTGGCCGGGCCGATGAAGCTATATTCCCAAGTGGTGCGCAGGCCGGGCCACAGCCTCCTGATCTGGAAGTCTTCGCGCAACTGCGGGAACTCCTTGAGGATGTACCACTGCGCCAGATAGACGCGGTCGGGCGTGAAGCTCTTGAGATAGTCCCAGTCCAGATGAAACGTCTCGCCTGGCGCCATCGCGGTGCGGCGCGAGTTGGGCAGCAGGCCGATATCGTCGATGCGCGTGGCGCGGATGTCGGCGGCGGACTTCGCCAGCGCGCGCAGATAGGGCGCGGTGGGCTGGATCACCGGCTCGCGGGTGACGCCCTGTTCCACCAGCCCGTTCTGGAAGCTGGTGACGACTTCGGAGCCGTCGGCGCGGCGCAGTCGCGCGAGACGTTCGAAAGTCCAGCGCTGCGAGGCCGGCCAGTGGTGCAAGGCGCCTTTCACCAGCAGCGGCGTCTTGCGCGGCGCAAAGCCGCCGCGCGCGGCCAGATCGCGCCAGTGCACGCTCTCGACCTGCCGGAACCCGGGGCCGCGATAAGCGCTCACTGGCCACCGCCGCAACGGATCACTTGAAGTCGTCCATCATCTGCTGGAGCAAGGGCAGGCCCTCGGTGCTCTTGATGCAGTGCTTGATGTAGGACGGGAACGACGGCGGCGCCTCGAAGCCCTCGTCGATCAGCCGGCGGTTGTCGAACTGGTAGTTGAGCAGCCCGAAGCCGCCATAGAGCTTCATCGCCTTGACCACCAGCCGGCGATTGCCGATGCCGAGCTTGGTCTTGAACACGGGCGCCATCGCCGGGATGTCCTTGGCGGCGATCTGCCGGTAGCTGGCGGCCAGCGACGGGATGCCGCGCGCATCGGCCATGGCGCGTTCGATCTCGCGAAAGCTCGCGCTGCTGGCGCCGGCGGAGATGTGGTAGAGGTTGCTGGCGATGCGCTCCTTGAACAGCAGCAGCATCAGGGCGCGCGCGCAGTAGTCCACCGGAATCACGTCGACGGACTCGTCGAGATTGCACATCGACTGCCCCAGATCCTGGGCCATGCGGAACACCCAGAAGATGCTGGTCGACGGCTTGCAGCCCAGCTCGCTGTGGCCCACCACGATCGACGGCCGCGCCACCACCAGCGGCAGGCCGGCGATGGCGTGCATCTGGCGTTCGGCTTCGGCCTTGGACGCGGTGTAGCGCACCAGATGCTTGGCCTCGTCGTTCAACTGCCAGCATTCCTGCACCGGCGAGGTGATGCCCGGCCCGCAGGCCATGGCGGTGCCGATGTGGACGAAGCGCGTCAGCAGCGGCGCCCTGGCCATGCGCCGCGCGAACGCAACCGTGCCCACCACGTTCACCGGCCAGATGCCCGGGTGCTCGCCGAAGGAGGCCACCGCCGCGCAATTGAGCACGTGGGTGACGCGGTCCAGCCGCGGGTCATCCGTGAAAGCGGCGACGTCAGCGAGATCACCGAGGATGATCTGGTCGGCGGTGAGCTGGCTGAGCAGCCGCTGCGGCGGCTCGAACCGGCGCAGCGACTCGATCACCCGCGCCAGCCCCAGTTCCGCACTGGCCGCGCGCACCAGAAACAGCAGATCCCCCTGCTGATCAGCCTGCGTCTGCAGGGCGGCGACCACGCTGGCACCGCCGATGAAGCCGGTGGCGCCGGTGACCAGCGTGGTGGTGCGCGCCGGTCGTACCAGAGCGCGCCGGGTGACGCTCAAGGTGGGCGCCGCGAGCGGCAAGGGGCGGCTGAAAACCTGCACCGGCGCGATAGGAAGCCGCGCTTGCGGGGGAAACGGCTGCATGGGGATCCTTGTCTCGCTGCGCAGACGGTCGTCTTGCGTGCGCCGCATTTCACCCCGGTGTGGTTAGGAGACTATTAGGAACTTTTTGGGAATCTCCACCCGGGTTTGCCCGTAAAATCGCGGGCCCTTCTCGCGACGCCGCCGATCATGTCCCGCACAGCGCAGCGCAAGCTGCTGGTCACCAACGCCCTGCCCTACGCCAACGGCCCGATCCATCTCGGACACCTGGTGGGCTACGTGCAAGCCGACATCTGGGTGCGTTTCCAGCGCATGCGGGATCACGAGACGCACTACGTCTGCGCCGACGACGCGCACGGCACGCCGATCATGCTGGCGGCGGCGAGCGCCGGCGTGACGCCCGAGGCATTCATCGACGGTATTCGCGTGCAGCACGCGGCGGACTTCGCCGATTTCGGCGTCGCGTTCGACCACTACCACTCCACACATTCGCCGGAGAACCGCGCGTTCTGCGAGCTGATCTACGGCCGGCTGAAAGCCGCGGGCGCGATCGCCAGCCGCGACATCCAGCAGCTCTACGATCCGGTCAAGGCGATGTTCCTGCCCGATCGCTATATCAAGGGCGAGTGCCCCAATTGCGGCACGCCGGACCAGTACGGCGACAACTGCGAAAACTGCGGCGCCACCTATTCGCCCACCGATCTGAAGAACCCGCGCTCGGTGGTCAGCGGCGCCACGCCGGTGATGCGCGGCTCCGAGCATTACTTCTTCGAGCTGCCCAAGTTCCAGGCGTTTCTCGAAGACTGGCTGAAGAGCGAGGTAGCGCATCCGTCGGTGCTCGCCAAGCTGCGCGAGTGGTTCATCTCGGGGCTCAAGGACTGGGACATCTCGCGCGACGCGCCGTATTTCGGCTTCGCCATCCCCGATGCGCCCGGCAAGTTCTTCTACGTCTGGCTCGACGCGCCGATCGGCTACATGGCGAGCTTCAAGGCGCGCTGCGACAAGATCGGCGAAGACTTCGATGCGTTCTGGAACGCAGACTCCACCGCCGAGCTGCATCACTTCATCGGCAAGGACATCGTCAACTTCCACGGCCTGTTTTGGCCGGCGATGCTCAAAGGCGCTGATCTGCGCACGCCGACGCGGCTGCACGTCAACGGATACCTGACGATCAACGGCGCCAAGATGAGCAAGAGCCGCGGCACCTTCGTCAAGGCGCGCAGCTATCTCAATCATCTGGAGCCCGACTACCTGCGCTACTACTTCGCCGCCAAGCTCGGCAGCGGCGTGGATGATCTCGATCTGGACCTGGCCGACTTCAAGGCGCGCATCGACAGCGACATCGTCGGCAAGTACGTGAATATTGCGAGCCGGTGTGCGGGGTTCATCCATGCCCGCTTCGACAGCCGTCTTGCGGCGCAACTGCATGACGATGCGCTGTTCAAGGATTTCGCGCAGGAGGCCGACAATCTGCAGGCGCTCTTCGACGCCGGCGATTACGCTGCGGCGGTTCGCGAAATCATGCTGATGGCCGACGACGCCAATGCGCAGATCCAGAAGCTCGCGCCCTGGACGCTGGCGAAAGATCCCGATCAGTCCGAGCGCCTGCATCAGGTGGCGACCACGTTCATCAACGCCTTCCGCCAGCTGACGATCTTCCTCAAACCGGTGCTACCGAAACTGACCGCGCGCGCCGAGGCTTTCCTCAACGTCGTGCCGATGCAATGGAGCGACGCGCAGACGCCGCTGCTCGCTCACACCATCAGGCCGTATCAGCCGCTTGCACTTCGAGTGGAACAGAAAGCCATCGACGCGATGCTGGCCGAGGAAGCGCCGCCTGTGACCGAAGCACCCGCCCCATCCATCGCTGATATCAAACCTGCAAGGGCCAGCACCGCGCCGGTCGGACTGATCGCCACGCCGCTGGTGACCATCGACGACTTCTCCAAGACCGATCTGCGCATCGCGCGCATCGAAGCAGCGGAAGCCGTCGAAGGCGCCGACAAGCTGCTGCGCCTGCAGCTCGATCTCGGCGCGCTCGGCAAGCGCCAGGTTTTCGCCGGCATCAAGTCGGCGTATGCACCGGAGCAACTGGTCGGCCGGCTCACGCTGTGCGTCGCCAACCTCGCGCCTCGCAAGATGAAGTTCGGCATCTCCGAGGGCATGGTGCTGGCCGCGAGCAGTGATGGCGGCGCGCCTTTCCTGCTGCTGCCAGACGAGGGCGCGCAGCCGGGCATGCGCGTCAAGTAGGCCTGGTTGTGACGAGCGCCGTGGGCAGTCTCACCGACGCCATCGACGCGCTGCTGCCGCAGACCCAATGCACGCGCTGCGGTTACGCCGCGTGCCGGCCGTATGCCGAAGCGCTGGCGGCGAATCAGACCGATCTCAACCGCTGCCCGCCCGGTGGCGCGGCGACCATCGACGCGCTCGCCACGCTGCTGCGACGTGCGCCGCTGCCGCTCGACGAAACTTGCGGCAGCGAATCGAGCGTGGCCCGCATCGCGCGCGTGATCGAGGCCGACTGCATCGGCTGCACCAAGTGCATCGCCGCCTGCCCGGTCGACGCCATCGTCGGCGCCGCCAACCTCATGCACACGATCATCGACGCGCAATGCACCGGTTGCGAACTGTGCATCCCGCCCTGCCCGGTCGACTGCATCGTGATGATCGATGCGCCATCGCTACCCCTGCCACGCGATCAGCGCAACGCGCATCTGGGGCGGTATCACGCGCATCAGGCGCGTCTGGCGCGCTGGGCGGCGGACGAAGCGCAGCGCCGGCTTCGACTCCGGCCCGCCATCGACGGCGACCCGGTCGCCGCCGCGCTCGCACGCGTCCGCTCGCGCGCGAACTGAGCCGCGCTTTACGCTGTCGCAGCGGCGGTATCCAGGGGGCCCACCATGCGTCACATCGCGATCGGTACGAGTCTTTGCGCGGGACTGCTGGTTTTTTCTCTGCACGCGGAAGACCTGCCGGCCGATCCGCAAGCCGACCACGTCCACCAAGCTTTCGAAAACGCGCGGCAGGCCCAGCTCGCCAAACCCTCCAAGCTAGAGTACGCCGCGGGCCTCGTCGCTGGAGGATTTCTGGACAACGAAAAATACTGGGACCCGCGCTACCGCGATGGCAACCCGGCGGACCGCCGCGGCCCGATCAATCGCAAGCCGGTACAAAACGCCGAGGACGCGGTGACCCGACCCGCGCCGCAGTGAACGCTGCCGAATTTTGATCGGACAGCGAGGCTCAGAACTCACGCCCCGCGTTGTAGGCCAGCACTTCGCTCACCGCCAGCCGCGGCTTGCGGACCCAGTTGCCGGGCGCCTCGTAGCCCACCGCCAGCAGCATCACCAGCACGTAGCGATCGTCGATGCCGAAAGCTTTCTTCACGCCCTCGAAGTCGAAGCCGATCATCGGGCCGCTGACCAGGCCCTTGGCCTGCGCCGCCAGTTGCAGCGTCATCGCGGCAAAAGCCGCCGAGCGAACGGCCTCGTCGCGCACCAGGCGCTCGTCGGTGTAGTTGGAGTACAAGCCCGCCGCACCGTTGACGAAGTAGTCGGCGATCGGCTGCGCGATCACGCCCGCGGCCACCGCGCGCGCCACGATGTCCGGCAGCTTGGTATGGCCCAGCAGATCGCCGAGGATGATGAAAGTCACCGGCGCATCGACCACTTTCTGCTGGTTGTAGGCCAGGGATTTGAGCGTCTGCTTCTCCGCATCACCGGTGACGGCGATGAAACGCCAGTGCTGGATGTTGAAGGACGAAGGCGCCTCGATGGCGTAACCGACCAGTTCCTCGATTTCCTCATTGGAGAGCTTGCGCGCGGGGTCGAAGGCGTTGGCGGAGATGCGGTTCTTGATGCTGTCGAGCGTGGTTTCGGCCATATGGGAATCCTTCGGGTTAGGGAAAGCGGCCGGCGAATACCGTCGCTGGTAAAGCTTAGATGCAGAGAGTCCAATGCGCGCAGCCCAAGCTTGATATCTTTTCGAGATTGCGTTGAGGTTATCGTCCAAAGGCTCGCCCGATAGCTCGAGGCTTCGGCATCCGCCACACGCGGCGCTACAATCGAGGCATGAGCCCCCTGATCGAAAACGCGCGAGGACAGATCGTCGCTTTGTGCCAAGCGCATGAGGTCAAGCGGTTTGACGTCTTCGGCTCGGCCTTGAGAGACGACTTCGACGCCAACGACAGTGACCTCGACGCTGTTGTCGAATTTTCATCCGCTAAAGTCCAGAGCAATCTGCACCGTTACTTCGGTTTCAAACAACAGCTTGAATCCATGCTCAAACGTCAGGTCGATCTGATCGAGCTTCACGCGATGCCGGATACGCGCTTGAAACGCATCATCGAGCGCCACAAGGTACTGCTGTATGCAGCGTAGGCCGGATATCTACATTGAATTGGCGCTGATCGCGCTGCGAAAACTGCCGCGGTTTTTATCCTCACAATCACTGACGTCTTATCTTGCAGACGACTACTGCCAATCGGCTGTCGAACGCCAGCTTGAGATCGCAGGCGACGCGCTCACCCAATTGCGCAAGCACGCTCCAGACGTGTTCGACCGCATACACGATGGCGCACTGATCATTGCCTTCCGCAACGTGCTCGCCCACGGTTACGCCACACTGGATCAGACCATCGTCTATGAGGCCGCCATCCAGAAAGCTCCGCTGCGGCGCACTGATCATTGCCTTCCGCAACGTGCTCGCCCACGGTTACGCCACACTGG
>CAXTSJ010000022.1:34989-48516 GCA_964246995.1 uncultured Hydrocarboniphaga sp.
ATCAGACCATCGTCTATGAGGCCGCCATCCAGAAAGCTCCGCTGCTGCGCATGACGCTGGAACAGCTACTGGCAGAGTTTCCCGACTCCTGAAAAAGGGCTATGAACCCCGCCAAACGCCGCGCCATCTACGAACGCCTGCGCGCGGCCAATCCGGCGCCGACGACCGAGTTGCGTTACTCCTCGCCCTTTGAGCTGCTGGTCGCGGTGGTGCTGTCGGCGCAGGCCACCGATGTAGGCGTGAACAAGGCGACGACCAAGCTCTACGCGGTGGCCAACACGCCCCAGGCGATCGTGGATCTGGGGCTCGACGGGCTCAAGCAGCACATCAAGACCATCGGCCTGTTCAACGCCAAGGCGAAGAACGTGATCGCGCTTTGCGAGCAGCTGCTGCGCGAGCACGGCGGCGAGGTGCCCCGGACGCGCGAATCGCTGGAGGCGCTGCCCGGCGTCGGTCGCAAGACCGCGAATGTCGTGCTCAACACCGCGTTCGGCGAACACACCATCGCGGTGGACACGCACATTTTCCGCGTCGCCAATCGCACCGGTCTGGCACCGGGCAAGACGGTGCGGGCGGTGGAAGATCGTCTGGTGAAGTTCACCGCCGATGAGTTTCTGCACGACGCGCATCACTGGCTGATCCTGCACGGTCGCTATGTATGCAAGGCGCGCAGGCCCGAGTGCGCGCGCTGCGTGATCGTCGATCTCTGCGAATACCGTGCGAAAGTGCTCTGACCCGTTGGTGCGCGCAGCGCTGATTGCAAGCTCGCTGATGCTGGCCGCGCCGCACGCCGCGATCGCGCTCGCCGACGATGAACCGGCGACGATCGAGACGGTGATCGTCACCGCCACCAAGATCGCGCGCGATTCGCAGGACGTGCCGATCGCATTGACCACCATCGACGGCGACTTCATCCGCGAAGCCGGCCTTGCGTCGTTCAATGACCTGCAGAACTACGCCGCCAATCTCAACATCACCGTGGCCGGATCGTCGGGCACGCTGGGGATCCGCGGCTTTGCGACGCCCGACACCAATCCGGGTTTCGATCCGTCGGTCGGCACGGTGGTCGACGGCGTGTTCTACGGGCGCAGCGCGTTTCTGTCGGTGTTCTTCAGCGATCTGGCGCGCTTCGAAGTGTTGCGCGGGCCGCAGGGCACGCTGTTCGGCAAGAACACCACGGCCGGCCTGCTCAATCTGTCCACCAACGAAGCGCGCGGCGACGCGCCGAGCCTTGTCGACGTGCAGGGCAGCGATTACGGACGGCGTTCGATCCAGCCGGCGATCAACATCGCGCTCGGTGAAGACTGGGGCTTGCGCGTGGCCGGCGACGCCACCTTCGGCGACCGCGGATCGCAATACAACACCGCTTTGCAGCGTCCGGAATCCGATCCTTCGCAGCGCACGCTGCGCGCACGCCTGACGTATTCCGGTGACAGCCGCCTGAGCGCTGACGTCGGTGCGTTCTTCTCGCGGCAATGGCGCAACTACAACCTGTTCGCGCTCGACCAGGTCGGGCCGAATCTGCTCGCGGTGATCCGTCGCTACGACCCGCTCGCCGAAACCGATCCAGCCAACCGCAGCAACTCCGCCAACAACCCGTCGCGCGACGATTCCAAACTCTTCGGCGCCAACCTGGCACTGGACTTCAAGGCCGATCCGTTCTGGGGAATGGAAAGCTCGACGATCACCTCGGTCACCGCCTACGCCGAGAGCCGCGATCTGCGCGGCGATCTGGACGCCGACTTCAGCCCGGTGCCGTTCATCAAGGACACGCTGGTCAAGCCCGCGCGCTATCGGCAGATCAGCCAGGAGCTGCGGCTGGCGGGCGAGAGCCCCGACCTGTTCGGCACCGGTTACGGGGTGAACTTCGTCACTGGCGTGTACGCGTTCGGCTCGCGCTTCCAGACCTCGGACCTGTTCGTGGTCGAAGATCTGGGCGCCGCGTTCTCGTACATCAGCGCGGCGCAGGCCGACGCCAATGGCGTGCCGGGCAATGCGATCGGCCGTCTCACCGGCGGTGCCGGCGTGCCGCTCGGCTCCTTGCTCGACGCGCTGTCGCCACTCGCCGCGCCGCTGCTGGGTGACGATCAATCCGCCGCGGTGGGCCTGGATCAGAAGACCGGCAGCGTCGCCGCGTTCGGCCAGGTCGAGGATTTCTTCCTGGAACACTGGGCGGTGTTCGGCGGTCTGCGTTTCGGCTACGAGCACAAGACCGGCGACGCCTACAGCCGCAGCGACAGCCCGCTGATCCCGCTAATCACCGGCGGCGCGCAGCGCGATCATGAAAGCCATGTCGCGCGCAGCGAGTTCGACTTGTCCCCGAAAGCCGGGCTCAAGTGGCAGCCGAACAAGGGCGTCGATGCCTATTTCTCGTACGCCCGCGGTTACAAGAGCGGCGGCTTCAACGCGCTGCCGCTGTCGGACCGCAATCTGGAATACGGCGCCGAGCGCGCGACCAGCCTTGAGCTGGGCGCCAAGTTGCGCGCGCTGATTCTGGGTGCGCCGATCCAGGCCAACCTCGCGCTATTCAGCACCGACTTCAGCAACCTGCAGGTGTCGACGTTCCGCAGCGGCAGCTTCGTGATTCTCAACGCCGCGTCGGCGCGCTCGCGCGGCGTGGAGACCGACGTCACCTGGCTGCCGGTCAACGGCTTGCTGATCAGCTCCTCTCTCGGCTACGCCGACGCCTATTACCTCAAATACGAGGACGCACCCGCGCTGTCGGGCTCCGGCGACAAGACCCAGTCGCTCACTGGCCGGCCGCTGTCGCTGGCGCCGCGCTGGACCGCGAGCCTGGTGCCGGCCTATCTGCTGCCGCTGCCGGGCCCGCTGCGGGTGACGATCGCAAGCGATGTGCTCTATCGCAGCCGCCGTTATCTGGATGTCGACGACGATCCGGCCAAGCGTCACGCCGCGACCACGCTCGTCAACGCGCGCGTGAAGCTGGCCGCGCATGACGAGCACTGGGCGCTCACGCTCGGCGGCCACAATCTCAGCGCGCAGACCACCTATAACCAGGCTCTGAGCGAGCCGCTTGCGCCCGGCAACACGGTGCGCTGGCGCACGGATTACGGGCGCTTCTACACGCTCGATCTGGCGGTGAATCTGTAGGCCGCGAGTCGCGATCTGCATGAGTCGCACAGCGCAGTCGGTCTGTTCGCAAAGCGTTGTTGGTGGACAGCACTTAGACCATCTTCGGAGCTGCGGCGGGCACGCCACTTGCGATCACGCTGGACCTCTCACACTCCAAGGATGGAACAAGCTATGAAAGGACTCGTCTACAACGGCCCGCGCTCGGTCAGCGTCAACAAGGTCACCGACGCTCAAATCGAAAAAGCCACCGACGTGCTGGTGAAGATCACCACTGCCAACATCTGCGGCTCGGATCTGCACATGTATGAAGGGCGCACCAGCGTCGAGAAGGGCAAGGTGCTGGGCCATGAAAATCTTGGTGTCGTCGTCGAAGTCGGCAAGGCGGTGGATCGCATCAAGAAGGGCGATCGCGTGTGCCTGCCGTTCAACATCGGCTGCGGCTTCTGCAAGAACTGCGAGCGCGGCCTGAGCGGTTTCTGTCTCACCGCCAACCCGGGCAGCGCCGGCGCGGCCTACGGCTACGCCAACATGGGCCCGTACCAGGGCGGCCAGGCCGAGTATCTGCGCGTGCCCTACGCGGACTACAACTGCCTGCTGCTGCCGCCGGACGCGGTCGAGAAGGAAGACGACTACGTGATGCTGTCGGACATCTTCCCCACCGGCTATCACGCGACGGAACTGGCCGACGTGCGGCCCGGCGAATCGGTGGTGATCTACGGCGCCGGGCCCGTCGGGCTGATGGCGGCGTATTCGTCGATGCTGCGCGGTGCGTCCAAGGTGATGCTGGTGGATCGCCACAAGGATCGCCTCGCGCTCGCCGAGAAGATCGGCTGCATCCCGATCGACGATTCCAAGGTCGATCCGGTGGAAGAAGTGCTGCGGCTCACCGGCGGCGAAGGTGCCGACAAGGGCTGCGAATGCGTGGGCTGGCAATGCCACGATCCGCGTCACGGCCACGAGGTGCCGAACATGACGATGAACAACCTCGTCGCCTCGGTGCGCGCCACCGGCCGGCTCGGCGTGGTCGGCGTGTTCGTGCCGGAAGACCCGGGCGCGCCGGATGAACTCGGCAAAAAAGGCCAGATCGCTTTCGACATGGGCGCCTACTTCAGCAAGGGCCTGTCGATGGGCTGCGGCCAGGCCAACGTCAAGGCCTACAACCGCCAGCTGCGCGACCTGATCCACGCCGGCCGCGCCAAGCCCTCCTTCATCATCTCGCACCGGCTCACGTTGGATCAGGCGCCGGATGCGTACGAGCATTTCGACAAGCGCGATAAGGGCTGGACCAAGGTGGTGTTGAAGATGGCGGCGTAAGGGTCGTCGCGTAGGCTTGTAGGTTGGGGTGAGCGCAGCGAACCCCAACATCGGTCCAGCACCCATTGGGGTTCGCTGCGCTCAACCAACCTACGAGTCGCGGCGGTACAGTGTTGCCATGCCTATTTCAAACCGCCTCGACGACCTCCCCTTCGCCAATCACTACGAGCGTTTGGGCGACGCCTATTTCTCTCGTGTCGCCACCACGTCGTTGCCTGACGCCAGGCTCCTGCACTTCAACAACGCGCTCGCCGCGGAGCTGGGCCTCGACGAGCAGGCTGCCGACGATCCCGATCTGACCACGGCGCTTGCCGGCAATCGCCGCGTCGATGCGGGCAGCTACATCGCCACGGTCTACGCCGGCCACCAGTTCGGCGTGTGGGTGCCGCAGCTCGGCGACGGCCGCGCGATTCTTCTCGGGCAGGTGCGCGATGCGCACGGCGCGCTGCGCGAGCTGCAGCTCAAGGGCGCCGGCCCCACGCCCTATTCGCGCTTCGCCGATGGCCGCGCGGTGCTGCGCTCGAGCATCCGCGAATACCTGTGCAGCGAGGCCATGCACGCATTGGGCATCCCGACGACGCGCGCGCTCTCGCTGGTCGGCAGCAGTGCGCCGGTGCGGCGCGAAACCCTGGAGCGCGCCGCGGTGGTGTGCCGCGTCGCGCCCAGCCATGTGCGTTTCGGCCACTTCGAATTCTTCTATTCGCAACCGGATCGCAGCGCTCTGCGGCCGCTCGCGGACCTGGTGATCGACGACCACTATCCGCAGGCCGCGGCGCGCCCCGATCGCTACGCCGCGTGGCTTGGCGAAGTCATCGAGCGCACCGCCAAGCTGGTCGCGCAATGGCAGGCGGTGGGCTTTTGCCACGGCGTGATGAATACCGACAACATGAGCGTGCTGGGGCTGACCATCGACTACGGTCCCTTCGGGTTTCTCGACGCCTTCGACACCCGCCACATCTGCAACCATTCCGACGACGGCGGCCGCTACGCCTATGACCAGCAGCCGATGATCGCGCACTGGAACTGCTCGCGACTGCTGCAGGCCACGCTGCCGCTGATCGACGAGGACCCGGCGCGCGGTGTGGAGATCGCCAACGAACTGCTCGGCCGCTTTCCGGAGATCTACAGCGCGCGGATGATGCAACTCTGGCGCGCCAAGTTCGGCCTGGTCTCCGAACAGGACGATGACCCTGATCTGATCAACCGCTTCCTCAACCTGCTGGATCGCGGCAAGAGCGACTTCACGCGCAGCTTCCGCGCGCTCGGCGAGGTGCGGCTCGACGCCGATTCGATACCGGTTCTGCGCGACGAGCTGACGGACCGCGACGCCTTCGATGCCTGGCTGCCGGACTATCGCGCGCGCCTCGTCAACGAGCACAGCGCTGATGCCGCGCGCCGCGCCGGCATGCACGCCGTCAATCCCCAATACGTGCTGCGCAATCATCTGCTGCAAGCCGCCATCGAACGCGCGGAAAACGGGGACGCCAGCGAAGTCGGCCGCCTGTTCCGGATCATGCAGCGGCCTTTCGACGAGCAGCCGGGGAACGAGCGCTACGCCGCCGAGCCGCCGCCGGAAGCGCGCCACATTAGCGTCAGCTGTTCGTCCTAGACACGGCCTGGATTGCGCACACAGCAATCGCTGTAACGGCCGGCGCATTCATGTGTGTTGGAAGGGATTTTGCTTACCCAGGCGCGAAGACCAACAGGACTCAAGCCCATGCGCGCCTCATCGATTGCCCTGACGATTGCCTTACTCGCCGGCTCCATCGGCACCGCGACTGCGGACAAACCGGTCCAGGTGGTGACCACCGATCAGAAGCAGAAGTGCAAGTTCATCAAGTTCATCAAGGAAAAAAGCCTCAACGACGCCTTGAGCCGCGCCGCCGGCTACGGCGCCGACAGCTTCTATGTGATGACCAGCACCGAGAAGGCCGGCGGCGGCGCCGAGATCGACGGCCAGGCCCTGAGCTGCAAGGGTTAGCAAAAGTCCCGGTACAACGTCGTAGGTTGGGGTGAGCGAAGCGAAACCCAACATCGCGCGGGCAACCGTTGGGGTTCGCTTTGCTCACCCCAACCTACATTTTGAAGATCGCTTTAACCCAGCAGCGCCTCGATCATCTTCACCAGCGCATCGATGCGATACGGCTTGACCAGAAAGCCCTGGGCCACCGTCGAGGGATTGACCTCGGGCGGCAGGGCCGCGCTGGTGAGGATCACCGGCAGGGCTGCAAAGCGCGGGTCCGCGCGCATGGCCTCGATCAGTTCGACGCCGTTGAGGTGGGGCATCATGTAGTCGGTGAGCACGATGTCGGGCAGCTCGATGGCCAGTTCTTCAAGCGCACGCCGGCCGTTGGTGGCCTGGCTGACGCGATGACCCATCATCTCCAGCAACAGGCAGACAGTCATCATCGTGCCCGGCTCATCCTCGACGAGCAGGACGTGGCGCGAAGCGCTGGTCATGGCGTCCTCAAGCCCCGGGGGGCTCTTGACGATGGGCGGTACCGGTCATGAGCCCCTCCATGGGCGAAGGCAGGGCCCGCAGCTGCAAGCCCTGTGAAGTGATGATGAGTTCGCGGATGGTCGAATCGAAGGCGCTCTCGCGGATCTTGACCAGGGAGAAGATGCGGCGCAGCGCCGAATCCAGCTCGATGTAGCGCAGCAGCATGATGTTCTCCGCCACCGCCGACACCGCGCCGAACGCAATCTCGGTTTCGCCGCCGATCAACTGCGGGATCTCCGAGGTGAAGATGGTGGTCACGCCCTCGTCGCGCAGCGCGTTGCTGAGCGCGGCCAGAAACGGCGCCAGCCGCCCCGGATAGATCGCCGACTGGGCGATGGCGTCGATGCCATCGACAAACAGGCGCCTGACGCCGCGTCGCCGCACCGCGCCAAGCAGGCGATAACCGATGTCGTCGAGCAGCGTGTCGGTGAGCGACTGCCAGAGCACTTCCACCGAGCCGTCGGCGAGCTTGGTGGCGAGGTCGATCCCCAGGCTCGCGGCCTTGCGCTCGATGCGCGCCGGCGTCTCGTAGAAGCTGAAGATCAGACCGGGCTCCGCAAGCGTCGCCTGCGCCACGTATTGCAGGCCGAGCGTGGTCTTGCCGATGCCGGTCGGGCCCAGCACCATGCTGCTGGACCCGCGCGGCAGTCCGCCGGCCGTCATCCGGTCGAGTTCTTCGACGCCGGTGCCCAGCGGCGAATAATCGCCGCCGTTGTGCGGCGCAAGGCCAGTGACCGTCTCCAGCCGCGGCAGCACGCGGATGCCGTCGTTGGAGATCATCGCCATGTGGCGGCCGAGGATGAAGCCGCTGCCGCGGAACTTGTGCACCTGCAGATAGCGATAGGTGCGGTATTCGAGCGTCATCATGCCGATCTCGAACCAGCCGTCGACCATGGTGAACTCGGGGCTGCCCGGCCCGCGGCGGCTGTTGGTGAGCAGCAGGATGGTGCTGCCCAGCAGGTTGGCGAGATTCGACAGATGGTTGATGAACTGCCGGTATTCACGCTCGTGTTCGACGCTCTCCTCGAGCACGAACAGGCCGTCGACGACAATGGTGGTCGCCTTGAGCCGCTGGCTCTCGCTGTTGAACAGCTTGAGCACGCCGTGCAGGCCCTCGTTCTGAAGCTCCTCGAAAGCGCTGACGTAGTACACCGACGACGGCACCAGGCTCTGATCGAAGAAGCTCAGGCTGCTCAAGTGCTGGATCAGCCGCGAATGCGACTCCGCCAGCAGGGTCACGTACAGCACCGTCTCGCCCTGCGCCGCGCGGTGGAAGCACAGCTGGTTGGAGAAGATGGTCTTGCCCGAACCCGGCACGCCCTGGACGATGTACACCGAGCCGGCGATCAAGCCGCCGTCGAGCACGTTGTCGAGGCCGTGAATGCCGCTCGACAGACGCGCCGCCCGCTCCTGTTTGACTCCCCCTGTTGTTTCGCTCACTGGCCCTGCCCGCCCCGCTATGAATGGCGCAAGGCTAGCAGAACAAGGGCGCGCAATCTCCTGAATCTAGAAGTCCCAGTTCAGCCGCAGCCCGACCGTGCGCGGCGGTGCCAGCGTGTCTTGCCGGCCGAAGTCGGTGTTGAACTGCGCCAGGTCGTAGCGCTCGTCGCCGAGGTTGGCGCCGAACAGGGTCAGACGCAGGCCCGCGGAACGCACCAGATAACTCACCCGCGCGTCGAGCAGTTGGTAGCGGCCCTGCCGCGAGATCGGCGAGTTCTGCGCCAGGTAGTAGAAGCCCGAGTTGGTGTAGACGTCCCCGGCGATCTCGATCTCGCCGTCTTCCAGATCGATGATCTGCGACACGCCCAAGCTGCCGGAGAATTTGGGCGTGCGCACGATGCGGTTGCCGCTGAAGTCGCGGCAGCGCGGACTCTGCGGGTTGCTGCAATCGCTCTCGAAGGACAGGCCGGTGTCCTCGTCGTAGCCACTGCCGTTCTGGTAGTCGGTGTAGATCGCGTTGAGATAGGAACCGTTGGCGGTGAGCGTGAGCCCGGGGTCGAAGTCGCGCAGCGGCACCCAGATCACGTCGGCCTCGACGCCGCGGATGCGCGCATGGCCGGCGTTCTCGAAATTGATCGCGCCGCCCGAGGTCAGCGACACGAAGCCGGTCTGCAGGTTGTCGATGCCGTTCTGGAACGCCGCGAGGTTGATGCGCAGCGTGCGCTGCAGCCAATCGGACTTGAGCCCCAGTTCGTAGGACGTGACCTTCTCCGGCTTCACATAGTCCGGCTGCTGGTAGATGTTGATGATGTTGTAGGTGGCGCTCTTGAAGCCCTGCTGGAACGAGGCATACAGCAGCACGTCCGGATAGGCGCGAACTTCGAACGACACTTTCGGCGAAAAATTGTGGACCGTTGAATCGCGCGGCGCGAACGCCAGCGCCGTGGTCACGCCGCCGTCGAGGCTGCCCAGGCCGACGTCGGAGCGGATCAGTTCGCGCGTCTCGCGCTGATAGCGGCCGCCCAGAGTGAGGTCGAGCCAGTCGGTGAGGGTGGCGGTGGTCTGCGCATAGGCCGAATAGGATTCGGCGCCGATCAGGCCGGTGAAGAAAAACGTCAGCGTCGACGGCGCGATCACGCCGCCCAGCCGCGCGCGCACGGCGTCGCCCAGGGGCTCGGGCAGCGCATCGACCAGCCCGGCCGTCGGCAGGCGCAGCACCGAATCCGCCACCGACAGGTACCCCGGGTCGTAGCCGCCCCTGCTCTTGAGTACATACAGGCCGCCGACCCATTTGAGCCAGTCCGATCCCCAGGAACTGGCGTTGGAGGTGAGCTGCAGCTCGCCGGTGTTGATTCTCTGGAAGTCGCTGTCCGCACCGTAGGTGGCGATCGGCAGACGCGAGCCGTCGAAGTCGTAGACGTAGTCGGTGGCCTCGACCCGGTAATGGCTGCCCAGCAGCTTGGTGTCGAACCACGGCCCGGTGAGCGTGGCCTGGCCGTAGTAGGCGCGCGTGCTGGTACTGAGCGAGGGCGCGGAATCGGCGGTGACCACGTAGTCGCGCGTCTCCGGCGGAATCAGCGCGCCCAGGATCGCACTCGGATCGGTATTCGCCGAGGTGGTGGTGCTGGTGCCGCTCTGCTTCTGCACCAGGCCGGTGAGCACGATCCGCAGATCGTCCGCTGGATTGATCCCGAGCTTAAGCCGCGCGCCCTTGCCGATCTCGCGCGGCAGGCTCTCGCCGGGGTTGTCACGCAGGTCGTAGTCATTGTCCGCGCGGTTGTAGAAGCCCGAGACGCTGAAGGCGAACGCATCCGCCACCGGCACGTTGGTGTAGACGCGCGTCTTCAAATCGTTGAAGCGCCCATAGCTCGCCTGCACCGACGTCTCAGGCTCCGGCCCCGGCGATTGGGTGATCACGCTGACCGCGCCGCCGGTGGAATTGCGTCCGAACAGGGTGCCCTGCGGACCTTTCAGAACCTCGACCCGCTCCAGCGCGCCAAAGGACTGGCCGAGACTGTGCGCCGACGGAAAGTACACGCCGTCCAGGTACGTGGCGACGCTCGGATCGGCCGACGGAATGAAAGCGTCGGTGCCGACGCCGCGCAGATAGATCAGGTTGTAGCCGGCCAGATCGGTGAACTGCAGGCCCGGCACGACGGTGCCGAGATCGCGGATGTTGGCGATGCCGCGCGCGTCGAGTTGCTCGGCGTTGAAAGCCGCGATCGACACCGGCACGTCCTGCAATTTCTCCTCGCGCTTGCGGGCGGTCACGATGACCTCTTCCAGCAGCACATTGCTGCGCCCCTCGGCCCGCTGCGGTGGCGGCTCGACGGCACTCGCAGGCGAAACCGGAATGCTGCCGAGCACTGCATCGGCGGGGGTGTCGGACGGATTTTCCTGTGCTTGCAGAACGGGCGACAGCAGGATCAACAACAGCACGGCGGGACGCAGCTTCATGTCGGGGTTTCGATGAGAAAAAGATGCCGCTGGAGGATTCAGCGGTATTGGTCCAGCAAGGCCGCGCCGCCGGCCACCAGGCGATCGGTGGGTGCCAGCGCCACGCGCGCCAGCACGCTGTCGCCGCGCGCGGCGATCACCTGCACCGCGCGGCGCTGGAATTTTTCCGGCGCGACATGCAGCCAGACGTGGGCCTGTTCGCCGACGCCCTGCACGCTGGCGCTGGGCAGGCGTTGTACGTCGTCTCCGGACGCGGTGGCGGCGTCGCTGAAATCCACCGCCACCGGCGTACCCACCGGCAGCGCCGGCGCGTCGGCCTCGAACTCCAGCCACAGATTCCAGCCGGCCTCCGGCGCTGCCGAATCATGGCCCGCGGACTGCAGCGCGTAGCGCGTCTGCGCCAGGCGCGCGCTGGCGGGCAGGCCGATGCGGGCCGCGTCGTAGACCCGCAGACGCAGCATCGGCTTCGTGCCGCCGGCGATCTCGAACAACGTCTGGCCGCGCGTCACCACCTCGCCCGCCGCGGCCGGCGCGCGCTGCACAACGCCGTCTTCGCCGGCGCGGATCTCGATGCGTCCGGCCAGGCTTTGCTGCAGCAATTCGGTCTGCCGCTGCAGGGTCTGCGACTCCTGCACCGCCTGTTCCAGATAGGTATTGCCGCTGGCGTCGAGCCCGCCGGCGGCCGACGACTGCAGCTGCAGACGATCGACATTGATGCGGGCGATACGCGAGCGCTGTTCCAGGGTGGAAAGGTCGGCGCGGCGCTGCGATTGCTCGCGCAGCGCGAGCGCCGGGTTGAGCACCGCGAGCAACTCGCCGCGACGCAGCTTGCGCCCCGCGACCGGCCAGGCGCCGACCGCGAGCAGACGCCCGGCTTCTGGCGCCTGCACGCGCGAGCGCGCATCCGGGTGCGCCACGACTTCGGCCAGCGCGTGCGCGGGCGCCGCCAGGCGCGCGTCGGCGAGCCGCGTGGTGGTGATCGCCAGAGCGTGTTGCAGGGGTTTGGACAGGATCAGTTCCCGCGGGCCGGCGGATGGCGCATCAATCGCCTCGTCGCCATGCGCCGTGACCGACGCGGTCCACAGCAACAGCGCGGCTGAAGCCGCTCCCACAAGCATCCGTATTGATAGGAGCGGCTTCAGCGGCGATCGCACCCGCGCCACCGGCTTCATCGCAGCGCGCCTGGACGCAGGAGCGCACTGGCGTCGACCACCACGCGATCGGTCTGCGAAAGGCCGCTCTGCACGCTGAGCAAGGGCCCTTCGGAAGGCCCCAGGATCACCGGCCGCGCGACGAAGCGCTCGGCCGATTCGTGCACCCACACCCGCGCGTCCCCTTGCACACGGAACACGCTGGATCGCGGCAGGCGTAGCGGCGCCGGCGCCGATGCCAGCCGCAGGCGCACCGGCGTCCCCGGCAGCAGCGTTGTGGTGCCCGGCAGCGGATCGATCGCGTACTGCAGCCGCCAGGCGCGCAGGCCGGCGTCGTAGGCGCCCGACACGCGATGCACCGGCACCTCGTCGCCGGCGTGCGCGCCGGCCAGCATCGCGGTGTCCGCGAGCAGGTTGCGGTCGCTGATCAGCTCCACCGACAGCGCGGCGTCACCACTGCCTTCGAACAGCGGGTCTCCGGCGCCGACCACCTGCCGGCTCTGCGCCCGCTGCTCCAGCAGCTGGCCTGCGACCGGCACGCGGATCGGAATGCGATCGGTGAGCGCGCTGTCCAGCGCGGCACCGCGCTCGCGTGCGCCCTGGTAGTCGGCGACGATCTGGATCGAGGGCGTCGGCAGGCGCACGTCGATGGCCTGCGCGGCATCGATGTCGAAGCGCTTGAGCTGGGTCTGCGCGAGATCGAAGTCGCGCTGCACGACGCGACGCTGCGACTGCAGATCGCGCCGCTCGGGGTCGGTCATGATCGGCCGCAGCCAGGCCAGCACCTGGCCCGCGACGACGGCATCACCCGGCCGCGGAAAGCCCTTGTCCGGCGCCTCGATCACGCCGGCCTGGTCGGCCATCGCCCGCCAGCGACGACGCAGGTCGGCGACGACTCTCGCCGCCAGCCATGATCCGGTCGTCGATTGCGGAACCACGGTGACGATGCCGAGCCGGCGCTGCGTGGCCTTGTCGATCTGCCGCGATGCGATCGGCTCCGCCGACGCCACCGCTTGCGCCGTCAGCGCCCAGCCCAGAAAAAACGCCGCGGCGACGAGGCGTGATGGCAGTCTTCGTCGCATCGCTTTTTTTTAATGCGTGGCGCCAGCGGCGGGGGCCGGACCGGCCTGCAGCAGGTCGACGATCTTCGACAGCCCACGCAGCTGCGCGACTTTCACCGGCGTGTAGCCCGAGGCGCTGGCGATCCTGGTATCGGCGCCGTGCGCCAGCAGCAGCGCGACTTGCGGCTCGTGGCCGGCGGCACTGGCCAAGTACAGCGCGGTGAGACCGCGCGTGTTCTGCGCGTTGATGTCGGCGCCGTGGTCCAGCAGCAGGCCCAGCAGCTCGACTTGTGCGCCGAAATACGCAGCGTGGATCAGCGGCGTCCAGCCGCCGTGATCGGCGAGCCGCGCGTCGGCACCGCGCTCGATCAGCTGGCGCGCGCAGTCGAGCTGGTTCTGGCTAACCGCGGCGATCAGCGGCGTCTGGTCGAGCGTGTCGAAACCATTGACGTCGAGCCCGGACGCCAGCGCCGGCGCGACAACCGGCGTAAGCCGGAGGTGCCGCCCGACG
>CAXTSJ010000023.1:0-6705 GCA_964246995.1 uncultured Hydrocarboniphaga sp.
CTAGGCCTGGATTCCAGCCAGTCGCGGCACAAGGCGCTGTCCAACGTGCTCGGAAAAGAGACCGAGTTCGACCCCCGCCGTCGCGGCGACGTCGACTTTATCTTCCTCGCCGCCAAGCCCGCGGACAGCCGCGTGATCCTGCCGCAGTTGCGCTTCTTCCGCGCCGGCGGCCTGCCGCTGTTCGCAACCTCGCTGATCTTCGAGGGACGACCGGTCGACTGGACCCCGATACGCGTCTGCGACATGCCCTGGATACTCGATACCCAAATCGGCTGGGGGCCGGCGCGTGATGCCACCGCGGTGCAGTATCCGGAACCGATGCGCGCCTATCCGCGGCTGGTCGCTCTGGGCACGGACGCCTGGCGCCTGGCGAGCCTGATGTCGGCCAACCAGTTGCGCGGCGACAGCGTCATCGCCGGCGCCAGCGGGCGCCTGAGCATCGAGGGCGATGGCCGGGTGCACCGTGGCCTCACATGCGGCGCGCCGCCGGTGGCGGTCGCCGTCAGCCAGGCCGCGGTACCCGCCTCGCCTTGAAAGGCGCCGAGGCCGAAGACCTGGCACTGCGTCACCTGCAGACGCAAGGCCTGAGTTTGCTGCTGCGCAACTTCCGGGCACCGGGCGGCGAAATCGACCTGGTGATGCGTCAGGCCGAAACGCTGGTGATCGTGGAGGTGCGCAAACGCAGCGGCGCGCGCTACGGCTCCGCGGCAGAATCGGTGGACCGACGCAAGCGCGCGCGGATCGTGCTGGCGACACGCTGGCTGCTGACGCGCAAGCCGGCCTGGTCCGGCCTGACGGTGCGCTTCGACGTGATCACCCTGGACGCCGACGATCGCCTCGAATGGATCCGCGGCGCCTTCGACGCCGAAGCCTGACGCGCTACTTCACCACGCGCAGATTGGGGCGGCCGCTGGGCCGCGGCGGCTTGGGCGGCTCGTCGTTGCCCGAATCCCTGGACTTGCCGTCGGCAGGGACGGGCGGCTCGACTTCTCCAAAGACGATGCCCTCGCCGTTCTCGCGAGCAAAAACTGCGAGCACCGCGCCGCTGGGAACGTAGACGTCAAATGATCGCCCGGAGAAACGCGCGGAAAACCAGATCGGATCACTCTGCAGATCCAGGCTCTGCACGGCCATGCCGCTGACGTTGAGCGTGATGCGCCCCTCCTGAACATATTCGCGAGGCACCGCCACGCCTTCGTAATCCGCGGCCACCAACAAATGCGGCGTGTAGCCGTTGTCCGTCGCCCATTCGTAAATGGCGCGGATCAGATAGGGACGGCGCGAGCGGGAAGACGGCATCGTTGACAGGAATCGGCGCAGTGGGTGCGGCCTGAAGCGAGCTTGGCCGGTTTTGCAGTGTAGACCGTTTCAGCGTTTTTGAGCCGATACGATGCGCTGAAAAGCGGGCCGCGCAAAAACCCGCTGCGCGTAGCGACGCACCGGGTCGGCGCCCGCCGGCATGTCGAGCTTGAGTTCGGCCAGGCGCCAGAACAGCGCGGTCCAGGCGCAATCGACCAGCGAATGATCCATGCCCATGAACCAGCCACGTGCAGGGAACAAGGGCGCGCTCGCCGTCACCAGATCGACGAGACGCTTGCGCGCATTGCGGCCGGCCGCGGCACCCGCGGCAGCGCCTTCGATCACCGCCAGTTGCGGAAAGTAATCCTGTTCCAGGCGGTCCAGCGCCATGCGCAGCCGCGCGCGATGTGACGGCTCGGCCGGCATCAAGGGCGGATGCGGATAACGCTCGTCGAGATACTCTGCGATGACCCGCGCCGGATACAGCACGGTATCGCGATCGGCCAACGTCGGCAGGCTCTGCGAAGGGTTGAGCAGCAGGAGGTCTTCACTCAGGCGGCCGGGCTTCTGTACTTCGTAGCGCGCGCCCTCTACGTCCTTTTCCGCCAGCACCAGCTTCACCCAAAGACAGGTCACGGCAGTGGCGGTGCAGAACAGCGTGATTCCAGCGTTGGGGGCCGGCTTGCTCGGCGCCACGTATTTTGTTTTTGCGCGCAGAGACATCCGCGGACTCTAGGGTCCTGGAGGCGAAAAGTCGATGGCGCCGTAACAAATACAACGCGAAACGCCGCCCTGGACCAGCCGGGACGGCGTTATCGGTTTTGCAGTGGATGAATCCTTAATGCGGATCGTGCCGGATGTCGCGCCAGAATTCTTTCTTCAGCAGATACGTCAGCACCAGCAGGATCAACAGATACGCGATCGCCTTGCCACCGAGACCCGTACGCAGGCTCTTGCCGGGTTCAGCGGCATAACTCATGAAGGTCACCAGATCGCCGATGAACTTCTCGTACTGGTCGGGCGTCAGCGAACCCGGCTGGATCAGCTTGAGCGGAACGCCGTGATGACCCTCGCCTTCCTCGGCGGCCGGCTCGCCGCCGGCCGGCGCCGCGTGTGCGGGCTCCTTGACCTGCCAGCCCTGCAGCTCCCAGAGCACGTGCGGCATCGACGCGTTCGGCAACACCAGATTGTTGACGCCCAGCGGCCGCGCCTTGTCCACATAGAACGTACGCAGATAGCTGTAGACCCAGGACGGCCCGCGGGCCCGGGTTTCCAGCGTCAGGTCTGGCGGCGTCTGGCCGAACCAGCCCTTGGACGCGTCCGCCGGCATCGCCGAAACGATCTGATCACCGACCTTTTTGGAGGTGAACATCAGGTCGGCCTTAAGCATGTCTTCGGGAATGCCGAGGTCCTTGCCGATGCGGTTGTAGCGCAGGTATTTCATGGAGTGGCAGCCCGAGCAATAGGCCATGAAATTGCGCGCGCCGCGTTGCACCGAAGGCAGGTTCGAGCTGTCGGGCGAAAACTCGTAGGGCAGCGGATGCCCTTCGGCGAATACAGCACCCGGCAGCAGCAAAGCCGCGACCGCGAAAAGAACAGACTTCATCCCGTCACCCTTTCCGGAACCGGTTTGGATTTTTCGAATTTGTGTATGAACAGAAGGCTGGCGAAGAACACGAAGTAGTACACCGTGCCGATGCGCGACAGCAGCGTGTACAGCGGGCTCGGCGGCTGCAGGCCGAGATAATTGAGCATGATGAAGTCGGCCGCGAAGACCATGATCACGGTCTTCGTCAGGCTGCCCTTGTAGCGGATCGACTTGATCGGATTGCGATCGAGCCAGGGCAGGAAGAACAGGATCACCACCGCGGCGCCCATGACGATGACGCCGGGCAGCGCCGAAGAAAACATCGACGGCGTGGCGCGCAACATCGCGTAGTAGGCGCCGAAGTACCAGGCCGGGGTGATGTGTTCGGGCGTCACCAGCGGATTGGCCTCCTGGAAGTTGGGCTTCTCCAGCATGTACCCGCCGCCGTCCGGGGCAAAGCAGATAATGGTGACGAAGATGATCAGGAACACGCTGACGCCGACCAGATCCTTGACCGTGTAGTACGGATGGAAGCCGATGCCGTCGAGCGGGATGTGCGTGTCCGAATCCTTGAACTTCTTGATGTCGACGCCGTCCGGGTTGTTCGACCCGACCTCGTGCAGCGCGATCAGATGCGCCACCACCAGGCCCACCAGCACGAACGGCAGCGCCACCACATGCAGCGCGAACAGGCGGTTGAGGGTCGCGTCGCTGGGGATGTAATCGCCCTGGATCCACTCCACCAGCGTATGACCGATGTAGGGAATGGTGCCGAACAGATTGAAGATCACGTTCGCGCCCCAGTAGCTCATCTGGCCCCAGGGCAGCACGTAGCCGAAGAAGCCTTCGGCCATCAGCGCCAGGAAGATCAGGCAGCCGAAGAGCCAGATCAGCTCGCGCGGTTTCTTGAACGAGCCGTAGATCAGCGCGCGGAACATGTGCAGGTAGACGACGATGAAGAAAGCCGAGGCGCCCGTCGAATGCATGTAGCGGATGATGTTGCCCCAGGGCACGTCGCGCATGATGTATTCGACGCTGGCGAAGGCCTCTGCCGCGCTGGCCTTGTAGTGCATCGCCAGGATGATGCCGGTGAGGATCTGGTTGACCAGCACCAGCAGCGCGAGCGACCCGAAGTAGTACCAGAAGTTGAAGTTCTTCGGCGCGTAGTACTGCGACAGATGATCTTTGTAGAGCTTGGTGAGCGGGAAGCGGTCGTCGATCCAGCCGAGTGCGCCGGTGGTCTTGTAGGGGTTGCGTTCGATTGCCATGTGCTGTCTGCCCTGTGTCTTGCTTTAGGCCGCGGCCTGGTCTTCGCCGATGACGACGGTGGTCTCACCGTCGAAGCGATACGGCGGCACCTTGAGATTGATCGGCGCCGGCACGCCCTTGTAGACGCGGCCCGCGAGGTCGAACTTGGAGCCGTGGCAGGGACAGTAATAGCCGCCCTGCCAGTTGGGCAGGATCTCCGGCGCCGGGTGATCCGGGCGGAACGTCGGCGAGCAGCCCAGATGCGTGCAGGAACCGACCATCACCATGATCCCCGGCTTGACCGAGCGCGTCGCGTTCTTGGCGTAGCTGGGTTGCTGGTCGACGGTGGACTCCGGGTCGGCCAGATCGCCGGCGACCTTGGTCAGGCTGTCGATCATTTCCGGCGTGCGCTTGAGAATCCATACCGGCCGCCCGCGCCAGGCCAGGGTGATCATCTGCCCGTCTTCGAGCCCGGCGATGTCGGCCTTGACCGGCGCGCCAAGCGCCTTGGCGCGCTCGCTGGGTTGCAGGGTCGCCAGAAACGGCCAGATCACCGCGCCGGCGCCGATCGCGCCAACGCCCGTGGTGGCCAGCGTCAGGAAGCGGCGGCGGCCCTGGTTGACATTCTCGGGGCCCGCGACCGCAGGGCTCATCGCAGCATTTTGCATAGGTCAGGATCGGTAGTGGATCGGTGTGGGCGAAAGGCTTGGAGGACGCAGGGCCAGCTCCACAGCCTGCGGATTATAGGTGGGGACGTGTCTGCCGTCACAGAATTTGTTGCCGGCCGCTAGCTGCCCGTGCGCAGCAGCTCCCCGAGTTCGTCGGCGGCGTCGGCACCCTGCAGCAAGCGATCGAGCAGGCTGCCGACACGGGTGCGCAGGTCGGCGAGCGAAGCGTCGCGCACCACGGCCTTGACCTCGAGCACGCTGCTCGGGTGCATCGAGAATTCGGTGAGCCCCAGGCCCAGCAGCAGGCGCGTGTAGCGCGGATCGCCCGCCATCTCGCCGCACATCGCCACTGCCACGCCCGCAGCGTCGCCGGCCTGGATGGTCATGCGGATCAGCTGCAGCACCGCCGGATGCAGCGGGTCGTAGAGGTAGTTCACCTCATCGTCCACGCGGTCGATCGCCAGGGTGTACTGGATCAGATCATTGGTGCCGATGGAGAAGAACTGCGCCTGGCGCGCCAGCATCGGCGCCGCGATCGCCGCGGCGGGCACTTCGATCATCGCGCCGATCGGCACGTCGGCGGCCACCGCCAGATTCTGCCGCACGAGTTCGTCGCGGCATGCGGCGATCAGGGCGCAAGCCTGGCGGAACTCGGCCAGGCTGGAAATCATCGGCAGCATGATCTTCATCCGTCCGTGGACCGAGGCCCGAAGCAGCGCCCGCACCTGCGTCCGGAACAGATCCTTGTCCCTGAGGCACAAGCGGATCGCGCGCAGCCCCAGGGCCGGGTTGCTCGGTGTCGGGCCGCGGCCGGAGTCGACCTGCTTGTCGGCGCCCAGATCGAGCGTGCGCACGGTGATCGGCCCCCTGACCGCCGAGACCACGCGCGCATAAGCCTCGACCTGCTCGTCTTCGCTCGGTTGATCCTTGCGATTCATGAACAGGAATTCGGTGCGGTAGAGGCCGACGCCTTCGGCGCCGTTGGCGGTGGCCAAGGCGGCGTCTTCGGGCAACTCGATGTTGGCCAGCAGCCGGATCAGGCCGCCGTCGAGCGATTCGGCAGGCTTGTCGCGCAGCAGGGTCAGGCTTTGGCGATCCTGCGCCTGCCGGCGTCGCTTGCGGTCGTAGAAGTCCAGCGCGTGCGATTCAGGGCCCGCGAGCACGTGGCCCAGTTCGCCATCGACGATCGCCTGCTCGCTTTCGCGCAGCAGCCGGCGCGCGTGGTTCAGACCCACCACCGCCGGAAGCCCCAGGCTGCGCGCCAGGATCGCGGTATGCGACAGCGGCCCGCCATGCTCGGTGACGAACGCCACCACCGACTGCTGCGACAGCAGGATGATGTCGGCCGGCGTGATGTCGTCGGCGACGATGATGGTGGGCTCGGTGATGCCTTCGGACTTCAGCGCGAGCTGCCGGTCGGTCTTCAGCAGTACGCGCTGGATGCGCGTGCAAACATGCTCGACGTCATCGCGCCGGGTGCGCAGATAGGGGTCTTCCATCTGCTCGAAAACGTCGATCAGCGCGTTGCGCGCGCGCCGTAGCGCGGACTCGGCGTTGCAGGCGCGCTGGCGGATGTGCGCGACCGTGGCCTCGGTGATCGAGCGGTCGTCCATCATCAGCAGATGGGTGTCGATGAAGGCCGCGATATCGCCCGGAGTGCCGACCGGGATGCGCTGCCGCACCTCGCGCAACTGCGCCTTGGCGCTGCGCTGCGCGGCCTGGAAGCGCGCGACCTCGGCGTCAATGTCGGCGGCCGCGATCGCGTACTCGGGGATCTCGGGATCGCCGCCGTGCAGCTTCTGCACGCGGCCGATGCCGATGCCGCGCGAAACCCCGATACCCGAAAGCCAGAGACTCATGAGGGCACGGTCGCGGTGCTCAAGCGTCTTCACCGAAACGCTC
>CAXTSJ010000023.1:6715-46840 GCA_964246995.1 uncultured Hydrocarboniphaga sp.
ACATCCTGTTCAACCACCAACTCGACTACGTGGAGCTGCGCCAGCTCGTCGAGTGCGGTGGCCGCGTCCTCGCCTTCGGCCAGGAGCGTGATCTCGCTGCCCTGGGCGGCGGCCAGCATCATCACCCCCATGATGCTTTTGCCGCTGACCTCGCGCTCGCCCTTTCTCACCCGGACCTCGGCGGCGAATTTCGACGCCAGCGTGACCAGCCGCGCGGCCGCCCGCGCGTGCAGGCCGAGGCGGTTGACGATACGGACGGTGCGTTCCAAGCCAGTCTCCGGTGAAGTGACATCAGGTTTTCGGGCAGAGGGTGATGCCCTTCTGCCCGCCTTCGACCGCGATCTGCGCGAGTTCGTCCAGCGGCTTGCATGAATAATTGAAGACGCGCA
The DNA here is from genome assembly GCA_964246995.1 of uncultured Hydrocarboniphaga sp. GTDB lineage: Bacteria > Pseudomonadota > Gammaproteobacteria > Nevskiales > Nevskiaceae > Hydrocarboniphaga. Next base: position 7,105 of record CAXTSJ010000023.1, read on the forward strand.
CCAGCATCGGCAGATTGACGCCCGCCACCACCCGCGTCTGCATCGAGGCGCTGAGCTGGTTGGCGATGTTGCCGGGGGTGGCGCCATGCGCGTCGGTGAGGACCAGCACGCCGTCGCCGGCATCGAGGCGCTGGACCATGCGCCGACCGCGCCGCAGCAGCGCGCCGGTGGCGCGGACCCTGCGCACTTCGAGCACTTCGACCGCCAGCGGCAGCTCGCCGAGCATGTCGGTCATGGTCTCCAGCAGCAGATCGCCGATCTTGCCGTGAGTGACCAGCAGCAGGCCGACGCTCACTGCAGCTCCCGGTGCTTGTGCATGATCTGGTCGCTGCGTCCGGCGAAGCGTTCCGCCAGACGTTCGACGATGTACACGCTGCGATGTTGCCCGCCGGTGCAACCGATGGCGATGGTCAGATACGCCCGATCCTGGGCGCGGAACGCAGGCAGCCAGGTGTCGAAGAAGCGGCCGATGTCGTCGATCATCGACGCCACCGGCGTATGCGCCTTGAGCCAGGCGCCGACTCTGGCGTCACAGCCGCTGAGCTTGCGCAGGGCCGGCTCCCAATGCGGATTGGGCAGGCAGCGCACGTCGAAGATGTAGTCGCAGCCGTTGGGGATGCCGTTCTTGAAGCCGAAGCTCAGGAACAGCACCGACAGCTTGCCTTCGCCCGATTCCGACAGCCGCTGATACACCGCCTCGCGCGCCTCGTGCAGGTTCATCCGCGAGGTGTCCAGCGGCTCTTCGGAAAAGTTGGCGATCGGCTGCAGCAGCTTGCGTTCCTTGCGCACCGCTTCGAGCAGCGACAGCTTGCCGCTGGCCAGCGGATGACGCCGCCGCGTCTCGCTGTAGCGACGCAGCAGCACATCGTCGTCGGCGGTGAGGAACAGCACGCGCACGTCGACGCCGCGCGCGCGCAGTTTTTCCAGATACACCGGGAAGCGCCGGATCTGTGCCGCGGTCTCGCGCGCGTCGATGCCGATCGCCAGTCGCTCGTAGCGTTTGCCGACGCGCTTGGACAAGGCGCGACGCAGCATCGGCTCGATCAGTGCCAGCGGGATGTTGTCGATGCAATACCAGCCCAGATCCTCGAACTGCTTGAGCGCGACGGTCTTGCCGGCACCCGACAGGCCGCTGACGATGACCAGCTTCATCGCGCGGCGTCCCGTTCGATGGCGCAGCGCTGGCGATCGACGAAGTCGGCGGCCGCGTCATAGCCGCTGCGCTTGAGCGTCTGATCGCGGCAGGCGGCCTCGGCCAGCGCCGCCAGGTTGTGCCCCAGACGGATCGGCAGGCCGATCTCGGGAATCTGCCGGCCCAGCAGGCCGCACACCTGGCGCTGGCCATAGATGCGATCGGGCAAGGGCCGGTTGTCGGCGGGTAGATGCAGGCGCAGGATCAGATCCAGCGGGCAGGCCTCGAGCAGGGCGCCCGGACCGAACATGCGCCCGACGTTGAGGATGCCCAGGCCGCGGACTTCGAGAAACCCCTGGAGCAAAGGCGGGCAATGACCCGTCACCCGTTCACCGTCAGCGGAAAATTCGGTCGCATCGTCTGCGATCAGGCGATGGCCGCGGGTCAGCAGCTCCAGCGCCAGCTCGCTTTTGCCGACGCCACTGCCGCCAGCGAGCAGGACGCCCAGGTCGAAGATCTGGATGAAGACCCCGTGCAGGGTCAGCGGAGGCAGTTGCGGGCTGTCCACGAGCAGCCCGCAGCGTCAGCCCGGGCCGTAAGCGGACAGCAGCGTGTACAGCGCGTGCTCGTCGGCGGCGGCGCGCAGCTTGGTGCAGAAATCCTCGTCGGAGAACATCTCGGCGATCGCCGCCAGATGCTTCAGATGGGTTTCGGTGGCGCTTTGCGGCACCAGCAGCCCGAACACCAGATCGACCGGGTTGCCGTCGTGCGCGTCATAGTCCACCGGATGCTTGAGGCGCATGAAGGCGCCGATGCTGCCGGAGATGCCGGCAACGCGGCCATGGGGAATCGCCACGCCGTGGCCCAAGCCGGTGCTGCCGAGTTTTTCACGCCCGCTCAGGCTGGTGAGCACGACCCCGACGGAAAGCCCGCCACTGTTTTTGGCGAGGAGATTCGACAGTTCTTCGAGCGTCTTTTTCTTGCTGGTCGCCGCGGTGCCCAGGGTGACCCGGTCGGCGCCAAGGATCTCGCTCAGTTTCATCAAATCGTCCTGTTGTGCGCGCGCGTCGCGACGGTGCGCGATTCTCAAGCGAACGATTCTAGCCGAACTCACCTGCGCGTCTGTAACGGCGATACCCGACGCTGCGGCGCTGAAACGAGACGGCCCCGTTATTCGCGAACGAAAACGGGGCCGTCGGTTACCACTGGCTTGCGACTACTGCAGCGGCATGCGCTTGACGCCCTCGTGCATGTGGTGGTCGCGGACTTTTTCCTTGTGCTTGAGCGTCTGCTTGTCGAGCTTGTCGACCAGCGCGTCGATGGCGGCGTACATGTTCTCGCCAACGGTGGCTTCGGCGTGTAAATCGGCGCCGCTGGCGTGCACCGTGGCTTCGGCCTTGTGCCGGAGCTTCTCGACCGACAGCACCACCTCGGCGTTGATGAGGTGATCGAAGTGTCGCTCGATGCGCTTGAGCTTGGCGGTGACGTAATCGCGCAGCGGCGGTGTCAGGTCGAGGTGATGGCCGGAGATGTTCAGGTTCATCGGGTGTGACTCCTTCAGCAGTTGGGGGCGAGCCCAGAAGGGCCCGGGGTTGCACCTGCCGGCGACCCCCGCCGACGACAGGGATTCGAATGAGTTTCAGGCGATGGCTTTGCGCTCGTGTGATGGGGGGATGTTAAGCGCCTCGCGATACTTGGCGACCGTGCGCCGCGCCACCTGGATGCCTTCTTTCAGCAGCAGATCGGCCAGCGTGGAATCCGATAGCGGCCGCACCGGGTCTTCGCAGCCGACCATGCGCTTGATCATCGCCTGGATGGCGGTGGCCGAGCAGACGCCGCCCTGCGTGGTCTGCACATGGCTGGAGAAAAAATACTTGAGTTCGAACAGCCCGCGTGGCGTCAACATGTATTTGTTGGCGGTGGCACGGGACACAGTGGATTCGTGGATGCCGAGCTGCTCCGCGACGTCTCTCAGCACCAGGGGGCGCATGGCTTCTTCACCGTATTCCAGGAACGCGCGTTGTTCTTCCACGATGCATTGGGACACGCGCAGGATGGTTTCGTTGCGCGACTCCAGGCTGTTGATGAAGTAACGCGCCTCCTGCAGATGGTTCTTCAAGGTGAGCTGATCACGCGACTGGTCGGCACGGCGGATGAAGCTCTGGTAGTGCGAGTTGATGCGCAGCCGCGGCAGATGCTCGGGGTTGAGCGACACTTTCCAGCGCCCGGTTTTCTTGGCGACGATCACGTCGGGCCGCAGGTAGTCGGACTCGTGCGCCTGGAACGGCCGCCCCGGATGCGGCTGCAGGTTGCGAACCAGGGCGGCGCCGTCGCGCAGCGTGTCGGTGTCCAGGCCCGTGGCGCGGCGCAGGCCGGGTTCGTCGCGACGCGCCAGCAGCAGCAGGTGGCCGTCGACGATGCGCAGCGCCGCCGCGTGGCCCGGCACGTCGTCGTCCATCTGCTGCAGTTGAAGACGCAGGCATTCGGCCAGGTCCCGCGCCCCGACGCCCGGCGGATCCAGATCCTGCACCTGGGCCAGCACCGCCTCGACCTGCTGCGGCGTCACATTGAATTCCTGCTCTAGGCGCACGCATAGCGCCGGCCATTCTTCGAGATAACCGTCCTGATTGATGCCATCGATCAGATGGGTCGCGATCTCGGCATCGCGCGCGCTCAGCGGCAACAGATGGACCTGCGCGGTGAGATGTTCCAGCAGCGTCGCGCTGCCGCGCAGGTTGGCCTGCAGATAATCCTGCAAGCCCTCGTCGTCGGAGCCCGAGCTGGATGGCGCGTAGTCGTCGAAGACGTCCTGCCAGTCGGCATCGACCGGCATGTCCTCGGGGATGGTGTCCGCCACCGTGACTTCGGCCAGCGTGGTCTCGACGGCTTCGGCCGGCGCCTCTGCCGCCTCCCATTCCGGCGGCTCGTCCTCTAGCTCCAGCATCACGTTGGAGTCGAGCGCCTGCTGGATTTCCAGCTGCAGATCGAGGCTGGACAGCTGCAGAAGACGGATGGCCTGCTGCAAGGCCGGCGTCATCGTCAACGCCATCCCGGCGCGGAGGGAGAGGGACTGCTTCATCGGGGTCCACCGGAGGCGGACAAGAGCGGGTTCGAAAGCATAGGACTCATTCTATACGTCGGTATGAGTCTTGCTTCAAGTAGGCTAGACGTGCTCTCAAAGCCAGGGCACACTCGATGGATCGACGGCTCTCGCGCAGCACCGGCCCGCGCTTCAGAGCCGGAACTGCTCTCCCAGATACACCCGCCGCACGGTCTCGTTCTGCAACAGTTCCGCTGGCGCACCCTCGGCGATCACCCGGCCTTCCGCGAGGATGTAGGCGCGGCTGCAGATCCCCAGCGTTTCCCTGACGTTGTGATCGGTGATCAGCACGCCGATGCCGCGGCTCTTGAGGTGATCGACGATGTTCTGGATGTCCGACACCGCCAGTGGATCGACGCCGGCGAATGGCTCGTCGAGCAGAATGAAACGCGGGTTGGCAGCCAGGGCGCGCGCGATTTCCACTCTGCGCCGTTCACCGCCCGACAGCGCCTGGCCTTCGCTCGCGCGAATGTGCGTGATGTGCAGCTCGCCGAGGAGGCGCTCCAGCTCTTCGCCGCGCTGGGTGGCGTTGAGGTCGGCGCGGGTTTCCAGAATCGCCAGGATGTTGTCGGCCACCGACAGCTTGCGGAACACCGAGGCCTCCTGCGGCAGATAACCGATACCCAGCCGCGCGCGTGCGTGCATCGGCAGGCGCGTGATGTCGCGGCCGTCGAGTTCGATCACGCCGCCATCCACCGGCACCAGCCCGACCACCATGTAGAACGAAGTGGTCTTGCCAGCACCATTGGGGCCGAGCAGGCCGACGATTTCACCGGCGCGCACATTCAGCGACACGTCGCGCACCACGCTGCGCTTCTTGTAATTCTTGACCAGGCCGCGGGCTTCGAGGATGGAGGTCATGGCGCTTTCTGCGAGGCGGCTGCGACGGGCTTGGTGCCCTCCGCGTTCTTATCCTTGGGCGGCGGCTGGATCACCATGCGCACCTGCCCGTTGTTGCCGCCGGCGGCCTGGATGCGCCGCTCGATGACGTTGTAATGGATGCTCTCGCCGGTGATCTGGTCTTCACCGCGCGTGACCAGCGCATCGCCGGTGACGTCGACCAGGCCGCTCTTGGAGTCGTAGATCAAGGTCTTGGCGCGCGCGTTCACCGGTGGCTCGGGCTGATCCTTGGCTGCCGGGTCGCCGTCGTGCTGCAGGTGCGCCGGGCCGCCGGTGACCTTGGCGCGGTATTCACCGCCGCCGAGCTGCTCCAGCTCCAGCCGGTCGCCATCCAGATTGAGCGTGTCGGAGCTGAGCTTGACGTCGCCGGTGTAGACCATCATGCCGCCCTTGGCCCAGTCGACGTTCTTGGCCGTCACCGTCACCGGCCCGGACGGGCGCAGCCGCTCGCTCAGCGAGCCCTTGCCTGCGCGCGCGGGCGCCGCCTCGGTGGCGGGGGCCTTGGACTCGGGCGCCGCGCTTTTCTTCGGCGCGGACGCGGCGTTGGCGCCGGCCATCGCCACGGCGAAACCGACGCCGATCAAGATGCCCGCCCAGGCTCGCGACCCGGCTCTAGTTGCCACGCGGCACATATTCCATCCTCACATTGCCCAGCAACTGCACGGTTTGTTTGGTCCAGTCGGCCTTCATGCCGCGCGCCTGGCCGCTGCGGCTGACGCTATTGAATTTCACCCCGGCCTCGGTATTCAACTGGCGATTCACCGGGTCGACCCAGAGCTGCGGCGTCTGCATCGTCAGCGCCTCGCCGTCGGGCCAGGCGCCCGCGACATCGACCGGGCCGTCCATGGAAATGCGTTTCTCATGCGCGGGTGCGGCACCGCTGGGCGAACTCATCTTCCAAGGCGTCCCGCCCACTTGGACCACGTCGAGGTGCAGTTGCTGGTAGCGCGCGGACTCGTCGTCGAAGTAGTCGGCAGTGTCGGCCTGCGCATTGAACTCGGGCTTGCCCTGGGCGTCGAGCCGCGTCCAGTTGACGCCCTTGAGACTGTAGCGCGGCGCCGCGTCGCCCTCCGCCGCCGGCGGCGGCGCGGGGTCGAGACCGCGCGAGCCAAACAGCAGCCAGGCGGCGAGCATCAGCGGCACGCTGACCCACAGCAGCAGCGAGCGCCAGCGATTCATGCGTCGCGTCCCTGGGCTTGGAGAATCAGGTCGGCCGCCTGGCGGATCGCGCCGTCGCCGCCGCGATGCGCGCTCACCCAGTGCGCCGCCGCGAGTGCCTTGGGGTGGGCGTCGGCGACGCACAGCGCCAGGCCGACGCGTCGCAGCAGCGGCAGATCCGGCGTGTCATCCCCCATATGCGCGCAGGCGGCGTCGGCGAGGCCCAGCGTAGCCAGGACTTTTTCATACGCCGGCAGCTTGTCTTCGGTGCCGAGCGCGATATGGCGCAAGCCCAGATATTCCAGCCGCGTCTGCATCGCCGGCGACGGGCGTCCGGAGATCACCGCCACCTCGATGCCGGCCCGCAGCAGATTCTTGATACCCAGTCCATCGCGCACATTCACCGCCTTGACTTCAGCACCGTCCGCGCCGAGATAGAGCTTGCAGTCGGTCATCACGCCGTCGACGTCCAGAAACAGACAGCGGATCCTGGCGGCACGCGCCAGCACCTGTTCGATCGGCAGGCTCATCAGACCACGCCCGCACGCAATAGATCATGCATGTGGACCACGCCCTGCAAGCGCTCCTGCTCGTCGGTGACCAGCAGCGCCAGGATCTTGTGCCGCTCCATCAACTGCACCGCCTCGGCGGCGAGCCCGTCGGCACGCGCGCGACGGCCACCGCGGGTCATCACCTGGTCGATGGTCGCGCTGCGCAGGTCCACCTGATCTTCCAGCGAGCGACGCAAGTCGCCGTCGGTGTAGACGCCGACGACGTGATCGTCCGCGTCGACCACCGCGGTCATCCCCAAGCCTTTGCGCGTCATCTCCAGCAGCGCCAGGCTCAGCGCCGTGCCCGGCGCGACCCGGGGCACGCGCTCGCCCTTCTGCATGACATCGCCGATGGTCAGCAGCAAGCGCCGTCCGAGCGTGCCGCCGGGATGCGACAAGGCGAAGTCTTCCGAGGTGAAGCCGCGCGTCTCCAGCAGCGCCACGGCGAGCGCGTCGCCCATCGCCAGCGTCGCGGTGGTCGAGGCGGTCGGCGCCAGATTCAAAGGGCAGGCCTCCTGCGCCACCGACACGTCCAGATGCACGTCGGCGGCGCGGCCCAAGGTCGAGCCGGGCTTGCCGGTCATCGCGATCAGAGGCGTCGCCAGGCGCTTGATCAGCGGCAGGATGGTGAGCACCTCGGCGGTCTCGCCGGAATAGCTGATCGCGATCACCACGTCCTGGCGCGTGATCATCCCCAGGTCGCCATGGCTGGCCTCGCCGGGATGGACGAAGAACGCCGGCGTGCCGGTGGACGCGAGCGTCGAGGCGATCTTGCCGCCGATGTGTCCGGACTTGCCCATGCCGATCACGATGACCCGGCCGCGGCAGGCCAGGATCGCCTCGCAGGCCCGAACGAACGTGCCGTCGACCCGCGGCATCAGGCCGTCCAGCGCATCGCGCTCGATCCCGAGCACACGGCGGCCGATGGTCTGCAGGTTGTCTGGGCTCACGAATCCAAGCTTACAAGGCGCGATGGCGGCGCAGTTTACGCCCAAGCCCTGCGCGCCGGACTTCAGCCCGCATTAGCTCCTTCTCGGCCCGCGTTCTGCGCCTTCAATAACGCCTTGATGTCCTCGAAGGTTAGCGTGCCGACGATGTTCTGCTCATCGTCCAGCAGCTCGTAGAGCAGGCCGTCGCTGCCGCGGATGCTGAAGTGGACGACGGTGTCTTGCCCAGCACCGCCGCCCTCTCGGTGCGTGTCGACGTCGGGCGGGGTGACGGTGTAGCGGCCCACCGGGCGGATGTCCTTGATCGTCCCGTCCGCGTAGTACAGTCGATGCTCGCCCTGCAGAACGAAGGTGTGATTGAGCGCCTTGTGCCGGTGCAGCATGATCCGCTGGTTGGATGCGAAGCGGAAAACCAGGTCCGCGATCTTGGCGTTCTCATCAACGCCGAGAACCCAAAAATGCAGATGGTCGATTCCGGCCAGTGTCTGCCAGCGGACATTGCGGTCATCAAAGCCGAACATGCTCATCGTGATCTCCCATGGTGGCGCCGAATCATAGCGCCGCCTCCGCCCCAAGCCACCGGGAACTGCTGATGAAAAAAGTACAAGGGGGCAGGTTCGATTGCGTGGAAACCATCACCTGGCTTTTTAGCGCTATCGCAAGCGCCAGAACACCGGGCTTTGTAACGATCTCAAGAAATCGGCTGCTCCCAAAGTAGCGATGCCAGCGACCACGAACCGTTCATGGCCGACAGTGATTTGAATGCGCCCACGGCACCAGCCAAACCGCCGGCACCCGAGGATGGTCGCTGCGTTCTTTGTGGCCAGCCGGCGCATCTGACGTTTCATCACCTTGTGCCCAAGCGCGTGCATGCCAAGCCTTGGGCGCGCCAGCGGTACGCGCTCGAGGTGCTGCGCACGCGCGGCATCTGGGTCTGTCGCTCCTGCCACAGCTTCCTGCACCGCCAGTTCGACGAACGCACGCTCGGCGAGCGGCTCGATTCGCTCGAAGCACTGCGCGCGGAGCCGTCGATCGCGCGCCACATCGACTGGGCTTCGCGGCAGCGGCGAACGCTCGGATAAGGCGGTGCCCGTCAGTGGTCCCCACCTAACCTGGCGACCGCAACCAGCTCACTTGATCTTCGCAAAAGCCGCAAGCGCGCGACGCCGCGATTCGCCCAGATCGATCGACGGGCCTGGATAGGCATCGTCGATGCCGGACGGCGACTCCCAGGGCGCATGCACGAGCTTGTCCGGCAAGCCCGCGATCTCCGGCACCCAATGTCGCAGATAGCGCGCCTCCGGATCGAACTTCTCGCTCTGCAGCACCGGATTGAAGACCCGGAAATAAGGCGCCGCATCCGCGCCGCTGCCGGCGACCCATTGCCAGCCGAGCGTGTTGTTGGCCAGATCGGCGTCGACCAGGGTGTCCCAGAACCAGCGCGCGCCCTCCTGCCAGGGGATCAGCAGGTTCTTGGTGAGATAGCTGGCGACGATCATGCGCACGCGGTTATGCATCCAGCCGCTGGTCCAGAGCTGGCGCATGCCGGCGTCGACGATCGGCAGGCCGGTGGCGCCGCGCTGCCAGCGGCGCATATCGTCGGCGTACTCCTTCGGCTTGCGCCACGGGAACTGCGCATAGCGCGGGTCCATCGGCTGATCCGGCGTCTGCGGAAAATGATGCAGGACGTGGTGGGCGAATTCGCGCCAGAAGATCTCGCGCTCATAGACCTCGGCGCCGCCCTGCACGCCCGTCTCGTGCCGCTGCGCAGTTTCGCCTGCCACCCGCGCCAGCACCTGCACCGGCCCGATCTCGCCGAAATGCAGGTGCGGCGACAGCTGCGAGGTCAGCAGCTGGTCGGGACGATCGCGCCCCTGGGCGTAGGCCTGGATCGCCTCGTCGCAAAATCGCTGCAGATGCGCGTGTGCCCCGGCCTCGCCCGGCGTCCAGGTCTGCGCCATGCCGCGGTCCCAGCGGATGCGGGGCAGCAGGTGCAGGGATTCGAGCTTGATGCCCTTGGCTGCGACGCCCTCGATGCGCTCGGGCGCAGGCAGCAGCGCGCGGCGGCCGATGGCGGCACGCAGGCTGCGGGCGAATGGTGTGTAGACGCGATACGGCCCGCCGCTGCCGGTCTTCAGGGTCCAGGGCTCGGCGATCAGCGCGGCATTGAAGGTTTCGACGGCGAGGCCGGCGTCGGGCAATTGATCGATCAGCCTGGCATCGGCGGCGGCGATCGCCGGCTCGTAGAGGCGGTTCCAGAAAACGCTGTCGGCGGCGGTCTCGCGCGCCAGCTTGACCAGCTCGCGGGCCGGATCGCCGACGCGGATCACCAGCGGGGCGCCGAGCCGCCGCAGTTCGGCGTCGAGTGCGCTCAGGGAATGGTGCAGCCACCAGCGGCTCGCCGCGCCCGGTGCCCAGGCGCCCTCGCGCTCGGGCGCGTGGACATAGACCGGCACGATCCGATCGGCTTGCTCCAACGCATGGTGCAGCGCCGGGTTGTCAGCCAGACGCAGATCGCGGCGGAACCAGACGATGATGGTTTTCAAGTTGAGGTCTCGCGGTGGTCAGGGATCGTGGGTTGGGGTGAGCTTGCGAACCCAACATTGCGCTAGTGATCGTTGGGGTTCGCTGCGCTCACCCCAACCTACCAGCAGGCGCTGATAGTAAATGGTGCCTGCGTATAATCCGCCGCCTATGACCAGCATCCCCTCGAACGCCATCGACATCCGCGGCGTTCGCAAGTCTTATGGCTCCCTGCAAGCGCTCAAGTCGGTGGATTTCTCGATCCCCCGCGGCGAGTTCTTCGGCCTGCTCGGCCCCAACGGCGCCGGCAAGTCGACCCTGATCAGCATCATCGCCGGCCTGGTGCGCGCGGACGCGGGCAGCGTCGCGGTACTGGGCCACGACACCGTGGGCGATTTCCGCGTGGCGCGGCGCAACCTGGGCGTGGTGCCGCAGGAACTGGTGTTCGACCCCTTCTTCACCGTCGTCGACATGCTGCGCATCCAGGCCGGCTTCTACGGCGCGGGCAAGGAGGTCTGGCCCTGGATCGACGAGATGCTGGAGCGCCTGAGCCTGGCCGACAAGCGCAAGACCTCGCTGCGCGCGCTGTCCGGCGGCATGAAGCGGCGCGTGCTGATCGCCCAGGCCCTGGTGCACAAGCCGCCGGTGGTGATTCTCGACGAGCCTACCGCGGGCGTGGACGTGGAGCTGCGCCGCACCCTGTGGACTTTCATGTCCGACCTGCATCGCCAGGGCCAGACTGTGGTGCTGACCACGCATTACCTCGAAGAAGCACAGGAGATGTGTTCGCGCATCGCCATTCTCGATCGCGGCGAAGTCAAGGCGCTGGAGAGCACGCAGGGCTTGCTGCGGCGCCATCCGTTCCGCTTCCTGCGCATCAAGCTCGCCAACGGCGGCCTGCTGCCCGAGGCCCTGCAAGCCCTGGTGGCGAGCGAGGCCGACGGCGTGATCGAACTCAAGCTGGAGACCGCGGTGCATCCCATCGGCAGCGTGTTCGACGCGCTGCGCTCGGCGGGCCTGAACGTGGAGGACGTGCACACGCGCGAACCGGATCTGGAAGACATCTTCGTCGAGCTGACGCATCGCGATGTCTCCAAGGGAGCAGCGATATGAGCCCGAACCAGCGCGGCTTCACCACGCTGCTGATGAAGGAGATCATGCGGTTCTGGTCGGTGCTCGGCCAGACCGTTACCGCGCCGGTCATCACCGCGCTGCTCTATCTGCTGGTGTTCGCTCAAGCGCTCGCCGGACGCGCCTCGGCGTATGAGGGCGTGAGCTACACCGAGTTCCTGGTGCCGGGCCTGGTCATGATGGCGGTGATGCAGAACGCGTTCGCCAACACCTCGTCGAGCCTCACGCAGTCGAAAGTGATGGGCAACATCGTCTTCCTGCAGATGGCGCCGCTCGGGCCCTGGGAATGGTTCGGCGCCTATGTGCTCGCCGCCCTGGTGCGCTCGGCCCTGGTGGCGGTGGCGATGCTCATCGTCACCCTGCTGTTCGTGCCCCTGCCGCTGCATCAGCCACTGGCCCTGATCGCGATGTTCCTGCTCTCTGCCAGCAGCCTGGCGGTGCTTGGACTGATCGCCGGCATTGTCGCGCAGAAGTTCGACCACATCGCCGCGTTCACCAATTTCTTCATCAACCCGCTGTCCTTCCTGTCGGGCGTGTTCTACTCGGTGCACTCGCTGCCCAAGTTCTGGTACGCGGCCAGCCATTTGAACCCGTTCTTCTACATGATCGACGGCTTCCGCTACGGCTTCTTCGGCCGTGCCGACGTGCCGATCCTGCACAGCATCGCCTGGACCGGCGGCTTCTTCGCCATCGTCACCGCCGTGTGTTTGTGGATGCTGCTCACCGGCTACCGGATGCAGCGCTGAAACTCGTCTTGAGATCAATATGACTAGCCAAGAAATCCAGCAACTCATCGAAGCCGGCTTGCCCGGCGCCAAGGTCCGCGTCATCGGCGACGACGGCCAGCACTTCGAAGCCGAGATCGTCTACGAGGGCTTCGCCGGCAAGCTGCCGCTGGCGCAACACCGCATGGTCTACGCCACGCTCGGCGAACGCATGGGCCGCGACATCCACGCGCTGCAACTCAAGACCCGCGCGGTTTAGAGCTTTGGACAAGTTCATCATCGAAGGCAACGGCCCGCTGCACGGCGAAGTCGCCGCCAGCGGCGCCAAGAACGCGGCGCTGCCGATCCTCTGCGCCAGCCTGTTGTCGGACGAGCCGCTGACCGTCACCAACGTGCCGCGGCTGTGGGACATCGGCACCACCAAGAAGCTGCTGTCGCAAATGGGCGTCGCGGTGGAACAGCCCGATCCGCATACCGTGATCATCGACGCGAAACCGATCACCACCTGCGTCGCGCCGTATGAGCTGGTGCGCACCATGCGCGCGTCGATTCTGGTGCTCGGTCCGCTGGTGGCGCGGCGCGGCGAAGCGCACGTCTCGCTGCCTGGCGGCTGCGCCATCGGCGCGCGACCGGTCGATCTGCACCTGATGGGCCTGGAGGCGATGGGCGCGGAGATCACGCTCGAAGGCGGCTTCGTCCACGCCAAGGCGAAAAAGCTCAAAGGCGCGCGCATCGTCTTCGACACCGTCACCGTCACCGGCACCGAGAACCTGATGATGGCGGCGACGCTCGCGACCGGCGAAACCGTGCTGGAAAACGCCGCGCGCGAACCCGAGGTCGTCGACACCGCGCGCTGCCTGCGCGCAATGGGCGCGAAGATCGCAGGTGAGGGCACGACGACCATCCGCATCCAAGGCGTCGAGCGATTGCACGCGGCGACGCATCGCGTGCTGCCCGACCGCATCGAGACCGGCACTTACCTGCTGGCGGCGGCAGTGACTCGCGGTCGAGTGCGAGTGACGCACACCGATCCTTCTCTGATGGACGCGGTGCTGGTCAAGCTGCAGCAGGCCGGCGCGAAAGTGTCCACCGGCAGCGACTTCATCGAAGTCGACATGCAAAACAAGCGCGCCACTTCGGTGAACATCCACACCATGCCGCACCCCGGATTCCCCACCGACATGCAGGCGCAGATGATGGCGCTGAACTGCGTGGCCGAAGGCGTCGCCACGATCCGCGAAACCATTTTCGAAAACCGCTTCATGCATGCGCAGGAGCTGATGCGCCTGGGCGCCGACATCCGCATCGAAGGCAATCTCGCCATTGTGACGGGACGCGAGCGCCTGCAGGCCGCGCCGATCATGGCCACCGATCTGCGTGCCTCGGCCTCGCTGGTGCTCGCCGCGCTCGCCGCCGACGGCGAGACCTTCATCGACCGCATCTACCACATGGACCGCGGCTACGAGGACATCGAGATCAAGCTGGCGTCGATCGGTGCGCGCATCAAGCGGGTATCCAAGCTGATCTGAGTTTGCGGCATCGAAGGCCGCATAAGCCCAGGAGAAGACGATGGTCGGATCACGCAACAGACACTGGCTCGCAGTTCTGCTGGGCCTCGCACTCGTCGCTTGCGGCGGCTCTTCCAACGGCACCGGCAGCTCCAACGAGCAGCCCGAGGACTTCGGCAACCCGCCGCGTCCGAGCACGCACTCGCCCACCGGCCTGCTGCTGATCGCCTCGCTGTGCGGGCTCGAAGGCGGCAGGCAACTCAACTGGACCGACGCCGGCGGCGAAGCGCGCAAGGCCTGCCTGATCTTGCCGGCGGGCGCCACCAGCGTCTCGCAGCGGCCGCTGCTGGTCTGGCTGCATCCCTCGCTGGCGCCGCCGGACGTGATCCTGAGCACCAACATTCCGCAGGGAATCTATACCGCCGACCTCAGTGGCGACCCGGCGCGGCGCGGCTTCGCCCTGCTGCTGCCGGTCGGGCGCGATACCGAGCATTTCTATCCGCCGCCGGACAATGTCGGCATCGGCTGGGACAACTGGTATCGCAACCTCGATCGCGGCGATCCGGCGATGAACGTCGACGCCGCCGCCATCGACGAATTCATCCGCCAGGCCAAGGCCACCGGCGCGATCGACGAGCAGCGCGTGTATCTCTCCGGCTGGTCCAACGGCGCGGCGATGGCGATTCTCTACGCGCTCAACACCCCTAGCATCGCCGCCGCGGCGGTGTATTCCGCGCCAGACCCCTGGCGCGACATCACCGACCCCAATCCGCAGCCGCCTTTCGCCAACCAGCGCACGCCGGTCTACGGCCTGCATAACGCCTGCGACATCCTGGGCATCTGCACCAGCGGCGCGGCGATGCACGCGCAACTGGCGGCGCGCTATCCCGACCTGGTGCAGCGCCATGTCATTGTCAACGCCTTGCAGTTGAGCGAGGTGGCCGAATGCAACGCCGCTTGCGCTTCGCAGCAGAATCCGCTCACGCTCGGAACGGTGAACCATCTGCATTGGCCGCTGGTGTTCACCGACGACATGTTCGCCTTCCTGCAAGCGCATCCGCTGCCATGAGCGAGGACCGGCAGCAGCAGGCGCGGCTCGCGGTGCTGATCGACGCCGACAACACGCAGCCGGCGATCGCCGAGCCGTTGCTCGCCGAGATCGCCAAGTACGGCGTCGCCAGCGTCAAGCGCATCTACGGCGACTGGACGCAGCCCAACCTGCGCGGCTGGAAAGACGTGCTGGTGGGCCTGGCGATCCAGCCGATCCAGCAGTTCGGCTACACCAGCGGCAAGAATGCCACCGACAGCGCGATGATCATCGACGCCATGGACCTGCTCTACACCAATCGCTTCGACGGCTTCTGCCTGGTGTCGAGCGACAGCGACTTCACCCGCCTGGCTTCACGCATCCGCGAGGCCGGCCTCACCGTGTACGGCTTCGGCGAACGCAAGACGCCGAAATCCCTGGTGTCGGCCTGCGATCGTTTCGTCTATGTCGACGTGCTGCGCGCTTCGGCGGAGCCAATGTCGCAATCGGCCGCGGCCAGCATGCCGAAGGCGACGCCGGCCAAGAAAGCCGCCGCCGCAAGCAAGAGCCCAGCGCCCGTCAAAACGGTTGCGCCCACCGACCCGACATTGCTGCGCATTCTGGAGGAGGCGCTCGACGACGCGGCCGATGCTGACGGCTGGGCGCACTTGGGCGCCCTTGGCAGTCTGCTGACCAAGCGGATGCCGAACTTTGACGCCCGCAACTACGGTTTCAAGAAACTCCACGATCTCGTGACCGCCTTGAAAGTGTTCGAGATCGAAAAACGCGGCGCCGACGGCAAATCGCAATCGATCTATCTGCGCCAGCGTCCACTCAAGAACAGCTAGCCAGGATCCGCGCGGTGTTCATCGTCGGCCACGACTACACCCGCAAGACCATCCATGCGCAGGTCGGCGGCAGCACCGTTTCTTGTCTGCCGACCAGCAAGGGGCTGATCGTCGCGATCTGCCTGGTCAAGGACCTCAATCCCGAAGCGCCCCGGGTGATGCTGTGCGGCCAAGGTGCGCGCACCAGCCGGGTCAGCGACTTGCTCACCCGGCAATCGCAGGCGATCCCGGTCTTCATCAAGCGCGCCGCCAATCGGTGGACGTTTCAAGGCCACTTCAAGGTCCGCGAATCGCTTGGCTCGGGCAGGCGCTTCGAACGCCACATTTCGGGATCCGGTCGCAGCCTTGCCAGTGTCTCGCACGTGGTCTTGCTGGAGCCAGGCACCTGAGGCTGCGCGGGCCTGTTCCGCCCTAGCTTGCCTCTTTCTCGTTGCGCTGCGTCGCGGTCTTGGTGGCCGGACGACGACTGCTGCCGCCTTTGGCGGCTGAGCCCTTGTTTGGCGACGCGCCTTTCCTGGTCGCGACCGCACGCTTCGCCGAATCCTTGCGCGCGGCCTTCTTCGCGGTCTTGGCGACCTTGCGACCCGAGCCGGATTTCTCGCCGCCGCCGGACTGCTTGTTGACCGTGGCCCAGGCTCGGGCCTCGGCTTCTTTTTGGGGTGTTCCACGCGCCTCGTAACTTTCTTCGATGTGCTCGGCCTTGCGCTTCTGTTCCGCCGAATAGCTCGACTTGTCTCCTCTGGGCATTGACGATCTCCTGGGCTTTACCGGGTAGGGTCATCGTCGGCTCTCGGACTGAACTGCCACTTACGGGTCTGCGCGACTTGCCCGGGGCAGGCGTTCTGGCGGATTCTCGCGCCGCAGCTTTGCCACGCCGGAGAGCCCAGCCATGCAACCTTTAGCCATGAAGAACGATCGTCACTACACCTATGCGGACTATCTAAAGTTCCCAGAAGAGGAGCGCTGGGAAATCATTGATGGCGTCGCCTACAACATGTCGCCTGCGCCCAGCGACGCGCATCAGGATTTAAGCAGCGAATTGAACGCTCAGGTCCGCACGCAGCTTCGCGGCAAGCGCTGCCAGGTTCGCGCGGCGCCCTACGACGTGCGCTTCGAAAACTCCGAACAGACCAGGACCGTCGTGCAACCCGATCTCATCGTGGTCTGCGACAGGAACAAGATCACCACCCGCGGGCTGGTCAGCGCGCCGGACTGGGTGGTGGAAATCCTGTCGCCATCCACCGCCGGCAAGGACCACATCGTCAAGCGCGCGCTATACGAGCGCCACGGCGTTCGCGAGTACTGGCTGGTGCATCCCGTCGACGGCATCGTCGCCATCCACCGGCTCGGACCGAACGGCCATTACGCGCCGCCCGAGACGCTGGAGCTGCGCGGCAAGACCGCGGTCGCCGCGGTGCCGGAGCTGGAGATCGACTGGGACTTGTGGCGGTCCTCGGAAAACGAATAAGACACCGCGTCCGGCGGCGCGATGAGCGAAGCGTCGAATCGCAGCGCCACGCCAGACACCTGCGCCTGCAAGGCCGCGCGGATGTGCGCGGCGATCAGGCGCGCGGCGGCATCAATCGCCAGGCCTTCGGGCCGGATGTTGGAGATGCAGTTGCGCGCCGCATCTAGGGTGCCGCGCCGGGGCGCGAAGGTGATATAGGCGCCCAGGCTGTCGGGCGAGGACAGGCCCGGGCGTTCGCCGATCAGGCTCACCGCCAGCCGCGCGCCGAGCCGTTCGCCGACGTCGTCCGCCAGCGCGACTCGGGCCTGGGTGGCGATGACCAGAGGCGCGATCGTGAGGCCGTCGAGCAGCGGTTTCAGCGCATCCAGCAGCGGCGCGGCGTGGCGCTGCACGGCGGTGGATGACAGGCCATCGCTGATGACGAACACCAGGTCGGCTTCGACGCGCTGCGCGTCCAGCGCGATGGCGTCGTCGGCGTGCAGACACCGGCCTTGATCCGGCCGCGCCAAATACGCGGTGCGATCCGCGGCCTGACTGGCGACGATGATCACCGGCCACTGCGCCGCTTCCAGCTGCGCGCGCAGCGCCGGCACGTCGAGCGGCAGATGCACCGCGTCGCGCGCTTGCGCATGCGCAAGGCCGAAGGCGAGCACTTCACGCGTCGGCAGACTGCTGCCGGTACGGCCCAGCGCGATGCGCGCGGCGGTGTGGCGGCGCAGGTCGGTCCAGGGATCGGACAACACACCGCTCGCGGTCTTCTCGATCTCGCTCATGTGGACGAAGCATCCGCCAGAGAACCGATGCCGGAGCTGAGCGCCCGCAGACCCGAAGCACGCGAATCCTGCAGCCGCCCCTCCGCGTCGATCAGCCGCATCTTCAGCAGCCACTCTTCGAACTCCGGCGCGTGCTTCAGCCCCAGCGCTTCGCGCAGGAACAGCGCGTCGTGGAACGACGTGCTCTGGTAATTGAGCATGATGTCGTCGGCACCCGGCACGCCCATCACGTAGCTGACGCCGGCGGCGCCGAGCAGCACGAGCAGATTGTCCATATCGTCCTGATCGGCCTCGGCGTGGTTGGTGTAGCAGACGTCCACGCCCATCGGCAGGCCCAGCAGCTTGCCGCAGAAGTGATCCTCAAGACCCGCTCGGACGATCTGCTTGCCGTCGTAGAGATATTCCGGGCCGATGAAGCCGACCACGGTATTCACCAGCAGCGGCTTGAAGTGGCGCGCGACGGCGTAGGCGCGCACCTCGCAAGTCTGCTGATCGAGGCCATGATGCGCGTTGGCCGACAGCGCGCTGCCCTGCCCGGTTTCGAAATACATCAGGTTGTCGCCGAGCGTGCCGCGCTTGAGCGACAGCCCGGCCTCGTAGCCCTCTTGTAACAGCGCCAGGGAAATGCCGAAGCTCTTGTTGGCGGCTTGGGTGCCGGCGATGGACTGGAACACCAGGTCGATCGGCGCGCCGCGCTCGATCGCCTCGATCTGCCGCGTGATGTGCGTGAGCACGCAGGACTGCGTGGGGATCTCGAAGCGCGCGATCAGCTGGTCCATCAGCCGCCACAGGCTCATCAGCCTGGCCGGCTCGTCCGACGCCGGATTGATGCCGATCACCGCGTCGCCGCAGCCATAGAGCAGGCCGTCGAGAATCGAGGCGGCGATGCCCTTGGGATCGTCGGTCGGATGGTTGGGCTGCAGGCGCACTGCGAGGCGTCCGGGCAGGCCGATGGTATTGCGGAAGCGTGTCGTCACCCGGCATTTGCGTGCAGTCAGGATCAGGTCCTGGTTGCGCATGAGCTTGGACACCGCGGCCGCCATCTCCGGCGTGATGCCCGGCGCGAGCGCCGACAGCATCGACGGCGTGGTGGCATCCGACAGCAGCCAGTCGCGGAACCCGCCGACACTCAGGGCCGCGACCGCGGCAAACGCGGAAGCGTCGTGGGAGTCGATGATCAGGCGGCTGACATCGTCGGTCTCGTAGGGGATCAGCAGGTCTTCAAGAAACTGCGTCAAGGGCACGTCGGCCAGCGCCAGCTTCGCCGCCATGCGCTCCTCGGCCGTGGCGGCGGCGACGCCGGCCAGGACGTCGCCCGATCGCGCCGGCGTGGCCTTGGCCAGCAGTTCGCGCAGGTCGTTGAAGCCGTAGCCACGGATGCCGAGGTTCGTCCGGTACACCATGCGCACTCCTCAGCAAAGCCTGGACCCGCTCAGCGCGCGGTGGCGCCCACGGTCATGGCGGCAGCGGCTCGACCACCAGTTCGCCAAACCCGGTGACCGTGCCACGGGGACTGCTGCAGGCCAGGGCGTAGGTGTAGTTGCCGACCGCATTGGGAATGATCACCCGCTTGCCCGACAGCGCCTGGCTGCCGCTCCATGCACCGTTGGCGGCGCAGGTGGTGGCGTTTTCCGACTTCCAGGACAAGGTCGCCTGGCCGCCCACGGAGACCTGGGCGGGCGAGACTTCGACATTCACCGACGGCGGCACCGCGGGAATCTTCGCCGGCGCCGGTTCCGTGGCTACGCCGGGCGAAGCGACGGCTTTCGACGGCGCGGGACCCGGCGCCGCGCGCGTGGGTGCAGCAGCTGGTGTTGGTGCTGGTGCTGGTGCTGGTGTTGGTTTCGGCGCCACTACCGCGGGCTTCGGTACCGGGACTGCTACGGGGGCTGGTGTTGCGGCCGGGGCTGGTGTTGCAACCGGCGCCGCAACCGCGGCCGGGCCTGGTTTGGGCGTGACCGGCGCTTGCGGTACCGGCGCCGGGACGTGTTCCGGCAATGCTGCCGCGGCGGGCGATGATGCAGCGGGCGATGCCGACTCCGCGCCGACCACGAGCCTGTCCGATGACGTCAGCACGCCCTTGGCGCCACTGCAGGACAGCGTGTAGACATCGGTGCCCAGGGCCTCCGGTTTCAGATCCATTTCGCCGCGGACGGGCTGCACGCCGCTCCAGGCATCGCTGGCGGTGCACGAACTCAGGTTGTTCGATATCCAGGTCAGCTTGGCCGTCTCGCCCAGCGTGATGGCGGCCGGGGACACCCGGATCTGCAGGGTGGCAATGCTGCTGCCGTCCGTGTGCCCGCCACCGCAGGCGCTTAGCGCCAGGCCCAGGCTGGCCGCAGCGGCTGAGCGCGCCAAGTCAAACCTGGGCAGCCGCTGGCTTTGTCCAATACGCATTCAACATCCCTTGCCGGTTGATCGTTGCGGGTATGCGGGCGCCCGAGCTGCGGCGTCCTCCTGCCTCAGCATAGGGGATTCACCGCCGCGCCGGCTGCCGGCCGGCTGGCTGGCCAATGACCCGTGGAAACGGCGCAAGCCTGCGTCGGCTAAAATTTGGGCGCCCGTCGCAAACCTCGTGTCGCTGAATGACCAGTCTCACCCTCGCCCTGTCCAAGGGACGCATTCTGGATGACTGCCTGCCGCTGCTCGACAGCATCGGCCTGGCGCCGGCCGGCGATATCGACCGCTTTCTGCGCGTGCCCTCGCAGCGAGCCGACGTGTCGCTGGTGATGATCCGCCCGGCCGACGTGCCGACCTATGTCGAGCACGGTGCGGCGGACCTGGGCATCGTCGGCAAGGACGTGCTGCTGGAGCATCAATTCGAACAGGGCGGCAACGGCCTGTATGAGCCGCTCGACATCCGCATCGCGCAATGCCGCATGTCGGTGGCGGCCGTGGCCGGCACCGTGCCGCCGCGCAACCGCCGGCTGCGCATCGCCACCAAGTACCCGGAGATCGCGCGCCGCTTCTACGCCGCGCGCGGCGAGCAGGTCGAGATCATCAAGCTCTACGGCTCGATGGAACTGGCGCCGCTGGTGGGCTTGGCCGATCAGATCGTCGACCTGGTCAACACCGGCAATACGCTGCGCGCCAATGGTCTGGTGGAAGTGGAGAAGATCTGCGACATCAGCTCGCGCCTGGTGGTGAACAAGGCGTCGATGAAAATGAAGCACGCCGCGATCCAGGCGCTGCTCGACGCCTTCCGCGTAGCCGATGCGCAACGCGCAGCAGCATGACCATGCTGCAAAGTAACGAGCCGATCGAAATCCTGCGTCTGGACACCGCCGCCGCGGACTTCGATGCGCAACTGGAGGAGCTGCTCGACCGCGCGCCCGAGCAGAACGAAGCGGTGCAGAAAGCCGTCGAAGGCATCGTCTCCGACGTGCGCCGTCGCGGTGATTCGGCGCTGGTGGATTGCACCAACCGCTTCGATCGTCGCAACGTCATGCGGGCCGGCGAGCTGGAAATTTCCAAGGCCGCGCTGCAGGCCGCCTGGGAGCGCCTGCCGGCCGATCTGCAGCAGGCGCTGGAAACCGCGGCGTCGCGCATCCGCGCCTATGCCGAGCACCAGTGCCTCGACAGCTGGGAGTTCAGCGACGAACACGGCAATCGCCTCGGCCAGAAAGTCACGGCGATGGACTGTGTCGGCGTGTATGTGCCGGGCGGCAAAGCGGCGTATCCATCGAGTGTGCTGATGAACGTGATCCCGGCCAAGGTCGCCGGTGTGCGCGACGTGATCATGGCGGTGCCCTGCCCCGACGGCGAGTTCAGCGACGCGGTGCTTGGCGCGGCCCATCTGGTCGGCGCCGATCGGGTGTTTTCCATCGGCGGCGCGCAGGCGATCGCGGCGCTGGCCTACGGCACCGCGACGGTGCCGGCGGTGGACAAGATCGTCGGCCCCGGCAACGTCTATGTCGCCGCCGCCAAGCGCGCGGTGTTCGGCACCGTGGGCATCGATTCCATCGCCGGCCCGTCCGAGATCGTGGTGATTTGCGATGGCGCCACCGATCCGCGCTGGACGGCGATGGATCTCTTCAGCCAGGCCGAGCACGACCAGGACGCGCAGTCGATCCTGATTTCTCCAGACGCGCAATATCTGGATCAGGTCGCGCGCGCAATGCAGGAGCGCCTGGCCGAGCTGCCGCGATCGCAGATCGTGCTCGAGGCCCTGAGCGGCCGCGGCGCGCTGATCAAGGTGCGTGACCTGGCGCAGGCGGCGGAGATTTCCAACCGCATCGCGCCCGAACATCTGGAGCTGTCGGTGGAAGAGCCGCGCGCGCTGCTGGAACACATACGCCATGCCGGCGCGGTGTTTCTCGGCCGTCACGCACCGGAAGCTTTTGGCGATTACTGTGCCGGCCCCAACCACGTGCTGCCGACCTCACGCGCCGCGCGCTTTTCCAGCCCGCTCGGCGTCTATGAATTCCAGAAGCGCACCAGCGTGATCGACTGCACGCGGGAAGGCGCGCGGCCGCTGGCGGCCATCGCCGGCCGCATCGCCGACGCCGAAGGTCTGCAGGCGCATGCCGCGTCGGCGCGCGATCGCGCCTAAGGAGAGTCCGATGCATCCGTTGCGCTGGCTGGGCCTGCTGACATTTGCCATGACGCTGAGCGCCTGCGAAGACGGGCGCGTGGACGTCGCCCTCTCAGCGGACCGCCCGGCGGTGAACGCGCAGAGCGTGGTGGTCACGGTCGACGGCATCACCCTGCAGCGCGCGGACAACAGCGAAGACCGCATCGATCTGAAAGACCCGGTGCGCATCGATCTGCTGGATTACGACACCGCCGCGTTCTCGCTGCTCGACAACGAGAGTCTCGACGCGGGCGATTACACCGGCATCAGCTTGCGGCTGCGCGAAAACGACAGCGGCAGCAACGGCAACGACTACATCATCGACAACCTCGGTGGCCAGAGGCCGCTCGACATCCTCGGCGGCGATCGCGTCGAGCCGCTGGTTTTCAAGGTCAAGAAGAATGGCGGCAAGAGTTTCACTCTCGAACTGCGCATGGACCTGCGCCTGTCGCTGGCGGCGAACGGCCAGGACCGCAGCCTGCGTCCAGCGCTGCGCGCGGTGCGCACCAGCAAGGCGGCGAGCGTGAGCGGCAGCGTCAGTGACAGCCTGGTGCGCAGCGCGAGCTGCAGAGGCAACCGCACGGCCGGCGTCGGCGTCGCGGTCTACGCTTTTGCCGGCAGCGACATCGAACCCGACGACGACGACGGCAGCGTGCCCGACCCGATCGCCAGCGCGCCGGTCCTGCCCAGCGGCTCCAACAACTGGAGCTATCGCATCGGCACCCTGCCCGCCGGCGACTACACCTTCGCGTTGACCTGCGACGGCGATCGCGAAGACGCGGTGGTCGACAATGACGACAACGACAACCAGATCGACTTCGTCGGCGATGCCCGCAACATCAACCTCGACGACGGTGACGACAAGGATCTCGACTTCCCCGGCTAGGCAGCGACGATCCCGATCGCCGGCGCATTCACAGCGGCCCAGGCCGGGCCGTTCATCGCGCTGCGCTAGGATGACGCCGCACCGACACGCCAGGCCGCATCGCAGAACCTCATGAATCAAGCCTCCGACCTGCTGGCCCAGCTCAAGATCGACCGCAGGCCCGAGCCGGAACCGGGTGGCAGCTCGCTCAAATGGATCGGCCTGCTGCTGGTGCTGCTGCTGATGGCGGCGGCCGCCTGGTTTTTTCTGCGCCCCAGCGGCCTGCGCGTGAAGGCGGTGCTGGCGCAGGGCACCGGCGACGCCTCGGCGCCCGCGTCCCTGCTCGATGCCAGCGGCTACGTGGTGGCGCGACGCACCGCGACCGTGTCCGCCAAGATCACCGGCAAGGTCACCGAGGTGCTGGTCGAGGAGGGACAGCATGTGGAGGCCGGCGAAGTGGTCGGCCGCCTGGACGACACCAACATCCGCGCGCAATTCGAGCAGGTGCAGGCGCAGCTGGCGTTCGCCCGCGCCAGCCACGACCAGGTGCGCGTGCAGCTCGCCAACACCGAGCGCGATCTCAAGCGCAAGCGGTCCTTGTTCGAGCAGCACTTCATCAGCCAGGCCGAGGTCGACAACGCGCAGACCGCGTTCGACGATCTCAATGCGCAGCTGCTCACCGCGGCGCGCAATGTCGATGTCGTGCGCCAGAACGTGGAAGTGGCGCAGCGCAATGTCGACGACACCGTGGTGCGCGCGCCGTTTGCCGGTGTGATCACGGTCAAGGCCGCGCAGCCGGGCGAGATCGTGTCGCCGATCTCCGCCGGCGGCGGCTTCACCCGCACCGGCATCGGCACCATCGTCGACATGGATTCGCTGGAGATCGAGGTCGACGTCAACGAGAGCTTCATCAACCGGGTCAAGCCCGGCCAGCCGGCGCGCGCCAAGCTCAACGCCTATCCGGACTGGGAGATCCCGGCCGAAGTCGTCGCCATCATCCCCACCGCCGACCGCGCCAAAGCCACGGTCAAGGTGCGCATCGGCTTCAAGCAGAAGGACGCGCGCGTGCTGCCCGACATGGGCGTGCGCGTGTCTTTTCTCAGCGATGCGCCGGCCGCCGGCAGCGTTGCCAAGCCCGGCGTGACGGTGCCCGCCGCGGCGATCCAGAACCAGGACGGCCAGGGCGTGCTCTATGTGATCCGCGACGACAAGCTGGAGCGCCGCGCGGTGCGCCTGGGCGCGCGCAATGGCGATCAGCAGCTGGTGCTGGCCGGCGTGTCGGCCGGCGAGCGCGTGGCGCTGGGCGATCTGGCGAAGATGAGCGATGGCGCGAAGGTGCGCGTCGAGCCGTAGAACCGTAGGTTGGGGTGAGCCTGCGAACCCCAACGATGGCACGCCAACTGACGGTGTCTTGTTGGGGTTCGCAAGCTCACCCAACCTACAAAACCTCAAAGTCTCAATGGAGCTGCACGCATGAATGCCATCGTCAACCTGCGCAAGGTCACCAAGCGTTACCAGCGCGGCAAGCAGACCGTCGAGGTCTTGCACGACATCGATCTGTCGATCGCCACCGGTGATTTCGTCGCGCTGATGGGGCCGTCGGGATCGGGCAAGACGACGCTGCTCAATCTCATCGGCGGCCTCGACCAGCCGAGCACCGGCGAGGTGAGCGTCGCCGGCGAGCGCATCGACGGCCTGTCCGGCGCCAAGCTCGCGCGTTGGCGCTCGCGGCACATCGGCTTCGTCTTCCAGTTCTACAACCTGATGCCGATGCTCAGCGCGCAGCGCAATGTCGAGCTGCCGCTGCTGCTGACCTCGCTCTCGTCGGCGCAGCGACGCTCCAACGCCGCGGCGGCGTTGGCGGTGGTGGGTCTTGCCGATCGCGCCAAACACAAGCCCAGCGAGCTGTCCGGCGGCCAGGCGCAGCGCGTCGCCATCGCCCGCGCGCTGGTGGCTGATCCAACGCTACTGGTCTGCGACGAGCCCACCGGCGATCTCGACCGCACCACCGCCGACGAGATCCTGCACCTGCTGCAACTGCTCAACCGCGAACACGGCAAGACCATCGTCATGGTCACCCACGATCCCAAGGCCGCAGAGTTCGCCTCGCATCAGCTGCATCTGGACAAGGGTCAGCTGGTGGGCACGCTGGAGACCGCGCGATGAAATACCTGCCGCTGCTCTGGGCAGCGCTGTGGCGCAAGAAGGCGCGCACGATCTTCACCCTGCTGTCGATCATCGTCGCCTTCCTGCTGTTCGGCATGCTCCAGGGCGTCAACTCGGCGTTCAATCGCACCGTCGATCTGGCCAACGTCAATCGCCTGATCGTGATCAACAAGATCTCGCTGACCGAGTCGCTGCCTTTCAGCCAGACCCAGCAGATCGAAAGCCTGGCGGGTGTCGACCGCGTCGCCTACGCGAGCTGGTTCGGCTCGTATTTTCAGGACCCGAAGAATCTGGTGTTCTCGTTCCCGATCGACGCCGAGCGCTACTTCGATGTGTTCCCGGAACTCAAGCTGCCGGCCGACCAGTTCGACGCCCTCAAGCGCACCCGCAGCGGCGCGGTGATCGGCGCGGAGCTGGCGCGCAAATATCACTGGAAGATCGGCGACCGCGTGTCCCTGCACTCGCAGATCTGGACGCGCAAGGTCGACGGCCAGTCCGACTGGGCGTTCGACATCGTCGGCATCTACGAGTGTCCGACCGATCGCGGCCAGGAGGGCCAGTTCTTCTTCAACCACGAATACTTCGACGAGGCGCGCGCGTTCTCCATCGGCAAGGTCGGCTGGTACATCGTGCGCATCAAGAACGCGAACCAGGCGGCGCAGGTGGGCGCGGCGATCGACAAGCTGTTCGCCAACTCGCCGGACGAGACCAAGGCGCAGTCGGAGAAGGAGTTCCAGATGGGCTTTCTCAAGCAGATCGGCGACATCAACTTCATCGTCACGCGCATTCTGATCGCGGTGTTCATCGCCCTGCTGTTCGCCACCGGCAGCACGATGATGCAGTCGGTGCGCGAACGCATCCCGGAGCTGGCGGTGCTCAAAACCCTGGGCTTCACCGACGGCGGCGTGCTCGGCCTGGTGCTCGCCGAATGCACGCTGCTGTGCGTGCTTGCCGCGGTGATGGGGCTGGGGCTCGCGGCATTGGTGTTTCCACTGCTCAAGGACACGCTCGGCCTGGTGCAGTTGCCGGGCGTGGTGATCGGCGTCGGGCTCGCGGTTGCGCTGGGGCTGGCGCTGGTGACGGGCCTGCCGCCGGCGCTGCGGGCGAAGCGGCTCAATATTGTCGATGCGTTGGCTGGTCGCTAGGCGACCAGCCAGCGCGAGTGCCGTCCTGGCAAGCCCAGGCCATCCATGGCCTGGTTTTTCAACACAAGCCATGCGTACGAATACCCATGCTCCAACAAATCCTCGCCGTCACCGAAATGAATCTGCGCAACCTGCCGCAGCGGATGGGCATCTCCTTGGTGATCGTCATCGGCATCGCGGTGACGGTGGCGGTGCTGGTGTCGGTGCTGGCGATGGCGGCGGGGTTCGACAAGACGCTTTCCAACACCGGCCGCGCCGATCGCGCCATCGTGCTGCGCGGCGGCTCCAACGCCGAGCTGTCGAGCACGGTGTCGCGCGACAACGCGCAGACCGTGCTCGACGCGCCCGGCGTCAAGCGCGACGCCGACGGCAAGCCGATCGGCTCTCCCGAGATGGTGGCGATCGTCAACCTGCCGCTCAAGGCCACCGGCGCGGACGCCAACGTGACGTTCCGCGGCGTCGGCCGCAAAGCCTTTGTGATGCGGCCGGAGATGAAGTTGGTGGAGGGGCGGATGTTCCAGCCGGCGGTGCGCGAGCTGATCGTCGGCCGCTCGGCGCAGCAGCAGTTTCGCGGGCTGGAAGTCGGCAGCAGGCTGGCGTTCCGCGACAGCGACTGGACCATCGTCGGCGTCTTCGACAGCGGCGGCGACGCCCACGAATCCGAGCTGATCGCCGACAGCGAAACCCTGCTGTCGGCCTATCGGCGAAACCTGTTCCAGTCGGTGACGGTGATGCTGGAATCCGCCGACGCGTTCACCGCCTACAAGGACCAGCTCACCACCGATCCGACCTTGTCCGTCGACGTCAAGCGCGAGCCCGCGTACTACAAGGCGCAGTCGGAGCGGCTCAACAAGCTGCTCAATTTTCTCGCCTATTGGGTCGGCGGCATCATGGCCCTGGGCGCGATGTTCGGCACGCTCAACACGATGTATTCCGCGGTCTCCGCGCGCCAGCTCGAGATCGCCACCTTGCGCGCGATCGGCTTCGGCGCATTGCCGGTGGTGGTGTCGGTGTTCGTCGAAGCGCTGGTGCTGGCGCTGATCGGCGGCGCCATCGGTTCGGTGCTGGCCTGGGTGTTCTTCAACGGCAACGTCGTCAACACGCTGGGCGCCAATTTCAGCCAGGTGGTGTTCCGGCTCACCGTGACCAACACCCTGGTGGCGACGGGCGTCGCCTGGGCCTGCGTCATCGGCGTGATCGGTGGCCTGTTCCCGGCGCTGCGCGCGGCGCGCCAGAGCGTCGCCACCGCGCTGCGCGCCGGCTGATGCCGCGCAAGCGCACCAGCGTGCGGCTCGAGGGCAGCCTCGCTTTCTCCTCGAAAGCCGGCTCGCTCGGCGGCGGACAGCGCATTGCGCTGCTGGAGGCGATCGCGGTCACCGGCTCGATCAGCCAGGCCGCCAAAACCGTGGGCCTGAGCTACAAGGGTGCCTGGGACGCGGTGGAGACGATGAACAATCTGGCCGACCATCCCCTGGTCGAAACCAGCACCGGCGGCCATCGCGGCGGCGGCACGCGGCTCACCGCGAGCGGCGAGCAACTGGTGCGCAGCTATCGCGCGGCGGACGAGGAGCATGCCCGCTTCGTCGCGTCGCTCAACCGCCGTCTGCTGGATCATGATGGCGACCTGTCACTACTCGGGAGACTGACGATGAGAACCAGCGCGCGCAATCAACTCTGGGGCCGCGTCGTGCGCCTCGCCACCGGCGCGGTCAACGACGAAGTGGAGCTGGAGATCAAGGGCGGCGACCGCATCGTCGCCGTGGTCACGCGCGAAAGCGCCGAGCAGCTGGCTCTGGCGGTCGGCGTCGAGGCGGTGGCGCTGATCAAGGCGTCGTGGGTGATGCTGGCAGTGGACGACGGCGGGCCCGCGCTGAAGCTGTCGGCGCGCAATCAGCTTGCAGGCACCGTGCAGGCCTTGACGCCGGGCGCGGTCAACACCGAAGTCGGCATCGCGCTGGCCGGCGGCAACACCCTCGCGGCGATCGTCACCAACGGCAGCGCGCAATCATTGGAACTCAAAGCCGGCGCACGCGTGATCGCGCTGTTCAAGGCGTCGAGCGTGATACTGGGCGTGGCCGGCTGAGCCGAGTCGGTTGGGGCGAACCCCAACATTACCCACTCGATTGACCGCACACCGTTAGGGTTCGCCTGCGGCTCACCCCAAACTACACCAGCCTTCCCTGATCGAGCGTCAGCATCTCATCGGCGATGAAAGCCAGCTCTTCGGCGGCGTGGCTGACATAGAGCATCGGGATGTTCGTCTCGTCGCGGATGCGTTTGAGGAAGGGCAGGATCTGCGCCTTGAGGCGCGCGTCCAGCGAGGACAGCGGCTCGTCCAGCAGCAGCAGGCGGGGTGAGGCCAGCAGAGCGCGGCCGAGCGCGACGCGCTGACGCTCACCGCCGGAAAGCTGCTGCGGCCGGCGCTCGAGCAGGCCGCCGATTTCCAGCAGGTCGGCCACGCTTTGCAGATCGAAGCGGCGCTGCGCGGGCGCAATCAGGCCAAAGCCGTAGAGCAGGTTGGCGCGCACCAGCAGATGCGGGAACAGCAGGCCGTCCTGGAACACCAGGCCGAAGCCGCGCCGATGCGTCGGCGTGAACACGCCCTGCGCGGAATCGGCCAGCGTCTGATCGGCAAAACGGATGCTGCCGCTGCGCGCGCGCAGCAGCCCGGCGACCAGCGCCAGCAGGCTGCTCTTGCCCGAGCCCGACGGTCCGCAGATGCCGGTCACGCCGTCGCCGAAGCGATGGCGGATCTGCAGATCGAAAGCCGGCCGCGTGAAGTGCAGATCAAGTTCGAGCATGACTAGTGTCCTGTTCCGCAAGTTCGCTCGCGAATCCGCCGCTTCTTTTCGCGCCCGGCCGCGTTGCTCCTTCTCGCCATAGTTCGACTATGGCTCGACGTCACGCCTTGCCAGGCACGAAAAGCCACTGGCGTCTTCATCAAGCAACTTACGGAACAGGACACTAGTGTCCGCGCGTGTCGAGCCGGCGGCGCATGCGGCCGGTGACGATATGGCTGCCAAGCAGCGCGACGAACGCAAGCGCGATGGACAGCGCGGCTAGGCGCAGGGTTTCACCTTCTGCGTTGGGCACATGCGAAAACGAGTAGATCGCCAGCGGCAGGGTGCGCGTCTCGCCGGGGATGTTGCCGACGAACGCCATGGTCGCGCCGAACTCGCCAAGGCTGCGGGAAAAGCACAGGACCGCGCCGATCAGGATGCCGGGCAAGGCCAGGGGCAGGGTCACGCTGACCAGCACGCGCCAGGGCGAGGCGCCCAGGGTCGCGGCGGCCTGCTCGAGACGCCGATCGACCAGATCGAAAGCCAGCTGGATCGGCTGCACCGCGAGCGGAAACGCCATCGTCGCCGATGCCAGCACCGCGCCTTTCCAGTTGAACGCGAGGGTGAGGTCGAAGCTCGCCAGCAGCCAGGCGCCAATCGGCCCCTGGGTGCCGAACAGCCGCAGCAGGATGTAACCGGGGACCACCGGCGGCAGCACCATCGGCAGCTGCACCAGGGTTGCCAGCAGCAGCTTGCCGCGGAATTCGCGCCGCGCCAGCCACCACGCGCAGAGCACCGCCAGCGGCAATGAGACGATCGTGGCCCAGAAACCCACCTTGGCCGAGAGCCACAGCGCGGTCCATTCTTCGGGCGACAGGCTCATGCCGCCACCGGCTCGTTCAATGTGCGAGCAGCACGAAGCCGTATTTCTCGAACACCGCGCGGGCGGGCGCGCTTTTGATGTAGGCGAAAAGCGCCTGCGCATCCGGGCGCGCCGCTTTCAACAAGGCGAAGGGATAGACGATGGGCGGATGGCTGTTTTCGGGAAAGCGTGCAACAACTTCCACCTTGTCGCTGATCGCCGCATCGGTAGCGTAGACGATGCCGAGCGGGCATTCGCCGCGTTCGACGAAGGCCAGCGCGGTGCGCACGTCGTCGGTGCCGACGATGCGGCCCTGCAGCGCGTCCCACCAACCGAGGCTTTGCAGCGAGGCCTTGGCGTAGATGCCCACCGGAACCACGCCTGGTTCGCCGGTGCAGAGCTTGCCCTTGAACGCCTTGGCCAGGTCGAAGCCGCGGTCCATGCGCACCTCGATGGCGCGGCCCTTGGGCGCGATCAGCACCAGCGTGTTGCCGAGCAGATCGACGCGGGTGCCTGACGCGACTTTGCCGGCCTGCGCCACCTGGTCCATCCACGAGATGTCGGCGGACGCGAAAAGATCGGCCGGCGCGCCGGCGATGATCTGCTTGGCGAGCGTCGACGAGGCGGCGAAGACCAGCGTCGGCGCCGCGTGGTCCTGCGCCTTCCAGCTGTTGCCGATGTCGGTCAGCGCATTGGTCAGGCTGGCGGCGGCGTAGACACGCGTGGGCTCCTCGGCGACCGCGGCAGACGAGACGAACAGCAGCGCAGCGACAGCAAAAACAAGACGCGACATCGCGATCACCTTTCTTCCCTTGGACTTTTCTTTTGGCTGGCACTTGTCGTACCTTTCGTTATGTATCTTGCTATACAACGCCAGCACCGGCAATCGACCGGGTGGCTGCGTCTTCACACCGGGGGTCTCATGTCGCTTCAAAACGCTGCGCTGGGCGCGGTCACTGCGCTGTTGCTGTTTTCCGCACCGGCTTTGGCCAAGGACGATCTGCTGGAAACCCTGGCGCAGAAAGGCGTGATCAGCCTGGAGGAATACGAGAAGCTGAAAAGCCAGGCGCCCAAGCCGGGGCCGACACTGAACACCGAAGACAGTCTCAAGCTCGCGTCCGCGGACGGCGCGTTCTCGCTGCAGGTGGGCACGCTGCAGCAGATCGATTTCGCCGCGTACAACGACGACAAGACCGACGTCGCCGACGGCAGCCAGTTGCGCCGGTCGCGGCTGTCGCTGGGCGGCGCGCTGTTCAAGGATTGGCAGTACCGGGTCGAATACGAATTCCGCCAGACCGGCTCGGGCAACGGCTCGCAAATCACCGATTCCTACGTGTCGTACAACGCGCTCAAGCCCGTCGTCGTCACCGTCGGCCAGTTCAAGCCCTCGTTCTCGATGGAGGCGCTGACCGCCGACAAGAACGCCACCTTCATGGAGCGCGGACTGCCGTTCTACCTGATCACGCCGCTGGTGGTGCGCACGCCCGGCGTCCAGGTGGCGAGTTCGGGCGCGAACTGGTCGCTGGCGGGCGGTGTTTCCAGCTCGCCTCTGTCCGACGCCAGCACCGGCGATGAGGGCTGGGGTTATGCGGCGCGCGGAACGTTTGCGCCGGTACTGCGCGATGGCGCTCTGGTGCACCTGGGAGTCGGCTACACCTGGCGCAGCCCGACCAAGGACAACACCGCCGTCGGCACCGGCGCGACTGCGACCACCACCGAATCGGTGATTTTCAGCGCCAAGCCGGAGTCGGATCAGGCACCGAGCTTCGTCACCACCGGTGCGCTGGCCGATACCGAAAATTATCGTTTCATCGGCTCGGAATTCGCCGCCGCGGCGGGCGCCGCTTCGCTGCAGGGCGAATACGACTGGGTACGCGTGTCACGCGACAATGGCAAGGACGATCTGTCCTTCAGCAGCTGGTACGCGCAGGCGGCGTACACGCTGACCGGCGAGGCGCGGCCGTACAAGGTCGACAAGGGCGTGTTCGATGCGATCAAGCCGGCACATCCCTTCGGTGCCGACGGCTGGGGCGCTTTCGAGGTGGCGGCGCGGGTGTCGGGTATCGATTTGACCGACGGCAGCGTCAAAGGCGGCGAGCTGCGGGATCTCACCCTGGGCGTGTCCTGGTATCTCAACGCCTTCATGCGCGTGAGCGGCAATTACGTGAAGGTGCTGAAAATCGATCGCGACGGCAACGTCTTCGACGGCCAGGAGCTTGCGGCCTACCAGATGCGCCTGCAGCTCGCGTTCTAGAGCCGGCAGCACGCCAACAGGCAGCCGGCCCGGACATCGCGGCGCCATCCGGATGCGCTTGCGGCTCGCGTTCTGAGGCTTTAGCGATGCGCCGGCCCGGCGACGCGAAAGCCGGTCCAGACGTTGCGATGCCAGGCGCCGAAAGGCTGTCGATGGCCCAGCACCAAGGCGTCTTGGCCCTCTTGCCAGGATCCGCCGCGCACCACCAGGTTGCTCGCCTCGTCGAACGCCGGCGCACAGTGCGAGGCCTCCGCGGAATCGGCCGCTGCGAACAGCGAGCAGGTCCATTCGCGCACGTTGCCGCTGACGTCGAGCAGGCCGTAAGCGTTGGCAGGACGGGTGCCGACGAAGGTCGGCCGCTGCGCGGCGCGCGGCGTGCAGCCGGCGCAATCGGCAAGCTCCGGCTGGTAGTGATCGCCCCACCAGAAGCGCGTCGTCGCGCCGGCCGCGGCGGCGTAGGCCCACTCGCGTTCCGTCGGCAGCCGCAGCGCGCGGCCGGTCTCCGACGATAGCCAGGCGGTGAAGGCGGCCGCGTCGCGCGCCGACACGCAGACCACCGGATAGGTATCGGCCTGGTCATAGCCGGGGTTGTCCCAGGACAGTTTGTCGGCGGTGCCCAGGCAGGCCACGCTGGCCCACGCCGGGTTGCGGTAACCCGTCTGCCGGACAAAGCTGCGGAACTGTTCGAGCGTGACTTCGGTGCGGCTGAGGGTGAAGGCGGCGATGCCGCCCTGCCGGTCGTGGCCCGCCGGGATGTCGATCATCTGCGGCAGGTGGGCGCGCTCGACCGCGGTCAGCGGGAGCTTGGAGGGCCGCGCGACCGTTTCGTCGCGCATCGTCAGACCCAGCGGCGCAAGCACCGACAGCAGCGCTGCGATCAACAGCCAGTAGCGCAGCGTGTCCTTCTCGGCCGGCGAATCCGCGTCCAGATCGGGAGCGCGGAGACGGTCCGCAGCGATGCCCTCGTTCCGCCGCGGGCGGGTGAAGGGATCACGCGGGGTCGAGGCTCCGGGCTGCGGATCGGTCACGACTGCAGCCGGCGCGGCGTTAGACCTTGGCCGGCGTGCGGCCGTAGATGTCCTCGAAACGCACGATGTCGTCCTCGCCCAGGTAGGCGCCGGACTGCACCTCGATCAACTCCAGCAGCACCTTGCCCGGGTTCTCCAGGCGATGCGTCTGTCCCAGGGGGATGTACGTGGACTGGTCTTCGCACAAAAGAAAATTCTTGTCGCCGCAATACACCCGCGCGGTGCCCTTGACCACGATCCAGTGTTCGGCGCGGTGGTGATGCATCTGCAGGCTCAGCTTCTGCCCTGGCTTGACGATGATCCGCTTGACCTGGAAGCGCTCCGCCAGGGCCACGGTCTCGTAGGAACCCCAGGGCCGGTAGACGCGCGGACTGGTCTCGGCCTCGCTGCGCTTTTCGCGCTTGAGGCGCTGGACGATTTTCCTCACCTCCTGCACGCGGTCGCGCGGCGCGACCAGCACGGCGTCTTCGGTCTCAACCACCACCGTGTCGTGCATGCCGACCAGGCTCACCAGGCGGGTACTGGCGTGAACCAGATTGTTGCCGCTGTCCTCCAGCATCACATCGCCGCGGAAGCGGTTGCCGGCGCCATCGTCGGCCGGCTGCTTGCCGAGGTAGGTCCAGGAGCCGACGTCATCCCAACCCGCATCGAGCGGCACCAGGGCGATGTTGCTGGTCTTCTCCATCACCGCGTAGTCGATCGACTCGCTGCGGCAGCGGCGGAAAGCCGCGGGCTCCAGACGCAGGAAGTCGATGTCCTTCACCGCGTTGTTCCAGGACTGCAGGCTAGCGGCGTGCATCTCCGGCTCCAGGCGCTTGAGTTCTTCGAGGAACACATCGGCGCGGAACAGGAACATGCCGCCGTTCCAGTAATAGCCGCCCTCGGCAATGAAGGCCTGGGCCTTCGCAAGCAGCGGCTTCTCGACGAAGGCGGCGACGTCGTAGGCACCCCCATCGATCGGCGCGCCGACCTTGATGTAGCCGAAACCGGTTTCCGGATGGGTGGGCTGGATGCCGAAGGTCACGATCTTGCCGGAGGCCGCGATTTTGGCGGCGGCCTCGACGGCTTCGACGAAGGCCGCGGTGTCGGTGACGGCCTGGTCGGCGGCCATCAGAAAAACCAGGGCCTGCGGCCCGTAATGGGTACTCGCATAGTGGGCGGCAACGGCCGCCGCCGGGGCGGTGTTGCGGCCTTCCGGCTCGAGCATGATGGCGGCGCCGTCAAGCCCGACCTGGCGCATCTGCTCGGCAATGATGAACCGATGGGCGTCGCCGCCGATCACCAGCGGCGGCGCGGTCTCGTCCACTCCGGCAACGCGCAGCGCGGTGTTCTGTAGCAGGCTCTTGTCGCCCAGCAATTTGAGGAACTGCTTGGGGTAGAGCTCGCGCGACAGCGGCCAAAGCCGGGTACCGGAGCCGCCGGCCATCAGCACGGGGACGATCATGGGAATCTTTTTTTGCTCAAAGGTGACGGCATTGTAGCCAGCTCCATGCCATTTCTGGCCGCGGACAGGCCGCGGGGAGGCATCCGGCGGCGGTCAGGAGCAGCCCGAAAACCTGCGCGAGTGATCGACCTGGGCGCCCAGGCGGGCACTTCACCGTTCGTCAGATGTCTTAAAAAACTCGGTCCGCAGACGTCGATTTCAGGACGCTCAACAAGCTGATCGCAAGGCTCTGTTCTGGTTCGCAGATGCGTTTTCATCCACAGGGCGCTCACAGCAGATTCAAAGCTTTTGACACACTATGTTGGGATTGCGCCAGAGCAAACCACTAGATATGGTTGCCGGCACGGTTCCAGGCCGCTTCCGGAAGAACCGACGATTAAGGGGTTCCCATGCAGACTCATTCCCACGAACACAACGATTTGCGTCGCACCGCTGCGGCCGCGACAGCGCCTGTCACCACCGCTGAGCTTGCGGCGACTGCGCCGGGCGGGGTCAAGGTGATTCGCCGCAACGGCAAGGTCACTAGCTTCGACGCATCCAAGATTTCCATCGCCCTGACCAAGGCCTTCCTGGCCGTCGAGGGCGGCCAGGCCGCGGCCAGCGCGCGCGTGCGCGAGACCGTGCAGGCCCTGGCCCAGCAGGTGGTGCAGGCGCTCACCCGTCATCTGTCCGGAGGCGGCACCCTGCATATCGAGGACATCCAGGACCAGGTCGAACTGGCGCTGATGCGCGCCGGCGAGCACAAGGTGGCACGCTCCTATGTGATCTATCGGGCCGAGCGAGCCTCCGCGCGGGCCGCCGAGGCCGCCAAATCCGCGCCGGCCACCGGCCCGGGCTCATCGATGCAGGTCAAGTTCGACGACGGCAGCCTGCATCCGCTGGACGTGGTGCGCATCCGCCGCGTGGTGACCGAGGCCGCGGAAGGGCTGTCCGGCATCAGCGTCGAGGAAGTGGTGCAGGCCGCCCTGCGCGATCTGTACGACGGCATCCCGGAGAGTGAGCTGTCGGGCGCCGTGACCCTGGCCGCGCGCGCGCGCATCGAGAAGGAACCCAACTACACCTATGCCTCCGCGCGCCTGCTCATGGACGGCCTGCGCCACGAAGCGCTGAAGTTCCTCGGCATGAGCGAAACCCGCCCGACGTTCGAGGACATGAAGGGCCTGTATCCCGATTACTTCCGCGAATACATCCACCGCGCGGTGTCGCTGGAGTTGATCGACCCCAAGCTGGCGCTGTACGACCTGCACACACTGGGCGAGGCCCTGCTGCCGGAGCGCGACCAGAAGTTCGACTACCTCGGCTTGCAGACGCTCTACGACCGTTACTTCATCCATTCCAACAAGGTGCGCTTCGAACTGCCGCAGGCCTTCTTCATGCGCGTGGCGATGGGTCTGGCGATGAACGAGATCGATCGCGAGGCGCGGGCGGTCGAGTTCTACAAGCTGCTTAGCTCCTTCGACTTCATGAGCAGCACGCCGACCCTGTTCAACAGCGGCACGCCGCGTCCGCAGCTGTCGAGCTGCTATCTCACCCAGGTGCCGGACGATCTCGACGGCATCTTCGGCGCGATCAAGGACAACGCGCTGCTCAGCAAGTACGCGGGCGGCCTTGGCAATGACTGGACGCCGGTGCGCGGCATGGGCGGCTGGATCAAGGGTACCAATGGCAAGTCCAACGGAGTGGTGCCGTTCATGAAGGTGGCCAACGACACCGCCGTTGCGGTGAACCAGGGCGGCAAGCGCAAGGGCGCGGTCTGCGCTTATCTGGAAACCTGGCATCGCGACATCGAGGAATTCCTGGAACTGCGCAAGAACACCGGCGATGACCGTCGTCGCACGCACGACATGAACACCGCCAACTGGGTGCCGGACCTGTTTATGAAGCGGGTGATGGAAGACGGTCAGTGGACCCTGTTCTCGCCGGAAGAAACGCCCGATCTGCATGATCTGGTCGGCGAGGCTTTCGAGGCGCGCTACACCGCCTACGAGAAGCTGGCCGACGAAGGCCGCATCAAGAATTCCAAGCGCATCCAGGCCCTGGGCCTGTGGCGCAAGATGCTGAGCATGCTGTTCGAGACCGGCCATCCCTGGGTCACGTTCAAGGACGCCTGCAATCTGCGCAGCCCGCAGCAGCATGTCGGCGTGGTGCACAGCTCCAACCTCTGCACCGAGATCACGCTCAACACCAAGGCCGGCCAGGAGATCGCGGTCTGCAATCTTGGCTCGGTCAACCTGCCGGCGCACATCGTCGACGGCAAGCTCGACACCGCCAAGCTGCAGCGCACCATCACCACGGCGATGCGCATGCTGGATAACGTGATCGAGTACAACTATTACTCGGTGGCGACGGCGCGCAATTCCAATCTGCGTCATCGTCCGGTGGGACTGGGTGTGATGGGCTTCCACGACGCGCTATACAAGCTGCGCCTGCCCTACGAGAGCGAGGCGGCGATCACCTTCGCTGATTACTCCATGGAGGCGGTCAGCTATTACGCGATCAAGGCATCGTCCGATCTGGCTGCCGAGCGCGGCGCCTACAACAGCTTCAAGGGCTCGCTGTGGGACCAGGGCATCCTGCCGGTGGATTCGATCCAGATTCTGGCCAGGCAGCGCGGCACCAAATATCTGCAGCAGGACACGAAGGTTTCCGGAGCTTTCGACTGGGCCAGCCTGCGCACGCAGATCGGCCAGGTCGGCATCCGCAACTCCAACACCATGGCGATCGCGCCGACCGCGACCATCGCCAACATCACCGGCGTGTCGCAGTCGATCGAGCCGACGTACCAGAACCTCTACGTCAAATCGAACCTCTCCGGCGAGTTCACCGTGGTCAACGAGTACCTGGTCAACGATCTGAAGAAGATCGATCTCTGGGACGAGGTCATGGCGCACGACCTCAAGTATTACGACGGCAGCGTGCAGAAAATCGACCGTGTACCGCAGGAGATCAAGGATCTGTACAAGTGCGCTTTCGAGATCGACGCCAAGCGTCTGGTCGACGCCGGCAGCCGCCGCCAGAAGTGGATCGATCAGGCGCAGTCATTGAACCTGTACATGGCCCAGCCCAGCGGCAAGAAGCTCGACGAGCTGTACAAGCACGCCTGGCTGTCGGGCCTCAAGACCACCTACTACCTGCGCACCATGGGCGCCACGCACACCGAGAAGACCACTATCACCGATGGCCGGCTCAACAAGGTGGGCATGGCAGCCGCGGCACCGGTGGTGGCGGCCCCGGCCAGCAGCATCCTGTCGATCACCGATGTGAGCGGCGCCAAGGTCTGCTCGATTCTCGATCCGGATTGCGAAGCCTGCCAGTAGCAAGCTTGCAGTAGCGGCATTGGACGCCTGCCCTTACCGGCAGGCGTTTTCTTTGTTGAGGACCGCAGCACCGACGGTCCGTAAAGTGCATCAGACACACTCATCACACCGACCTTCCCACGTGAGGAGCTATCCCCATGACCGCCGCCATCGTTACCGCTTGGCTGCACTATCTCGCCGTCATCTTCATGGCCGGCTTCGCCGTAACCGAGCTGTATCTGCTCAAGCTGCTTCCGAGCGCCGAGACCTTGAAGGTGGTGTCCCGCGTCGATCTGCTCTACGGCATCGCCGCCGCCGCGGTGTTGTTGACCGGCTTCGCCCGCATGCCTCTGCCGCATGGCGGCAAGGGCATGGCCTATTACTTCCACACCGGCGCCTTTCACGGTGCGCTGACTTTGTTCGTGATCGCGGCGATCGTGTCGCTGGTGCCGACTTTTCGGTACATCAAGTGGAAAAAGGCCAGCGCCGCCGGTGTTCTGCCCTCGGCACAAGCCTGGGCCGGCACGGCTAAGCTAATCCATGTCCAACTCGGCGCCATCGCCCTGATTGCACTGCTGATGCCGATGATGGCGAAGGGTGTCACGGCGGCAGGCTGAGCCCGCTATTCCGGCCCTGGACAAGCTGTCGACAAACTGTGGCATTTATGTGAGTAAACACTACATTTAGTGTTGCACGCTCTACATCCGCACAACTGATAGTGTTTTTTTTCTTGACGCTCCCCTGCCCCGGGCGCACCCTTGATGCTCGAATCGAACCCGCCCCAGGTCCCGCGCGATTGCGCCGGCCGGGGCGGCGCCGTGAAGCAAACCGGATCGTCCACCGCCCGCATGCAGGGAAACCTAATGCCGCCGCCGCGACTCCAAAAACAATGAAGGAATCAAACACATGTTGGATTGGGATGATGCTCCGCAAACCGCCGCCGCCCAGGCGATCCAGAATGAGCCGCGTCACGCCGCTGCCCGCGCGCCGCAGGCCCGCAGTGCACCGCCGGCCGTCGTCATGAGTGCGCCGCTGAGTCCGAAGGAAGCCGGCTTCACCGGCCTGGAAGACCTCACCATGGGCGCCAAGCGCATCCAGGTGGACGACAAGAAGATCATCAACTGTCGCGCCGACCTCAACCAGCTCGTCCCCTTCAAATACAAGTGGGCCTGGGAAAAGTACCTGGCCGCCTGCAACAACCACTGGATGCCGCAGGAAATCGGCATGAGCGCCGACATCGCCATGTGGCAGGACCCGAAAGGCCTGACCGAGGACGAGCGCACCATCATCAAGCGCTCCCTGGGTTTCTTCAGCACCGCCGATTCCTTAGTGGCGAACAACCTCGTGCTCGCCGTCTACAAGCACATCACCAACCCCGAGTGCCGCCAGTACATCCTGCGCCAGGCGTTCGAAGAGGCGATCCACACCCACGCCTACCAGTACATCATCGAAAGCCTTGGCCTGGATGAGGCCGAAATCTTCAACATGTACCGCGAAGTGCCGAGCATCCACGACAAGGCCGCGTGGAGCCT
>CAXTSJ010000024.1:0-46002 GCA_964246995.1 uncultured Hydrocarboniphaga sp.
CCAGACCGACAAGCCACTGATGTTTCATTGCGATGCTCCGGAGCGGGCGATGACCCGCGCCCAAACTAGCGTCATGCAATGAACACGATCTGAATCGACATGAACGGCAGAATGCAGGATTGCCTGCATTCTGCCGCGCCGGGCTATCACTCTCCGCCGGTCACCTTGAACTCGACGCGGCGGTTGTTCTCGCGGCCAGCGTCTGTGTTGTTGTCGTCGATCGGCACCGATTCGCCAAAGCCCACGGCCTTCATGCGCGTCGTGTCGACGCCGCGCCCGTCGAGGTACTTGATGACCGAGATCGCACGGCGTTCGGACAGGCCGAGGTTATAGGCATCCGTCCCCAGGCTATCGGTATGGCCTTCGACATCAAGCTTGACCTGCGGGTACGCCGCAAGCGTTGCGGAGACCTCGTTGAGGATCACCTCGGCTTCAGCGGTCAGGCGATCCGAGTCGAATTCGAACTTCACGCCGCGCAGGATGAAGCGCTTGTCCAATGCGCAACCGCGGGCATCGACTTTTTCGCCCGGCCGCGGTTTGCGGCAATCGCCGACCAGGGCGCAGCCATCGGGCAGCACTTTCAGACCCTTGGGCGTGTTGGGGCAGGCATCCAGGTCATCGGGAATGCCATCGCCGTCGGAGTCCAGCGGGCAGCCGTCCGGACCGACGCGCTGACCGCGCGCCGAGTTCGGGCACTTGTCGAGCGAATCGGGAACGCCGTCGCCGTCACTGTCGAGCAGGCTGCAACCACTGGCGTCAACCGGCGTGCCAGGCACGGTCCCGGGGCAGCGGTCGAGATTGTCCGGCACACCGTCGCCGTCGGAATCGAGCGGGCAGCCGCGTGCATCGACCGCCATACCGGGCGGAGTACCCGGGCACTGATCGGCATGATCCGGGACGCCATCACCGTCGGAATCCACCGGACAGCCATCGCTGTTGACCGGCGATCCGGGCGGCGTGCCGGGGCATTTGTCGCGATAGTCGGGCACGCCGTCGCCGTCGGTATCGACCGGGCAACCGTCCGCGTAGACCGCGACGCCGGCCGGCGTGCCGGGGCATTTGTCGAGGCGATCGGGCACGCCGTCGCCATCGGTGTCGGTGCCGCCGAAGGTGCCGAAAGAGTAACGAAGGGACGCGCCGACGTTATGCGACTCGTATTCGCTCTTGGCCGAGGTATCGAAGTCGCTGCGGTATTTGGGATCGTCGGTGGCGATGTAACGGTAGTCGACCGACAGCGTCAGGTCTTTGGTGATGAGAACGCCGATACCGCCGCCGAGCTGGAAGCCGAGGTTGTTGTCGGTGTCGTTGAGCACGCCCGGAAGATCGGTCTTGGTGCGCTGGATGCCGACACCGCCGCCGAGATACGGAAACACGTAGCCGAGGTCGAGGTCGTACCAGGCGCTGGCCATCAGGCGGATCGTCTGCAGATCGCCACCGG
Source organism: uncultured Hydrocarboniphaga sp. (assembly GCA_964246995.1). Lineage (GTDB taxonomy): Bacteria > Pseudomonadota > Gammaproteobacteria > Nevskiales > Nevskiaceae > Hydrocarboniphaga. Next base: position 1,439 of record CAXTSJ010000024.1, read on the forward strand.
CTTTCTGCTTGTTCGACGCCACCGGTTGCCCGCCGATCGACAGCACCGAAACTTCGTCCAGGTCGGCGGTGCTGTAGTCGAAGGACAATTCGGGGCGGAAGCCGCTTTCGAAGGCGTAACCGAAGGTGCCGCCGCCACCGACGCCCGGCTTCACCGAGAAGCGGAAGCGCTGGGCCGGAATGGTGTCCGCCGACGGCGTGCCCGTGGTCGGATCCTGGCCAGGGCCGAGCAGACAGAAGTTCAGCAACTGCACATTGCCGAGCAGGTTGATCGGCAGAAGACAGTTGAAGCCGGGATCACCGGGGATGTCGGGGCTGCCGGTCACGCCATCGGTGGTGACGTTGGTGTTCTGAGGGAAGGTGGCGAAGCCGCCAGCGCCTACGTACCAGCCCGGTGCGCCAGCCGCCTGTACAGGCGTGCTGCCTGCCAACGCCGCCCAAGCCAGAATGGCCGCGCTTGCCGCGACTCGCGTTGAAATGCCCATCGATGAATCCCCCTGGAAAGCCCGTTGACGGGCACTGTCCCGCAGAAATACAACCTGTTAGGCGCGTATTTAGGGGGAACACAACCTCAAATGCAACCGACTACCGGAACTCCCCGTCCGACAGCGGGTCGGCCGCGATCTAGTCGCCCCGACCGCCGCGCTTGCGCTCGTGCTCTTTCAGGAATTTTTTGCGCACGCGGATGCTGCTAGGCGTCAACTCGACCAGCTCGTCTTCGTTGATGAATTCCAGCGCCTGCTCCAGCGAGTGCTTCACCGGCGGGGTCAGCAGCACGGCCTCATCCGAGCCTGAGGCACGCATGTTGGTCAGCTTCTTTCCCTTGAGCACGTTGACCACGAGGTCGTTGTCGCGCGAGTGGATGCCGACGAGCTGGCCTTCGTACACCTCGATCGCCGGGTCCACCATCATCCGGCCGCGCTCCTGCAGGTTGAACAGCGCATACGGCGCGGTCTTGCCGGTCTCATTCGAGATCAGCACGCCGTTATGGCGCTGGCCAATGTCGGCGTTCTCGGCCTGCGGGCCGAAATGATCGAAGTTGTGGAACAGCAGGCCGGTGCCCGAAGTCATGCTCATGAATTCGGTCTGGAAGCCGATCAGGCCGCGCGACGGAATCATGTAGCTGAGACGGACGCGACCGCGGCCGTCCATCACCATGTCCTGCATCTTGCCGCCGCGCGAGGCCAGGCCCTGAATCGTGCCGCCCTGGTGGCTTTCTTCGACGTCGGCGATCAGCGATTCGTAGGGCTCGCAGGTGACGCCGTCGACTTCCTTGAGGATCACCTGCGGACGCGCAACGGCGATCTCGTAGCCTTCGCGGCGCATGGTCTCCAGCAGGATGCCCAGGTGCAGCAGGCCGCGGCCGGAGACGCGGAACTGGTCGGGCGACTCGCCCGGCTCCACGCGCAGCGCCACGTTGGTCTTCAGCTCGCGCTGCAAGCGGTCGCCGATCTGGCGGCTGGTGACGAACTTGCCTTCCTTGCCCGCGAACGGCGACTTGTTGACCTCGAAGACCATGCTCATGGTCGGCTCGTCGACCTGCAGCGTCTTCATCTGCTCCGGATTCTTCGGATCGCAGACGGTCTCGGAGATGCTCAGCTCGTCGATGCCGGTGATCGCGACGATATCGCCGGCCTCGGCCTCGGGCACCTCAACCTTGTCCAGGCCCATGAAGCCCAGCACCTGCAACACGCGGCCCATGCGCACCTTGCCGTCGCGGTTGACGACCGACACCGGCGAGTTGCTCTTGATCTTGCCGCGCGAGATGCGCCCGGTGCCGATGACGCCGACATAGCTGGAGTAGGCCAGCGAAATCACCTGCATCTGGAACGGGCCATCCGGATCGACTTTCGGCGGCACCACTTTGTCGACGATGGTCTGGAACAGCGGGTCCATGTCGCCTTCGCGCACGTCGGACTTGGCGCCGGCGTAGCCGTGCAGCGCCGAGGCGAAGACGATGGGGAAATCGAGCTGCGTGTCATTGGCGCCGAGCTTGTCGAACAGATCGAAAATCTGATCGACCACCCAGTCCGGACGCGCGCCAGGGCGGTCGACCTTGTTGACCACCACGATCGGGTTCAACCCCATCGCGAACGCCTTCTGCGTGACGAAGCGCGTCTGCGGCATCGGGCCGTCGGCGGCGTCGACCAGCAGGCAGACCGAGTCCACCATCGACAGCACGCGCTCGACTTCGCCGCCGAAGTCGGCGTGGCCGGGGGTGTCGACGATGTTGATGCGGTAGTCGGTACCGGTGCGCTTGTCGAGCCAGCGGATCGCTGTGTTCTTCGACAGGATAGTGATGCCGCGTTCGCGCTCCAGATCGTTGGAATCCATCACCCGCTCGCCGAGGTTTTCGCGGGCGTCGAGGGTCTGGGACTGGCGGAGGAGCTTGTCGACGAGAGTGGTTTTGCCGTGGTCGACGTGGGCGATGATCGCGATGTTGCGGAGATTCTGAATCACAAAGAAGGCACCAAAACATTGAAGGACGAGAAGCGCAGCTTCCCCGCCTTGAAAAACAGGCCATGGATGGCCTGAGCTTTGCCAGGGACGGCGAAAAATCCGCGGGAGTATACGTGCGCCTTTGTTGCATCGCACCTATGGTGGCCCGCAAAGCCGCTAGAATGCGGTCTTTCCCGGTCTGGCGATCCACTTCGCTGATGAATCTGCAGAAGGCGCAACGCCTGCTTTTCGGCGAAAAGCTCGACCCCTTCGATCCCAGCACGCGCCATCGCATCGCGCTGGTCGCCATCCTCGCCTGGATCGGCCTCGGCGCCGATGGTTTGTCGTCCTCCTGCTATGGACCGGAAGAGGCTTTTCTGGCGCTGGGCGCGCATACCGACATGGCACTGTTCCTGGCGATCGCCACGGCGGTGACGGTGTTCATCATCGCCGCCAGCTACAACCAGGTCATCGACCTGTTTCCCTCGGGCGGCGGCGGCTACAAGGCTGCGACCAAACTCATCGGACGGCGCGCCGGTTTGATCGCCGGCTCGGCGCTGATCGTCGATTACGTCCTGACCATCGCCATCTCGATCGCCAGCAGCTCCGACGCGCTTTTCAGCCTGCTGCCGGCCGGCGCTCACGGCTGGAAGCTACCCACCGAGGCCCTGCTGCTGATCGGCCTGCTGATCCTCAACCTGCGCGGAATGAAGGAGTCGATCCGCATCCTCGCGCCGATCTTTATGGGCTTCGTCGTCACTCATGTCGCCTTGATCGTGTACGGCGTGGCGGTGCATGTCGACGCCATTGGCATGCTGTGGCCCAACAGCGTGGCCGAGGCCGAAAAGCTGTCCGCCGACAGCGGCTGGATGTTCGTCATCGCCCTGTTCCTGCGCGCCTACTCCATCGGCGGCGGTACCTACACCGGCATCGAGGCGGTCTCCAACAACGTCAACATGCTGGCGCAGCCGCGCGTCAAGACCGGCCACTGGACCATGTTCTACATGGCGGTGTCGCTGGCGCTGATGGCCGGCGGCATCATCCTGCTATATCTGCTCTGGGAGGCGACGCCGACGCCGGGGCAAACGCTCAACGCGGTGACCTTCCGCCAGATCATCGAGAACGTGATGGGGGTCGGCACCGCTGCCAATTTCACCTTGAGTGCGGTGCTGCTGTTCGAAGTCGGTCTGCTGATGGTGGCCGCCAACACCGGTTTTCTCGGTGGCCCCGCGGTGCTGGCGAGCATGGCTTCGGATCGCTGGGTGCCGCGCCAGTTCCGCCAGTTGTCCAACCGCATGGTCACCCAGAACGGTGTGCTGGTCATGGGCATCGGCGCGCTGCTGATCGTGCTCGCCACGCGCGGCAAGGTGTCGCTGCTGGTGGTGCTCTACAGCATCAACGTGTTCATCACCTTCACGCTGACCTTGTTCGGCCTGTCCCGGCATTGGTGGCTGCAGCGGCGCTACATCCTCAACTGGAAACGTCCGCTGCTGCTGTCGCTGGTGGGCCTGGCGGTCACCGCTTTCATGCTCACCGTGATCGTGGTCGAAAAATTCCTGCTCGGCGGTTGGGTGACGCTGCTGATCACCGGTGCCGTCGCCGGCGTCTGTGTGATGGTGCGCCGGCACTACGACGATGTGCGGCGCCTGATGGCGCGCCTGGACCAGTACGCGCCGCGCGTCAGCTGGCTCGAAGAAATGCATTCGCCGCCACTCGACGCATCCGGCTGCACCGCGATGATCCTGGTCGGCGCCAATCGCGGATCGGGATTCCGCACGCTGGAATGGGTGCGCACCAAGTTCCCCGACCGTTTCCGCAACTTCGTTTTCGTCGCCGTCGGTGAAGTGGATCGCGACGCGTTCGACAGCGACCGTTCGCTGGTTGCGCTGCAGGCGCGGCTGCAGAACTCGCTGGCCTATTTCGTCGGCTACTGCGCCAGCCAGAATCTGGCCGCCAGCTACTACGACGATTACGGCGCCGATCCGCAGAGCGAGCTGATCGACCTGGTCGACCGCGTGTTTCTGGATTTCCCCGACAGCGTGGTGTTCGCCAGCCGCATCGTCTTCCGCAACGAAAACCTGTTCACGATGTTGCTGCACAACCAGCTGCCGCTGGCGGTGCAAAGGCATCTGCACGCGCAGGGCCGCGAGATGATCGTGGTGCCGGTCAAGCTAGTCGAATCGGAAGCGCCGCCGGATCCGCCGGGGTTATCGACGCCGGTTCACTAGACCTCAATCGTCGCCCAGTGTGGCGGGCCAACTGTCGTGCAACAGCCGCGACAGCGCGCGGTCCGCAAGCAGCCGGCCTTGTGTCTGGCAGCGCGCGCAATAGTTGGCCTCGTTGTCTTTGTAGACGATGCGCTGGACCGGCGCGCCACAGTCCGGGCAGGGTTTGCCGTATCGGCCATGCACCGCCATCTCGGGCCTGAAAGCAGTGACTTTCACCGGCCAGCCGCCGTTGGCGATTGCCTCCGCGCGCAGACGCGTCGTCCACTCTTCCAGCACCGCCTGCGTCGACGCGTGAACGCGAGCGTGTTCGTCGGCGTTGAGCGCGTGCGTCTGCTTGAAAGCTGACAGCCGCGCACGATGCAGGATCTCGTCGGAGTAGGCGTTGCCGATGCCGGCAAATACGCGCGGATCGGTAAGCGCGCGCTTGAGCGTGTGATTGGCCGCGATCAGGCGCTGGCGGAAAGCCGCAGCATCCAGGCCGACCACCTCCAGCCCGCCGCGATCGTGTTGCGCCAGATCGTCGGTCGGCGCAAGCAAATGCAGCGAGGCACGACGTTTCTTGCCCGACTCGGTGAGCAGCAGGCTGCCACTGGCGAAATCGAACGCGGCGAGTCCGCCGGCTTTGGGGATGGACCCGCCTGCCGGCTTCCAGTGCAGCCGGCCGAGAATCATCAGATGAATCACCGCACGGAAACCCTCGTCGAAATGGAGCACCAGGCGCTTGCCGACGCGACTGATCTCCCGCAGACGCAATCCCTGCAGACGCGCCGGCTCCGGCGTCACCGTTCGCAGCACGAAGGGGTTGGCGATGCGCAGGTTCTGCAAGACCTGGCCGCCGGCGCGCGCCTGGATGCAGTCGCCGTAGACGCGAAGATCGGGCAGCTCGGGCATCGGCGGCTGCGGCGCCTACGCGATATGCACTTGTGCGGCGACACGACGCGCCCTAGTGCGCGCCTCATCGATGGTCGCGCCCAACGCGAGCGCCACGCCCATGCGTCGCCGGCCGGCGACTTCGGGCTTGCCGAACAGGCGCAGCTGCGTATCGGGCTCCGCCAGCGCCTTGGCGACACCGTGGAACTGCGGCGCGCGCTGATCGCCTTCCAGCAGAATCGCGCACGACGCGCTCGGCCCGCGCTGTGCGATGTTGGGGATCGGCAGCCCGAGAATCGCGCGCGCATGCAGCGCGAACTGCGGCAGATCCTGCGAGATCAGCGTCACCATGCCGGTGTCGTGCGGCCGCGGTGACACTTCGCTGAAGATCACCTCGTCGCCTTTGACGAACAGCTCCACGCCGAACAGTCCGCGCCCGCCCAGCTCGCCGGTGATGCAGGCCGCGATGTGTTGCGCGCGTGTCAGCGCCAGTGCCGACATCGGGTGCGGCTGCCAGGATTCCCGATAGTCGCCATCGACCTGCAAGTGGCCGACAGCCGCGCAGAACGAGGTCTGCACCGGCTCGATCGCGCCATGGCGCACCGTGAGCAGGGTGATCTCGTAGTCGAAGTCGATGAAGCCTTCGACGATCACGCGTCCCGCGCCGGCGCGCCCTCCCGCCTGCGAATAGTCCCAGGCCTTTTGAATATCCGAGCGCGTCTTTACCACGCTCTGTCCCTTGCCCGACGAGGACATCAGCGGCTTGACCACGCAGGGGATGCCGAGCGCCTCGACGGCAGCGCGGTACTCCGCCTCGTCGTCGGCAAAACGATAAGGCGATGTCGGCAGGCCCAGAGTCACGGCGGCGAGATGGCGAATGCCTTCGCGATCCATCGTCAGCTGTGCTGCGCGCGCCGTCGGCACCACGCGCCAGCCTTGTTCTTCCAGCTCGATCAGCGTCGGTGTATGGATCGCCTCGATCTCGGGAACGATCAGATGTGGGCGTTCCAACTCCACCACACGGCGCAGCTCGGCGCCGTCGAGCATCTTGAACACGTGGCTGCGATGCGCCACCTGCATCGCCGGCGCGTCGGCGTAGCGATCGCAGGCGATGCACTCCACGCCCAGGCGCTGCAGCTCGATCACGAGTTCCTTGCCAAGTTCTCCGGAACCCAGCAGCAGGACCCGGGTGGCATTGTCAGACAGCGGCGTGCCGATGGATGTCATGGGCGGTCACTCGTAATGGTAGCGGCAGGCGATGATGGCTAAATCCTTGCCCTGCACCGTGTAGACCAGGCGGTGTGTGTCGTCGATACGACGTGACCAGAATCCGCTCAGATTTTCTTTCAGGGGCTCCGGCTTGCCAAGGCCGGCGAACGGACTGCGCACCGTATCGTAGATCAGCAGGTTGATTCGCTTGAGTGTCTTGCGACCCTGGGTTTGCCAGTAGAGATAATCCTCCCAGGCCGCCAGCGTCCAGACGACCCGACTAGGCATCCACCAGCTTCCGTTCCCTGAGCTTGCCCTTGCCGAGCTGCGCAATCGAGCGCGCCAGATGAGCCGCATTGGCGGGTGTCTTCAGCAAGTGAACGGTCTCGATCATGCTGTTGAACGTGTCCAGCGACATCACCACGGCGTCGGGCGCATCCCGGCGCGAGATCACCGCGTAATCGGCGTCCTCCACAATCGAGTCGATGATCTTCTTGAGATTGTTACGGACTTCGGAGAAGTTGATGACTCTCATGGCGGACACTTGTGCAATATGTCGGACAAGTATGCGGGCCTAAAGCTAAGGGAGCAACGTCACTAGCGCTGGCACCGCGCGCAGAAAAAACTCGAGCGCTGGCCGATCACCAGTCTGCCGATCGGCGAAGCACACACGCGGCAGGGTTGCGCCTCGCGTCCGTACACGTAGAGGTCCTGCTGGAAATAGCCCGCCGCGCCGTCGGCACCGGCGAAGTCGCGCAGCGTGGTGCCGCCTTGCTGGATGGCTTCTTCGAGCACCTCGCGAATCCGGCAAGCCAGGCTGCGATAACGCGCAAGGCTCACCGCGCCGGCTTCGCGCGTCGGCCGGATGCCGGCGCGGAACAACGATTCCGCCGCGTAGATGTTTCCGGCGCCGACCACCACGCGGCCGTCCATGATGAAGCTCTTGATCGGCGCGCTGCGCCCACGCGAAAGGCGATGCAGATAATCGCCGTCGAAACCTTCGGAAAACGGCTCCGGCCCCATGCCGGCGAGCAGCGGATGCAGCGGCGCATCGGCATCCCATAACAGGACCGCGCCGAAGCGTCGCGGGTCGTGGAAGCGCAGCAGCTTGCCGTCGTCGAGTTCGATGTCGACATGATCGTGCTTGACCAGCGGATGCCGGGCATCGAGCACGAAGAGCCGGCCCGACATGCCCAGGTGGATCAGCAGGCGGTCGCCGCTGTCGAGCTGCAGCAACAGGTACTTGCCGCGACGATCCGTGGCGACGATGCGACGGTCGCGACAGCGCAGGTCCAACTCGGGTGATACCGGCCAGCGCAGGCGCGGCTCGCGCACGACGATCCGGCGGATCACGCGGTCCAGCACATGCGGCGTGACGCCGCGGCGGATCGTCTCGACTTCGGGCAGCTCGGGCATGCGGCCGAGTTTAGGGCGTTGCCGATCCTGCGGGCGGGGTTGCGGTCGGCTGCGGGCTCGGCGGCGCCGCCGCAGGCGCAGTAGTGGCGGGCTTGTCGAGGTTGAGCAGCCGGTCGACATCGGTCTTCGCCAGCGTATAGCGCACGCCCAGATCGGGCGATGCCAGCACCAGTTGCGGATCGCGCGCCACAAGCCTGAAGCCCAGGGTGCGGCCGTCCGCAAGGCTCACCGTCACCGTCACCGGCTCGGCTTTCAGATCATCCGGGACGATCGCGGCGTTCCACATCGACTTGGCGTCCTTCCACGCGGCGGCGAGCGCCAGCAGCTGATCGCGCTTGGCCTGAGGATGATCGGGCGAGGTCCAGGCGCCGTCGGCGGTTTTTTCCATCGACAAACCCGGCGCGGCGATGCGCGTGATCTCCGCGCCGGCGGGCAACAGGTTTTTCGCCACCAGGTCGGAATAATCCCGGTCGAGCGCGGCGCTCGACGGGTCGTTGATCAGCACCGGCAGCTCTTTGCCGACGCGCACGTAGCGCCGATACTTGAGCGGCTCCTCGCCGCCGAACGCGATGTCCAGGTCATTGAGCGTGATGCGGTAGGCCGCCGGGTCCAGCCCGAGCTGCTTGGGATCGGCGTTGTCGAGCTTGCCCTGCACGCCGGTGTCGGCAAGCCCGACCAGGGCGTTGACTTCGAACGGATCGACCTCGGCCTTGACCGGCGCGGTCATCACCCAGGCCTGGTTTTGCTTGGACAGGCGGATCGCCGGCGCGCCGGGATATTCGATGGCGATGCGGTCGACTGTTGCCGGCGCGAGCGAAGTCAGCGGCGCTTTCTTGTTTTCTTTTTTCTGCGCGAACCAGACCAAGATCGCCAGCGCGACGACCACGGCCAGCAGCGCCGCGTTGAGCTGCAGGCGTTTCATGGCGTCTGCCGCCTCACTTGCGGCGCCGCGAGAACCAGCGGCCGATGCCGATGCCCAGCAGCAGCAGCGGCAGCAGGATCACGAAGCCGCCGGCGATCAGCACCAGCGCCCAGTTGGGCAGGAACAGATCCACGTCCGGCGCTTTGGGGATGTCGACATTGAGCTGGTTGTCGCGCGCCGCCAGCCACTGGATCACGTTGAGCCCAAGCTGCTGGTTGCCGAGCTGGCCAAGATAGGCGTTGGAGAGAAAATCGGCGTCGCCGATGAGCACCGCGCGCTGCTGCGGCTTGGGCTCGGGCATCGCACCGGGCGCCGCCGGTTTGGGTGGCGTGGCGCTGCCGGCTCCGATCGGCCGATCGCGATTGAGCGTGATGCCGATGTTGAGCGGGCCGGCGATGTCGCCCTTGTCGACGTCGAGCTTCACCGGAGCGCCTTCGAGCGCGCCGGTTTCCAGCCAGGCGGTGTCGCTGGTCGCCAGCATCGGCTGGGCTTTCCAGCCGCCGGCGGCCTTGGTGGTGATCGAGCGCACCAGCGGGAACAGCGTCACCTGCTGCAAGCCCTGCGTCACCGGCGACGGCGGATAGTCCAGCGCCGCATAAATGCCCGGGTGCCCGGTGCCCAGCGCTTCGTATTCCGGAAAGATGGCGTAGCCGTTCTGCCAGATCACGCCGAGGGAATCGGCCAGCGGCTGCAAGCCCGGCGTGAAGTCCGGATCGGCCAGCCACAGCAGGTTGCCGCCGCGATCCACGTAGTCCTGGATCAGCTTGACCTCGCCCTCGAGCAGTGCGCTCTGCGGGCTGGCGATCACCAGCACCGCGGTGTTGTCAGGGATCTTCGGCGTCTTCACCAGGCTCAAGCCCTGGACTTTGAGCCCCTTGTCCTTGAGCACCTGCGCGAAGCTCGACCAGGCCTCCGGCGCAGCACCGGTGACCGAGCGTTCGCCATGGCCTTCCAGGAACACGATCCAGCTCTCGCCTGCCACCGACAATCGTTGCAGCGCCGTGGTGATCGACTGCTCCGACAGGCCGCGCAGGTTTTCGCGCCGGCCCTGGTATTCCAGAACGACTTCCCCCGCCGAGCTGATGTTGTACTCGCGCACTTTCTGCGGCTGGCCCGACGGATCGATGAACTGCACGACGACGTCGGGCTTCACCCGCCTGTAGCGCTCGACGAAGTATTCGATCGCCGTGCGATCGTCCGCACCCGGGTAGGAGAAAGCGATGAACTTGAGCGGCCCGGCCATCGACTTGAGCTGTTTCTGGCTGGCCTCGGTGAGCGTGTTGCGCTTGCCGGCGGTCCAGTCCCAATGCGCGTCGTAACGCACCGACAGCCAGCCGAGCATCACCAGCACCACGATGAAGAGCAGGCCGCTGAGCGTCTGCTGCAGGTAGAGTTTTTTCTTGTTCATGGCCGTTCCCTAATTTCTTTCCATGTCGAGCCGCAACACGGTCAGCCACAGGAACAGCGCGGTGAACAGCAGGTAATAGACGACATCGGCCGTGGTGAACAGCCCGCTGATCAGATCCTGGTAATGGCTGATCAGCGACAGGTATTCGAAGACGCTCTTCATCGCGCTGTCGTACTGCGCCGGCAGCCGCAGCAGCCATACCAGCAGCAGCAAGCCGAAGCTGCCGATGGCGGCGATGGTGGGCTCGCGCGTCAACGACGAGATGAACATGCCGGCCGCACCGAAGGCGCTGGTGAGCAGGAACAAACCGAACAACCCGGCCGCGAGCCGCCCCAGGTCGAGGTGCGTCGCCGGCAGTAGCGCGGCGGGCATTGCCGCGAGCAACAGGACCATCGCCGCGACGAAGCTGAGCAGCCCGAGAAACTTGCCGAGCACGATGTCGGTGAGCGTCACCGGCGCCGACAGCAGCAGGGTCAGCGTGTTGCTTTTGCGCTCCTCCGCGAACAGCCGCATGGTCATCAGCGGCATGATCAGCAGCATGACGATGGTCGCCGTGCCATACAGCCCGCCGCCGATGTAGTCAGAGACGCCGGTGTACTGGTCGGCGGTCTCGAAGTTGCGCAGGTACTGCATCAGCATGCCGACGAACACCCAGCCGAAAATCACTTGGGTGATGGCGAGCACCGCCCAGGCCAGCGGCGACACAAAGATGCGCCGCGCCTCGTGACGCGCGATAGTGAAGACTTTAGGCATCAGGCGGCCTCTCTCAAGGTGGCGTCGCCCGAAGTCAGTTCGACGAAGATTTCTTCCAGGGTGCGGGTTTCCAGGCGCAGCTCCAGCAATCCCCAGCCGCGTTGCACGGAGGCGGCGACCAGCTCTTGCCGCACATCGGCGCCGTCGGCGAGTTCGATCACGAAGCGGCCCGCCGGGCCGGTGGCGACCGACACCACGCCGGCGATGTGCAGCTCTTGCGCCGTCGGCGGCTGGGCGAAGGCGACGAGCAGCCCGTTCTTGCCCAGGTGCGCGTCGATCGGCGCGTCGTAGACCACGCGGCCGGCGTTGATGATCATCACCCGTCCGCACACCGCCTGGATTTCGGGAAGGATGTGGCTGGACAGGATCACGCTGTGGTTCTTGCCCAGCTCGGCAATCAGATGGCGGATCTCGCGGATCTGGATCGGGTCCAGGCCCACGGTGGGTTCGTCGAGAATCACCACGTCGGGGCGATGGATGATCGCCTGCGCCAGGCCCACGCGCTGCTGATAGCCCTTCGAGAGATTCCCGATCAGGCGCGAGGCCATGTGCGTCAAGCCGCAATCGCGCTTGGCGGCCGTCACGGCCGCGCCGCGTTGCGCTTTGGCGATGCCGTGCAGACCGGCGCAGAACTCCAGGTATTCGTCGACGGTGAGTTCGGGATACACCGGCGGCTGCTCGGGCAAATAGCCGATGTGGCGCTTGGCGGCACGCGGGTCCTCGCGCAGGCTCTGGCCGCGGATCAGCACGTCGCCCGAGGTCGGCGACAAATTGCCGGTGAGCATCTTCATGCAGGTGGACTTGCCGGCGCCGTTGGGCCCGAGCATGCCCAGCACTTCGCCTTTCTTCAGGGTGAGGTTGAGGCCCGCCACCGCGGTGTTGGGGCCGTAGCGGCGCGTCAGCGCGCGCGCCTCGATCAAGGCTTCACTATCCATCAGTCTCGTTTTTGGTTTTGTTGGGAGCTTGCAAGCGCGGGTGGGACCGCGGCGGGACGCCGCCGGTTCCGCGGCGATGGACAGCGATTGTACGATGCGTCGTCGTCACGAGTCGGCAGGCTTGGCGGGCGGCTAGACTGGCAGCCCCTTTCCGGCCGACACCCGCCTCATGCTCGATCCCAAAAAGCTCGAAGAAATCGCCGCCCGGCTGGCCGCGGTGCTACCTCCCGGCCTGTCCGGTTTGCGGCGGGAGCTGCAGGACAACTTCCGCGCGGTGCTGGTCGCCAATCTGGAGCGGCTGGACCTGGTGTCGCGCGAGCGCTTCGACGTGCAGTCGCAATTGCTGCTGCGGACCCAGGAGCGCCTGCTGCAACTCGAAACCCGTCTGGCGGCGCTGGAGCCGCCAGTGCCGGTGCTCGCCGATCGCGGCGGACAATTCGGCGAGGGCGAGGTGTAGCTCGGCTCAAAGCCGCCTCTCTGGGCCGCAGCCGACATGGCGAGGTGCCGGCGGCCCGCATCCATCTGAGCGCTGGGTCTGATTAGGCGCAGCAGTGACGCGGCATGCTGGCGGCATGTCGATCGCCATCGTCCACAGCCGTGCGCAGAACGGGCTCACCGCCGAGGCGGTGCGGGTGGAAGTGCACCTGGCCAATGGGCTGCCGGGGCTGGCGATCGTCGGCTTGCCGGAAGCCGCGGTGCGCGAAGCCAAGGACCGGGTGCGCGCCGCCATCACCACCTGTGGCTACGAATTCCCCGGTCGCCGCATCACTTGCAACCTGGCGCCGGCCGATCTGCCCAAGGAGGGCGGGCGCTTCGACCTGGCGATCGCGCTGGGCATCCTCGCAGCGTCGGGGCAGATTCCCGTCGAATCCTTGAGCGGACTGGAAGTGCTCGGTGAGCTGTCGCTGACCGGCGAGCTGCGGCCGGTGCGCGGCGCGCTGCCGGCGGCCTTGCAGGCGGCGCGCTGTGGCCATGCGCTGATCCTGCCCGAGATCAATGCGGAGGAGGCCGCGCTGGCCGGGTCGGCGCGCATCTGCGCCGCGCGCCACTTGAGCGAACTCTGCGGCGCGCTGCACGCGGGCACTCTGGCGGACTACCAGCGCAAGCCCGCCGTCGGCGCCGCGCCGCAGTGTGAAGACTTCGCCGATGTGCGCGGGCAGGCGCAGGCCAAACGCGCGTTTGAGATCGCCGCCGCCGGCTCGCATTCGCTGCTGATGGTCGGGCCGCCGGGCTCGGGTAAAAGCATGCTGGCGGCGCGGTTGCCGGGGATTCTTCCGCCGATGAGCGAGGACGAGTCGATCGAGGCCGCGGCGATCGTCTCCGTCACCGGCGGCGGCTTCGACGTCGGGCGCTGGGGACAGCGCCCTTTCCGCGCGCCGCACCACACCGCCTCCGCCGCGGCCCTGGTCGGCGGCGGCTCGTCGCCGCGACCGGGAGAGATCACCCTATCGCACCTCGGCGTGCTGTTCCTCGACGAGCTGCCGGAGTTCGAGCGGCGCGTGCTGGAGGTGCTGCGCGAGCCTCTGGAAACCGGCCGCATCACCATCTCTCGCGCGGCGGGTCAAGCCGACTTCCCCGCGCGCTTCCAGCTGATTGCGGCGATGAATCCCTGCCCCTGCGGCGCGCTCGGCGATCCGGGCGGCAACTGCCGCTGCACGCCCGACCAGGTGAGCCGCTACCGCGCGCGCATCTCGGGCCCGCTGCTCGACCGTATCGATCTGCAGATTTTCGTGCCCCGGGTCGAGCGTGCGGCGCTGCTCGATCCGCAGCCGGCACCGGCTGAAAGCAGTGCCTGTATCGCCAGACGTGTTGCCGATGCGCGTCGGCGTCAGCTGGATCGCGCGGGCAAGACCAACGCTCTGCTGAGCCCGCCTGAACTGGATCGCGACGCCGCGCTCGACGCCGCTGGCCGCAGCTTGCTGGAGCGTGCGATGCAGCGGCTGCACCTGTCCGCGCGTGGCTATCACCGCGTGCTCAGGGTGGCGCGCAGCATCGCCGACCTGGCCGGTGTGGAGAGCGTCGCGCTCGCGCATATCGCCGAGGCGCTGCACTACCGCGAGCAGGCGCGCGGCACGCTGTGAGCGCGCCTGGTGGCCTGTAACGGAGGAAGAGGTCGGGAGCAAGGCCGATGGATCGTGCGTCCAGGCCAGGCGCGAGGAGGAGTCATAGCCGTCGCGATGGCGACGACGAGCAACACGCATCGGCGCATGCCTGCGCTCCGGCGGCACGCAAGCTGTCATCGCTCGCGACGATTTTGAGATAGTTCTAGTTCCGCTCGGCGTCGGCGGCGATGCGGTCGAGCAGCCGATCCAGATCCGGTCGCGACCAGTAGCGTCCGCCCAGCACCACGCCGGCGATGCGCTGCGTATTGCGGATGTCGGCGAGCGGATCGGCATCGAGCAGCACCAGGTCGGCGCGCTTGCCGACTTCGATGGTGCCGAAGTCGTCGCGCTTCAGAAACTGCGCGGCGTTGCGCGTGGCGGCCTGCAGCGCCTCAAAGGGCGTCAGGCCCGCGCTCACCAGGGCTTGCAGCTCTTCGTGCAGCGAGAAACCCGGCAGCGAGAACGGATCGCCAGCATCGCTGCCAGCGAGAAAACGCACGCCGGCGCGGCGCATCGGCGCGATCAGGGACCGGTCGCGCTCATAGTTCAGCCGCTGGATTTCCTGGTCCTGCGGGTCCTGATTCTGTACGCGCGAGTCACGCTGCGGATCGAAGGTGCTGCGCAGGCTGCGCGCGACGTAGCGCAGGCGCGGGTCGTCGGCTGCAATCTCCGCGGGATAGGCGAACAGGCGGCGCTGGGCGATGGTCGGCACCTGCCAGGTGCCATTGCGCTTGAAGCGCGCGAATAGCAGATCGCAGCGCGCGGCGCTGAAGCTGTCGAGTACTCCGTGCAGGTAAGCGCGACGCTTGTCGCGACGCTCGCCCGCAAGCCCCGGCGCCATCGCCTCGGCCTTGGCCTGCATCAGCTCGTCTTCGCGCGTCGAGCAGGCGAAGGCGACATTGAACAGATGCTCGATACTCGCCTGTCCTGAGTCGGAGGCAGTGCGGGCCGAGACCGAAAACGGCACGTGTCCGGCGAAGGGAATGTCCAGCCGCTTCGACTCCGCCGCGATCGCCGCGAACGCATCGGGCGAGAGCCGGTTGTAGACCTTGATGAAGTCAGCGCCCTGCGCCTTGAGCCGGTCCACGGCCGCGCGGGCCTCGGCCGCGTTGCGCACCACCAGCGAGATGCCCGGCAACTGCGGATAAGGGCCATCCACCAGGGGGCCGGCGGCGACGATGTGCGGACCCAGCCGGGCGCCGCTCTCGACCTGATCGCGCAGCGCCAGGATCTGCGGGAGCGGCATGTCGGTGCCCATGTCGCGCACGCCGGTGATGCCGCGGGCGATCAGCAGCGCGAAGTAAGCCTGGGGCCGACGCCCGCGGAGGACGTGGACGTGCATGTCCCACAGCCCTGGAATCAGAAACTTGCCGCGGCCGTCGATGACGCGGGCGCCGGTCGGTGCTCGCTGGGCTGCCGGCTCGCTGAGATCGGCGATCAGGCCGTCGCGAACGACCACGTCCCGTGCGGTGGGCGCCGCGCCCGTGGCATCGATCAGGCTCGCGCCGGTGATGACGATCGGCGGCGCATTCGCGGCGGTAGCGGTTTCCGCATGGCCGCAGGCCAGGGCCAAGGCCAAGGCCAGTATCGGAGCAAGGCGCGCGCACATGCTTGGACGATAACCGCGCGGTGACACGCACAAAAAAGGGGCTGCCGGAGCAGCCCCTTCAGTCATTGCTTAAGCCCTTACAGGTCGAACGTCTTCTTCAAGCCGATGACGATGCCGGGATCGTCGTTCTTGAAGTCGGTGCCGACGACTGCGAAGGTCGCGGTGAAACCGCCTTCGATGGTCTTGGACACGCCGACGCTGTAGTCCAGATAGTCGTCCTTGAGTTTGTCTCCGCTCAGGCCATCGGGACCATCGAGCCAGACCTTGTCGCCCGACAGGGTGTAGCCGATCGATCCCGTCAGCGAAAGGGTGTCGGAAAGCGGGAAGGCGGCCGAGGCAAGGAAGTAGCTGTTGTCCGTCTCGTCGGTCTTGCCGGGATTGCCGCCGGAAGCCGCTTCTGACAAGCCAAAGTAACTCGGGCTATAGAAATACTTCAGCGTAACCGGACCCAGGATCAGGCCGGCGTAGACCTCGAAAGTGTTGGGCTGAAAGCTGGTGCCGTCGCTGAGCTGGCCCGGTTCTTCCTTCTCAGGGTAGTAATAGAAGATACCGCCGACGTCGATGCCCACGGAATCATTGATCTTGGTGGTGTAGCCGCCGTAGAGATCGAGTTCCGTTCCGCCCGCGCCCCAGTCGACATTGGAAGCCCAAGTCCCCAGATAGATGCCGGAATCGGTCGCGAGGTCGAAGCCACCGAAGACCGACGCGTCATTGGTGTTCTGCTGCAGACCGCGGAAATTGTATTCGCTCAACGCGCCAACATTGCCGGTCACCGCTGCAAAAGCGCTGCCGCTAGCCAGCATGGCCGCTGCGGCGGCCAGAACCTTCATTTTCATCTATGACTCTCCTGTGGTAACAATTTTTAAACCCCAACCGCCGGCGTTGCCGGGCGGCGTACACCGTTGCAACACTCTTGTTGAACAAGCGCATCGACGAGAGCCGGCGCGCGATCTACCGCGGTACGAGGCCGGCGCCCCACAATATTTTTTATCCGGCCAATTCTGGTCACGGCTGAGAAGCAAATCCTATGCCGCCAGCCAGCCCGATTGCCGGACCTGACTGAAACCGGAATGTAACAAAACGACCCGCAACTAAAAAGCCCGCGCGAAGCGGGCTCTTTGATTGCGCCGGACCGTCAGGCTCCGCTGAGCTTGAGCATCTGCTCGATCGCCGAATGCACTTCGGCGTCCGACAAATCCGGGTTGCCTCCCCGCGCCGGCATGCTGCGGATGCCCTTGATGGCGGAGGCGGTCAGGCCGTCGATGCCGCCTTCAGAACCAAGCCGTGTTTTCCAGGCCGAGGCATCTCCGATCTTCGGCGCGTTGAGGACGCCCGCCCCGTGGCACGCGGTGCAGACCTGGGCCACGACCTGCTCACCGGTCAGCGGTGCGTGTGCCGGCCTGGCCGTGGCTTTGAGCAGGACGTCCGGATCGGTGATGACGTAGCTGACCGGCTTCACGCGCTCGCTCAAGGCTCCCATCTGTTCTTTGCTGGGCTCGGCTGGATGCGCCGACACCATCCGCGCGATCACGCTGATGATCAGCGCCAAGCCTCCGAGAACGCCTAGCACGACGCTGAAATTGATGAAAAAAACCTTGTCGTGATTCTTGTGTTCCAAAGGGCACTCCCCGGGGGTTGGCATGGCCTAAAAAGCGGCGCGGAGTATAACGGCCAACCGAGCGCCGGCGTAAAGCCCGCCGGAGCGAACCGCGGCGAGGGCTCGCCGCCGCGCATCGTGCTCGTTGTAGAATTGTGGCGCGCGCCCGTAGCTCAGCTGGATAGAGTGCTTCCCTCCGAAGGAAGAAGTCAGAGGTTCGAATCCTCTCGGGCGCACCAACTTTAAAGCCTCGTTCCTACAGATGAGTTCGGGCTATTTCGCAGCCTTGCCCTCTTGAAAGTGGATATTGATCCCCCGGGTTTGCGGATGCTGCTTCGAGAGGCCTGGGCGCCGCTCGAAATCGCCGGCTTCCTGTTGCGATTGGGCCGGCTGGACCACCTGCCTCGCGGTGATGGACACCCTGTCATGTTTCTTCCCGGATTCACCATGGGCGACGAGGCGTTGAGGCCGATGGCCCGTGTGTTCGAGAAGCTCGGATACGTCGTTTACGGCTGGGGACAGGGACGCAACTATGGCCTGCGAGTCGCTGCCCTCGAGCTTCTGCAACAGCATTTGCAGGCGGTGCACGAACGACATCGGCTCAAGGTCAGCCTGGTCGGCTGGAGCGCGGGCGGACTCTATGCGCGTGAACTGGCCAGGGCGCGGCCGCAATGGGTACGCCGCCTCGTCGTCTTCGGCAGCCCGATCAGGCCGCAGGGTTCGGCCGACGAGTTTGTAAATGTGGCCAGGAAACGTTTTGACAGTCTTGTCGATGGTCTCGGGCAGGCCGCTTTCGCACCCAACCCCGTCGCACCGACGGTGCCTTGTACCGCGATCCATTCCAAAACCGATGGGCTGGTGTCCTGGCGCGCCGCACTGGAGGTCGCCGGCCCTCACGTGGAGAACCTCGAAGTCGAGGGGACTCATCTGGCGATGGGCTTCAATCTGGAAGTGCTGCGGCTCATCGCCGAGCGGCTGCCGATCGATCCCGAGGCCAAGGCGTCGAAAAAACGCGTTCCCAAGCCGCGGCGAAAGATTGATTGAGTCCGCAACTCTTAGCGTTCGAGAACCGGCTCTGGCAGCGGTTTCAGGAACTCCGGATGCTCACGGCTGACGCGCGCCCATTCGAGCTTGAACCAGGGAGTGAAGCTGCGCGGTGACTGCCGCATCTCGCGATCCAGTTCTGCGGGGTCGATATAACGGAGTTCGGAGACCTCGGTGCGGTTTAGAAAAGGCAGGTCGCTGCATCGCCCCCCGTAGACCCAGCACAACTCGTTCTCGGCGCCCTGCGCGTCGAATTGCGCCTGATATTGGAACTTGAACAGGAACTCGAGTTGGCAACGCAGGCGCAGTTCTTCGTCGAGACGACGATGGATGGCGCGCTCGATGTCCTCACCCTGTCGGGGATGGCTGCAGCAGGTGTTGGACCAGTAGTCCGGCCACAGCCGCTTGGAAGCGGCGCGCCGCTGCATCAGAAGTCTGCCCCTGTCATCGAACAACAATAGCGAGAACGCGCGATGCAGCCGGCCGGCGCCCCGATGCGCTTCGGCTTTGGCGAGATGGCCGATTTCATGATCGTCTTCATCGACCAGAATGAGCGGCTCGCTGTCGAAGGACACGACTGCATCGCAACAGCTTCCGTAGCTATCCAATCTTTGCCTCCATCGTGTGGCGTCGAGCCGACGCCGGGTCGGTTGTCAGCATTGGCCGACTTCTATATTGTCAAATTATGTTGACACTGCCCACCTCCGAGATGCCGGCTGCGGAGCCAAGCGCCGCTGCGCCACATGCGGTGGTCATTGGCAGCGGCTTTGGCGGCTTGGCTGCGGCAGTGCGGCTCGGCGCCCGCGGCTATCGGGTCACGGTGCTGGAAAAACTCGATGCACCCGGCGGCCGCGCCTACGTCTATCGGCAGGACGGATTCACCTTCGACGCCGGGCCGACCATCGTCACCGCGCCGTTTCTCTTTGAGGAACTGTGGGAGCTTTGCGGCCGGCGCCTCGCCGATGACGTGGACCTGCGCCCGGTGACGCCGTTCTACCGCATTCGTTTCGACGACGGCGCGACCTTCGACTACACCGGCGATGCGGAGGCGATGGACGCCGAGGTCGCGCGCTTTTCGCCCGCCGATGTCGAGGGTTATCGGCGCTTCATGCGGGCGAGCGAGGCGATCTACCGCGTCGGCTTCGAGGAGCTTGGCCATGTGCCGTTCGATTCGCTCGGCGACATGGTGCGCGTGGTGCCCGACCTGCTGAAGCTCGAAAGCTATCGCACCGTTTATGGCTTGGTGTCGAGCTATGTGAAGGACGAGCGTCTGCGCGTGGTGCTGAGTTTTCATCCCCTGCTGATCGGCGGCAATCCGTTTTCAGCAACGTCGATCTATTGCCTGATCGCGTTTCTCGAACGCCGCTGGGGCGTGCACTTCGCCATGGGCGGCACCGGCGAACTGGTGCGTGGTCTGGTCCAGTTGATTAAAGGCCAGGGCGGCCGGGTGGAGTGCGATCAAGAGGTGCAGGAAATCCTCGTGCGCAAGGGCGTCGCCACCGGTGTGCGTCTCGCCTCGGGCCGCGAAATCCCCGCCGATATCGTCGTATCCAACGCCGACTCCGCATGGACTTATCGCCACCTTGTCGCGCCCGCCGCGCGCCGCCGCTGGACCAATCGCAAGTTGGAGGCCTCGCGCTACTCGATGGGTTTGTTCGTCTGGTACTTCGGCACGCGCTGCCAGTATCCTGGCGTGGCGCACCACACGATCCTGCTCGGCCCGCGCTACAAGGAATTGCTCCGCGACATCTTCGATCGCAAAGTGCTGTCGGATGATTTCAGTCTGTACCTGCATCGGCCGACGGCGACCGATACATCACTGGCGCCGCCGGGCTGCGATGCGTTCTACGTGCTGTCACCCGTGCCGCATCTGGGCAGCGGGACGCGCTGGCATGAAGTCGGCGAGCGCTATCGCCAGTCGCTCTGCGACAGCTTGAGCCAGACCGTTCTGCCTGATCTGCAAAACCAGATCATCAGTTCGCGCGTGCTCACGCCGCAGGATTTTCAGGACCGGCTCAATTCCTATCAGGGCGCGGCCTTCGGCCTGGAGCCCGTATTGCAGCAGAGCGCTTGGTTCCGCCCGCACAATCGCAGCGAGGACGTGAAGCATCTCTATCTGGTCGGCGCCGGCACGCATCCGGGTGCTGGACTGCCCGGCGTGCTGTCCTCGGCGCGCGTGCTCGATTCGGTGGTGCCGGATGCCGCAGCTTTCGCCTGATCCGATCAACGCGCAGGCCGACCTGGCCGCCTGCCGGGCGCTGCTGCGCATCGGCTCCAAATCTTTTTCCGCCGCATCGAAGCTATTGCCGCGCGAGGTGCGCGATGCCGCGACCATTCTCTATGCGTTCTGCCGCGTGGCGGACGATCTGATCGACGCGCAATACGGCGGCGCCGACGCGATCACGCATCTTCGTGCGCGGTTGGACGACCTCTATGCGGGAATGCCGCAAGCCTTCGCCACCGATCGTGCACTGGCCGGCGTCGTCGCGCGATATGAACTGCCGCGCGCGCTGCTCGACGCGCTGATCGAAGGTTTCGAGTGGGACGTGCAGAATCGCCGCTACGCCACGCTGGCGGAGCTTGAGGCTTACGCCGCGAGAGTCGCCGGAACCATCGGCGCGATGATGGCCGTGCTGATGGGCGTGCGCTCGCCCTCCGCCATCGCCCGCGCCTGTGATCTCGGTGTCGCGATGCAACTGACCAACATCGCACGCGACGTCGGCGACGATGCGCGCGCGGGCCGTCTCTACCTGCCGCTGGACAAGCTGCGCGCGGCCGGTATCGATGCGGATCGCTGGCTGGCGAATCCGCAAATCAACGATGGCGTTCGCGCGGTCGTGCGCGAGCTGCTGCGTGCCGCGGATGAACTTTATGCACGCGTCGAATCCGGCATCGCCCAACTACCGCCAGCCTGCCGCCCCGGCATCAATGCCGCCAGGTTCATCTATGCCGAAATCGGATGCGTGGTGGAACGATCCGGCTATGACTCGGTGTCGCAGCGCGCCTTCGTGCCGCGTCATCGCAAGCTTTGGCTGTTGATCAAATCCTTTGCGCCGGGCACGAAGAATGTCGACGGTCAGGCCGCGTCGCCGCTCGATGCCACCCGCTATCTGGTCGATGCGGTTGCCTTGATGGCGACATCGACATCGCCTTCCATCATCAAGCCTGCGGCCGCTTTCCCCTGGTGGCATCTCAAATCGCGCGCGCTCTGGCTGATCGACCTGTTCGAGCGCATGGAGCGCCGCGAGCGCTTCATGCCCTTGAGCGCAGCGAATCAGGAGGAATGGTCGGGCTGATGGAAACCAGCATCGCCGGTTAGCGGGTTCTCGGCATGCGGAACGGCAGCATCGCCTGCACGATCGGCGATCGGAACCGGTCGAGATTCAGGCTCTCGTGAACCGATCGCGTCGCTTGCCCCAGCAAGCGCGAGCCGATGATGGAGCGTGCGTAGAACGGCGTGTCCTCCAGCGTGCGCTCGACGGTGGCGATGCCGTTGTCGGAACGGCTTGCGCGCGCGATGCGCCAGGCGGTCGATGGCAACGTCACGGTGGCGGGTGGCGTAAAAGCTTCAAGGCTTCCCTTGCGATCGAACCTCAAAGCCAGGCTGGTTTGCTCGCCGCCACGTTCGAGCACGTCGTAGATCACCGCCGTGCCGTCGCGCACTTCGCCGCGGGACCAGTTCCAGTGTCTGATGTTGGTTTCCAGCGCTTCGTCGCCCGAGTTGGAATCGCAGTAGCCGTCACCGGACCAGCGCAGGTCGGGTGAGCCGAGCTGCACTTCGACACGCGCGGACGGTGCGATCGGCCGCCAGCGATGCCGGCCCCCGGCGTCCAGAATCGCAGAGTGCTCGACGAGTGCGCGCGGGATCACGCGAACCTGTCCGACGATTCTCGACGGCAGCGGCGCGGTGATTTCGCTGATCTGGAAACACAGCGCGGTGCCGTCCCAGCTCAACGCGCTCGGGCCGATGCGCAGACGCTTGGGTTCTTGATACAGCGAGGCGCGACTGCGTTCCGTCATCGCCCAACGCTTTCCGCGCGGACCATACAGCGCGACATTGAGCGCGCAGTGATCGGCCGGATCAGCGGTGCCGCAGCGACGTGCCCAGGCGTAGTAGGGCGAAAACACGCTGCCGATGAATGCGATCAGGGTGATGCCGTGCCGGCCGTCGTCGCTCAGCGCATCGACATACCACCACGCGTAGCCGCCGCTCGGGACGATCCGGTCGAAGCGAAGTCCTCCATCACGCTCGCCGCCGCCAGCCGTCCCGACAGCGCTGCCATCGGCACTCCCGGCCCCGGATGCGTGCTGCCTCCCGCCAGATACAAACCTGCCATCTTGCTGCGCGCTCCCGAGCGATTGAACGAGGCCATCCAGCCGTGCGAGGCCGGGCCGTACAGCGCCCCGCCCGTCGCCGGGAAGAGCTGATTGAAGTCGCGGGGCGTGGTGACTTTCATCCACTCCGCGGTCCGCCGCAGCCTCAGGCCGCAGTGTTCTAGAAGATTGAAGGTGCGCGTCTCGCATGAGCGGATCTCGGCTGCGTCGTAGGGATGCGTGTCGCCGTTGGGCGGCGCATTGATCAGGCAGAGCAGGCGTTCGGGTTGGCCGGGTTCGAAGTGATTGCGCTCTCCGCGATCCTGCGCGCAGACGTAAACCGTCGGCTTGGCGGGCACTCGTGCGTGCTTGAAGATGTCGTCGAACTCGCTTTTGTAGTCGGACGAAAAAAAAACGTTGTGATGATGCAGATCGAAGCCTTGGACTTCCGCGCGCAATATCCAGGTGATCGCGGAAAGCGAGCGCGCCGCGCCGCGCGCCTTGGGCGTCGCGCGCGCCGCCTCGCGTCCAAGAAGCCCCGTCGACACCGCCGCGCTGTCGGCGTTGACGATGACCGCGTCGGCCTCGATCGTCTCGCCGCTTGCGAGCCGCACACCATTGACGCGGCCGCGCTGCGTCGTCACTTCCGCGACCTCTTCGCGGAAACGGAAGCGCGCGTCGTGATGGCGCGCCGCGTCCATCAGCGCCTGCGCCAGCCGATGCATGCCGCCCCTGATCATCCACACGCCATTCTGCTCGACATGCGCCACCAGCATGAGCGTCGCGGGCGCGAGAAACGGCGAGGATCCGCAGTACGTGGCATAGCGTGCGAAGAGTTGCCGGAGCCGTGGGTCGTGGAAGTGCTGGCCCAGCGCGCGCCAGAGATTCTCGAACGGCGTGATCCGCCACAGATCACTCAGGCCGCGCGAGCCGACAGCGCGCATCAGCGCTTGCGGACTGGCGCAGGCCGAGCGGATGAAGGGCCCTTCCAGCGTCTGGTAAATGCCGCGCGCGCGCTTGGCAAACTCCAAATAGCGCCGACCTTCTGCAGGCCCGGCGAAAGCGGCGATGGCATCGGCCGAGCGCGCCAGGTCGGCGTGCAGGTCGAGTTGCGCGCCGCCGATCCAGGCATGCCGCGCCAGCGTGCTCGCGGCTTCCGTCTGCAAGTAGTCGGCGAAGCCCAATCCGGCCGCTGCAAAAATTTCCTCGAACACCCAGCGCATGGTGAAGACCGTCGGGCCGGCGTCGATGGCGACACCGCCAACGCCCACCTCGCGCAGCTTGCCGCCCGGCGTCGCGGCGCGTTCGACCACGGTGACATCGACGCCCTGCGCGGCCAGTTCGAGGGCAGCAACCAACCCGCCGACCCCGGCTCCGATCACCACGGCGCGTTTGGCAAACATCTCTTCCAAGTCTCCAATCTGTCGCGTTGACGTGCCGGAATGCAGTGTCTAGAGTAAATGACATAACAACGCGACAAGGCAGAATGACAAGTCTGCCATACGAGGGATCGCACCATGACGACCGCGCAGCGAATCGAACAGGCTCTGATGTCCGCGATCGTCCCCGGCGAATCCGCTGGTTGTCCGCCGCGTTTGGCTGAAGCGATTCGCTATGCCGTGTTCCCAGGCGGCGCCCGCGTCCGCCCGCGGCTTTGCATGGCGGTCGCGCAGGCTTGCGCGGAAGACCATCCGAGCGTTGTGGACGCTGCTGCAGCCTCGATCGAGCTGCTGCACTGCGCCTCGCTGGTCCACGACGATCTGCCCTGCTTCGACGATGCGGTGACTCGTCGCGGCAAGCCCTCGGTGCATCGCGCTTTCGGCGAACGGCTGGCCGTACTCGGCGGCGATGCGCTGATCGTGCTGGCTTTCGAATCCCTCGCCGCCGGTTGCCGCGCCGCGCCGGAACGGCTACCGGGACTGATCCGCATCGTTGCTCGCTCGGTCGGGACCGCAGGCGGCATCGTCGCCGGGCAGGCTTGGGAGTGTGAGCCCTGCGCGTCGCTCGCCGAATATCAGCAGGCCAAGACTGGCTCGCTGTTCGAGGCGGCGACCATCGCCGGAGCTGCTGCGGCAGGCGACAAAAATCCGCGGCAGTGGAGCCGGCTGGGCGCGCGTATCGGCGAGGCCTACCAGATTGCCGACGACATTCTCGACGTCGCCGGCGACGCCGCCCGGATCGGTAAACCCACGGGCCGCGACGCCGAACTGGGCCGCCCTAGTGCCGTCGCCCAGTTCGGCATGACCGGTGCGATCCGCTGGCTCAAGCTGCTGGTGTCGGAAGCCAACGAGGCGATCCCGGATTGCCCCGGCGCCGACGCGCTGCGAGCCGTGATCCTCGCCCAGTCTCAAGGCATGGTGCCGCGCGAAGTGCTGCAAGCCGCGTAGCGCAGTTTTCGCCGCCGCTCGACATGGAGGCGAGCCTGAGTTGGCTGGATCGGATTCACGCGAGCCTTGATGGCCTGCTGGCCAGCCACCGTTTTCGCCATTGGGCTGCGCGCTTTCCGTTGACCCGGCCGATCGCGCGACGCAGGGCGCGTGAGCTGTTCGATCTGTGCGCTGGCTTTGTTTATTCGCAAGTGTTGCTGGCTTGCGTGCGCCTGCGCGTGTTCGAAATTCTGTCGGAAGGTCCGCAGTCTCTCGAAGCCCTGTCGCGGCGCATCAGCCTGACTCCGGATGCTGCATCGCGTCTGCTGGACGCCGCCGTTTCACTGCGTCTACTGATGCGCCGCGACCGCGATCGATACGCCCTCGGCCCGCTCGGCGCGACCCTGGTCGGCAACGAGGCGCTGCTCGCGATGATCGAACATCACGCGATGCTCTACGTCGATCTGCGCGATCCGGTGGCGCTGCTTCGCAATGGCCCGGGCGACGGTGAGCTGGCTCGGTACTGGCCCTACGCAGCGGCTGACAAGCCTGCGCAGTTGGCGTCCGCGCGCGTCGCCCGCTACAGCGCGCTGATGTCGGCCTCGCAGCCTTTGATCGCGGATCAGGTGCTGGATGCCTACTCCCTGCGCGGCCATCGATGCCTGCTCGATGTCGGCGGCGGCGAAGGTGTATTTATAGCCGCCGCTGCGCTGCGCGCGCCGCACCTCAAGCTGATGTTGTTCGACCTGCCCGCCGTCGCCGAGCGCGCCAGAATCCGTCTTGCCGGCCAGGGCCTCAGCGGTCGCGTGAGCCTCCACGGCGGCAGCTTTCTGGCGGACGATTTACCGACCGGCGCCGACATTGTGTCTTTAGTGCGCGTGCTGCACGACCACGAAGACGATTCGGTTCTCAAAATTCTAGCCGCGGCGCGGCGCGCTCTGCCGGATGACGGCGTGCTGCTGATCGCGGAGCCGATGGCCGGCACGCCTGGTACGGAGCCCGTCGGCGATGCCTATTTCGGTTTCTATTTACTGGCGATGGGGAGCGGCCGCGCTCGCAGGCCGGAGCGGCTCGGCGAACTGCTGTGGCAATCGGGCTTCGATGCAGGGCGGTTAGTTGCAACGCCATTGCCGATCCAAACGCGACTGTTAGTCGCCCGGCCTCAACCTGCCTGACACTTCGAAAAAACAATCGTCATCTTTGCTTGACACTCAATGAAGTCACTCTAAACTAACACTGTTGCAAATGACCCAGCGCCGGGCGAAAGACAACCCAAAGGCGCGCAGGCAAGGGAGAGTCCCATCAACACGACCGCCGTCGTTTTCGAGCAGCCCGAGCAACTCGCTCTGGCCAAGCTCGATCTCTCGCCTCCCGGCGAGGAAGACGTCGTAGTGGATATTCACTGGAGTGGCATCAGCACCGGCACCGAGCGTCTGCTCTGGTCGGGCCGCATGCCGATGTTTCCCGGAATGGGCTATCCGCTGGTCCCTGGTTACGAATCCGTCGGCCGTGTGCGTGAGGCCGGTTCGCGTTCCGGCGGTCGTGTCGGCGACACCGTTTTCGTGCCGGGCGCCAAGTGCTTCGGCCCGGTTCGTGGACTGTTTGGCGGCGCCGCAGCGTGCTTGGTTGTGCCAGGCGCGCGTGTCACGCCGATCGCGGAGCATCTCGGCGAACAAGCCGTGCTGCTGGCGCTTGCCGCCACCGCGTATCACGCCATAGCGGCACCGGACATTCGCCATCCGGATCTGATCGTCGGCCACGGCGTGCTAGGCCGCTTGCTTGCGCGGCTGACGGTCGCGACCGGTGGCGTTGCCCCTACTGTGTGGGAGCGCAATCCCGACCGCGCCGCCGGAGCGCTGGGCTACAGGGTCGTCGACCCCGCGAACGATCCACGCCGCGATTACCGAACCGTCTGCGATGTCAGCGGCGACGCCTCTTTACTGGACACACTCATATCGCGCCTCGCACCCGGCGGCGAAATCGTGCTAGCCGGTTTCTACAGCGAGCCGCTGTCCTTCGCATTCCCGCCCGCCTTCATGCGCGAGGCACGGATTCGCATCGCCGCGCAGTGGGTCGATTCCGATCTGGCAGCGGTCAAATCACTCGCCGAATCCGGGCGCGTTTCGCTCGACGGTTTGATCACGCATCGCGCGGAGGCGTCTGACGCGGACGCAGCCTATCGCACCGCATTCGGCGATCCCGCCTGTTTGAAGATGATTCTGGATTGGAGTGCCCACATGAGTAAGCTCACATGAGCGCAGGCGACGCGGGTCTCAGCGGCGGCGCGACTGTTATTCCGCTGCATGCGCTCAACGATCACCTCCGCGCGGAAGCGGCGATGGAGCCTGATCCGGTTGCGACCGGTGAAGTGACCAAAGAAACGCAGATCATCGCGATCTACGGCAAGGGCGGCATCGGCAAAAGCTTTACGCTCGCCAACCTCAGCTACATGATGGCGCAGCAGGGCAAGAAGGTTCTGCTCATCGGCTGCGATCCCAAGAGTGATACCACGTCGCTGCTGTTCGGCGGCCGCGCCTGCCCGACGATCATCGAGACCTCCTCGAAGAAAAAGCTCGCGGGCGAGCAGGTGAAGATCGGGGATGTCTGCTTCAAGCGGGACGGTGTTTTCGCGATGGAGCTGGGAGGCCCGGAAGTCGGGCGTGGTTGTGGCGGCCGCGGCATCATCCACGGCTTCGAGACTCTGGAGAAACTCGGGTTCCACGAGTGGGGTTTCGATTACGTCCTGCTCGACTTCCTGGGCGATGTCGTCTGCGGCGGCTTCGGCCTGCCGATCGCCCGCGACATGTGTCAGAAAGTGATCGTCGTCGGCAGCAACGACCTGCAATCGCTGTACGTCGCCAACAACGTCTGCTCGGCGGTGGAATATTTCCGCAAGCTCGGCGGCAATGTCGGCGTCGCCGGCATCGTCATCAACAAGGACGACGGCACCGGTGAAGCGGCGGCGTTCGCCGAGAAGGTCGGCATCCCGATTCTCGCTGCAATTCCCGCGCACGATGACATCCGTCGCAAGAGCGCGAGCTACGAAATCATCGGCCGGCCCGGTACGCAATGGGGCCCGCTGTTCGAAACGCTCGCGACCAATGTCGGTTTGGCGCCACCGGTGCGCCCCACGCCTTTGACGCAGGACCAGTTATTGGGCCTGTTCTCCGGTGACGTCGTCGGGCGCAACGTGGTGCTGCAACCGGCCACGGAGTTCGACATGTGCGGCAAGACCGAAATCAACAAGCCTTCGCTCGAAGTCGTCTACGAGACTCTCTGAACATGGCCGACGACGCGCCAGCGCTCGCGAATCCAGAAGCCGTCAAGCTCGACGGACTCGGCTGCCATTCCGGCAAGGACGCGATGCTCGCGGCCGCCAAGGCGGCGGGCAAATCGATCACGCTCGACCAGTACGCCAAGGATTATCCGAAAGGCCCGCACGACCAGCCGCAGTCCATGTGCCCGGCCTTCGGCTCGCTGCGCGTCGGCTTGCGCATGCGCCGCACCGCGACGGTACTCAGCGGATCGGCCTGCTGTGTATATGGCCTGACTTTCACATCGCATTTCTACGGTGCGCGCCGCTCGGTCGGTTACGTGCCGTTCAATTCCGAGAGCCTGGTGACCGGCAAGCTGTTCGAAGACATCCGCGAGGCGGTCTACCAGCTCGCCGATCCGACACTGTACGACGCGGTGGTGATCATCAATCTCTGCGTGCCGACGGCCAGCGGCGTGCCGCTGCAATTGCTGCCTAGGGAGATCAACGGCGTACGCATCATCGGCATCGACGTGCCGGGTTTCGGCGTGCCGACACATGCCGAAGCCAAGGACGTGCTCGCCGGCGCGATGCTGCGTTACGCACGCACCGAAGTCGAAGCCGGGCCGGTGCAGGCGCCGCGTGGGGGACGCAATGAGAGGCCAGCGGTGACGCTGGTGGGAGAGGTCTTTCCGGTCGATCCCATGACGATCGGAATGATGTTGGACCCTATGGGTTTGGTGGCAGGCCCGGTTGTACCGACGCGTGAATGGCGGGAGCTGTATTCCGCTCTCAATGGCGCGGTGGTAGCGGCGCTCCACCCTTTCTACACCGCGAGCTTCCGTGAGTTCGAAGCCGCTGGCCGTCCGATCGTCGGGTCGGCGCCGGTGGGTCATGACGGCACGGAAGCCTGGCTGCAGACCATCGGCATCGCCGCCAATGTCGCGCAGGCGAAAATCGATGCGGCGAAGAACCGCATCCTGCCCGCCATCAAAGGCGCGCTGTCGAAAATGCCGATCAAGGGTCGCATCACTTTGAGCGGTTACGAAGGCTCTGAACTGCTGGTCGCACGGCTGCTCGTCGAGAGCGGCGCCGACGTGCGTTATGTCGGTACCGCCTGTCCGAAGACGGTGTGGAGCAGCGCAGATCTCGACTGGCTGCAATCACACGGCGTGCATGTGCAATACCGTGCCTCGCTGGAACAGGATCTGGCCGCGCTGCGCGAATTCGAGCCCGACCTGGCGATCGGCACCACTCCCATTGTGCAGGCTGCCAAAGCATCGCGCACGCCCTCGCTGTACTTCACCAACCTGATCTCCGCACGCCCGCTGATGGGCCCGGCCGGCGCGGGGTCGCTGGCGACCGTGGTCAACGCCGCGATCGGCAACAAGAGCCGCTTCGACGACATGCAAGCTTTCTTCTCCGGCGTCGGTGAAGGCTATGCCGCCGGTGTCTGGGAAGACCTTCCAAAGGACCGGCCGGAATTTCGCGAGCAGTACAAGAGGAAAGTCGCCAAGGCGGCGAAGTCGTCCAAGGTCGAGGAGCCGATCTGATGCTCGTCCTTGATCACGACCGTGCAGGCGGGTACTGGGGCGCCGTATACGTGTTCACGGCGATCAAGGGCTTGCAAGTCGTGATCGATGGTCCCGTGGGCTGCGAAAATCTGCCGGTGACTTCGGTGCTGCATTACACCGACGCGTTGCCGCCGCACGAGCTGCCGATCGTGGTCACGGGCCTCGCCGAAGAGCAGCTCGGCCGCGAAGGTACCGAGGGCGCGATGAAACGCGCACATGCGGTGCTCGATCCAGACCTGCCCGCAGTCGTCGTCACCGGCTCGATCGCCGAGATGATCGGCGGCGGCGTGACGCCGGAGGGCACCAACCTGCAACGCTTTCTGCCGCGCACCATCGACGAAGACCAGTGGCAATGCGCCAACCGCGCAATGAACTGGCTGTGGACGCAGTACGGCACCAAGAAAGTGCCAGCGCGCAAGCCGCGCTCGCCGGATAAGAAACCACGCGTCAACATCATCGGGCCGTGTTACGGCACCTTCAACATGCCGAGTGATCTGGCCGAGATTCGCCGCCTCGTCGAAGGCATCGGCGCCGAGATCAACCTGGTGTTCCCGCTCGGCAGCCATATCGCCGACATCCCCAGGCTGATTGATGCCGACGTCAACATCTGCCTGTACCGCGAGTTCGGCCGCCTGCTGTGCGAGTCGCTCGACCGGCCTTATCTGCAAGCCCCGATCGGCCTGCACAGCACGACCAAGTTCCTGCGCAAGCTCGGCGAACTTTTGGGCATCGATCCAGAAGCCTTCATCGAGCGCGAGAAGCACACCACCATCAAGCCGATCTGGGATTTGTGGCGTTCGGTGACCCAGGATTTCTTCGGCACCGCGAGCTTCGCCATCGTCGCCAACGATACCTACGCGCGCGGCGTGAAGAACTTCCTCGAAACCGAAATGGGCATGCCGTGCAACTTCGCGGTGTCGCGCATCCCGGGCGCGAAGACCGACAACGCCGCGGTGCGCAAGCTGGTGCAGGAGAAGCCGCCGCTGGTGATGTTCGGCAGCTACAACGAGCGCATGTATCTGGCCGAGATCGGCAACCGCGCGAGCTACATTCCGTCCTCGTTTCCTGGCGCAATCATCCGCCGCCACACCGGCACGCCGTTCATGGGTTACTCGGGTGCGACCTACATCGTGCAGGAGTTTTGCAACGCGCTGTTCGACGCGCTGTTCCACATCCTGCCGCTGGGCACCGACATGGACAAGGTCGATCCCACGCCGTCGAAACTGATCGCACAGATGCCCTGGCTGGACGATGCAAAGGACGTGCTCGACGAGTTGCTCGAAGCGCAACCCGTGCTGATCCGCATCTCCGCGGCCAAGCGTTTGCGCGACCGCGCCGAGCGCGATGCGCGCAAAGCCGGCGAGGCTGAAGTCACGGCATCGCGCGTGACGAGGTCATGCAGCGCACTGACCGAAAGGGAGCCGGCATGAATCGCAACTGCCGACCGACAACAGACATCGCCCGGCAAGCACGGGTCACAAAATCGGCTTGGCAAATCGCCAGGCAGATCCCGGCTACGCGGGGTTGCGTGGTGACGGCCGCAAGGCCAATCGGAGGTAGACCATGAGTGAGGATAGACGGTCGCTGACGGGACTGACGGAGAAGGAGGCGAAAGAGTTTCACGGCATTTTCGTCACCAGCTTCATCATCTTCACCGTCATCGCCATCGTTGCGCATTTCTTGGTATGGCAGTGGAGGCCGTGGTTGCAGTAAGGGGCAAAAGTCCTGATCTGTGACTGCGTATGGGTGCATCAATCCCTTTCCCATATTGGAGGCTCAAGACATGTGGAAAGTATGGCTGTTGTTCGATCCACGTCGAGCGCTGGTAGCACTGTTCACGTTCCTGTTTGTTCTGGCCCTGCTGATTCATTTCATTCTGCTCAGCACAGGCCGGTTCAACTGGATCGAGGGCGGCGCCAAAGGCCCGGCGGCGTCGCAGAACTCGTCGATGCCCGCATCGGGATAGACGGTTCTGTAGCAAACGCTGGTTGGCGGTAGCGGGCGCGTCTGGCAATGAGGCTGGACCCGCTCGATACCGCCCGCCAGTTCCAGCGAACGATGCCTCTTAAGACGAGAGGCGCTCTAAAAGAGAATGCAGCGCGGGAGTGACGTATGAGCATGCTCAGCTTTGAAAGAAAATATCGAGTCCGCGGCGGCACTCTGCTGGGCGGCGACCTGTTCGACTTCTGGGTCGGGCCGTTCTACTGCGGCTTCTTCGGCGTCACCACCATGTTCTTCGCCACGCTCGGCACTGCGCTGATCGTGTACGGCGCGGCGATCGGCCCGACCTGGAACCTCTGGCAGATCAACATCGCGCCGCCGGACCTGTCTTACGGCCTGGGCCTGGCACCGCTCAAGGAGGGAGGGCTATGGCAGGCCATAACGGTCTGCGCATTGGGCTCGTTCGTATCCTGGGCGCTGCGCGAGGTGGAGATCTGCCGCAAGCTCGGCATCGGTCTGCACGTGCCCTTCGCATTTGGTTTCGCGATCTTTGCCTATTTCACGCTGGAGGTAATCCGTCCGGTGCTGATGGGCGCCTGGGGCAACGGCTTTCCCTACGGCATCACCAGTCACCTCGACTGGGTGTCGAACACCGGCTATCAGTATCTGCACTTCCACTACAACCCGGCGCACATGCTCGGCGTGAGCTTCTTCTTCGCCACGACCTTCGCGCTGTCGCTCCATGGCTCGCTGATTCTGTCGGCGACCAATCCGCAGAAGGGCCAGCCGGTCAAAACCGCGGAGCATGAGAATACTTTCTTCCGCGACACCATCGGCTACTCGATCGGCACGCTCGGCATTCACCGGCTCGGCCTGTTCCTGGCGCTCAGCGCCGTGTTCTGGAGCGCGGTCTGCATCGTCATCAGCGGCCCGTTCTGGACGCGAGGCTGGCCCGAATGGTGGAACTGGTGGCTCAGCCTGCCGATCTGGTAGGAGCTCCCGGGCAGGCCCATACGAACGACACTGGATCAAAGCAGCGCTGGCGACAACGAGGGGAAACTCGCATGGCTGAATACCAAAACATCTTCACGCGGCTGCAGGTGAACGCACCGGCCTACGACGGCGTGCCGTTCGAACCCGGCAGTAGTTCGGGCGCACGCGAGATCAAGCCTTTCCTGGCTTACTGGATGGGCAAGATCGGCGATGCGCAGATCGGCCCGATTTACCTCGGCTGGCTGGGCGTCACGTCGGCGCTATGTTTCTTCCTCGCCTTCGAGATCATTGGTCTCAACATGATGGCGTCAGTGAACTGGTCTCCCATCCAGTTCGTAAGACAGCTGTTCTGGCTGGCGCTGGAGCCGCCGCCGCCGGAAGCCGGCCTCTGCGTGTTCTGCCCATTGAACGAAGGCGGCTGGTGGCAAATGGCCGGTTTCTTCATGACGACATCGGTGGTGCTGTGGTGCATCCGCATGCACCGCCGCGCCAGGGCGCACGGCATGGGCACGCACGTCGCCTGGGCTTTTGCGGCGGCGATCTGGCTGATGCTGGTGCTGGGCTTCATCCGCCCGCTACTCATGGGCAGCTGGGGCGAGGCGGTGCCCTTCGGCATCTTCCCGCATCTGGACTGGACCGCCGCGTTCTCGATCCGCTACGGCAATCTGTTCTACAACCCCTTCCACATGCTGTCGATCGCCTTCCTCTACGGCTCGACCCTGCTGTTCGCCATGCATGGCGCGACCATTCTCGCGGTGAGCCGCTACGGCGGCGAACGCGAGATCGAGCAGATCGTCGATCGCGGTACCGCATCCGAACGCGCGGCGCTGTTCTGGCGGTGGACGATGGGCTTCAACGCGACGATGGAATCGGTCCACCGCTGGGCGTGGTGGTTCGCGGTGCTGTGCCCGCTCACCGGCGGCATCGGCATCCTGCTCACCGGCACGGTGGTCGACAACTGGTATCTCTGGGGCATCCAGCACGGCATCGTCGCGAGCTATCCCCAGGTCTATGTCCCCGCGGTCGATCCGGCCGCCGTGACCGGAGCCGGTCAATGAAATCACAATCGAAATTGATCGCACCCGTCATCGCCATCGTCCGTCAGGCGATTCCATCGTTGGCAGCGCTGTTCCTGCTCGCCGCCTGTGAACATCCGCCAGTGGAAACCCAGCAAGGCGGCTTTCGCGGCACCGGCATGGAGCAGGTGCGCAATCCCCGGCTGACCTCGACAGCCGCCAGCAGGGCCATCCCCGTCTCGTTGCCGGCATCATCGCCGGGCGGGCAACCGGCGTCGGCGGCGTACCAGAATGTCAAGGTGCTGGGCAATCTCAGCGTCGGCGAGTTCACTCGCACGATGGTCGCGATGACCACCTGGGTATCGCCGACGCAGGGCTGCGCTTATTGCCACAACCTGGCCAATCTTGCCTCGGACGAGAAGTACACCAAGGTGGTCGCGCGGCGCATGCTGGAGATGACGCAGCATGTCAACGCCACCTGGAAATCCCACGTCGCCGAGACCGGGGTCACTTGCTACACCTGCCATCGCGGCGAGCCGGTGCCGAGCCAATTGTGGTTCACGCCGGCGCCTCCCGCTGCTGCTTTCCTCGGCAACAAGGCTGGGCAGAATGCACCGGCCCCGAGCGTTGGCTATGCCTCGCTGCCCAACGATCCGTTCACCACTTTCCTGGCCGGCGACGCCAATATCCGCACGGTGTCGACGTCGGCCTTGTCCTCCGGCAACCGGCATTCGATCAAGGAAACCGAGTGGACCTACGGACTGATGATGAGCATGTCGCAGTCCCTCGGCGTGAACTGCACGTATTGCCACAACAGCCGCTCGTTCACTTCCTGGGATACCAGCCCGCCGGCGCGCGCTGTGGCCTGGCATGGCATCCGGATGGTGCGCGATCTCAACAATAACTACGTGATTCCGCTCGCTGACACCCTGCCACCAGAGCGCCACGGCATCACCGGCGACGGCCCGAAGCTGCATTGCGCCACCTGCCATCAGGGGCAAAGCAAACCCCTGGCCGGCGCCAAGATGATGAAGGACTACACCGCCGCGCTGATGCCCACACCGGCCACCGCGCCCACAGAATCCACGCAACCGCCCGCTTCGGATATCGGCGCCCCGCAAGGAGAGCCTTCACCGGAAGCGACCTCGCCCAAGAAAGGCGGCGAAGAGCCCGATCCATCCGCGCCCGCAACCTGATCAGGGCCGGTCGGTTCCCTGTAGGTCGGACAGAAGTCCGACCTACAGGTGGTCAGCGAGCGGCTCGAAAGTCTGGCGCTACGCAGCAGGAACCGCCGCAGGCTCCCGTAGAAACATTTCGAGCCGCGAGGCGAACTGATCGGGCGCCTCGTACTGCACCAGCGCTCCGGTGCTGAAAGGCTCGATGCGCCAACTGGGGCGCGAACGCGTCCAGTCGGCGTCGCTGAAGTCTTTGAAGTCGCCGCGCGTGCCGTGCGGCACCCACACCGGCATGGTCAGGCACTCGTAGACATCGCGAATATCCGCGCTGAACAAGCGCCGCGACAGGAATGCGATCGGCGCATGCCTCGCGCCGGGCTGGTGGCTACTGAGATAGCCGTACTCGAACAGGTCCTCGTGAATCTGCTTGCTGCCATACGTTCGCTGCAGGAAGTAGCGAATGCTTTTACGGCTCGCCAGCAGATCGTACAAACCCTGGCTCCAGGCCGGGAGAGAAAACAGCTTGTATAACCCTGGAACCTCGCGACTTTTGCCGGCCGGTGCCCTTAGCTTGTTGGAACCGCGGCTGAAGCCAGTCGGCGTGATCAGGCTCAGCGTTCTGACTCGCTCCGGCCGTTGCACGGCCGCACGCGCGGCATATTCGCAGGATAAGGACAGCGCTACGACATCGGCTGGCGTGTCCGGCGCGTCTGCCCGCATCACGTCGAGCAAGTCGTGGATCGCATCGACATAGAGTGCGATGTCGTAATTGCGCGCAGAGCGATCGGAGAATCCGAACCCGGGCAGGTCCAACGCGTACACGCGATGTGTCGATTGCATGCGCTCGAACAACGGACGCATCTCGTAGGCGGATCCCGCGGCATTGATGCTGTGAACGAGCAATAGAGGGCTGCCCTGTCCGGCGACGTAGTAGCCCAGCCTGCCCGAGCGCCCGGTGGTGCTTCTGAGTGTGCCCGCCAACGCCGGCGGCAGCGTGTCACCAGGGCTGGCCGACGCCCTTTGCAGAATGCCCGCGCGGTCGGTGTCTGAAACGCCCATCTTGGAGCTCCATAGCAAGAGTCAAGACGAACAGTACAACGCAAGCCTGAACCGGCGACGCCCCGACCAGCCCGCACTACGAGCTACAGCGCGCGAGCTTCTATGCGCCGCTTGGTATTTGTCGCCCTGCCGGCGGCAGCTCCGGTGCGGCGTGAACGCAGGCCCCAGTTCCACAAAGCATCGGCGGGGATCGGCAGCATCAAGAACCAGTGTTCCAGCATCGCCAGGCTCATCAATGTGGCGAGGAAGCTCAGGCCGATTGCTTCACTCTCTGGCATCAAGGGCTGCAGCGCCTGTTGCCACAGCATGACGGCGACGATGGTTCCCACGGTCACCGACACCGGAAACAACCAGTTCATCGGCCGACGAGTGAAGTAGCTTTGCAGGTAGCGCAGATGATCCGGCAGGAATTCCTGGCTCAGATTACGCGCGCCCAGAAACACATTGAGCTTGGCGCTTTGGCGCGAGAACCACAGCACCATGTAGGTTTCCAAGCCAACCTGATTCGGCGACTCCCAGGTGAGCACGGCGATCAGCAGCGCACCCAGCAACAAAGCGATCTCGTGGTAGAGGATGGCTTCAATGGCATAGCTCACCCGCCACCATCCCCGGCTGGACGGCGGGCAGGCGGTGGTCCGCGGGCCGGTGATGAAGCCCATCAGAAAACTCATCTCCAGCCAGCCCCAGACCAGCAGCGCGCAGGTGAAGCCGCAGTAGGCTGCTGTGTTGCTGCTGACTTGCGCGGTCGCGTTGAGCCCGTAGAGCGCGCCGATCAACACCAGGCTGGCAGCGCCCAGACTCCAGCGGAAGGTACGCTGCGGCAGCCCGTCCAGATAAAGGATCGCGCCGGTGCTGAACCACCACAAAAACAGGGTGAACAGAATCGGCAATCCATGTAGGGAGAACGACATTGCAAGACCTCTACCAGGCCGGAGCCAGGCGCACGTCCTGCGGCAGCGCGTGACTTTTTGCAGGCAGCAGATACAGGCGCACGAAGGTAACGGCGGCGCTGGCCGCAAGTCCCAAACGCGTCAAGCGCGAGACGATACCGCCGCGCGCTTTGGCCGCGGCGTGAGCCTGGTTGATGCGCAGGAGCTTATCCAGGCCGGCGCGGAAGCGCGGATCGTCAAGATCAAGCGTCAGCGGAAACACCTGGCGCGAAATCTCGCTGGTGATGCGGAATACGGTGAAATCGTAGTGCGAGGGATCGAGCCCCAGTGCCTTGTGCAGCTCCGGGCGATCGTGATCACGCACGAACATGGTGGCGAACACCGCGAGCACGAAGAAACGGATCCACAGCTTATTGGTCCCGGCCAGCAGTTTGGGGTTGGCGCGCATCAGCAGGGCGAAGGCCTCGCCGTGGCGGAATTCGTCGTTGCACCAGCGATCGAACCATTGAAAGATCGGGTGGAAGCGCAGCTCCGGATATTTCTCGATCTGGCGGAAGATGGTGATGTAGCGCGCGTAGCCGATCTTCTCCGACAGGTAGGTCGCGTAGAAGATGAATTTTGGCGAAAAGTACTTGTACTTCTTGGCGCGTGTGAGAAAGCCCAGATCGACGGCGATTCCGAAGTCCTTGAGCCACTGGTTGATGAAGCCGGCATGCCGCGCTTCATCGCGCGCCATGTAGCCGAACAGCGCCTGCATGTCCGGGTTCTTCGATTTCTTCTTGATGTCGGCGTAGAGCACGCAGCCGGAGAATTCGGCGGTGACCGAGCTGATCATGAAATCGACGAACTCCTGGTATAGCCCCTCGGGCAGGTGCGAATAATCTTTGTCGAGATTCGACGGCCGTTGGAAGTGCACGGCGTTCACGTCCGCCTCGAACTCGGCGATCAACGTGTCCCATTGCTTGCGGATGGGGCTGACGTCGATGCGGTCCATCGCATCGAAGTCGGTGGTGTAGAAGCGCGGCGACAGCAAGGTGTCCTGCTGCGCGCGCTGGGTGGATTCGTTGGGCGGGCGTCCGGCGGTGACGGTGGCGGTCATGACGGTCTCGGGCTCAATGGGGAGTAACGTTCGCGAGGGCGACGGGGCCGCTTTCGCTGAGTGGTTTTTCGGTGAGCAGACGAGCGAATACCGCGGCGTTGGTGGGGCCGAAGGAACCCAGGTCGATCAGGCGTCCGGTGGCCGGGTCTTCGAGCAGCAGGCGGCCGTCGCTGCGGCCGGTCAGGCGCAGGGCGATCTCGGGGCCGATGCCGGCGCGCTTGCGGTCGCGCGCCAGGCCGCGCAGCGTGCCACGCAGAAAGCCGTTGGTGCCGGGCGCTACATTTTCCAACACGCGATCACTGGCGGCATCCCGCACCTCGATGCCGCCGCCTTGCCGATCTGCGAAGCGCAGCAACCGTTCCGCCATCACCGTGGTCTGCGGTGTGTGCACAGCGCCGACGCCGCTGAGGCGCACCGCGGCCGTGAGCACGATGCTCGTGCCCACCAGCGCGATCGCCGAGTAGAGCGGGGCCTTGGGCATGCGGTGTTGGGAATGCTCGCTCATCGGGATCTCGGGTTGGATTGCCGTGCTACTGCGCTGCGCTGGCCGTGACATGCACCGGCGCATGATCGAGTGCGGATGACCCCGCCGGGGCGCTGGCGCGGATCGGCAGCGCAACCCCGCCGGAGTCCGTTGCCATCGAACGCGCCAGCAGGTCCGCCACCATGGCAGCCTCGGGAATACAGCGGAGCATCGGTTCGGTGCGGCGGAAGCGCCAGGGCCGCACGTGCGGCCACAAATGCGCATAGGCAATCTGCTCGCCCTCCATGAAGGTCAAGGGAATATCGCCGGTGCCGTCGCGATGCAGGCGCAGACCGGCGCCATCGATCACTTTGAACGGGAAGTTGAAGGTGATCTCCAGCACGATGCCGATGCGCATGACCACGCGGTGGTCGGTGATCGTGTACCAGCTTGCGCGCGCATTGAGCCAGGCCACCAGCGCCAGCACGCCCAGAGCGAACGCCGCGACCGGTAGCAGCCACAGCATCGCGATCATCGCCTCAACCGCACCACCGCCGCCCCAGACCACGTTGGCGCCGCGCAGTGCCAGGAGCGCCGCGAAGTAAACCATCAGCGTGCGGCTGTGGAAGGCGCGGCGGTAGAGCGAGAGCCAGGCCGGCGCGCCCTGCCAGAGAATGCGCTCGCCCGAGGGCAGTGCCTCCGGCAGCTCTTTGACCGTGGTCGCGGCTTCGTGCGTCATAGCCAGGGCCCCATGCGCGAGGGCTTGGCGTACAGCGTGCCGGCGCCGTAGTAGGCCATGATCTTTTCTTCTTCGAGCATGGTGACCTGGTCGGCGTGGGCAATGCCGGGTACGTCGGCAAAATGCTCGCCGTTGATGGACGCCACGCGCACGGTACCGTCGTCATCGACCTTGGAGAAATTCACCGGCAACAGCACCTGCGCGCCGCCCGTGAGTTGCACTTCCAGGTAGCGGAACAGGCGCTCGGAGCGATCGACCCAGATGTCGCTGATGGTGCCGCCGACTACACCATCGGCGCCCACCACGTCCTTGCCGCGCGGATCGGGGTCGCGGCCGTCGAGCGTGTACGCCGGGTCGGCGCGTAGCGGCACGATCTTGGGCAGGCCGTCGATGGTCAGATCGGGCTCGTCCGGGCGCATCGCCCAGGAGCCGGGGCCCACGCCAGCCAGCATCGGGTTGCCGACCGGGTCCAGCGGCGCACCCGGCCAGGGCGCGCTCGGTGTGGCCTTGAGCTGAGCCGCTGCGCGCGGTCCGTCCATCGGTGCCGGGCGCACGCGCGTACCGCCGTGGGGCAGCAGGAAGGTCTTGGGCGTCGGCCGGCCCGGGAAGCCGTCGCGCATCGCGTTGGGATTGCCGTCCGGCTCCTCCATTGGATAACCCTCGCGTTTGTCTTCGCCGCGCAGGTAGATGATCAGCCCAAAGAAAAACAGCCAGAACAGATAAAGCACGAGCTGGGCGATATCGATCGAAGAAGTGAGCGCGGCTAGTTTCATGGGACAAGCTCCCGACCAAGGGGATTGAGATGAAGATCCGGCGAAACCGGATCGCTGGAAAAACTGGAGGTGTCGGTGTCTGCGGTGCGCTTCGATGAACGCACCAGCGGTCCGATCGCGATCAGCGTGGCGAACAGCAACAGGATTTCGAGGTTGTAGACGACGCCGTAACCGGTCGCAGGCCCGGTGAGCGTGCTGCCGAGGCGGCCGGCGGCCGCAAGGCCGGCGATGCCATCGCGCATCACGCCGCTGACGGCGATCGCGCCGCCAGACGCGGTCGCCTGCACCGCGCCCCAGATGCCAAGTGCCAGGCCGATCTGTCCGCTCGGTGCAAAGCGCATCGCTGCGGTGAGCGTGCAATGCGCGAACAGGCCGCCGCCAAAGCCGATGAAGGCCGCGCCCATGGCGAACATCCAGACCGCCTGCAGTGGCGCCGCGAAAATTACGCCCGTCATGCCGATCAGGCCCGCTAGCGTGCCGATCGCGGCGATGCGGTAGGCATCAAAACCGCGCTCCAGCGCCTGCGCCGCGATGACGAAACCCGCCAGCCCCGCCATGGCCCAGACCGCGGTGAGCAGGGTGGTCGACGACACCGACAGCTTCAGCACCTCGCCCCCATAGGGCTCCAGCAGGATGTCCTGCATGCCGAAGGCCACCGTGCCGATGCCCAGCGCGACCAGGCGCCGCAGCGACTGCCCGTCGCGGCTGAAATCGCGCCAGGACTCCGAGAAGCTCGGTGTTTCGCGTTCGGGCGCGGTGAGGTTCGGGTCACGCGTTTCCTGCTTCCACAGCGCCAGAATGTTGAGCAACATCGTGACGACCGCGGTGCCCTGGATCACCTTGATCAGGCGCAGTTGACTGAAGTCCGCTAGCAGCACGCCGAATACGATCGAACTGAGCGCCATGCCCAGCAGCAGCATCGTGCACATCAGCGCGACCACGCGCGGACGCGATTCGTCCGGCGCCAGATCGGTGGCCAGTGCCAAGCCCACAGTCTGCGTGGTGTGCAGTCCCGCGCCGACCAGCAAAAAGGCCAGCGCCGCTGCGACCTGCCCATAGATCATCGGTCCGTTGCTGTCGCCCGATAGCACGATCAGCGCGAACGGCATGATCGCCAGCCCGCCGAACTGCAACAGCGTGCCGAACCAGATGTAGGGCACCCGGCGCCAGCCGAGCACGGACTTGTGGGTGTCGGACTTGAAACCGATCAGCGCGCGGAACGGCGCGAACACCAGCGGCAGCGCGATCATCAAACCCACCAGCGCCGCAGGCACCGCCAGCTCCACGATCATCACGCGATTGAGCGTGCCGACCAGCAAGGTGATCGCCATGCCTACCGATACCTGGAACAGCGATAGCCGCAGCAGCCGGCCTAGCGGCATCTCCGGCGTCGCCGCATCGGCGAACGGCAGAAACTGCGGGCCGAGCTGGGTCCAGCCGCGCACCAGTTTTTTGTTGATACTCATGCGGGGTCCCCGCAAAGTAGCTTTTCACTTTGTGGGGTGTTCATGCGGGGTCCCCGCAAAGTAGCTTTTCACTTTGTGGGGTGTTCATCCGCGCACCAACTCCAAAGCGTGAGAAGTGTAAAAGCCGCTCTTGATGCGCGTGCTGCGCGCCGCCTGCCAAGCGCTCAGCCCGCTGCGCGAGCCGATCAGATGAAGAAGTGTGGATTCCGCAACCGGCTCGATCGCCGGCGCACGGTCGCCGCGCGGGAACAGCTTGCCGGTGTTGTGCATCACCGTGAGCAGCGGCGTCTTCGGCGCAAAAGTCACCGACACACTCTTGCGCGTGCAGGCTGCCAGCGCCTGAATGGCATCGACCATGTCGCTGGCGCGATAGTGGATCAGCGAGTCCATGGCGACCACATGATCGAAAGTCCCGAGCGAGGGGTCGAGCATGTCGCCGACATGAAACTCGATGCTGCCGCCATCCAGATCGCGCGGCAGGCGTTCTTCGGCGAGCTTCACCAAAGTCGGCGACAGATCGATCGCCACGACATGCGCACCGCGCCGTGCCGCTTCCACCGACAGCGCCCCGGTGCCGCAGCCCGCGTCGAGAATGCGCCGGCCGCTCAGGTTCATCGGCAGCCAGTCGAGCAGGGTGGTGCGCATGCGGTCCCGCCCGGCGCGCACGGTCTCGCGGATGCGACTGACTTCGGCGGTCGAAGTCAGTCGCGCCCAGGCGTCCGCGGCGGTGCGGTCGAAATAGGTTTCGAGCTGGCCGCGGCGCTGGATGTAAGTGGGGTTGCCCATCACTCAATGCTCACTCGAAGCCCAGCAGGTCGAAGATGTCGCGGTCGCGCATCGGCTTGATGTCCAGCGGCTCGGTGCCGTCCCACAGCGATTGGGCCAGACGCAGATACTCGTTCTGCACCGCTTCCAACTCCGGCGAGTACTCCATCTCGAACAGCGTCGATTTCTTCAGGCGGCTGCGGCGGATCACGTCGAGATCGGGGAACTGCGCCAGCGTCTTCATGCCGATGGCTTTGTTGTACTTGTCGATCTGGTCGGTCTCGCGGGAGCGGTTGGCGATGACCCCAGCCAGACGAACGTTGTAGTTCTTGGCTTTGGAGTTGATCGCGGCGACGATGCGGTTCATTGCGAAGATCGAGTCGAAGTCATTTGCCGCAACCACGACCGCGCGGCTCGCGTGCTGCAACGGCGAGGCGAAGCCGCCGCAGACCACATCGCCGAGCACGTCGAAGATCACCACGTCGGTGTCTTCCAACAGATGATGTTCCTTGAGCAGCTTGACGGTCTGGCCGACGACATAGCCGCCGCAGCCGGTGCCCG
Organism: uncultured Hydrocarboniphaga sp.; assembly: GCA_964246995.1. Taxonomy (GTDB): domain Bacteria; phylum Pseudomonadota; class Gammaproteobacteria; order Nevskiales; family Nevskiaceae; genus Hydrocarboniphaga. The sequence goes on from CAXTSJ010000024.1 coordinate 44,417, forward strand.
CCGGCGGTCCGCCGGCCTCCACGCACATCACGCCGTTGTAGCCCTGGAATACGAAATCCTCGGGCCGTAGTTCCTCGCCGTGGAAGTCCACCGATTCGAGGATGTCGATGACCGTCGGCACCAGGCGCTTGGTGAGCGTGAAGGTCGAGTCGTGCTTGGGGTCGCAGCCGATCTGCAGGACGCGCTTGCCGAGCTTGGAGAACGCAACCGACAGGTTCGACGAGGTCGTGCTCTTGCCGATGCCGCCTTTGCCGTATACGGCGAACACTTTGGCGGTGTCGATCTTCAAGTTGGGGTCGAGCGCGACCTGCACGCTGCCCTCGCCGTCGATCCTGCCCGACTTCAGGCCGGTGGTGCTGATCGGAATGCCTGCGAAATCGTTCATGCGGCTGCCACCAGGTGAAGTCCTTCCAAACGATCCTCGACTTCGAGGCTCGCGTTGCGCAGCGCGTTGAGCGTTGCTTCGTCGGGTTGCCAGTAGTGCCGGGCTTCGGCCTCCAGCAGACGGTCGGCGACTTTCGCCGAGGCCGTGGGATTGAGTTGGGCGAGCCGCTCACGCATCGCCGGGTCGAGCATGAAGGTCTGCGCGAGTTGCTGATAAACCCAGGGCTGCACCTGCCCGGTCGTCGCCGACCAGCCCATGGTGTTGGTCACATGCTCCTCGATCTGTCGCACGCCCTCGTAGCCGTGTTTGAGCATGCCCTCGTACCACTTCGGATTCAGCACGCGGGTGCGCGATTCCAGTGCGACCTGTTCCGACAGCGATCGCACTACGCCGTTGCCCTTGGTCTGGTCGCTGATGTACACCGGCGGCGTCTTGCCGCGCGCGCGCTTGACCGCGCGGCTGATGCCGCCGAGCGTGTCGAAATAATTGTTGACGGTGGTGACGCCCAGCTCCACCGAATCCAGATTCTGGTAGGCCAGCTCGACGTCGGCGAGCGAACTCTTGAGCAACGCGATCTGTTGCGAAGGACGGCCCGCGCGATTGAAGGCATAGCCCTTGCGCCGCGTGTAGGTCTCGGCGAGTTCGTCCTCGTCATCCCAACGGCCGTTCTCGATCAGGTGATTGACGTTGGCACCGTAAGCACCATCAGCGTTGCCGTAGACGCGCAGCGCTGCGGTCTCGATATCGCAGCCGTGCTGCTGCTGATAACGCAGTGCGTGCTTGCGGATGAAGTTCTGCTCCAGCGGCTCATCGGCGGTCGCGCACAGATACGAAGCCTCGGCGAGCAGCTTGATCTGCAGCGGCAGCAGATCGCGGAAGATGCCGGACAGGCTGATCACCACGTCGATGCGCGGGCGGCCTAGCTCGATCAGCGGAATCAGGGCCGCGCCGGTGAGGCGGCCGTAGCTGTCGAAACGCGGCCTGGTGCCCATCAGCGCCAGCGCCTGGCCGATGGGGCCACCTTCGGTCTTGAGATTGTCCGTGCCCCAGAGCACCAGCGCGATCGACTCGGGCAGGCTGTGGCTGTCGCTAGCGAAACGCTCCAGCAGCAGCTTGGCCTGGCGCGCGCCGTCGGCGACTGCGAAAGCGCTGGGAATGCGGAACGGATCGAAGCCGTGCAGGTTGCGGCCGGTCGGCAGCA
>CAXTSJ010000025.1:0-45845 GCA_964246995.1 uncultured Hydrocarboniphaga sp.
TTCATGGCTCCATCTTCTCAAGAGTTGGAGCCTCCTCAAAACCCGGGGCGATTCACCTTTGCCGACTTGTGACGACTCGACCTAGGGAGCTACAATTACGGACTTTGCTGTAGATTCTAGAAACGATTGCATCCTTTTGGAGCGTTAGAGAATGACCCTTAGTGTTGAGCAGAAGCGCGGTGTGGCGGAGAAATATGCGCGCGGCAAGAACGATACCGGCTCGCCCGAAGTTCAAGTGGCTTTGCTGTCCGCCCGCATTGTCGATCTCTCCAGTCATTTTGAGAAGCATGCGAAAGACCACCATTCTCGCCGTGGCCTGCTCAAATTGGTCAACCAGCGTCGTAGCCTGCTTGATTATCTCAAGCGCAAGGACGAGTCCCGGTATACCCAATTGATCGCCGATCTGGGCTTGCGCCGCTGATCTGCAGACCATCGACTTTTCAGCTGTCGCATGGGGTCATGCGGTGTTCGGAACTCAACAGGCTCACGCCTGGCTCCGTCCATCCAGCATGGCCCCATCTGTTTTTAAAGCCGCTTCTTGATTTCTGATTGTCGGCTATTCATTTAAAAAAAGTGAGCACTCCTATGGCGATCCCCGCCACCCCTGCGGCACCGATCAAGAAGACCTTCCAATACGGCAAGCACACGGTCAGTTTCGAGACCGGCCATTTGGCGCGCCAGGCGACTGCCGCCGTTATGGTCAGCATGGATGAGACTGTCGTGCTGGTGAGCGTTGTCGCCAAGAAGGAAGCGAAGGCGGGCCAGGATTTCTTTCCCTTGACCGTCGATTACATGGAGCGCACTTACGCGGGTGGGCGTATCCCAGGCGGTTTTTTTAAGCGTGAAGGGCGTCCTACGGAACGTGAGACTCTGAATTCGCGTTTGATCGATCGTCCGATTCGCCCTCTATTCCCCGAGGGCTTCTACAATGAAATCCAGATCGTAGCGACAGTCGTTTCGCTCAACCCTGAGATCGAAGGCGATATTCCCGCCATGCTTGGCGCTTCGGCAGCTTTGGCTTTGTCGGGCGTGCCTTTCGCTGGCCCGATTGCCGGCGCCAAAGTTGGTTACGCCAATGGCCAGTACATACTCAATCCGACCGCCACCCAGCTTGAGGCGTCGGATTTGGAATTGTTCGTTGCCGGCACTTCCGATGCGGTGATGATGGTCGAGTCGGAAGCTAAACAGCTTTCAGAAGAAGTCATGCTGGGTGCAGTGTTGTTCGGCCACGCCGAAATGCAGGTCGCAATTGCAGCGATCAACGAACTGGTAGCAGCCGCTGGTCGGCCGCGATGGGCTTATGAGCCGGTCAACGAAGCCGCTGAACTGACACAATCCATTGGAGCCTACGAGGCGCGTATCGTCGACGCCTATGCTGTTACTGACAAGGGAGAGCGTCGTAATGCTGTCGATGCGATCCGCAAAGATGCAATAGCAACTCTTGCTTCGGGTGATGTTCCGCGTTTTGATGAAGGCAGTCTCAAAGACGCTTTTTATAATCTTGAGTCTCGCGCGGTGCGCAACCGCATCATCGCCGGCCATCCGCGCATCGATGGTCGCGATACCCGCACGGTCCGTCCAATCAGCATCTCCGCTGGAGTGCTACCTCGGACCCATGGCTCGGCGCTTTTTACCAGGGGCGAGACCCAAGTGTTGGCCGTTGTCACTTTGGGGACAGGCAAAGATGCGCAGCTGATTGACAGCATTGAAGGAGAGTGGCGCGAGGCCTTCATGCTGCACTACAACTTCCCTCCCTATTGCGTTGGCGAAACTGGCCGCCTAAACGCGCCGAAGCGTCGTGAAATCGGGCATGGGCGTTTGGCCAAGCGCGGCGTCGCCGGTGTCATGCCGGACCTCGAGAAGGATTTTCCCTATGTGGTTCGAGTTGTGTCGGAGGTGACAGAGTCCAACGGTTCCTCATCGATGGCGTCGGTTTGCGGCTCTTGTCTTGCACTGATGGATGCGGGCGTGCCCATCAAAGCGCCGGTTGCCGGAGTTGCTATGGGTCTGATTCTGGAAGGCAACAAGTATGCTGTCCTAACAGACATTCTCGGCGACGAAGACCATCTCGGCGACATGGACTTCAAAGTCGCTGGCTCACGCAACGGCATCACTGCGCTGCAGATGGACATCAAGATCACTGGCGTTACCGGCGAGATCATGAAGCAGGCGCTGGCCCAGGCTTTGGAAGCGCGGCTGCATATCCTGGATCAAATGGATCAAGTGTTACCGGCGGCCCGTACTGAAATGTCCAGCTTTGCGCCACGCATCACCACAATCAAAATCCACCCCGACAAGATCCGCGAAGTGATCGGAAAAGGCGGCGTCACCATCCGTAGTATCACGGAAGAAACGGGAACCTCAATCGACATCGACGATGATGGAACTATTCGCGTTGCCGCAGTCACCAAGCAGGCCGCAGATGCCGCCATTGCCCGTATCGATGCGCTCACCAAGGATGTAGAGGTTGGTGCAATTTATGAAGGAAAAGTCGCCAAGCTGATGGATTTTGGCGCCTTCGTTACGATTCTTCCTGGCAAGGACGGCTTGGTGCATATCTCCCAGCTGGCAGACAAACGTGTTGAAAAGGTAGATGACGTCGTCAAAGAAGGCCAAACGGTTCGGGTCAAGGTCCTGGAAGTGGACAAGCAGGGCCGAGTTCGTTTGTCTATGAAGGCAGTCGACTTGGCCGAATAACGCCCCCCAGATCAGCAGGATCAGCCGCGTGATCGAAAGATCGCGCGGTTTTTTTTGATCCGAAACATGCAAATCGAGCGAACCAAAAAAGAACCCCCCGGAGTGCGGGGGGCAAGGTGCGAGAAGGGCGCGAAGCCCTTCTGGAGGAGACTTGAGGGCAAATATAGCCCTTGTTGCAATGCACTATAGGTTTAACTTACTTCAATGTCAATAAAAATGCTGTGATGCAACATAAAAATCGACATTATTTATAACTAAACTGTTGATTCCCCGCGGGTAAGTCGGCACAATCACCGCTGATTATAACGGGCATAAATTATATCTATCCACGCCACGAAAGAGCGTAAAAGGCCCGTAAAAAAAGAACCCCCGCAGTGCGGGGGCAAGGTGCGAGAAGGGCGCGAAGCCCTTCTGGAGGAGACCTGAGGCCCAGCAACATCGCCCGATGTTGCTGGGCCTTTGCGTTAATGTGCCTTGTTGCAATGCACTATATTGGTAACTTACCTTTGTGTCAACAAGTCAAGCGACGATACCGACATTAATTGCTTTTGTTTTTACTCAGGTTTTTCAGAAATTCTTTTCGAACACTGCGCCAAATGGGTACCTGCCGATCTGCCAGATCCTTCAAGGCCACGAGCGGTTGCTGAGCTTGACCGAGCATCTGGCGTAATTGTTCGGTGAAGCTGCCTTGCTGGTCCAAGAATAGACGAACCGACAATTCAAGGTAGCGACCTATGCTGGCTTGCATAGGGTTTCCGTAAAACCTCAAGATGAACGTCAACAGTTCAGACGTGAAAATGGGATCGCCGCCTTGTTCTTGCTCTGCTATGACCTGAAGCAAGATGCTGCGCGTGATGTCCTCGCGACTGCGCTTGTCCTCGACTCGAAAGCGGATGTTTTGTAGAACCAGTTGGCGCACTTCCTCCAAAGTGATGTACCGACTTATCTCGGTGTCGTAAAGACGGCGATTCGGGTATTTCTTGATGACACGGACGTCGTTCATGCTCGGACTGGCCAATTGCTGCAGTGCGCCAAGAATAGGCCATTACGGGAGCTTGCTACAAAGTATCTAGTTCGATGTGGCGATTCCGCGCGAGCTTATCCGTCTTCCAGTGAGGAATGGCCCAAGAAAGAATCCCGGGTGGAGGCATGGGGATCAAACCTGGGGGAGGGCGTTGTCCTAGCAATTCAAGGCATCGGACCAGACTGGTGGATGCATCCTGATCACGAACCGCCAAGGAATGGTTTTGCTTGCTGAATTTCCGTTTCATCGAATCCGTGAGTACTGCGAGATGGAGATACTGTGGCAGGCGCAAGCCAAGCTGTTTCATCAAATGGACTTGCATGAAGGTTGATCCCAACAGATCAGCTCCGCGGACCACATCAGTGATGCCTTGCGCCTGTTCGTCGACTGCGCATGCGAGCTGATAAGCAATTACTCCATCCCGTCGTTGCAACACAAAATCGCCAACATCTTCGCGAAGTCGTCGGGTTTCCAATCCCCGGGCGAGATCGCACAGCTGCATGTCGCGCGCCGGAACCTCAATTCGAAGAGCGTTGCCGGTTTCGCTATGACGCAGATATCGGCAACGTCCGTTGTAGACCGAGGCATCTGGCCCGGCGAGCGAGTGCCGTGCCAACTCAGCGCGGGTGCAGTTGCAGGCATATATTCGGTTGCTCGCGCGAAGAAGGCTCAGGGCAGACCGATACTCGTCTACATGCTCGGATTGCCTGCGTGGCGATTCATCCCAGAAAAGGCCATGCGTTTCCAGTTGCCGCATGATCGTACTTTCTGCTGCAGGATCGAGACGGTGGGCGTCGAGATCGTCTATGCGCAACAGCCACCGACCCCCTACGCTGCGCGCTGCCAGATAGCTCGCCAATGCCGTCATGAGAGAGCCTAGATGCAAAGGCCCCGATGGAGTCGGCGCAAAACGACCGCAGTAGGCGGTCATGAGCTGACAATCGGTGGTAACGAGGCGCTATGCCATCGCGTTACGCTCCCATCGGCTTTCGTCATGAGTAAACTGATGTATCGAATTGAAAATTTTGGGACAGATGCATATCAACGACGTTGAATTCCTCCAGCGTGTAAACGGCAAGGATCAAGGCGGGCCAGCGTGACGCTCAAGGCGCTTCTATTTGACGTCGACGGAACGATCGCGGACACAGAGAACCTGGGACACCGTCCGGCTTACAACAAGGCATTTCGTCGGCTCGGGGTTTCCTTTCGCTGGACGCCGCGGCTTTATCGGGAACTGTTGGGCCAGGCCGGTGGCCGCGAGCGGCTTCTCCATTACCTGCATCATTATCGTCCTGAGTTGGGCATCCAAGCGAGCGACATCCTGTGCGACGTCGCCGGTTGGGTCGAACGCGCCCACGCCCTGAAGACTCGATATTTCCACAAGGCGCTGGCCACCGGACAGGTGCCTCTACGTTCCGGGATCCGCCGTCTGATCACGGAAGCGCATGCCAATGGCATCAAGATCGCTCTGGTCACGAACGCCAGCCCCGAAAGCCTGCGACCGCTGCTTGAATACGGGATGGCAGGACTGGCTTGTTTGGTCGACGTCGTCGTCACCGGCGCCGACGTGTCGCAAAAAAAGCCGTCACCTGATGGCTATCTGCTCGCTCTGCAGCAGCTGCAGATCGACCCCGCCGATTGTGTTGCGTTCGAAGACTCGGCCATGGGCCTCACAGCTGCAACGGCTGCGGGCATCACCACGATCATTACGCGCAATTCCAACACGCTGGCCGATGATTTTTCCTCGGCGGCGCTGGTGCTCGATGCCATCGGCGAGCCCGGCTCGTCTCTCGAGCCCGTGCGGGGGCGCCTTTCAAGCGGTGCTGGCCATTTGACGCTGTCCGATGTCGCAGCCTTGGTCTCTATAAATGATCAAGAGACAGTCGCGCCGAGTGCGTTTTAGCTCTCGGTAACTACTGTCGGTGCCACTCACCTGGCGGCAGCACCACCGGCGGTGAAGGCTCCCAACCAACAGCACGATGCTCGACAACCACATGGGTGAAGATGCCGCCGCGAACGCCGAAGTCCGCCGTTACCCGGAGAAATCTTGGCTCCATCAGCTGCACGAGATCGTCAAGGATGCGGTTGCTCACCGCTTCGTGAAATGCACCCTGATCGCGGAAACTCCACACGTAAAGCTTGAGGGATTTCAGCTCCACGCAGTGCTCTTCGGGAACGTATTCGAGGAACAGCGTGGCGAAATCGGGCTGGCCGGTTTTCGGGCACAGGCAGCTGAACTCGGGGATGCGCATGCGGATGACGAAGTCCCGTCCGCGCGTCGGGTTGGGAAACGTTTCGAGAACGCGGCTGGTTGGAGGGTTCATGGAGCGGGCGACGGCGCAGCGCGCGCCAAACAAACAGGGCCGCGTAATTTACACTAAGGTTCCGGCCCGCGCGGCCTTCTGCGCCGGTCTACGTCCTAGAAAAACACAGCACTTTCCATGCGCTTATCCGGTATCAAGCTCGCCGGCTTCAAGTCATTCGTCGACGCTACCCAGCTGCCGCTGCCGTCCAACTTGACCGGTGTCGTCGGACCCAATGGCTGCGGCAAGTCGAACGTCATCGATGCCGTGCGCTGGGTGCTGGGCGAGGCCAGCCAGAAGCAGTTGCGCACCAGCGAGTCCGAGGACGTGATCTTCAACGGCTCCAAGTCGCGCAAGCCGGTCGGCCGGGCCATGGTGGAGCTCACGTTCGACAACAGCGACGGCCAGATCGCCGGTCCCTACGCGGCTTACAGCGACATCGCAGTGCGTCGAGAACTGCTGCGCGACGGTGTGTCCCAGTACTACCTCAACGGCCGCAAGTGCCTCAAGCGCGATGTCACCGATTTGTTCCTCGGGACCGGCCTGGGCGGCAAGAGCCAGTACGCGATTATCGAGCAGGGCATGGTGTCGCGCATGATCGAGGCCAAGCCCGACGAACTGCGCACCTGGCTGGAAGAGGCCGCCGGCATTTCCAAGTACAAGGAGCGCCGCCGCGAAACCGAAGGCCGCATCCGCCAGACCCGGGAAAATCTCGCGCGCCTGAGTGATCTGCGCAGCGAGCTGCAAGCCCGGCTCGACGTGTTGCGCAAGCAAGCTGCGAACGCGGAAAAATATCGCGAGTTCAAGCAGCAGGAACGGGTTCTCAAGACCGAGATTCTGATCCTGCGCGAACGCGCCCTGGCCGCGCAGAGTCGCAGCCATGAATCGTCGATCGCCTCGCTGCAGTCGTTGCTTGAAACGTCCCGTACAGCGGTGACCGACAATGAGTCGCTTTGTGTCCAGGCCGACGTGGCACAGCGCGAAGCGCAGGCCAAGCTGGCAGCCGAGCAGACTGTGCTCTTTGAGGCGGAGGCTCGCCTGGCGCGCCATGAGCAGAGCTTGAGCCATGCGCGTGAGTTGAAGGCGCTCAAGCTCAAGGAACTGGATCAGTTGATGCGCCAACTCGCCGAGCTCGAACGTCGACGTCACGCCGAGCAGGCCCGGCTGGAAACCCTGGCGCGCGAAACCAGAACGCTCGACGCGCAGGCCGAGCACACCGAGCGCGTCTCCATCGAATCACAGGAGCAACTCGCGCGCGCGGAAACCGAGCAGCAAAGCCATCAGTCGTCGTGGGACGCGTTCCAGGCGCGTTCCGAACAGCCGCTATTCCAGACCGAGGGCGAGCGAGTCCGCGCTCAGGGGCTCGACCGCGCGTTGTTCCAGGTCGACGAACGTCTCAAGCGTCTGAGCACCGAGCGCGGCACGCTCAATGCCGGCCCTATTGAAGTGTCGGTGGCCGAAGCCGACCGCGATCTGGAACAGCTCGCCGCCGAACAGTCCGCGATGCAAGCACGGCTGCAGAGTCTGGACCGTGATCTGCAAGGCCTGCGCGAACAGCGGTCGTCTCTTGAAGCGTCCCTGCATGAAGCCCGTCAGCAGCTCCAGGCCGCTCGCGGCCGCCTGTCATCGCTCGAAACCCTGCAGCAGGCCGCTCTGCGCCAGGACGACGTCGAGTTGAATGCCTGGCTGCGTCGACGCGGACTGGATGACGCGCCGCGTCTGGCCAACGTCCTCACGGTAGACGATGGCTGGGAGGGCGCGGTCGAACAGGTGCTGGAGGGCTGGCTGCAGGCGCCGTTACTGAGCGAGCCGCCAGACGCCCCTGCCTTGTCCACGTCTGGACCCAAATCCGGCGCGGCCCTGCTCTATGCACATGCCGTGGCCGGTGCTTCGGATCTGCGCCAGCTCGCCGCGGCGGTGAGCGGCCCTTCGGCGCTCCTCGAGTTGTTGCACGGCATTTATCGGATAGAAGACGCGGAACTGAACCCCGATCGTCTCAACGCCCTGGCTCCGGGTGAGTCGGTGATCACCCGTAGTGGAACCTGGGCCGGACAAGGCTGGACGCGCTATCCGCGCAGCGATTCCGACCGCAGCGGCGTCATCGCCCGCGAGGCTCTGCTCAAGCAGTTGCGGCTTCAGGCGCAAGATCATGCCGGCCTGGTCGCAAGCCGAGAGCAGGAGCTGGCCGCACTGCGCCAGACACAGCAGCAGCAGGAAGCGGAACGTCGTGAAATCGCGCCGCGCTTCGAGCAGACCCGCGGACGTCACGCCCAGCGCCTGGCGTTCCGCCAGGCTCAGCAGGTGCGCCTGGAACAGACGCAGGTGCGCATCGAAGCCTTGGGTCGCGAAATCGACACCCTGGGTTTGCAGCGCGCGCAGAACGCCGGTGAACTGGAACAGTCGCGCGTCCGTCTTGCCGAGCTGGAAGCGATTGCCCAGCGTCTGCGGGACGAGCGCGTGACGCTGCAGCAGACGCTCGCCAAGGCGCGTGATGCCGTCAGTCGCCTGCGCGGCGTGGCGGCGCAGGCCACGCAGAGCCGCAATCAGGTACAGGTGCATCTCGCCGGCAAGCGCAGCGCCATCGCCGCGCTCAATCAGACCCTGCACGACCTCGAGCAGAGCCATGAGCTGCTGTCCCATCAGCGCAGCGGCCGACAACGCGAGGCCGAGGAACTCGAGGCGCCGGTGGATGAGCAGGCAGGCGAAGTCCTCGTCGCCCGCGACGGCGTCGCACAGGCCCGCGAGATCCTGCGCACCGCCCGCGAAACGCTCAACGCTCTCGACACCGCGGCCACCGCCGCTCAACTCAGGCAGCGCGAATCCGAGCACGCCCGCGAGGCTGCCCAGGACGCGCTGCAGCAGGCGCGCCTGGAGTTCGAGAATCTGAGAGCGCGTCGCGAAGGCATCGCGCAATTGCTGGAGCAGGCCTGCGAGGAGAGCGGCCTGCAACGACAGATGGTTGCCGATGCGCTGGACGACAACGCCGATCTGCAGGCCTGGGAAGAAAAACTGGCCCAGACCCAGCGCCGTATCGACAGGCTGGGCGCCATCAACCTGGCCGCCATCCAGGAGCTTGAAGAAGCGCAGGGCCGGGAAAATTATCTGGCGGACCAGAACGCCGACCTCGCCGGCGCGCTCGACACGCTGGAAGAGGCGATCCGCAAGATCGATCTTGAAACCAAGGATCGCTTCAAGACCACCTTCGACCAGGTCGACGCCATTTTCCGCGATCGTTTCCCCAAGCTCTTCGGCGGCGGCGAGGCGTATCTGGAACTCACCGGCGACGATCTGCTGGATACCGGCGTACGCGTCATGGCGCGCCCGCCCGGCAAGCGCAATTCGTCGATCCAGATGCTCTCCGGCGGCGAGAAGGCGATGACCGCGGTCGCTCTGCTGCTGGCGCTGTTCCAGTTGAACCCGGCGCCGTTCTGCCTGATGGATGAAGTCGACGCGCCACTGGACGATGCCAATGTCGGGCGCTTCTGTGAGATCGTCCGGGAAATGTCGGCGGGCGTGCAGTTCATTATCATCACCCACAACAAGATCACCATGGAACTGGTCAGCCACCTTCACGGCGTCACCATGCAGGAGCCCGGCGTGTCGCGCCTGGTAAGCGTGGACGTGTCGCAGGCGGTGGCCCTGGCGGGCGTAGTGGAGGCCAGACCGCCGGCCGCCGAGGTCAAGCCGTTCCAGACCTGAAGAGTCCGAGCATCCAAGGAGGCGAACCGGCATGAGCGCACTGCAATGGGCCCTGTTGATTTTGAGTGTGGCGATCGTCGTCGCCGTCGTTGTCATCAGCCGCCGGCAGCGAGGCGCCTCGATCCGGAGCGACGCGACCCAGGGCAGCGCAGAAGAGGCCGAACCGGCGCGCGAGCAACTCGACATCTTTGCGCAACCTGCCAACGCAAGCCGTTCGACGCCCTTGTTTCAGGCCTTCGAGCAAGCCGCGAGCGATCAGCAGGCCGAAGCGCCGGCCTCGCTCGGACTTTCGGCGCCCCGGCGCCTGTCCGCCCCGGCCGCCGTGCCGCAACTGCGACCGGTCATCGCGCCGATGACCGCGCCGGAAGCAGGTCCGACAGAAACGCCACCGCATGACGACGTACCGGTGATCGCGCCGCTCGGCGGTGGCCAGTTCGACGAATTCGGCGTCGGCCGCGCTCGCCGGCGCGTGGCGCCTTCGCTGGATTCTCCCGCCCCGGACGAAGCCGCGCCTGTGGCGCCGCCGCCGCCCGAGCGTTTGCCGCCCTGGGTGCGCTCGGCGGCCGCAACAGCGCCGACCGCGCCGGCGCGGGCTCAGGCTTCCAACGATGCGATGCCGCCGCCAGCGGTTGCCAAGCCGGTGGTCGCCAAGAAAGGGCCGGCACAGAAAATCATCGCGCTGCTGCTGGTCGAGCGCGAGGGCGGGGTGATCACCGGCACCAAGCTGCACAGCGTCCTGGCCGCGCAAGGCCTGGCTTACGGCAACAAGCAGATCTACCACCGGATGATCCGGGACCAGCCGGTGTTCTCCGTCGCCAGCCTGGTCAAGCCAGGCGTGCTGGTACCCGCCGACGCCGCGCAGTTCTCGACACCGGGGCTGTCGGCTTTCCTGGTACTGCCTGGGCCGATGAAGCCGGTCAGCGCCCTGCACGATTTGCTGGCCACCGCCCAGGCGCTGGCGCGAGCACTCAACGCCGAGGTCTACGACAGCAAGAAGCAGCCCCTCAGCTCCGAGCTGATGCGCGCGCTGCAGGCGGACGTGGAGGCCTGGGCCCGTACGGCACAGGCATGACGCCAGGATGAAACCTGCCCGGCGCGCCGCCCAGCTGCGTCTGGAGCTGGCCGAGCACAATCATCGCTACCACGTGCTCGACGATCCGAGCGTGTCGGACGCCGAATACGACCGTCTGTTCGATGAACTACAAAAACTGGAAGCCGAGCATCCGCAACTGATCAGCGCCGATTCGCCGACGCAGCGCGTCGGCGCCGCGCCTGCGCGCGAATTCGCCGAGGTGCGTCATCGTCAGCCGATGCAGTCGCTGCGAAAATGTGCCGACGCCGCCGAGCTGGCCGACTTCGACCGACGGGTGCGTGAGACCTTGAATGTCGCGAGCGCGGACTACGCCGCCGAACCCAAGCTCGACGGCCTGGCGGTTTCGCTGACCTATGACGATGGCCTGCTCATCCGCGGCGCCACCCGCGGCGACGGCGAGCGCGGCGAAGACATCACCGCCAATCTGCGGACCCTCAGGCAGATTCCTCTGCGTCTGCGCGGCGCGGCGCCAGCGATCATCGAGGTGCGCGGTGAAGTCTTTCTGCCCTGGGAGGGTTTCCGGCGCATGGTCGAACAGGCTGCGATCACCGGCGATAAAGCGCCGGTGAATCCGCGCAACGCCGCCGCCGGCAGCCTGCGCCAGCTCGACGCCCGCATCACCGCCCGGCGACCGCTGGCTTTCTACGCCTATGGTGTCGGCTTCGCCGAAAACTGGCGGTTGCCGAAGACGCATGCCGAAGTGCTGGCGCAGTTGCGGGACTGGGGATTCCCGGTGTCCGAACGTGTCGCCACCGTGCAAGGCGTCGACGGCTGCCTGGCCTATTTCGACAAGACCGCGCTGGAACGCGCCTCGCTGGGCTTCGACATCGACGGTGTCGTGTTCAAGCTCGACGCCTTGGCCGGGCGCGACGAACTCGGATCGGTGTCGCGCGAGCCGCGCTGGGCCTGCGCTTACAAGTTCGCCGCCGAAAAAGCGCGCACGCTGTTGCAGAACGTCGAATTCCAGGTGGGCCGTACCGGGGCCCTGACGCCCGTTGCGCGCCTGGCGCCGGTTTTCGTCGGCGGCGCCAATGTCAGCAACGCGACGCTGCACAACATGGACGAGGTACAGCGCAAGGACGTGCGCGTCGGCGACACCGTGGTGCTGCGGCGGGCCGGCGACGTGATCCCCGAAGTCGTGCGCGTGGTGCTGGACGACGCTGCCGAGGAGGCGGCGCACGAGGCGCGGCCGCCGATCGTTCTGCCGGCGCAGTGTCCGGTCTGCGGCGGCGCTGTCGAGCGGGTCGAGGGCGAAGTTGTCGCGCGTTGCAGCAACGGGCTGTCCTGCCGCGCGCAGTTGCACGGCGCGCTGGTGCACTTCGTTTCGCGCAAGGCGATGGATATCGAAGGGCTCGGCGAGAGGCTGCTGTCGCAGCTGATCGAAACTGCGCAAGTCGCGTCTCCCGCGGACATCTATCGGCTTGATGCCGCCGCGCTGTCCGGCCTGGAACGCATGGGCGACAAGTCCGCGGCCAATGTGATCGCCGGCATCGACGCCAGCCGCAGCACCTCCTTCGCGCGGTTCCTGTTCGCTCTGGGTTGTCCGCAACTGGGCGAAACCACGGCGCGCGATCTGGCGCGGCACTTCGGCGGCATCGACGCGCTCTATGCGGCGACCGAGGCCGACGCATCCACCGAGCATGACGATTCGCTCAAAACCAAGGATCGCTTCCCGTTGTTGCGCGCCGTCGCCGATGTCGGGCCAACCGTTGCCGCGCACCTCGTCCACTTTTTCAACGAGCCACGCAACCGCGACGTCATCGCGCAACTGCTGGCCGCGGGCTTGCGCTGGGAGGCGCCGCGCACCGCTGCCGTGGGCGCGCTGTCCGGCAAGACCTTGGTCATCACCGGGACGCTTCCGGGTGTGAGTCGCGAGGCGGCGGCGGCGCTGATCGAATCCCAGGGCGGCAAGGTGTCGGGCAGCGTTTCCAAGAACACCCACTACGTGCTGGCAGGCGAAGCCGCCGGATCGAAACTGGCGAAGGCGGAAAAGCTCGGCGTGAGCGTGATCGACTGGGCGGCTATGCAAGCGCTGATCGCGACGGTTTGATCGCACGCCGGCCCTTCACAACGCCGCCTGCAAAGCGGCTATGGTTGCTTACCCGTACGGCTGTCGTGCGGCAGGGTGCAGGACTCTATGCGTCGTTTTTTCGCCGTGCTGTGGTCGCTACTGTGGGTCGCGCTGGCGGCTGGCCTGGTGTGGCTGAGCGCGCAAGCCCTGCCGGCCTGGGACACCAACGCGGCGCTGATGGCAATGCCGGACTACGACTACCTCGCCCAGGCCGAAGCATTGCGCAAGGCGGAACGGTTCTCCGAAGCGCTGCTCGTCGTGGACGCCGGGCTCGCCGCCAGCACCGATGTGGCGACGCGCAATGCCTTCGAGCTGGAACGCAACCAGATCCAAATTTTCCGCGACGACTGGCTGCGCCGTCTGGGCGACGCCGGCCAGGGCGCGCTGACCGGCACCGGCGATTCGGTCGAGGCGTTGGCGGGCGCGGTGGTAGCGGATCTGTTCGTCTTCGGCGACGTGCGCGACCTGGTCATCCAGGGCGGCCGACGCTTGCGCGGAGAAGAGACCGACGAGGTGATCGTGGCGCTCTCGGCGGCCGGCATCGTGCTCACGGCAATCCCGACCGCCGACTTCGGGACCGCCGTCCTCAAGTTCGCGCGCCGCGTCGGCGCCTTGTCCGAGGCTTTCGCGCGTCGCCTGGTCAAGCTGCTCGGGACTGCCGCGGAGGAGCGCAACCTCGCACCCGTCGTCGAGGTCGCCGGCGACGCCGCGAGCCTCGCGCGCGCGGTGCAGCCGGCCGCGGCGGTGGCGATTCTCAAGCACGTCGACGATCCGCTGGTGCTCAAGGCTGCGGCCCGCGTGGCGCAGCGTCCCAGCGGCGGCTTTGCGCTGTGGGTCGGCGAGAAGCCGGCGCTGGATCTGCTGCAAGCGGGAAAACCCGGCGAGGACCTGCTGCTGCGCGCTGCCGCCAAGGGCCGCGGCGGCGTCGATTTCGCGGCGCGGAACCTGGGCCTGCTGACACGCGCGCACCCGCTGATCGGCATTTTCAAGGGGCTCTATAAATACAATTTGCCGCGGCTGCTCGCGAACCTGCTGGCAACGCGCGCGCCGCTGGTGCTGGGTCTATTCTTCGGCTGGCTCGTGTACGAATGCCTGTTGCTGGCGCACCGCATCGCCGGCCGCCGTTCGCCGCGGCCCCGCGAGCCGGTCACGTTCCGACGCGAACCGAGAACCGGAGCGGGTGCGGCCCAAGATCGCGGCGACGGCCGCCGCGATCCTGTCGTCTAGCCGGGCTCAGGTCACGACGTCGGGCGTCTTGCGGCCGGTGATCTCGGTGATCCGCGCGAGCGATTCGGCGATCACCGCCAGCGGCGCCAGCGCCTCGCCGTTGTCGAGGTCGAGCCGGTCTGCCGCGGTCTCGAAACGCTCCAGGTACACACGCAGCGTGGCGCCCTTGGTGCCCGTGCCCGACAGCCGCAGGATCACCCGTGCCGCCTCGCCGAACACCACGCGCAGACCCTGGGCGGACGCGGTGCTGCCGTCGACCGGATCACGGTAGTTGAACTCATCGGCCTGGCTTACCGTCCAGCTGCCGAACTTGCTGCCCTTGAGCTTGGCCGTCCGCGCCAGCAGGCCCTGCATGACGTCGCTGGCAACTGCGGTGGGTAGTTCGTCGTAGTCGTGGCGGGCGTAGTAGTGACGTCCGTAGCGTTGCCAGTGGCGATCGGCGATCTGGCGCACCGACAGCCCGGTCTGCGCCAGCACGTTGAGCCAGGCGAGAACCGCCCAGACGCCATCCTTCTCGCGGACATGGTTGGAGCTGGTGCCGAAGCTTTCTTCGCCGCAGAGCGTGATGCGGCCAGCATCGAGCAAGTTGGCGAAGAACTTCCAGCCGGTCGGCGTCTCGTAGCAATCCAGGCCGCGCGCCTTGGCCACCACGTCGAGAGCGCGGCAGGTCGGCATCGATCGCGCCACCCCCGCGAGCCCCTTGCGGTAGCCCGGCAACTGATCGAGATGGTCGGCGAGCATGGCCAGGGAATCGCCTGGAGAGATGAACACCGCGCGCCCCAATATCATGTTGCGATCGCCGTCGCCGTCGGAGGCACCGCCAAGCTCCGGCGCCGCGTCGGAGAACATCAGATCGACCAGGGGTTTGGCGTAAATCAGGTTGGGGTCGGGATGCCCGCCACCGAAATCTTCCAGCGGGCTGGCGTTGACGACGCTGCGCGCGGGCGCACCGAGCTGTTCGACGAAAATGCGCTGCGCGTAGGGCCCGGTGACGGCGTGCATCGCATCGAAGCACAGCGTGTGATCTTTCTTGAACCAGTCGCGGATGCGATCGAAGTCGAACAAGGTCTGCATCAGCTTCGAGTAGTCCTCGACGCAGTCGACCACCTCGATCTGCATGGCGCCGAGCTGCTGGGTGCCGCGACGGTCCAGGTCGATGCTGGCGCCGTCGTCGATGCGGTAGCGGCTCAGCGTCTTGCTGGTTTCGAAGATGCGATCGGTCAGCGCCTCGCCCGCCTGGCCGCCACCCGCGATATTGAACTTGATGCCGAAGTCGCCCTCCGGGCCGGCCGGATTGTGGCTCGCCGTGAAGACGAAGCCGCCGGCGGCGTTGTGGATGCGGATCAGGTGGCTGGACGCGGGCGTCGACATGATGCCGCCCTGGCCGACGATGACCTTCGATATGCCGTTGGCCGCAGCCATGGCAATGGCGGTCTGGATCGCGGTGCGGTTGTGGTAGCGGCCGTCGCCGCCCATGACCAGGGTGTTGCCGCGCAGGGAGGGTTCCACGTCGAAGATCGACTGCAGGAAGTTCTCCAGGTAATGCGGTTGCTGGAACACCACCACTTTCTTGCGTAGGCCCGCGGTGCCGGACTTCTGATCGGGGTAAGGCTTGGTGGCGATTTCGCGGACGGACATGAATCCTCGGCTGCAGTGGGGCTGGGCCGTCCACTGTAGCCGCCGCCGAATGCCCATTGGAAGCGAAAAAACAAGTCTTGAAAGAGTTCCGGCAAGCCTTATAGTCCCGCAATGTCCGTCAACTACACCCCCGACGCCGGCTATCCCAGCGGCCAGAACCGCCGCCTGGCGCAGCTGCTCGATCTCTACGAGCGCAACTACCGGCTGATCGAACGCCTGATACCCGAACTGGAGATTCCGTTTCAGGAGGCGGTTTCGCGTTCCGCCTCGGACCTGCCCTTGCATCTGACGGTACGCGAGCGCGATCGCTACACCGTCACCTTCAAGCTCACCTACGAATTCATCGACGCGGAAGGCCTGCGCCGTCAGCCGGACATCTGGGTGCGGGTCTATCGCGACGCGTCGATGGCCGAGGCGCTGGAATGCAGTCACCGCCCGCCCTGGCAGGCCGAGGACGAGGCCGATCGCAAGGCCTGGCAGTTCTTGAACGAGCAGTGGCGCCGCAATCTGATGCTGGGCAAGTGGCTGGAATATCTCCTCGACCATGGCCACGGCTTCACGCTTTCGGCGAGGCCGCGCCAGCGGTCGAAGACCGCGCCTGCGGCTGCTGCGGGCTAGAAACCTCAGCCGTCGATCAGGCCGAGCAGTTCACCGGTCTTGGCGTTCATCAAAGCCGCATCGCCACGCGACTCGACGTTCAGACGCAGCACCGGCTCGGTGTTGGAACCGCGCAGATTGAAGCGCCAGGTTCCGAAGTCCAGGCTGATGCCGTCGGTGCGGTCGATCGCCTGGGCGAGCGGCGCATAGGCGCTCTCGATTTTGGCGATGGTCGCCGCCACGTCCGCGACCTTGCGATTGATCTCGCCGCTGGCCGGAAACGCCTTCATGCGCTCCTCGACGAGTCTGGACAGCGGCTTGCCGCTTTCGCAGACCAGCGCCGCCACCAGGAGCCAAGGAATGTTGCCGTTGTCGCAGTAGGCGAAGTCGCGAAAGTAATGGTGTGCGCTCATCTCGCCACCGTAGATCGCATTCTCCGAGCGCATGCGCTCCTTAATGAAGGCATGGCCGGTCTTGGACTGGATCGGCCTGCCGCCGGCGGCCTCGACGATGTCGATGGTGTTCCAGGTCAGCCGCGGGTCGTGGATGATCTTGCCGCCCGGTTCTTTCTTCAGCAGCGCCGCGGCGAGCAGGCCGACGATGTAGTAGCCCTCGATAAATCCGCCGTGCTCGTCGAACAGAAAACACCGATCGAAATCACCGTCCCAGGCGACGCCGAAGTCGGCGCCATGGGCCTTGACCGCTTCTGCCGTCGGCGCACGCATCTCGGGTAACAGCGGGTTGGGAATGCCGTTGGGGAAATCGCCGTCGGGCTGGTGATGCACCTTGATGAACTCGAACGGCAGATAGGGTTCGAGCGCGTCGACCACACTGCCGGCGACGCCGTTGCCGGCGTTGACCACGATCTTCAGCGGCCTGAGGGCGGACAGGTCGACATAGCCCAGCAGATGCCGGATATAGCTTTCGCGAAAGCTCGTTGGCGTCATCTTCGGCTCGCCTTCCGGGCAACGCGCGTCGGACGCGGCGACCGCCTGCTCGATCTCGCGCAGCCCGGTATCCCCGGACACCGGAATCGCGTCGCCGCGGACCAGCTTCATGCCGTTGTAGTCCATCGGGTTGTGGCTGGCGGTGACTTCGATGCCGCCGTCGACGCCGGCCTGCTGCGCCGCCCAGTAAACCTCCTCGGTGCCGCACAGGCCGATATCCAGCACCTCTACACCGCGCGCGTTGAAGCCGTGCGCCAGAGCCCTGAGCAGCGGTAGTGACGAATGGCGGATGTCGCGGCCCAGGGCGACGCGCCTGGGCTTGAAACGATCGGCATAGGCGATGCCCAGGCGATAGCCGATGTCGGGGTTGAGTTCGTCCGGCACGCGGCCGCGGATATCGTAGGCCTTGAAGGCCGGCAATCGTTGATTCATGAGGGGCTTGTGAGGTTTGGTGAAGGGGAGCGCAAAGTCGATGGTAGGCGAAAGGCGGCTCGGCTTGTCGATGCGGGCGCAAAGCTATACTCGGCCAATGCTCTACCAACTCGATGACGCCAGCCCGCAGTTGCTCGGCGACAACTTCGTCGCCGACAGCGCGCAGGTCATCGGCAAGGTAGTGCTGGAGGCTGGCGCCAGCGTCTGGTTCAACTGCGTATTGCGCGGCGACAACGACGAGCTGCGAATCGGCGAGAACAGCAATGTCCAGGACGGCTCGGTGCTGCATACCGACGCCGGCATTCCGCTGCAGATCGGCTACGGCTGCACCATCGGCCACCTGGTGATGCTGCATGGCTGCCGGATCGGTGACAACACCCTGATCGGCATGAAGTCGGTGATCCTCAACCGGGCGCGCATCGGCAAGAACTGCCTGGTGGGCGCCAACAGCCTGGTCACCGAGAACAAGCAGTTTCCCGACGGTGTGTTGATCCACGGATCGCCGGCCAGGGTGGTGCGCGAACTCACGCCGGCGGAGATCGAAGACCTGCGGCGTCCGGCGCTGATCTACCGGGAAAACGCGCAGCGCTTCGTGCGAGGGCTGCAGCGCCTCTGAATCACTGGCGTTCCTTGGGATAGGAATAAGCCACGAGACGTCCGCTGCCGGGGCCCACCAGATTCCAGTGATCCAGATCGAAGTCGATCCGCGCGATCGCGCAGGTGGGCATGTCGGCGAAGTCGCAGCGCGCCAGCAGATGGCAGAAATCGCTCAAGCCCGGATTGTGGCCGAACAGCAGCACGTTGGCGTCGGCGTCGTCCAGAGCCCGGACCACGTGCAACAGATCGGCGCTGCTGGCTTCGTAGATCGCCGGTTCCAGGCGGATGCGGGCGGGTGCGATCCTGCAAGCCTGGGCGAAAATTTCGGCAGTGGCGGCGGCGCGTGTCGCCGGGCTCGATACCAGGCTCACCGTCTCCTTGAGGCCGTGAACGAAACGCTCGGCCATCAAAGGCGCGTCGCGCAGGCCGCGTTCGTTGAGAGGACGGTGGAAGTCGTCGAGTTGTTCGTCGGCCCAGGAGGATTTGGCGTGGCGAACCAGGGTGAGCGTGCGCATGGCGCGGTGCGGCTAGATCGAGAGGAGATAGATATCGTAACGCGCCTGCGTGCCTTTCAGATGCAGATCGGGCCGAACTCCTCCGAGCCAGTCCGCGCCGATCGCGCGCTTGACGGCGACGCGCCGCGCCGCGCTTGCCAGTGCCGCCGCCAGCAGCATCTGCGCGTCGGTGTCGCCGCCGCCGAGCGCACGCAGCATCTGCATGGCTTTCTGTGGCAGCGCGGTCTTGCCGTCGTCGGGGTACATCGGGTCGAGATGGATGGCGTCGATCGGCTGGTCCGGGCGTGACAGCCAGGCCTGCGCGTCGGCCTCGACGATGCGGATGCGCTGCGCGGCCTGATGCGTGCTTGGTGCATCGAGTGCCCGTCGAAGCGCGTCGCGCAGCAGCGCTGCCACCAGTGGCTGCCGTTCGATCAGCGTGACCTCGGCGCCGAGCGCGGCCAGGGTGAAGCCGTCGCGACCGAGTCCGGCGGTGGCGTCGACGATCCGTAAGCCCGGCTTCTTGTGCAGCCCGAGAGCGCGCGGCAGCAGCTGGCGGCGCCCGGCCGCGACGCGCCGGCGAATCTCCGTCGAGGTCCAGTCCAGCACCAGCGGTTCCCAGTCACGGCGGTGGACGGCGCGCAGCGCCAGGCCGTCGGGGGTCTGCTGCAATTCGAAAGCCGCTTGCGGCGCGGCTTCAGCCCAGCTTGCTGGCATCGAAGAATTGCGTGATCCGCTGCGCCAGCATCAGATCGCCGTCGACCGACAGCTTGCCGGTCATGAAAGCGGTCATGCCGTTGAGCTCGCCGGTCATCAGCGCGATAAAATCCTCGTCCTGCATGCTCACCGTGACATCGGGCGACGCCGCGGCGCCGTCGCCGACGTGGCAATGCCCGTCGCGGATGACCACGTGCATCGGCTGCGAGATGTCGAACTGAATCGTGCAGTCGGTACCCGCCGCCGCGGCCGCATCGAAGGCGGCGGGCAGCTTGTGGATCAGATCGGTCGCAGTGCTCATCGGCAATCTCCGGTTCGGCGCATCTTGAACCCTCGTCATCGATCCGGCCAGACGAAGTGTCGATCGGGCGGGACGATACAATCGCCCATCCACTTCCGATGATCGCCGATGACCGTGTCCACCGAAGTACGCCGCCAGGATTACCGCGAGCCCGACTACCGCGTCGAGCGTGTCGATCTCGACTTCGATATCCGCGAGCGCACCACCGTGACCGCCACGCTGCAGATCCGCCGCGCCGATGCGGCCGCCTCGCAAGCGCCGCTGATTCTCGACGGGCGCGGTTTCGATCTGCTTTCGCTCGACCTCGATGGCCGGCAACTGAGCGGCACCGACTATTCCCGCGACGAAGAGCACCTGCGCCTGGACGCGCCGCCCTCTGGCTTCACCCTGCGCATCGTCACCCGCCTGGACCCGGACGCCAACGCTTCGCTGGAAGGCTTCTACCGATCCGGCGCGATGCTGTGCACCCAGTGCGAGGCGCGCGGGTTTTCGCGCATCACCTATTTCCCCGACCGGCCCGATGTGCTCAGCCTGTTCCGCGTGCGCCTGGAGGCTGACGCAACGCGTTATCCGGTGCTGCTCTCCAACGGCAACTGCCTGGAGCAAGGCGCCGCCGAAGACGGTCGTCACTTCGCCTTGTGGGAAGACCCGCATCCAAAGCCCTGTTATCTGTTCGCGGTGGTCGCCGGCGATCTGGCTTGCGTGGAAGGGCAGCATCGCACTGCGTCGGGACGCGAGGTGGCGCTGCGCTTCTATGTCGATCACGGCAATCAGGCGCGCGTGCCTCATGCCCTGGCTTCGCTGAAGCGGGCGATGAGCTGGGACGAATCCGTTTATGGCCTCGAGTACGACCTGGATGTCTACATGGTCGTGGCGGCGCGCGAGTTCAACATGGGCGCGATGGAGAACAAGGGGCTCAACCTGTTCAACGCCCGCTACGTGCTGGCGTCGCCGGAGACCGCCACCGACGCCGACTTCGAGGCGGTCGAGGCGGTGATCGCGCACGAGTATTTCCACAACTGGACCGGTAATCGCGTCACCTGTCGCGACTGGTTCCAGCTGTCGCTCAAGGAGGGGCTCACGGTTTTCCGCGATCAGAGTTTTTCCGCCGACATGAACGGCGCCGCGGTGCATCGCATCGCCGAAGTTCGTCAGTTGCGTACCTTCCAGTTCACCGAAGACGCCGGGCCGATGGCGCATTCGGTGCGGCCCGATTCCTATGTCGAAATCAACAATTTCTACACCGCGACGGTGTACGAGAAAGGCGCCGAGATCGTGCGCATGATCCAGACCTTGCTGGGGCGCGAAGTCTTCATCCGCGGCGTGCAGGAATATCTGCGCCGGCACGATGGGTCGGCCGCGACCATCGAGGATTTTCTCGCCGCCCATGAGTCCGTGAGTGGCCGCAACCTGGATGGGTTCCGGCGCTGGTATTCGCAGGCGGGCACTCCGGTGGTGACCGCGACGGACGACTACGACGCGCACAGCGGCACCTATCGCCTGCATCTGCGGCAGAGCACGCCGCCCACGCCCAAGGCCGCCACCAAACTGCCGCTGACGATTCCGATCCGCCTCGCTCTGCGCGACGGCCATGGGCGGTCTCTGGATCTCGCGGCGCAGCCGCCATTGATGCCCACCGGTGAGCTGCTGGTGCTTGAGGAAGAGTCCGCGACGCTGGTGCTCGGCGATCAGCCGATGCGGCCGACGCCGTCGTTCCTGCTCGGTTTCTCGGCACCGGTGCATCTGCAGTACGCCTATTCCGCCGATCAGCTGGTGAATCTGCTGCTGCACGAGGACGACGGCTTCGCACGCTGGGAGGCCGGCCAGCGGCTGCTGCTGAATGCCTTCTTCGAACATCTGACCGGCACGCCCGCGCACGACAGCCGCGCGCTGATATCGGCATTCCAGATGCTTGCCGCGCGCCCGGTGGAAGACCGCGCCTTGCTGGCGGAGCTGCTGCGCCTGCCATCGGAGAGCTACCTGGCCTCGCAGGTGCAGCCGCTCGACGCGCAGCGCCTGACATCGGCGCGCGACGCTCTGCGTCTGCGTGTCGCCCAGTCCCTGACCGGCCCTCTATCGGTCTGGGCGGCCGCGGCGCCGACAGAAGCGGGTGTCCAGGATGCGGGCCGGCGTGCGCTGTCCAACGTCGCGCTCTGGTATCTGGCGGCCACGCGCGCGTCACGGGTTCTGGATCTCTGCCAGAGCCGCGCGGACTCGCCCAACATGACCGTTTCCTTCGGCGCGCTGGCCGCGATCAACGACATCGCCTGCCCGCAGCGCGAGGCCGCCATGGCGGCTTTTCTGGCGCGTTGGCGGCATGAACCCCTGGTGCTGGACAAGTGGTTCGCGCTGCAGGCGGGGTCGGCGGTCGAGGGCGGCGTCGAGCGGGTCGGTGCCCTGCTGAAGCATCCGGACTACGTGCCCAATCCCAACCGTGTGCGCGCGGTGCTTGGAGCATTCTGGCGCGAGAACCTTCGCGCCTATCACCGTCCAGATGGCGCCGGCTACCGGCTGCTGGCCGAACAGGTCGGCCAGCTGGACCGCCATAATCCGCAGATCGCCGCCAAGCTTGCGGACGGCCTGCTCGGCTGGCGCGACTGCGCGGCGCCGCTGGACCAGACCTTGCGCGGCGTCCTGGCGGAGCTTGCGACCCAGCCACTGTCGGCCGATGTGCGCGAAAAAGTCGAGCGCTCACTGGCGCCTTGACAGGCGGTAGCCTTCCCGCGCACATGTCAATAAATTGAAACAAGCCGGCTGTAACATCCGAGGAACGTCCCTAATACCGCATGCGAATGTCCAACAAGCTGATCCTGGTCGTAGAGGACGAAGCTCCGATCCGTGAAATGCTCAAGTTCGCTCTCGAGCGCGCGGAGTTCCGGGTGTCCCTCGCAGGCAACGCGGGCGAAGGCCGGCTTCGCATCGCCGAGGAGCAGCCCGATTTGATCCTGATGGACTGGATGATGCCCGGGGTTTCCGGCATCGAGTTCTCACGCGAGCTAAAGGGCAATGCGATCACGCGCGACGTGCCGATCATCATGGTCACCGCGCGCGTCGAGGAGGAGGACAAGGTGCGCGGCCTGAATACCGGCTGCGACGATTATGTCTCCAAGCCGTTCTCCTTTCCCGAATTGATCGCGCGCATCCAGGCCGTGATGCGCCGCTCGGTACCGGGCGGGGAGGAAGAAACCCTGGCGGTCGCGGGCCTGGAGGTCAACGCCGCCAGCCAGCGCGTCACCGCCAAGGGTGCACCGGTGCGCCTCGGGCCGACCGAGTACCGGCTGCTGCATTTCTTCGTCAGCCACCAGGATCGGGTCTACACTCGCGAACAGGTATTGGACCGGGTCTGGGGCCAGAGCGTGTATGTCGAAGAGCGCACCGTTGACGTACATATCCGGCGCTTGCGCAAAGCGCTGGCGCCGCACGGGTTCGACGGCATGATTCAGACCGTGCGCGGCACCGGCTACCGGTTCTCCGAGAAGGTCTGACCATCATGGATGGTGAGCGGCCGGTAGCGGAAGATTCCACCGCCGCGCCTGCCCGCTCTTCGGCCGAGCGCACCAAGCCGTCGAAGAGACGCCCCTTCCGATCGGCGGTCTGGCGCGAGGAACTGTTCAAGCTCGGCCTCTATGCCGGCGTCGGCGGCGCCGCCGGATGGACGATGTCCGAGACCCTGCTGGGTTGTCTGCTGGCAGTCCTGTTGTTCGTGTCGAGCCATCTGCGCCATCTGCGCCATCTGCGGCAGTGGCTGGCGGCGCCCAAGCTTCATCCGCTGCCCGAACCCACGGGCATCTGGGGCGAAGTGTTCGAGGCGTTGCAGCTCCTGGAAAAGCGCAACCGCAAACGCAAGAAACGGCTGGCCGAGATCGTCGCCGAATTCCAGGCTTCGACCGCGGCGCTGCCCGACGGCGCGGTGGTGCTGGGCGAGAACGGCATCATCCTGTGGTTCAACCGCGCGGCGCAGGCGCTGCTGGGGCTGCGCTCCAGCCAGGACATCGGCATCCGCGTGGCCAATCTCATCCGGCATCCCAACTTCACCAGCTACATTGCTCGGGACGGCGATTACGACGGCGAAGCCGAAGTGCCGTCGCCGATCAACCGCGCGATTTCGCTGGCGCTGCGCATCATCCCCTACGGCCACGACCAGCGGCTGATGATCGTGCGCGATGTTTCCGAGATCCGGCGGCTGGAAACCGCACGGCGCGACTTCGTATCCAACGCCTCGCATGAACTGCGCACGCCACTGACCGTTCTGCGCGGTTACATCGACATGATCGAGCCCGACACCCGCGACAACGCCAGCCAGCCGGGCTGGCGCATGCCGGTGCTGGAGATGCGCAAGCAGGCCGCGCGCATGGAATCGCTGATCAACGACATGCTCAAGCTGGCGCGGCTCGAATCGGACGTCTACGAGCACAAGCCCGAATCGCTCGACGTGCCGGCGCTGCTGCAACGGGTGGCGATGGAGGCCCGCTCCATGTCGGGCGGGCAGCATCGTTTCGAATTCAACATCCAGCCGGACCTGTTCCTCTACGGACGTGAAACCGAGGCGCAGAGCATCTTCGGCAACCTGGTTTCCAACGCCGTGCGCTACACGCCGGCTGGGGGCGTGATCCGCCTGTCCTGGTGGAGCGACGAAGAGGGCGCCCATCTGGCGGTGGCGGACAGCGGCATCGGCATCGCCGAGGCCGACATCCCGCGGCTCACCGAGCGTTTCTACCGGGTCGACGTCGGCCGCTCGCGGGCCAGCGGTGGCACCGGCTTGGGCCTTTCGATCGTCAAGCACGGCCTGGAACGCAACGAGGGGCGGCTGAGCATCGAAAGCGAGCCGGGCGTCGGCAGCACGTTCTACTGTCATTTCCCGCTGCACCGGGTGCACTTGAGCAGCCAGCCCGACAAGATCCTCGGCGTGCTCTAAACTTTTGGCCGCCGGCCCTTCGAGGCCCGGCACACCTCACAAGCCTGGAAGCCAAGAATGCAAAGAAGGGATCTTTTGCGCGCCGCCGCGGCGTTCGCCGCCGCCGGAATGCCATCCTCGGCGGTGCTGTTCGCCAACGCGGCGAATGCCGCGACCGTCAAACCTCTCGGCGGCGCCGAGCGCTTCGACTACGCCGCCCTCAAGGGCCGTGCGCGCGCCTTGTCGCAGCAGCCCTACAAGTCCCACGTCGGCGAGTTGCCGGCCGAAGTCGCGGGGCTGGACTGGGATGCCTACCAGGCGATTCAGTACCGCCCCGAGCATGCGCTGTGGGCCGACGACAATCTGCAGTTCAAGGCCAAATTCTTCCACCTGGGCCTGTTCTTCAAGAGCCCGGTGAAGATGTACAAGGTCGAGAACGGGCAGGCGCAGGAGATCGCCTACGACGCGGCAATGTTCGACTACGGCAAGAGCGGGCTGAAGAACAAGAAGCTGCCCAAGGACCTGGGCTTCGCCGGCTTCCGACTCAACTTCCATCCCGACGACACGCGCGACGTCGCCGCTTTCTTGGGCGCCAGCTACTTCCGCGCCGTCGGCGGCGAATGGCAGTACGGTCTGTCCGCGCGCGGCCTGGCGATCGACTGCGGCGCGCCGACGCCGGAGGAGTTTCCCAACTTCACTTCGTACTACCTGGAGAAGCCGGCGGCCGATTCCAGATCGCTGACCGTCTACGGCCTGCTCGATTCGGCGAGCACCACCGGCGCCTACCGTTTCATCATCTCGCCGGGCGCGACTCTAACGATGGACATCGACGCGGCGCTGTACCCGCGCAAGACCAT
The DNA here is from genome assembly GCA_964246995.1 of uncultured Hydrocarboniphaga sp. Lineage (GTDB taxonomy): Bacteria > Pseudomonadota > Gammaproteobacteria > Nevskiales > Nevskiaceae > Hydrocarboniphaga. The sequence continues at coordinate 25,589 of CAXTSJ010000025.1, forward strand.
CGAGCGGCTCGGCATCGCGCCCTGCACGAGCATGTATCAGACCGGCGAGAACGATCGACGCATGGCCAATGACTGGCGCCCCGAGATCCACGATTCCGATGGCCTGGCGATGCACACCGGCGCTGGCGAATGGATCTGGCGGCCGCTGCTCAACCCGCGCAACCTGCGCTTCAATGCCTACCAGGACGAGAATCCGCAGGGCTTCGGCCTGCTGCAGCGCGACCGCAACTTCGACCATTATCAGGACGACGGCGTGTTCTACGATCGCCGGCCGAGCCTGTGGGTGGAAGCCAAGAGCGGGTGGGGCAAAGGCTCGGTGCAGCTCGTGGAGATCCCCACCGCCGACGAGACGTTCGACAACATCGTCGCCTTCTGGAACCCGGCCAAGAAACCGCAGGCCGGTGACGAACTGCTGTTCGCCTACCGGCTGCACTGGGGCGGCAATGTCCCGGCGACCCCGAGCAACGCCATTTGCGTGGCGACGTACGCGGGCCTGGGCGGCGTCGTCGGTCGCAAGCGGGAGTATTTCTCCTGGCGCTTCTCGGTGGATTTTTCCGGCAACAATCTGGCGACGCTGCCCGCCAAGACCAAGGTCGAGGCCATGGTGAGCGTGTCCCGCGGCAAGCTGGAGATCACCTCGGCACGGCCACTGGAATCGGTCAGCGGCTACCGCGCGATGTTCGACGTGGTCCCGCCCGACGACAGCACCACGCCGATCGACATCCGCCTGTACCTGGCCGCCGATGGCAAGCCGCTGACCGAAACCTGGTTGTATCAGTGGACTCCGCCGCCCAAGGAAGAACGCAAGCTGGCTTAGTGGCCCGTCCCGTCAGTACGCTCGCGAATCCGCCGCGTCTTTTCGCGCCTGGCCGCGTCGCTCCTCCTCGCCATCGGTTGGCCGTCACGCCTTGCCAGGCACGAGAAGCCGCTGACGCCCTCATCAAGCAACCTGCGGGACAGGACACTAGTGGACAGTCACGGTCCCGCGCAGCGGCAGGCCCAGTGCCTGGCCGCTTTCGTTGACGAGTTCTGGAGCGACGCTCACGGTGTAGCGTCCCGGCGCCAGCCCGCCGAATATCAGCATGCGGCGGCTGCCGCCGAAGGCCCAGTTTCCGGCAACGGGTCTGGCGCCGGCATCGAGCAAGCGCAGCCTGGCCGAGACCACCGCGATGTTGGCGAAATAGGTGTCAAACAGCAGCACCACGGCGCGCTGGCCTGGCGCCTGTCGCGCGTAGAGCAGATTCAACCGGCCCGGCGTCGAGCGCCGGGGCCACCAGGGCGCATCGCCAGGGCTCGCCATTGCCGGCGTCGGCGCGACGGGGCCGCTGCCGGCTGATGCCGTTTGCGTGCTGTCGGCCGGCAAGGCCAGGGACGGAGCGATCCTGCCGGTGAACACCTGTTCGGCATTCGCGCCTCGGGGCAGGTATTCGACAGTCGGCGTCAACGGAAACAGCACGCTCAGCACCGAGTAGATCAACACCGTCAGGATCAAGGCGCCACCACCGACGACCAAAGCCTTGATGTCCACGCGCAGCTCCATGTTCACGACCGGGAGGGGATCCGGGCGACTATCCTGCCCGGAGTACGAAGCGGTCAACGTTCGCGCCGCGGGCCGCTGGCCGGAGCGCCAGTACGTTGGTCAAACGGCGGCTGCGATAATCGCGAGCCTGTTCTCCTTCCACTTTCATTCGTCCGTTTGGGATTCTCATGAGCGATCGCCTGCTGGATTTCACCCAATCGCCTTTCGGCAAGCAGATCGCCGGGCTGCTGGGCATCCCGTCGCCTCCGCGGCTACGACGCGCCAAAACCGCCTACTTGCTCGATGCGCTGGCAGACCGGGCGGTGTTGCTGGGCGGCGCGGCCGAAGCGCAGCTGTCGGCGCCTCTGGTCGCGGCGCTTGCGGCGATGTCCGCCACGATCGTGGTCGGCACCGAACTCCCCGGGCTGGCGCCGGTGAAGCGCGCAGCAGCCGCTGCGCAGATCACGCTCAAGACCGAGGCGCCCGGCGAGGGCAAGCCGCCGCATGCTTTCGTCTTCGATGCCAGCGGACTCGACAGCGTCGCCGGCCTGCGACAGCTCTACGATTTTCTGCAGCCGCGCCTGTCGCGCCTGGCCGCCAACGGCCGCATCGTCATCGTCTCGCGTGCCGCGGCGGCGAACGATTCCCTCGGCGCCTACACCGTGTCGATGGCCTTGCGCGGTTTCACCAAGTCTCTCGGCAAGGAGATCGGCAAGAAGGGCGCGACCGCCAACCTGCTCGAAGTCGGCGCGGGCGCCGATGCGGCAATCGAAGGCGCACTGCGCTTTCTGCTGACCGAACACGCCGCCTTCGTCGACGCCCAGGTGATCACGCTTGATTTGCCAACGGTCGCGATTGCGCCTGGCATGGTGGTGGCGCCGCTGCGCGGCAAGATCGCGGTGGTGACCGGCGCGGCGCGCGGCATCGGCGCTTCGATCGCCGAAACCCTGGCGCGCGAAGGCGCCGACGTGGTCGGCATCGACCGGCCGCAGGAAGAAGGCGCGCTCGGCGCCACCATGAGCCGCATCGGTGGCCGCGGACTGGCGCTGGACGTGACTGCGGCCGATGCTGGCGAGCGCCTGGCGAGCGAGATCGGCGCGCTCGACATCGTCGTCCACAACGCCGGCGTCACCCGCGACAAAATGCTGCGCAACATGCCGCCGCACTGGTGGGACCAGGTGCTGGACATCAACCTCGGCGCGATCCTGCGGATCAACGGGCGCCTGCTTGCCGGCGGATTGAACGCCGGTGCTCGCATCGTCTGCATCTCCTCGATCGGCGGCATCAGCGGCAACGCCGGGCAGACCAACTATGGAGCCACCAAGGCCGGCATCATCGGCTACTGCGAACGCCTGGCGGCGGAGATGGCCGAGCGCGGCGGAGCGATCAACGCGGTGGCGCCGGGCTACATCGAAACGCAGATGACGGCGGCGATGCCGGCCTTGCCGCGCGAATTCGGCCGCCGCCTGTCTTCGCTCAATCAGGGCGGGCTGCCGATCGACATCGCGGAGGCCGTGACTTTCCTGGCGAGCCCCTTGGCGGCCGGGGTGAATGGGCGCACGCTACGTGTCTGTGGCCAGAACTTTATGGGTGCTTGATGGACCCCGTCGCCCAAGTGCGAACGACCAAACCAAACCTGCTTGAGAAGATTGCCGAATCACGCTTGCCGACCACCTTCGCGGAATTTCGCGTCGCGGTGTTCCGCACCCCCGATGAAAAGGAACATGTCGTCATCAGCCTGGGCGATCTCGCCGGAGATCCGCCGCTGGTGCGGGTTCACTCGGAATGCCTGACGGGCGACGCGCTGTTTTCTCTTCGTTGCGATTGCGGTTTCCAGTTGCAGTCGGCGCTCGCCAGCATCGCCGACGCCGGGCGTGGCGTCGTGCTCTACCTGCGGCAGGAGGGCCGCGGCATCGGTCTCGGCAACAAGATCCGCGCATATGAATTGCAGGATCGCGGACGCGACACGGTCGAGGCCAATCACCAGCTCGGTTTTCCGGCCGATGTCCGCGAGTACGGGCTCGCGGTCGATCTGTTGCACCACCTTGGGCTCGGGCGTATTCGCCTGATGACCAACAATCCGCGCAAGCTCGACGCGCTGGTGGCCGACGGAATCGAGGTGGTCGAACGAGTGCCGGTGCAGTCGGGCCTCAATCCGCACAACGAGGCCTATCTGCGCGCCAAGGCCGACAAACTGGGGCATTGGCTGACGCTTCCGTGAGCGGCCCCGTTCCACCACCGGCCGTGCGTACCGGCTTGCTGCGCGACCTCGGCTCGCTGACGCTGTCGACCTATCGCATCAGCCAGAGCCTCAACCCGCTGATCAAGCTGCTGCGGATGCAGGTGGAAGTCGACCGCGAGGCCTTGTCGGCGGCGATCGACGTCATCTTCGAGGCGCTCTACCAGCATCCGCTGATGCGCTCTACCGAGCGCGTGACGCGCTTCCTGCGTGCGCGGCGCCTGATCCCCAACGAGCAGTCCACCGAAGAGCTGATCCGCTATGTGGTGGATCAGGCGGTGCAGCGTTCGCCGGTGCAGGTGCCCGACGCGATCATCGAGGAGTTCTGGCGCTTCTTCGACGAGCTGTTCGCCAGCCCCGAGATCAAGGGCCTGGGCGAGCTGTCGCTGGACATGGTGCGCATGGTGCTGCGCACCTACGAGCCGCAGCTGGTGGAGATCGTCAACCTGCTCAAGGCCGGCCGGCGCTTCAACGAATGGCAGATGCGCGAGCTGATGCTGCGGGCCGATACCGTGCGCGGTGACGTCGCCATCATCCGCCGCCAGATCCGCGCGCTGCGCCACATCAGGCCGTTCTTCCAGACCGACCCGCAGGACTTCAAATCGCAGGCCAGGATCATCGCCGCGATGGTGCGCGAGTTCGGGCCGTTCTTCGTCAAGATGGCGCAGGTCGCCGCCGCCAACGCGGACTTTCTGCCCGACGAGATCGCCAAAGAACTGGCGGTGTTCCACGAAGACGTGCCGCCGATGAGCGAGTCCGAGGTGGAGGCCGCGTTCCTCGAATGCTACGGCTGCTCGCCGCACCAGATGTACATGGACTTCGACGCCGCGCGGCCGGTGCGCTCGGGGTCCATCGGCAGCATCTACGTCGCCAAGAAACCTTTTCTCGAAGATGGCCGCGAAGTGCTGCGCAGCGTGGTGATCAAGGTCGGCCGCCACAACCTCGACCGCGAATTCACCATCGGCAAACTGGTGCTGGGGCTGGCGATCATGTCCAGCCAGTACTGGGCGCCGCACACCAAGCTCACGCCGTTTCTGCGTGCGATGCAGGAACAGGTCGACGAATTCATCGCCGGTTTCGTGGAGGAGCTGGACTTCGACAAGGAGGCCGCCAATCACCAGCGCTTCCACGATCGCAGTTTGCGCAGCGGGCTGTGGAAAGTGCCGGCGCTCTACGGCCACACCCGGCGCATCATCGAGATGGAGTATCTGTCCGACGCCAACAGCCTGACGCGGGCCTTGCGCCGCATGAGCCGTCGCGACCGGCGCCGTTTCCAGCTGCAGATCGCCGAGCGCCTGCTCTACGCGGTGTTGAATCACGCGATGGTGTATGGCGAGATCCATGGCGACCTGCATCCCGGCAACATCATGATCGGCTCGGACGGATCGGTGCACCTGATCGACTGGGGCAACGTCGTCAAGCTCGACGGCAAGTGGGACGCGGTGTGGAGCTATCTGGCCGCGGCGGTGCTCGCCGATACCGCGCTGCTGACCGACACACTGATCGAGATGTCCACCCATCCGCAGGAAAACCGCCTGCGCCGCGACGACATCAAGGCCAGCCTCGACGAAACCCTGCTGCGCAAGAACGTGACGCCGCTGAACCGTCGCAACTTCATCATCGAGTTGCAGCGCGGCGGGCTGCAGGGCTTGTACCGCCGCGGCCAGATGGTGCTGCAGCTGATGTCCAATACCCAGCAGGCGGGCCTGGTGCTGCGGCGGGACTATCTGCACCTGTCGCGCTCGCTGTTCGCCGCCGCGGGGAGTTTCGGCAGCCTGTACAAGAACGATTCCAAGAGCCTGCTGCTGCGTGACCTCGCGGTGTCGGCGGCGCGCATGCCGCTGCGTTTCAGCCAGGAATGGCTGCGCTATGAAACCCGCGGGCTGGGCGAGGCGATGGTGCGGCGCCTGCCCTTGCCGCAGAGCTGGCGCAACCGTTTGCTGCCGCCGGCTCCGCCGCCAGCGGCGCAGCCGGTCCCGATCCGCGCGCCGCGCGCCGGCCGCGCCTTGGTCGACGCAAGCGCCAAGGCCGCAGAGACGAAGCCGCAAGCGCCCGGCAAGAACGGCGTCAAGCGCAAAGCCAAACGGCCTGCGAGGCCGTCGCCGACGGCATGAGCGGGCTCTACCGGCTCGCGCGCGCGGCGCTGTTCAAGCTCGACGCCGAGCGCGCGCATGACGTGACGCTCGACCTGTTTCGCCGCCTGCCGGTGCTGTCGACTGCGCCGTTCGCCAGTGCAGCGGTCGACGATCCGGTGGAGCGGCTGGGGCTGCGCTTTCGTAATCGCGTCGGGCTGGCGGCGGGGCTCGACAAGAACGCCGAATGCCTTGCCGCCTGGGATCGCCTGGGCTTCGGCTTCGTCGAAGTCGGTACCGTCACGCCGCGTCCGCAGCCCGGCAATCCGCGGCCGCGCATGTTCCGACTGCCCGAGCAGCGCGCGCTGATTAATCGCCTGGGCTTCAACAACAAGGGCGTCGATTACCTGCTCGCGCGTGTCGCGGAAACGCCGTTTTCCGGCGTGCTCGGCATCAACATCGGCAAGAACGCGGATACGCCGATCGAGCGTGCGGCGGACGACTATCGGCTGTGCCTGCAGAAGGTCTATGCCGCGGCAGATTACGTGACGGTCAACATTTCCTCCCCGAATACGAAAAACCTGCGCGACCTTCAGGACGAGGCCGCGTTGCGCGCTCTGCTGCTCGACCTGGTGCAGACCGCCGCGTCGCTGGCGCAGCACCACGGCCGGCGCGTGCCGCTGCTGGTCAAGATCGCACCGGACATGGGTGCCGATCAGATCGAAAGCGTGGCGACCGTTGCGATGGAGACCGGCATCGACGGCCTGATCGCCACCAACACCACCATCAGCCGCCCGGGCCTGGACGGCGTCGACCTGGCCGCGCAAACCGGCGGATTGTCGGGCGCTCCCTTGCTGTCGCTGGCGACCGAAACCCTGCGCCGACTGCGCGCCAGGCTCGGCCGCGATTTTCTGCTGGTGGGCGTCGGCGGGATCGGCTCGGGAGAAGACGCGGCTCTCAAACGCCGCGCCGGTGCCGACCTGGTGCAGGTCTACACCGGCTTCATCTACCGCGGCGCGGAACTGGTCGCCGAATGCGCACGCGCCTGCGCGAACGATTGAAGAGTCGTTTGCAGTAAAGTGCCGCCGTCATCACGCGGATTCACGCAAGTGGGGAAGGGAATGAGGATCGCCGCGGGTTTGCTGTTGTGGGCGCTGGCCGCTGCGGCGCAAGCGCAGGACTTCGATCTGCCGGGGTCGTCGGTCACCGCCGGTGGCCTGTTCGAGCTCCCCGACAGCGCGCGTGATTCCGACTCCGGTTACGGCGCGCATCTGAGCTTCGCCGCGGCGCTGCCCGGCGGCAACGGCCAGGGGCTGGAAACCGATTTCTATTACAGCCGTCGACAACGCAACGAGTCGGGCCACGACGCGCAGCAGGGCATCTTCGTCAATTACGGCAAGACTTTTGGACGCATCGGTGTCGACGACGACGCCTACCTGCCAAGCATCTCGCCCTACATCCTGCTCGGTGCCGGCGCGGTCCGCGACGACGTGCGCGACGACGCGCATATCGTGCCGGCCATCGATGCCGGGCTGGGTCTTGGCATCCCCCTGGGCCGGCGCGGCCTGGCACTGCGCAGCGAGGTGCGGCTGGTGGGCCAGTTCAACGACGACAGCGAGCCGGGCCAGGATTTTCTGCTGGACTACCAGTTGCGCATCGGCCTGCAGATTCCGCTCGGCGGCCTGTCCCCAGATGACGACGAGGTCGCCACGCCGGCGCCTGCCAGCGACTGCGGCGTCGCCGTGGTCAACCCCCGGACCGGCCGCCGCGATTGCACCGTCGACTCCGATCACGACGGCGTTGTCGACGTCAACGATCTGTGTGCAGGGACGCCGCCGGGCTCTCCGGTCGACGGCACCGGCTGCCCGGTCAGCGCCGCTTTTGATACCGACGGCGACGGCGTCACCGACGACATGGACATCTGCCCCGGCACCGCGCTCGGCTTGCACACGGACGCCAATGGCTGCGTCGCCAGCCTGCCGGCCGAAACCGCGCCCGCCGATGCGCCGCGGCCAACGCTGCTGCTGACCGGCCTGCGCTTCGCGCGCGAGTCCGCCGAGCTGACGGACGTCGTCCGCGCCCAGCTCGACGACGCCGCGCGAAAGCTGTCCAGCGAAGCCGAGCTGATCGTCGAAGTCGCCGGCCACACCGACACCAGCGGCAAGCCGGACTACAACCTCGCGCTATCGCTGCTGCGCGCCAGCAACGTCCGCCAATATCTGGTTGGTCGCGGAATCAGCCGCTACCGGCTGGTGGTCGAAGGCTACGGCGACGCGCGTCCGGTGGCGTCCAACGACACCGAAGCGGGCAGATCGCAGAACCGGCGAGTGGATATCGAGTCGATCGATATCGATGTCATCGAGCGCTGAGCATTGTCCGAACCCGTGAGTCCCGTTGCCTCGCCCTGCGTCAACATCTGCGCGCTCGACGCTGAGGAGAACTGCGTAGGTTGCGGCCGCAGTCTGGCCGAGATCGCGGAGTGGTCGCAGGCTGGCGAGGGGCGTCGGCTTCAGATCTGCGTTGAGGCGCAGCGGCGCCTGGCGGTCATCGAAGCGCATCGCGACTAGAGCCGCAGCTCCGCAAACTCGCGCGCGATCTGCGCCTGCTGCCAGCACTGCTCGAAGCTGCGTTGCTGCTCCCGCGCGAGCGCGGGGGCATCGGCGTAGTAGCGCGCTTCGAGATCGCCGGGCGCCGTGCGGACCAGCAGCTTGCGCTGGTCGACGATGATGTATTCCTCGCCGCCGCCGGAACTCGCGGCACCCGGTTCGCGGAGTTCGATGCGGCTGGAAAGCGCGCGCGACAGCTCCACCAGCCGATGCGCGCCGCGCACCGCCAGCTTGGGTTTCTGCACGAGTCCGCGCAGGCGGCCGCGGCGATGTTCGAGCAGGAAACGACGCAGGCCGCCGACGAGCACGTCGCCGCCATAGATGCGACGGTCGAGATCGACGCTGCCGATGACGATCTCCTGGCGCGCGCCGGCGACCATTTCGATCAAGCGGTCGGTGAATTCCAGATGGCCCAGCACCGAGGCCGGGCCGGTCTCGCCCGCGGTGTTTTGCGCCAGGGGCGAGGCCGGCGTGTTCATGCGAGCAACTGCGCCTGCTCGGCGGCGTTGCCGACGTAGTCCGCCGGCGTCATCGACAGCAGGCGCGCCTTGTCGGCGTCGGGGATCTGCAGTTGCTGCACGAAGGCGCGCAAGGCGTCGCGGCCGACTCGCTGGCCGCGCGTCAGGCGCTTCAATTGCTCATAGGGTTCGGGCAGGCCGTAGCGGCGCATCACTGTCTGGATGGCTTCGCCGAGGACTTCCCAGTTGTCGTCCAGATCGCGGCCGAGTTTCCAGGCGTCGGCTTCGAGTTTCTTCAGGCCTTTTTCGATCGCCTGGTAGGCGATCAGCGAATGCGCCGCGCCGACGCCGAGATTGCGCAGCACGGTGGAGTCGGTGAGATCACGCTGCCAGCGCGAGATCGGCAGCTTCTCGGCGAGGTGCTGGAGGATCGCGTTGGCCAGGCCCAGATTGCCTTCGCCGTTCTCGAAGTCGATCGGATTGATCTTGTGCGGCATGGTCGAGCTGCCGACTTCGCCTTCCACGGTCTTCTGGCGAAAGTAGCCGAGCGAGATATAGCCCCAGACATCGCGGCAGAAATCCAGCAGCACGGTGTTGAGCCGCGTCATCGCATGGAAATATTCGGCGATGTAATCGTGCGGTTCGATCTGCGTGGTCGCTGGCGACAGTTCCAGCCCCAGCTGATGCACGAAGCTGGCGGAAAACGCCGGCCAGTCGACGTCCGGATACGCGGCGAGATGCGCGCTGTAATTGCCGACCGCGCCGTTGGCCTTGCCCAGCAAGCTCACCGCGGCGAGCTGTTCGCGCTGGCGACGCAGGCGATGCACGAACACCACCATCTCCTTGCCCAGTGTCGTCGGCGATGCCGGCTGGCCGTGGGTGCGGGCGAGCATCGGCTGTTCGGCGAGTCGCTGGCTGGTGAGCGCGATCAGGCGGATCAGGCTGTCGATGGCCGGCAGCAGCACGTCCTGGCGCGCGTCGCGCAGCATCATCGCGTGCGCGAGATTGTTCATGTCTTCCGACGTGCAGGCGAAGTGCAGGAACTCGCGGCTGACGGACAGCTCCTCATGCCCGCTGATTTTTTCCTTCAAAAAATATTCGACCGCCTTGACGTCGTGGTTGGTGGTCTGTTCGATCACCTTCACGCGCTGGGCTTCGCTGATGTCGAAGCCGTCGATGATCTTTTCCAGGCGCTCGTTGGCGCTCACCGAGAACGCCGGCACTTCGGGAATGCCCGGATGCGCGGCCAGGGCCTGCAGCCAGCGCACTTCCGCGATCACCCGGTAGCGCATCAGCCCATACTCGCTGAAGATCGGGCGCAGGCGCACGGTTTTTTCGGCATAACGCCCGTCGACGGGCGAGATGGCGGACAGGGAAGTCAGATTCATCATGGATATGCGGGCCGAACCAGGAACCCATTCTAGCCGAGCCGGTCTCGTAGTCCTCGCCTACGGGTTTTCGGCGACAACAATAGGACCAGCATGAGCAAGAACTCCCGCGTCGAGCAGGACAGCATGGGCGAGTTGCAGGTGCCGGCCGACGCGCTTTGGGGTGCGCAGACCCAGCGCGCGGTGCAGAATTTTCCGATCTCGGGGCTGCGCATGCCGCGGGGTTTCATCCGTGCCCTGGGTTTGATCAAGGCCACTTCGGCGGAGGTCAATCGGGCGCTGAAGCTGCTCGACGAGCCGCGTGCCACGGCCATTCGTGACGCGGCTCTGAGCGTGGCGGATGGGACTCACGATCGCGAGTTTCCGATCGACGTGTTCCAGACCGGTTCGGGCACGTCGAGCAATATGAATGCGAACGAGGTCATCGCGCATCTGGCCTCCAAGGCCATCGGCGAGTCGGTGCATCCCAACGACCACGTCAACCTCGGACAGAGTTCCAACGACGTGGTCCCGACCGCGATCCACCTCGCCGCGAGCCTGGCGGTGCACGAAGCCTTGCTGCCGGCACTCGCGCATCTGGCCAAGACCATCGAGCGCAAGGGCCGCAGCCTCAAGCGCATCACCAAGACCGGGCGCACGCATCTGATGGACGCGATGCCGCTGCGTTTCGACCAGGAACTGTCGGGCTGGGCGCAGCAGGTGCGCAACGGCATCGCGCGCATCGAGTCGGCCTTGCCGCGCCTGCAGGCGCTGGCCCAGGGCGGGACTGCGGTGGGCACCGGCATCAATGCCGATCCGCGTTTCGGCGCGCGCTTCGCCAGGCGCCTGGCCAAGCGCACCGGCATCGCGTTCGTCGTGTCCGCAAACTATTTCGAGAGCCTGTCGAGCCAGGACGCCGCGGTGGAATTGTCCGGGCAGCTCAAGACGGTGGCGGTGTCGCTGATGAAGATCGCCAACGATCTGCGCTGGATGAATTCCGGCCCGCTCGCCGGTTTGGGCGAAATCGAGTTGCGGGCTCTGCAGCCGGGCTCGTCGATCATGCCGGGCAAGGTCAACCCGGTGATTGCCGAGGCCGCCGCGATGGTCTGCGCCAAGGTCATCGGCAACGATGCGGCGATCACCATCGCCGGCGCCTCCGGCAACTTCCAGCTCAACGTCATGCTGCCGCTGGTGGCACACGATCTTTTGCAATCCATCGAGTTGCTGGCGAACGTGTCGCGCCTGCTCGCGGACCAGGCGATCGCCACTTTCAGCGTGCGCCGCGAGCACATCGAATCTGCGCTCGCGCAGAACCCCATCCTGATCACCGCGGCCAACAGCGTCATCGGCTACGAGGCCGGCGCCGCCATCGCCAAGCAGGCGTATAAGGAGCGCCGGCCGGTGATCGACGTCGCGCGCGAACGCACCGGCCTGGACGAGGCGACGCTACGACGCCTGCTTGATCCGGCCGCGTTGACCAAGGGCGGTATCCAGGATCCGAACGCCGGCGGCGGCTGAGTCAGCGCGAAGCGGGCCTCGCGTCGTCGTCGCTGAGGGTCTGCAGGAAGGCGACCACGTCGTCGATATCCGCTTCGCTCCAAGCGGGCTGCTGGCCGGGCTTGCGGTCCAGCGGCGCGTCGATCACGTCGACATTGACGCGCAGCGCTTCGGGCAGATCGTCGTAGATCTGCAGCTTGCCCCGCGTGCTCGCGTACCACCGCGCCGGTTGCAGATCGCGCTGCACGTAGAAGCGCAGCGCCTCGCGCAGATCGTGGAAGCGGCCGTTATGGAACAGCGCGCCGCGCGTGGCGACGTTGCGCAGCGAGGGTGTCTTGAAAAAGCCGCACGTGCGCGGATCCGGTTGATCGCTGCGCAGCGGACCGCAGAGGCCGAGATCGAAATAGCGCGGGTCGGCATTGGCCGGGATCTGCGGATTGCGCGGCACGCCCAGCGCCTGGAAACCGAAGTCGGTGAATAGCGGACGCGAGCCGTCCGCGCCTCTGGCCGAGGTGTGGCAAGACGCGCAGTTGCCGCGCTTGGGATCGTTGAACAGATCGAGGCCGCGGCGTTCGGCGGCACTGAAGTCGGCCTTGCCGTCGAGGACGCGATCGAACTTGCTGGAGTAGGGCGCGAAGCTCGGATCATCCAATTCGAAGCGTTCGATGGCGGTGAGCGCGAAGCGCAGCAGCGCGCTGTCGTCGGCCATCGTGTCCATCCCTGCGAGATTGCGCAGGCAATCGGCATACGGCGCGCGGCGCAGCTTGGCCGCGACTGCGGCGACGCTGGCGTTGCCCATCTCGACGGCGGCCAACAACGGAAACTGCGCCTGCTCGCGCAGCGTGTCGAAGCGCCCGTCCCAGCCGAATCCGCCGGTGGGCAGGCTGTCGGTTTCCAGCAGCCGCTCCACCGGATCGGACTGGTACTCCCTGAACCAGCGCGGCGTGCGCGCGAGCGTGTAGCGCAGCGAAGGCACCGCGCGCAGACCCGGCGTTTGCACATGCGCGCCGCCAAGCTGCACCGAGCGCGCATTCGGCGGGGCATAGGCGTGCTCGGGACTGTGGCAACTCGCGCAGGACTGGCGGCCGGAGGCCGACAGCGAAGGGTCGAAGAACAGCCGGCGTCCGAGTTCCGCCAGGGCGCGCGCGGACGGCGCACCGGCGCTGCTTGCCGGCGTCGACGCCGCGGCGCTCAGGCACAGCAGCGCCGCTGCGACGGTCGCGAACGTCCTCAGACGCGCGGCCTCACAGACCGCTGAACACGTCCGACTCCATCGCCGACAGACCCGGCTGGCCGGCATAGCCCAGGTAGGGGCTCAGGCCATAGATGTTCTGCAGGGTCTTGAGCAGCGAATAGTGGTTGTAGGGCAGGTTGGACACGGTGCCGCCGCGGATGAAAGGCGAGAGCATCACCGCGCCGACGCGATCGCCGCCGTGGCTGTCGAGCTTGATCACATAAGTGGTCGTCGGCGACAGCGAGATGGTCTCGGCCGAGGGGCGCGTGATGTTGGGGCCGATCGGCTGATCGCAGCAGGCGACGCCGGGGAAGGTGATGGTGATCGTGGTCTTGCCGTCGGCGGTGACCGGCGCCACCGAGGTGTAGTTGCCCTCGTCGAAGGTGATGATCACCAGCCCGTCCTTCTGGTACGCCGGCGAGGCCAGAATCTTCGGCACCACGACCTTGAGAAAGTCGTCGGAGGATTTGAGCCCGCCCGGCTTGCCGTCGACGCAGCCCTTGCCCGCAGCGCCGGTGCCGTCGCCATCGTGGCCGTCGTTGCACAGATTGGGCGTGATGAAGCTGAGGTTGGGCGTTTTGTCGATCGAGGCCAGGTCGGCATCGAGCTGCGGCAGGCTGACGACGTTGGCGGCGCAGTCGGGCGAGTCGATGATCGAGTGGAAGTAGACGAAGGGGTTGTGCCGGGCGGCGTACTGGTCGCCGGCCGGCACGCCCGCGCTGGGCGCGACCGGAATCTGCGTCAGGTCCTTGGCGCCGATCGCGGGGTGGCCACAGGTCGCGCTCTCGCGCGCCGGGTCGTTGCCCATGTCTTCCATGTAGCCCTTCCAGCTGAGGCCGGCGGCTTTCATCTGGTCGGGCAGGGTCTTGATGCTGGTCGGATAGACGCAGCCGTCGCCGATCGCCTGGCCGTCGGCGGTGGTGCCGGTCAGAACGAAGTCGTTGAAGTTGGCGCAGTCGGCGGACGTGGCATTGGCCGTGGCCTGGCCGCTGATCATCGAGATGTAGTTGTCGAGGCTGGCGTGGCCGGTGCCGTAGTACTGCGTGAGCAGCGCGCCCGAGGCGGGCAGGGACTTGAGATAGGGGTCCTGGGTGCTGGTGCCGAAGGTGTCCTCGAAATTCTTGTTCTCCAGCGCGATCACGAAGACGTGCTTCATCTGCTGCACGCTCTGGTCTTTGCTGCCGTTGTTGCTGCAGGCCGACAGCAGTGCGCCGAAACCGATCGCGCCCGCCACCACCAGCGGCGCGGGGCCCGCCCTGAACAATATCCTGATCAATTCCTTGAACATGGAACCTCCTTGTCATCGCTCCAAAGCATCGGCCGCAGGCTAGGGATTGCGGATGGCGGACTTATGACAGCCAGCGGGCCCGGCAGGGGCGAGGCCAGGCGAAGTCCGGTAGCATTCGCGCCGTCTCGTCACGCCGCGCGCCACATGACCACGATCCGCCAGGAAGACTTCATCACGTCGATCGCCGACGCCTTCCAGTACATCAGCTACTACCATCCGCTGGATTATGTGAAGGCGCTGGGCGAGGCCCACGAGCGCGAAGAAAATCCGGCGGCGAAAGATGCCATCGCGCAGATCCTCACCAACTCGCGCATGAGCGCCGAGGGCAAGCGGCCGATTTGCCAGGACACCGGCATCGCCACGGTGTTTCTGAAGGTCGGTATGAATCTGCGCTGGGACGCGAGCATGAGCGTCACCGACATGGTCAACGAGGGCGTCAAGCGCGCCTACAACCACCCGGACAACAAGCTGCGCGCCTCGGTGCTGGCCGACCCGGCGGGCAAGCGCATCAACACCCGTGACAACACGCCGGCAGTGATCCACTACGAGATCGTCGCCGGGGACTCGCTGGACGTGATCTGCGCGGCCAAGGGCGGCGGCTCCGAAGCCAAAGCGAAGATGGCGATGCTCAATCCGAGCGATTCCATCGTCGACTGGATTCTCAAGACCATCCCGACGATGGGCGCGGGCTGGTGTCCGCCGGGGATTCTGGGGGTCGGCATCGGCGGCACGCCGGAGAAGGCGATGCTGCTGGCGAAGGAATCGCTGATGGCGCCGGTGGACATCCACGATCTGCGTGCGCGCGGGCCGTCGAGCCGCGCTGAAGAACTGCGGCTGGAGCTGTTCGAGAAAGTGAACGCGCTTGGCATCGGCGCTCAGGGCCTGGGCGGTCTCACGACGGTGGTGGACGTGAAGGTGCTGGATTACCCGACCCACGCCGCCAACCTGCCGGTGGCGATGATTCCCAACTGCGCGGCGACGCGCCACGTGCACTTTCATCTGCATGGCGACGGTCCTGCCGTGCTGCCGACGCCGCGACTGGAAGACTGGCCGAAAGTGACCTGGAAGGCGAATCTCGAAACCTCCAAGCGGGTCAATCTCGACACGCTGACCCGTGAGGAAGTCGCGAGCTGGAAACCCGGCCAGACTCTGCTGCTCAACGGCAAGATGCTCACCGGCCGCGATGCGGCGCACAAGCGCATTGCCGACATGCTCGCTCGCGGAGAAAAGCTGCCGGTGGATTTCAGCAATCGTGCGATCTACTACGTCGGCCCGGTCGACCCGGTGAAGGGCGAAGTCGTCGGCCCGGCCGGCCCGACCACCGCCACGCGCATGGACAAGTTCACTGAAATGATGCTGGCGCAGACCGGGCTGATCACGATGATCGGCAAGTCCGAGCGCGGGCCTGTGGCGATCGAATCGATCCGCAAGCACCAGAGCGCCTATCTGATGGCGGTCGGCGGCGCCGCTTACTTGGTGGCGAAAGCCATCCGCTCGGCCCGGGTCGTCGGCTTCGAGGACCTTGGGATGGAAGCGATCTACGAGTTCGAGGTCCAGGACATGCCAGTGACTGTGGCCGTGGATTCCACTGGCGAGTCGGTGCACGAGACCGGCCCGAAGATCTGGCAGGCCCGTATCGGCAAAATCCCGGTGGCGGTGGCTTGACGGCGTGCCATTGGCTCGCTAGCGTGGCACTTCAGTATCCAATGGCATGACAATGAACGCTCCGCTACGTTTGCCTTTGACCTTGGGCCAGCAGGGTCGGGTCGTGATCCCCGCTGAGGCTCGCGCGGCCCTGGGACTCAAGTCGGGCGACCGGCTTAGCCTCCAGGTAGAGGATGGCCGCTTGGTGATCGAGTCGCTCGCTCAGGTCATGGCGCGGATTCGCGCTCCGTTTCGTGACATGGATCCGCAGCACAGTCTGGTCGACGAGCTGATCGCCGAGCGTCGTGCCGACGCTGCCCGGGAATGAGCGCAACCTGCGTGCTGGATGCTTCGGCCGTTCTGGCCTGGCTCAAGGATGAGCCGGGTGGCGAGCGGATCGCCGAGCGCCTGTCCGAGGCCGCGATGTCAGCGGTCAATGCCAGCGAGGTGTTCGACAAGAACCTGAGCCGTCCGCAACCCAATCGTCGCCTGCTGCGCGATTTGAAAGAGCTCGGCATGACGATCGAGCCGTTCACGCTGGACGATGCCGAGCTGGCAGCGAGCCTGCGCTCGTCGACCGCTCACCTGGGCTTGTCTCTGGCCGATCGCGCCTGTATTGCGCTGGGTGCGCGGCTGCGCTTGCCGGTGTTCACCGCCGACCGGGCCTGGTCAAAAATCAAGAGCGGCGATGACATTCACGCCGACATCCAGGTCATCCGCTGATGAATCTTTCCAACTACCGCGTCCTCAACCTGCTGGGCTTCGCGACCTGCGCGTTCGGCCTGCTGTTCGCGATCATCTATCTGCAGCACATCAAGGGCTTCGAGCCTTGCCCGATGTGCATTTTCCAGCGCGTGGCGATGTTCAGCGCTGGCGTGTTCTTCCTGCTGGCGGCGGTGCACGGCCCGCGCGGTGTCGGGCGCTGGGCCTACGCCTTGCTGACGCTGCTAGCGGCTGGCGTCGGCGCCGGCATCGCTGGCCGGCATGTCTGGCTGCAATCGCTGCCGGCCGACAAGGCGCCGGCCTGCGGTCCGACGCTCGACTATCTGATGGACATGTTCCCGCTCAATGAAGTGGTGACGATGATCCTCAAGGGCGACGGCAACTGCGCCAAGATCGATGCGCAATGGCTCGGTGTGTCGCTGCCGGGCTGGACGCTGATTCTGTTCATCGTGCTGATCGTCTGGGCGGCGGCCGTGCCGCTGCTTTCCCGTCGCCCCCGCTACTAAAACCGCCTTTGTCATGACTTACGCCACCACCGATCTTTCCGACGCCCATCCCGACGCACCGGTGTGCGCGCCGATCTTACGCGACTTCGGCGGCAACACCGCCTTCTTCGGCCCGATCAAGACGCTCAAGGTTTTCGAGGACAACACCGCCGTGCGCACCGCCCTGGAGACGCCGGGCGAGGGCCGCGTGCTGGTGGTCGACGGCGGCGGCTCGGACCGCTGCGCCCTGGTCGGCGGCAACCTCGGCGTGCTTGGCGTCAAGAACGGCTGGGCCGGCATCGTCGTTTATGGCTATATCCGTGACTCGGCGGAGATCGGTGCGCAGGCGATCGGCGTCAAGGCGCTGGGCCTGCATCCGCGCAAGAGCGAACGCGGTCTGCACAGCGCGCAGGCCGACAGGACCGTGACGTTCGGCGGCGTGCACTTCCACAGCGGGCATTGGCTGTACGCCGACGCCGATGGCATCGTCGTGTCGGACGCGCCTCTTCATCCCTGAGGATCCGCCCTGGCGCGCGAGAAGCAGCATGGCGACGCGCAACCTCAGCAGTGGCTCGATCCGCGGACATCTTCTGCGCATGGCCGGGTTCATGCTCGCCAGCATGGCGGTGCAGACGATCTATTCGCTGATCGACATTTTCTGGGTGGGTCGATTGGGGGCGGACGCAGTGGCGGCGGTGAGCATCGGCAGCAATCTGATGCTGGTGGTGATGGCGGTCGGCCAGGTGCTGGCCGTGGGCACCGCCGCGCTGGTGTCGCAGGCGATGGGCCGCCGCGAAACGGGAGCCGTGCGCGCTTTGTTCAATCAGGCTCTGCTGCTGTCTCTGGTGATGGGTCTGCTGATCGGGCTGGGCCTTTTCGCCGGTATCCCGGCTTATGCGCGAGCGCTGGGGAGTGACGGCGCAACCACGGTGCTCATCTCGCAATTCCTGTTCTGGTTCGTGCCCTCGCTGGCGTTGCAGGTGCCGATGCTGGTGCTCGGATCGGCCCTACGCGGCACCGGCAATGTCGCCATCGCTTCGATTGCGCAACTGGCGACGGTGCTGCTCAACATCGTTCTAGCGCCGCTGTTGATCTTCGGATGGGTGACCGGCAGGCCTCTGGGTGTCGCCGGTGCCGCGCTGGCGACGCTGATCGCGATCCTGCTCGGCCTGGCGGCGATGCTGGTCCACATGGTTCGCAGTGGTCGCAATTTCGACATGACGCCAAGCGCCTGGCGCCTGCAGCTGGCGAGCTGGCGCCGCATCGCGGCGATCGGTCTGCCGTCTGGCCTGGAGATCGCGATGATGGCGATCTATGTCGCGGCGGTGATGTCGCTGCTGCGCGTGTTCGGCCCCGCGACGCAGGCGGCTTTCGGGATCGGCATGCGGCTGGTACAGGCGGGAATGATTCCGGCGATGGCGATCAGCTTCGCCGCCGCCGCCATCGTCGGCCAGAACTTCGGCGCGCAGCAGCACGATCGGGTACGCGAGACGTTTCACTGGTCACTGCGCCTGTCGCTTGGCGCGAGCGCCATCTTCGTCCTGCTGTTCCATCTCGCGCCCGATGCGCTGCTGAAACTGTTTTCCGAAGATGCCGAGGTCGTGAACGCGGGCGCGGATTTTCTGCGCCTGATTTCCTGGAACCTGGTCGCCACCGGCCTGGTGTTCGCCGCCTTCGGCGTGTTCTCGGGCCTGGGCGACACGAAGCCTTCCTTGATCAGTTCCGTGGTTCGTATCAGCCTGATTCTCGGGCCGGCGGGCTGGTTGTCGCAGCGGACCGGTTTCAGTCCGCATTGGATCTGGTGGCTGTCGGTGGCGGCCACGGTGGTCCAGGCCGCCGTCAGCTTGTGGTTCCTACGACGCCGATTTCGGCGCTTGCCCGTGGACGGGCGTCTGATCGCCGCTTGAGCATTGCCGGGCGATGAAGTGAGCCCGATCTGCCATATTTGATATGTATCGAAACCAGCAGTGCCGCCAATGACGCATTGCAAGAGGCGGAATGCCTCCGCTATCATCCGCGCCGCCTCACGGCCTTCCCCTCTTGTCTACACCCCTAAGGAATGCAGCTAATGACTCGCGACGAGCAAATCAAAGCCCTCGAAAAAGACTGGTCCACCAATCCCCGCTGGGCTACCGTCAAGCGCGGCTACTCCGCCGCCGATGTCGTCCGTCTGCGCGGCAGCGTGCAGCTCGACCACACGCTCGCCAAGAAGGGCGCCGAGAAGCTTTGGAAGCTGGTCAATGGCGAAGCCAAGAAGGGCTACGTGAATGCGTTCGGTGCGATCACCGCCGGCCAGGCGATGCAGCAGGCCAAGGCCGGGCTGGAAGCCGTGTACCTTTCCGGCTGGCAGGTTGCCGCCGACGGCAACACGTCGGAAACCATGTATCCGGACCAGTCGCTGTACGCCTACGACTCGGTGCCGACGATGGTCCGCCGCATCAACAACACGTTCAAGCGCGCTGACGAGATCCAGTGGTCGCGTGGCATCGAGCCGGGCGCCACGGACTACACCGATTTCTTCCTGCCGGTCGTGGCCGACGCCGAAGCCGGCTTCGGCGGCGTGCTCAACGCCTTCGAGCTGATGAAGAACATGATCACCGCCGGCGCCGCCGGCGTGCATTTCGAGGACCAGCTCGCCGCGGTCAAGAAGTGTGGCCACATGGGCGGCAAGGTGCTGGTGCCGACGCAAGAGGCGATCGAGAAGCTGATCGCCGCGCGTTTCGCCGCTGACGTCATGGGCGTGCCGACCATCGTGCTCGCGCGGACGGATGCGGAAGCCGCCAACCTGCTGACCTCGGATCACGACGCCAACGACAAGGCTTTCGTCACCGGCGAGCGCACCTCGGAGGGTTTCTACCGCGTCAAGAACGGCCTGGAACAGGCCATCAGCCGCGGCATCGCCTACGCGCCCTACGCCGATCTGGTGTGGTGCGAAACCGGCGTGCCGGACATCGGCTTTGCGCGTGAATTCGCGCAGGCCGTGCTCAAGTCCTGCCCCGGCAAGCTGCTGAGCTACAACTGCTCGCCGTCCTTCAACTGGAAGAAGAACCTCAACGACAGCCAGATCGCGTCTTTCCAGGAAGAGCTGAGCGCGCTGGGCTACAAGTACCAGTTCATCACCCTGG
>CAXTSJ010000026.1:0-45229 GCA_964246995.1 uncultured Hydrocarboniphaga sp.
ACCTGCGACCTCTTGCTCCCGAAGCAAGCGCTCTACCAAGCTGAGCTACGCCCCGATGCGATCTTTTTAGTTCGCCCGTGTCAGGGCAAAAGCTGCAAGATCAAGCAGCGCTTTTTGGTATGACGAGCCGGGAAGTTCGTCCAGCGCCGCAGTGGCTGAGCGCGAGTAGCGTTCAGCGAGCGCGCGAGTGTACGGGATCGCTCCGGTGGCTTCAACGGCGGCGAGCACCTCGCTCAATCGATCCGCCGCGTCTCCGGTCAACGCGTCCCGAACCAGGGTCGCCTGAGCCGGTGTGCCGGTGCGCATCGCAACGATCAGGGGCAGGGTGGGTTTGCCTTCGGCGAGGTCGTTGCCGATGGCCTTGCCGCTGAGTTCCGGGTCGCCGGTGTAGTCGAGCACGTCGTCGATCAACTGAAACGCCATGCCCAGGTCGTGACCGTAACGGCCCATGGCGCCTTCGATCGCCGGCGAAGCATTGGCGGCGATCGCGCCGGCCTGCATCGCCGCGCGAAACAAAACGGCGGTCTTCAGTTCGATCACCCTTAGATAACGCGCCTCGTCGACGTCGGGATCGCCCGCGTTCATCAGTTGCAGGACCTCGCCTTCGGCGATCGCGTTGGTGGTGTCGGCCATCAACCGCATCACCGGCATGCGCCCGGCCTCGACCATCATCTGGAAGCTGCGCGAATACAGGAAGTCGCCCGAGAGTACCGCGGCCGCGTTGCCCCATTGCGCATTGGCGGTGCGACGGCCGCGTCGCAGATCGGAGCGGTCGACGACGTCGTCATGCAAGAGCGTGGCGGTGTGGATGAATTCCATTACCGCGGCAAGCAATTGCGGCTCTTCCCCGGTGGCGCCGAGCGCGCGCGCGGCGAGCACGGTCAGCGCGGGCCGCAGACGCTTGCCGCCGGCGGTGACGATATAGCCGCCGATGTCGTTGATCAGCACGACTTCCGACGAGAGGCGGGCGCGGATGATCCGGTCCATGCCGAGCAGGTCGTCGGCGATAGGCGCAAGCAAAGTTTTGAGATCCATGAGGCCGGCCCGAATAAGGCGCCGATCCTAGGCGGCGGGCGCCGCAGAATCAAACCGTTGACAACATGCCGTTGATCGAGAACGCCAGTGCGTTGACGCAGACGTTCAATCTGCACGCTGGCAACGCTGGTAAATGCAGCTTGCGCGCTGGTCATGCACGGGCTGGGCCACCGTTTCTCCAAAAACTTGTTTGCTCTAAACGGACTAGCTGTTTTGCGATCAAAGAAGCCTTGACGGAACAGAGCTTGCAAACACCGCAGGACTTCACGAGGTTCAAATCCATGGCGGTGGCAGCGCAGTCGCAAACGGCGGAACCGGCGAATCGTCGGCAGCGCCGTCTGCATTCCTGGCCGGTGCGCCTCACCCACGCTTTGAACGCCGTCGCGGTGATCGTCATGGTCATGAGCGGATGGCAGATCTACAACGAAGAGCCGCTGCTGCCCTGGCTCCTGTTTCCGCGGGCCATCACCTTGGGCGGCGACCCCGACATCACCTTCCGCAAATGGCAGGACAGCGGCCTCGCCAACGCGCTGATGTGGCACTTCGCCGGCATGTGGCTGTTCGTGGTCAACGGATTGGTTTATTTGCTGTACGCGATTCCCAGCGGACGCTGGCGACGCATGCTGTTCCCGGTCAGCTCGCGCGGTGCGCTGCACGATGTGCGCGAGGCGCTGCAGCTGCGCCTTTCGCACCGCGACATCACCGTCTACAACCAGATCCAGCGACTGATGTATCTGGGTGTCATGGCGACGCTGGTGGTCACCGCGGTGGCCGGCCTTGCCATCTGGAAGCCGGCGCAGTTCGATGAACTGCTGGTGCTGTTCGGCGGCTTCCAGGGTGCGCGCATCGTGCACTTCGTCTGCATGCTGCTGATCGTCGCCTTCATTCTGGTTCACGTGCTGCTGGCGCTGCTGGTGCCGCGCACCATCGTGGCGATGGTCGGCGGCGGCCCGCAGGTGCCCGCGGACGAGATCCGCTCGCCATGATCCGCTCGCTCAATCGTCCGGAGCAGGGCGTCGACGCGTCGGTGCTCACCGACCATCGCAAACTGGTCGAGAGCATCGACCGCCGCCGCGTCCTGCGCGGGGCGGTGAGTCTGGGCGCGCTGACTCTGCTCACCGGCTGCGACGTCACCAATCGCGATCAGGTGCAGGACGCGCTGCGCGCCGTGTCGCGCTGGAACGATCGTGTGCAGGGCTGGATCTTCGATCCCAATCGTCGCGCGCCGAGCTTTGACGAATCGCAGGTGTTGAAGCCGCCGCGCTTCAATGCTTTCTATCCGATGGACCAAGTGAAGCCGGTCGACGGCGCCGCCTGGAAACTGGAGCTGACCGGCCTGATCCGCGATCGCCAGCCGTGGACGCTGGAGCGTCTCAATGCGCTGCAGCAGGTTTCGCAGATCACCCGGCACGTCTGCGTCGAAGGCTGGGACTACATCGGCAAGTGGAGCGGTGTCGCGCTGCGGCCGTTCCTGGAGAGCATCGGTGCAGACCGCTCGGCGCGCTATGTCGCGTTCCGCTGCGCCGACGGATACACCAGCAGTCTCGACATGGCGACGGCTTTGCACGCGCAGACCCAGCTCGCGCTGCGTTACGCCGATGAGGTGCTGCCCGCTGCTTTCGGCTTCCCAATCCGGCTGCGCTCACCGATGAAGCTTGGCTTCAAGCTGCCCAAGTGGATCGTCGCGATGGAAGTCACCAACGTCTACTACGGCGGTCGCTGGGAAGATCGTGGTTACAACTGGTTCAGCGGGCTCTAATTGCAGAACCGACAAAGTCTATAAACCAACCGAATCAGTCTTAGAGAGCAAACGTCGCGACAAGGAGGTCGTCATGCTCATCCGCAACGCCGTCAGCCCCAACCGTCCCGCTCGCTGCGCCATCGCCATCATGGCCAAGGCGTCGCATCCGGGGCGCACCAAGACGCGTCTCGTGCCACCGCTGAGCTTCGAGGAGGCCGCGGACTTCAATACCGCCTTCGTCGAAGACATCGCCGCCAACGTCCAGGCCGCAAGCACGCGCGCCGACATCGCCACGTATGTCGCCTACAGCCCGGTCGGTACTGCCGGCTTTTTCGAGGAGCGACTGTCGCCTGATGTCGGGCTGATGGAGATCGTGCGGCCGAGTTTCGGCGACTGCCTGTTCGACACCATCGACCAGCTGCTGGCGCTGGGCCACGAGTCGGTCTGCGTGCTCAATTCCGATAGCCCGACACTGCCCACCGAACTGCTGGTGCAGACCGCGCGCGCGCTCGCCGCGCCCGGTGATCGCGCGGTGCTCGGCCCGTGCAACGATGGCGGCTACTACTTGCTGGGATTGAAGGCGCCGCATCGGCGGCTGTTCGATCACATCGACTGGAGCACCGAGCGCGTCAAGCAGCAGACGCTCGATCGCATCGCCGAGATCGGCCTGGATTCGGTGCTGTTGCCGGAGTGGTACGACGTCGACGACGCCGCGGCGCTTCGCATGCTCGCCGGCGAAACCCTGTTCGGCGTGCCTTTCGCGCGGCAGGGCCCCGCGAGCTTCGCCGCGCCGGCCGCGACCGCGCAGCTTCGCCAGTTGCTGGCGAGTGCAGATGGCGCGGCGCGCATCGGCCTGAAGCCGGTCGAACCGTTACTCGTCGTTCACGCATGAGGCTGCTGCCAGCCCTGCAGTTGCCGGGCTGGGCGATCGCTGTATTGCTGGCGGTGATCGCAGGATACGGTTTATATCTGCCTGGCCACGCCAGCCCCGAGTTGACGCATGTGGTGCTGCTGCAATCGGCGGTCTACGCGCTGGGCGTGCTGTTGCTGGTCAAGGGCCGGCTGGTTCGACCTGGTCACGAGCGCGAGGCGTTGCTGCTGATTCTCGGTCTGGGTCTGGCGCTTCGCATCGCCGCGCTGTTCTACGCCGATCCCAACTCCGACATCTTCCGCTACGTCTGGGACGGCCGCGTGCAGAACGACGGCATCAATCCCTATCGTTATCTGCCGGTCGACCCGGCGCTGGCGCATCTGCGCGACGCGGCGATCTATCCGTACATCAATCGCGCCGATTACGCGCACACGATCTATCCGCCGGCCGCGCAACTGTTCTTCGCCTTCGCCGCGCGCGTGCACGACAGCATGATCGCGATGAAAGCGCTGCTGGTCGCGTGCGAGTGCGCGGCCGTCGCCGGGATCCTGTGGTTGCTGCGGCGCCACGGCCGGCCGCTGACCTGGGTGCTGATCTACGCCTGGCATCCGCTGGCGCTGTGGGAATTTTCCGGCAATGGCCATCTCGATGCGATCGCGCTGCCGCTGGTGGTGCTGGCCTGGATCGCGGCGGAGCGGCGTGCGACGTTCTGGTCGGGCGCGGCGCTGGCGGCGGCGACGCTGGTGAAGTACTACCCCATCGTCGTCGCGCCCGGCTTGCACCGGCGCCGCGACTGGAAGGCGCCGCTGGGCTTCTTGCTCACCGCCGCGCTGCTGTATCTGCCGTATCTGAGCGCCGGTTCCGGGTTGCTGGGCTTCATGCCGGGTTATGCCAAGGAAGAACGGCTCACCGACGGCAACGGGTTTTATCTGTGGGCACTGGCGCAGCGTTTTCTGCCGCTGCCCGAGCAAGGTCTGTACTGGTACGCGCCGATCGCGGCCACGGTGCTGCTGCTGCTGGCGCTTTGGCTGTGGTGGCGGCGCGGCGATCGCATCGACACGGCGCCGCTGATGGCGCTGCCGGTGGCCTTCACCGTGCTGCTGTCGCCGCACATGCCCTGGTACTTCGTGTGGCTGCTGCCGTTCGCCTGCCTGCGTCCGAGCGCGTCGGTGATCTGGCTCACCGGCGCCTCGTCGATTCTCTATGTCTCCAACTGGGCTGATCCGGTCCGCTTGTCCTGGCTTTACGGACCGTATTTCGCACTGATGGCTTTCGAGCTGTGGCGCGGGCGCGGTCCCTCATCATCGGAGTTGCCCGAGCATGAACGCCGTCCTCAAATCCTCGCCTGACATCCAGGCCGCGCCTGTCGCCGATCCACGCCGCTATTTCGAACAGATCGACGCGCGTTCCCCTGTCGCTGAAAGCGAGCCGGTGTGTCTGTATCTGGAAACCACCAACCGCTGCAATCTGCTTTGCGAAACCTGTCCACGCACCTTCGAGGATCTGGAACCGCCGGCGGACATGAGCTGGGAGCTGTTTACCCGCATCGTCGATCAGTTCCCCAACATTCAGCGCGTGGTCCTGCACGGCATCGGCGAGCCGATGATGGTCAAGGATCTGCCGCGCATGGTGCGATATCTGAAAGATCGCGGCACCTATGTTCTCTTCAACACCAACGGCACTTTGCTGCGACCCAAGAAAGGCCTGGCGCTGATCGAAGCCGGTCTCGACGAGCTGCGCATCTCGCTCGACGCGGCCGAGGCGCGCACTTACGAGCTGGTGCGCGGCAAGGATTTCTTCGACCGCATCGTGCGCAATACGCGGGACTTCGTCGCGCTGAAGAAATCGCTGGGTGCCACTAATCCGCGGCTGTCGTTGTGGCTCACGGGCCTAAAGGAAACCATGCAGCAACTGCCGGCATTCGTAAGGCTGGCGCATGACGTCGGGGTGCCGGAAGTGCATCTGCAGCGTCTGGTGTATTTCGCCGACGGACAGGGGCTCGCAAGGCCCGAATCCTCGCTGTTCGAGGCGCACGCCATCGAAGAAGCCGAGTATCTGCGCCAGGCGGAAATCGTCGCGGCGGAACTCGGCGTCAATTTCGACGCATCCGGCGCCGCCGAGCCCGAGGCCAGCCTCAAGCGCGCCGAGAACGACGCGCCTTGGGCCCTGTGCCGTCGCCCCTGGTCGCTGATGTATTTCACCGCGCACGGCCGCGCGATCCCCTGCTGCATCGCGCCGTTCTCGATGCGCGGCTACGACAGTTTCACGCTCGGCAATGCCTCGCAGCAGAGCCTGCGCGACATCTGGAACGGCCCCGGCTACCAGAACTTCCGTCGCGAGCTGATGAGCGACAAGCCGCCGGTGGCCTGCGCCAATTGCGGGCTGCGCTGGAGTCTGTAATGGACGGCGCCGCCGCCGTCCAGCGCGCCGCTGTGGTGCTGGTCGTGCCCACCTACAACGAGCAGGACGCCATCGGCGCTGCGCTGCGCGACGTGCCGCGTGCCTGGGTCGACCGCATCATCGTCGCCGACGGCGGCAGCCGTGATGCGACCGCGCAGCGCGCGCTGGCTCTGGGCGCCTGCGTGCTCGACACCGGCGCCGGCTACGGCCGCGCCTGCTGGGAAGGCACGCTCGCGGCGGGCGACGATTGCGAGGTGATGGTGTTCATGGACGGTGACGGCGCCGATCGCGCCGACCAGATTCCGCTGCTGGTCGCGCCCATCGTCGAAGGCCGCTGCGATTTCGTCATCGGCTCGCGCACGCGCGGTGTCCGTGAGCCAGGCAGCATGTCCTGGCACCAGGTGTTCGCCGGTCATCTCGCCGGCCTTGTTATGCGCCTGCTCTACGGCGTGCGCTATACCGACATGTGCGCGTTCCGCGCGATCCGCCGGTCCTCGCTGATGAGCTTGGGGATGCGCGAGATGACCTATGGCTGGAACCTGGAGATGCAGATGCGCGCCGCGCGCCACGGCTTGCGGATTCTCGAACTGCCGGTGCCCTACGGCTTGCGCGCGGGCGGCGAATCCAAAGTGGCCGGCAGCCTGCGCGGAACGGTCCGCGCGGCCACGCGCATCCTGACGACGTTGTTGCGCGTGGCGGTGGAGCGATGAAGCTCGAAGCTCGATCCGGACTCGATCGGCACGCAGTGCCGGAGCCTTGCGCGGACATCGCGGTGCGCGACACGTCGTCGATGCATTCGCGCAGACCGACGATCAGTACGGCATCGTCGGTCGACAATGCGTTGTGCGCCGATCTTTCGGCGCGGCTGGCGATGGCGAAGCAGCCGCTGCGCGAAGCGGCGTCCGCCGCATCCGAAATGCCGCTGGCGGCCACCGACCTTATCGCCGACGCGGTCCTGCGCATCACCGAACAGGCTTGCGCCAGCGAGTCCGGCTTGGCGCGGGATCAGTTGTTGTCGATGGGCAGCCGGCTGGTGGGCGCGCTCGGCGCGCTGAGCGTGTCGAGCGCGCCCCCGGTCAGCCTCGGAGCTGATCGCCAACAGGCCTTGCCCGGTTACGAGCGCTACGGCTCGGCGGCGATCGTCGATCTGGAACGCAGTTGCCGGCGCATGCTTGGGCTTGGGGATACCGCCGACATCGGCCTGCTGATGACCAACTCCGGCATGGCGGCTTACGCGGTGATCGAAAGCTTTCTGCTGCGCCAGGTGCTGCGTCCGCAGGACTGCGTGCTGCTGCATCCGGGTATTTACTTCGAGACCGAAGAGCAGATCCGCTCGCTGCCGCATCTGCGGGTGAGTCTGGTCGCGGGCTGGACGGCCGATCACATCCTCAGCGGCATCACGGCCTGCCGGCCGGCGGTGGTGTTCGTTGACGCGATGACCAACACCGCCGAGCTGCGCCTGCTCGATCTGCCCGCGCTGCTCGATGCGGCCGAGCGCATCTGCGATCGCGAAACCTGGTTCGTCGTCGACGGCACGATGATGTCGGGCGCCTGTGATCCGTTTGCCGGTAGCGCGCGTCGCCAGAACGTGCGCGTGCTGTATTACGAGAGCGGTGCCAAGTATCTGCAGTTCGGCCTCGACCTTGGGTGCTGCGGCGTGGTCGCGGCGGAAGCGCCTTATATGGACCGGCTCGGGCACCAGCGGCGCAATCTGGGCGCGGTGATTTCCACAGCGCAGGCAGCGGCGCTGCCACGCGCGGCGCGCGCGATTTATCTGCGGCACATGGCGTTGATGAGCGCGAGTGCCGCTGCTGCCGCTGCTGCCGCTGCTGCCGCCGAGTTTGGCGACGATGCGGTACGGCCGGTGTTTCCCGGCCTTGCTTCGCATCCCGATCACGCCAGGCTCGGTGCCTACGCGCACCTGGGCGGCGTGCTGAGCTTCTGCTTCGCCGCTCCGTCCGCACGAGGGCGGAGCTTTCTGGAAAGTCTGGCCGTGCGCGTTCTGGAGCAGGCGAGGCGCGCGCATCTGCCGCTGACGGTAGGCACCAGTTTCGGCTTTCGCTCGCCGCGCCTGTCGGTGGCCTGGGCCGCGTCGCTGCGGGCGCCGCCTTTCCTGCGTCTTTCGGCGGGCCTGGACGCCGATCTCGCCACCGAGCTGGGCCGGCTGGTTGTTCGTGAGGCGCGAGCACTGTGCGCGACGGCTTAATGGGCCTGTGACGAAACCCTTGACGAACATTGACGCATCCAACCCCGGTCTCTAGAATCGCGCTCCCCAATGGCTGGCCCATGCCCGCCATCGTCAGGATTCCCCGCCTTTTTGGAGTTGCCGATGTACGCCGTCATCAAGACCGGAGGCAAGCAGTATCGCGTTGCCACCGGCGAATATCTGAAGATTGAAACCGTGGCTGGCGACGTTGGCGCGAGCGTGTCCTTCGATCAGGTGTTGCTGGTCGGCGAAGGCGAGAGCGTGAAGGTCGGTGCACCGCTGGTCTCCGGCGGCCTGGTCACGGCAGAGATTCTGCGTCACGGCCGCGGCGACAAGATCCGCATCATCAAGCACCGCCGCCGCAAGCACTATCACAAGGAGCAGGGTCATCGGCAGAACTTTACGGAAGTAAAGATCACCGACATCACCGGCTAAGGACGACAGAAAATGGCACATAAAAAAGCAGGCGGCAGTACCCGCAACGGCCGCGATTCGCAGTCCAAGCGCCTCGGCGTCAAGCTGTTCGGCGGCCAGGCCGTGATCGCCGGCAACATCATCATCCGCCAGCGCGGCACGCAATATCACCCTGGCGTCGGCGTCGGCCTGGGCAAGGATCACACGATCTTCGCCAAGGTCGACGGCAAGGTGGCTTTCGCGGTGCGCGGTCCCAAGGGCGGCCGCACCTATGTGGATATCGTCGCGGCCTGATCGCGATGATGACGCAAAGGAGCCCCGTCTCGACGGGGCTTTTTTGTGTGTGGAGCATTATTGACTTATGAAATTCGTAGACGAAGCCCAGGTTGAAGTGATTGCCGGCAACGGCGGCAAGGGCTGCGTGAGCTTCCGCCGCGAGCGCGCGATCCCCTTCGGCGGGCCGGATGGCGGCGATGGCGGCGACGGCGGCAGCATCTTCGCCATCGCCGACCCCAACCTCAATTCGCTGGCCGATTTCCGGTTCACCCGTGTGTTCAAGGCCGTGCACGGCGAGGCAGGGATGAGTTCGGAATGCACCGGCGCCGGCGGCCCGGACATGGAAGTGGCGATGCCGCTGGGCACGCGCATCTTCGATATCGAAACCGAGGAGATGATCGGCGAGCTGACCCGCGCCGGCGGCCGCATCAAGATCGCCCAGGGCGGCTTCCACGGCCTGGGCAATCGCCGCTTCAAGTCCAGCACCAACCGCACACCGATGCGCTCCTCGCCGGGGTCTGCGGGCGAACGTCGCGAGCTGCGCCTGGAGTTGTCGCTGATGGCCGATGTCGGCCTGCTCGGCATGCCCAATGCCGGAAAGTCCACCTTGCTGTCGTCCGTCTCCGCGGCAAGGCCAAAGATTGCGGACTATCCCTTCACCACGCTCTACCCGCAGCCCGGCGTGGTGTCGGTGGGCTTGCACAAGTCCTTCGTCATGGTCGATGTGCCCGGCTTGATCGAGGGCGCGGCCGATGGCGCGGGACTGGGCATTCGCTTCCTCAAGCATTTGCAGCGCACGCGTCTGCTGCTGCACATGATCGACGTGCTGCCGCCCGATGGCGCCGACATTTCCGAGAACATCCGTGTCATCAGCGGCGAGCTGACGGCGTTCGGCGCCGAGCTGGCGAGCCGCGAGCAGTGGCTGGTATTCAACAAGATTGACCTACTGCCCAAGGAAGAACGCCAGCCGCTGATCGACCGCACCTTGGCTCAGCTCGATTGGGCCGGACGCTGGTTCGCGATCTCGGCGGTGACGCGCGAAGGCTGCGAGCGGCTGAGCCAGGAGGCGATGGCCTGGGTCGATGCGCATGCGCCAACGGTCGAAACCTACGCCGACTACGAGGATTCGATGCACGAGGACGCCCCGGTGCAGGACGATCCCTCAAGAGACCACAGCGACACCTGAGTTATGGACCGCGAAAGACTCACCCGCGCCAGGCGCTGGGTCATCAAGATCGGCAGCTCGCTGGTCACCGCCAAGGGCGCGGGGCTGGATCGCGCCGCGATCGCCGACTGGTGCGGCCAGATCGCCGCGTTGCGTGGCGAGGGCCGGCAGATCGTGCTGGTGTCGTCGGGCGCCGTCGCCGAAGGCATGGCCCGCCTGGGTCTCAAGAAACGTCCGACCAATCTCCATGAGCTTCAGGCCGCCGCCGCCGTCGGCCAGATGGGCCTGGTGCGCGCCTGGGAGCTGGGCTTCGAGGCGCATGGCCTGCTCGCGGCTCAGATTCTGTTGACGCACGAGGACGTCGCCGATCGTGGCCGCTATCTCAATGCGCGCGCCACCATCAACACCCTGGTCGAGCTGGGCGTGGTGCCAGTGGTCAACGAGAACGACACGGTCTCCACCGACGAAATCCGCCTCGGCGACAACGACACGCTTGGCGCGCTCACGGCGAATCTGATCGAGGCCGATCTGCTGGTGATTCTCACCGACCAGGACGGCCTGTTCGATTCCGATCCGCGCACCAATCCCGACGCCAAGCTGGTGTCGGAAGCCTCGCTGGCGGAGCCGCATCTCGCCGCCATGGCCGGCGACAGCAAGGGCGTGCTCGGCCGCGGCGGCATGCGCACCAAGCTGTCGGCCGCGCACATCGCCGCGCGTTCCGGCGCGGCCACCGTTATCGCTCATGGACGCGCGCCGGAGGCCTTGTTGCAGATCGGCCGCGGTGTTGCGATCGGCAGCCTGCTCAAGCCGGCACAGACGGTGATGGCGGCGCGCAAGCGCTGGATCGCCGGGCAGTTGCAGGTACGCGGGCAATTGCATCTGGACGAAGGCGCCGCGCAGGTGTTGCGCGCACAGAACAAAAGCCTGCTGCCGGTCGGCGTCAGGCAGGTGTCGGGATCATTCGAGCGTGGCGATCTGGTCGCCTGTGTCGACCCGCAGGGAAGGGAAGTGGCGCGTGGCCTGACCAACTACGGTCATCAGGAGGCGCAGCGGATTCTCGGTGCCCGGCGCGACGAGCTGGCGCAGCGACTGGGTTATCTGGGCGATGCCGAGATGATCCATCGCGACAATCTGGTGGTGGTTTAGGCTGCCTCTTCAGGGCACCTTCTCCCGCAAGCGGGAGAATGGACAACAAAAAACGCGGGCTTTGCGGCCCGCGTTTCATTTGCACCAAATCAAAATCAGATCAGGCCATGGCCTTGATGTGCGCGCTCAGGCGGCTCTTGTGGCGTGCGGCCTTGTTCTTGTGGATCATGCCGCGGTCGGAGTAGCGGTCGAGCACCGGGACCATCTCCTTGTACGCGGCTTCGGCGGCGGCCTTGTCCTTGGCGTCGACGGCTTTGACGACTTTCTTGACATAGGTGCGGACCATCGAGCGCTGGCTGGCATTGCGGGCGCGGGCGCTCTCGGACTGGCGGGCGCGCTTGCGGGCGCTTGCGGTATTGGCCAAAGCAAAACTCCTGAACTGCTAGATTAGTAAACCAAAAAAGGGCCGCCGAATGACGCGACAGAGCAGACAACAATGGGGCGACAAATCGAAGGGGCGCTAGTATTGTGACCGACCCCCTTCTTGTCAATCCGCGCGCGCGGTCCGTACTAGCGCTAGCCCAGAGCCGTTCCGCCGCGTTCCAGCCGCCTGCATGTCCCGATCGCTTCTGAAATCGACCGGCGTCGTCAGCCTGCTGACGCTGAGCTCCCGTGTCCTGGGCCTGGTCCGCGAGATCACCCTGGCCGCTGCATTCGGCGCCGGGCCGCTGCTCGACGCCTTCTTCATCGCCCTGATGATCCCCAACCTCGGCCGCCGCATGTTCGCCGAGGGCGCGTTCCAGCAGGCGTTCGTGCCGGTGTTCACCGAGACCCGCACGCAGAAGACGGTTGAGGAGGCGCGCGATCTGGTCGCGGTGACCATGGGCACGCTCGGCGGCGTGCTGTCGCTGATCACGGTGATCGGCTGCCTGGCCGCGCCGCTGCTGGTCTGGGCCTTCGCGCCGGGATTTCGCGCCGACCCGGCGCAGGAGGCGCTCGGCGCCGACCTGCTGCGCTGGACGTTTCCCTACCTGATGTTCATCTCGCTGGCCTCGATGGCAGGTAGCGTTCTCAACAGCTACGGCCGCTTCGCGGTGCCGGCGGCGGCACCGATCATTCTCAATGTCTGCATCATCGCCTCGGCTTATGTGTCGCGCGATTCGGTGATGGTGCTGGCCTACGCGGTGTTCATCGCCGGCATCCTGCAGTTCGCCTCGCAACTGCCCTCGCTGATGGCGCTGCGCCTGCTGAGCTGGCCGCGCTGGCGCTGGGGCGATCCGCGGGTCAAGCGCATCGTCGCGCTGATGCTGCCGGTGATGCTGGGTTCGTCCGTGGCGCAGATCAGCCTGCTGCTCAACACCAGCCTGGCGACGCTGATCGCCCCCGGCGCGGTGAGCTGGCTCAACTTCGGCAGCCGCCTGATGGAATTCCCCACCGGCATCTTCGCCATCGCCGTGGGCACGGTGATCCTGCCTTCGCTGTCTTCGCGCCATACCGAACGCTCGCCCGAGCAGTTCTCTCAGACGCTCGACTGGGGCCTGCGCACGATGTTGCTGCTGGGGCTGCCGTCTGCGGTCGGGCTGGTGATTCTCGGCGGGCCGCTCACCGCCACCATCTTCGGCCACGGCCAGTTCGGCGAGCACGACGTGCAGATGACCACCTGGGCGGTGTGGGCCTACGGCGTCGGCTTCATGGGCTTCGCGCTGGTGAAAGTGCTGGTGCCGGGTTTCTATGCGCGGCAGGAAACGCGCGTGCCGGTGCGCTACGCGACGATCGGACTGGCGGCGGGCATGAGCATGAGCCTCGCCAGCTTCTTCGCCGCGCGTGCCTTCAATCTGGAAGGCGCGCATGTCGGCCTGGCGCTCTCCACCTCGCTCACCGCCTGGGTCAACTCCAGCCTGCTGTTCCGGCGCCTGCGCCATGACGGTATCTACCAGCCGGAACCGGGCTGGGGACGCTTCGGCCTGCGCCTGCTCGCGGCCAATCTGTTGATGGGCGGCGCGGCCTGGTTCGGTGCCGGCGATCTGTCCCTGTGGACCTCGGTCACCGCGTTTGAACGCGCGCTGCGTCTGGGCGGCGTGATCGCAGTCTGCGCGGCGGTGTATTTCATCAGCCTGTGGGCAATGGGCCTGCGTCCGCGCCATCTGCTGATGGGGCGTGGCGGCGGGGCGGTATAATTTTCATCCGTCCCTTTCCCGATCACCGCACGAAGACCCGCATGGAGCTGATCCGCGGCTTGCATAACCTGCGCGACAAGCATCGCGGCTGCGTGCTCACCATCGGCAATTTCGATGGCCTGCATCGCGGCCACCAGGCGCTGGTCGATCGCACGCGGGCCTGGGCCTGGCAAACCGGGCTGCCGTCCGCGGCACTGACTTTCGAGCCGTCGCCGCGCGAATATTTCTCGCGCTTCGAGGCGCCGCCGCGGGTCTACAACTTTCGCAGCAAGCTGGCTTCGCTCGCGGCCAGCGGCATCGAGCGCACCGTCGCCACGCGGTTTTCGGCGGCCATCGCCGCCACCAGTGCCGAGGCTTTCGTCGACGAACTGCTGGTGCGCAAATTGGGCGTCGCGGCCGTGATCGTCGGGCATGACTTCCGCTACGGCTGCGGTCGCCTGGGCAACGCCAGCACGCTTATCGCCGCCGGGGATGCGCGGGGCTTCGGCGTATCGATCGTCGACGCGGTGATCGTCGACGGTGAGCGCGCCAGCTCCACCGCGGTCCGCAAGGCGCTGGCCCTGCCGGACCTGGCGCAAGCCGAGCGTTTCCTGGGCCGCCCCTACAGTCTGCTCGGCCGCGTGCGACGCGGACTGGGCGTCGGCCGCCAGCTCGGCATGCGCACCGCCAACATCGACGTGCAGCGGCCTCTGGCCTTGCGCCAGGGCATCTACGCCGTGCGTGGCCGCGTCGATGGCCGCACCTGGGACGGCGTCGCCAGTCTCGGCGTGCGGCCGACGCTCGGGCTCACGCGCTGCCTGCTGGAGACGCACCTGTTCGGTGAGGTCGGCGACATCTATGGACACGAACTCGAAGTGATCTTCTGCGCCTACATCCGGCCGGAGCTGCGCTTCGATTCGATGGACGCGCTGGCCGCGCACATGCAACAGGACGCCGCCGATGCGCGCGCCATTCTCGGGCGGCTGCCGCCCTCATCCGACAACGCAACGTGAACGACGCCAGCCTCCCCAACAGCGATTACAAGAACACGGTCAACCTGCCGCAGACCGAGTTTCCGATGCAGGCGAACCTCGCCAAGCGCGAGCCGGACTGGCTGCTGCGCTGGCAGGCAGAGAACACCTATGCCCAGGTGATGGCGGCGACCGCGCACAACATGCCCTATCACTTCGTCGACGGGCCGCCGTATGCCAACGGCGACATCCACATCGGCCACGCCGTCAACAAGGTGCTCAAGGACATCGTCGTCAAGAGCGCGCGGCTGGAAGGGCACTACGCGCCTTTCGTCCCCGGCTGGGATTGCCACGGTTTGCCGATCGAGCTGCAAGTGGAGAAGAAGCACGGCAAGGTCGGCGAAAAGTTAGACGCCGCCGCGTTCCGCGCCAAGTGCCGCGAATACGCGCTGGAACAGGTCGATCGCCAGCGCCTGGATTTTCAACGCCTCGGCATTCTCGCCGACTGGTCGCGTCCGTATCTCACGATGCAGCCGGTCTACGAGGCCGAGCAGTTGCGCGTGCTCGCGCGCATCGTCGACAACGGCCATGTGGTGCGCGGCTTCAAGCCGGTGCACTGGTGCCTGGATTGCGGGTCCTCGCTGGCGGAGGCGGAGGTCGAGTATCAGGACAAGCAGTCGGCGGCGATCGATGTCGGTTTCGAGTCGGCCGATCCTGCCGCGCTCGCACGCGTGTTCGGCGTCGACGCAAGCGGCCCGATCCGCTTCGTGATCTGGACCACCACGCCCTGGACCTTGCCCGCGAACCAGGCGATCGCGGTCAATGCGGAGCTGGATTATTCCCTGGTGCGTTTTGAGCAGGCCGGCCTGGTGGTCCTCGCGTCCGAACTCGTCGAAAACGCCGCCAGTCGCTACAGCGACAGCGCGACGATTCTCGCGAGCGTGAAAGGCGCGGCGCTTGCCGGCCAGCTTGCGCAACACCCCTTCGCATCGCGCAGCGTGCCGGTGATCCTCGGCGCGCATGTCACGCTCGAAGCCGGCACCGGCCTGGTTCACACCGCGCCGGCGCATGGTGTCGACGACTATCTGGTCGGCAAGCATTACGCATTGCCGATGACCAGCCCGCTGATGTCGTCAGGTAAGTTCCAGGACGACGCGCCGGTAGTCGGGAGTCTGCATGTGCGCAAGGCCGAAGAGCCGATTCTCGCGGCGCTGAAAGAGACCGGCGCGCTGGTGCATCACAACACCATCACCCACAGCTACCCGCACTGCTGGCGTCACAAATCGCCGCTGATTTTCCGCGCCACGCCGCAGTGGTTCATCGCCATGGACCAGGCCAATCTGCGCACCGACGCGCTCGAGGCGATCGATGCGACGCGCTGGATCCCCGGCTGGGGCCGCGATCGCATTCACGGCATGGTTGCCGAGCGCCCGGACTGGTGCATCTCGCGCCAGCGCACCTGGGGCGTGCCGCTCGCGCTGTTCGTGCACAAGCAGACGCAGACCATGCATCCGCGCAGCGGCGAGCTGCTGCTGGCGGTCGCCGAGAAAGTTCAGCACGGTGGACTTGAAGCCTGGTTCGGATCGAGCGTCGCCGACTGGCTGCCGGCCGATGAAGCAGCGCATTACGACAAGTGCCCGGACACGCTCGACGTCTGGTTCGATTCCGGCAGCGCGCACCAGTGCAGCTTCGTCGCCACCAATCCCGCTGCGCTCGATGAAAACGGCCTCGCACCGCTCGCCGACATGTACTTGGAAGGCTCCGACCAACATCGCGGCTGGTTTCACTCCTCGCTGCTCAACTGCGTCGCCGCGCGCGGCCGCACGCCGTACAAGGCGGTGCTCACGCACGGCTTCACCGTGGACGAGCAGGGCCGCAAGATGAGCAAGTCGCTCGGCAATGTCGTGGCGCCGCAGCAGGTGACCAAGACGCTCGGCGCCGACGTGCTGCGGCTGTGGGTGTCGGCCAGCGACTACAGCGGCGAGATCGCGATCAGCGACAACCTGCTCAAGCGCACGGCCGACGCCTACCGCCGCATCCGCAACACTGTGCGCTATCTGCTCGGCAATCTCGAAGGCTTCGATCCGGCGACCGATGCGGTCGCGCCAGATCAGATGCTGAAGATCGATCGCTGGGCGCTCGCGCAGGCCGCGAGCTTGCAGGCCGAAATCCGCCAGGCCTATCTCGACGCGCAGTTCCATCAGGTCTATCAGAAGCTGCACAACTACTGCGTGGTCGATCTCGGCGGTTTGTATCTGGACGTGCTTAAGGATCGCCTCTACACCACCGCGCGCAAGAGCCTGGCGCGACGCTCGGCGCAGACGGCGCTGCTGCACATCGCCGAAGCCATGGTGCGCTGGATTGCGCCTGTGCTGTCGTTCACCGCCGATGAGATCTGGCGTCTGCTGCCGGGGCCACGCGGCGGCAGCGTCTTTGCGCAAAGCTGGTACGCGCTGCCGGCGATCGACATCCGCCACGACGGCGTCGACTGGGCGCGGCTGATCGGCGCGCGCGAGGCGGTGAAGAGAACGCTCGAAGTGCTGCGCGCCGCGGGCAGCATCGGCTCGGGCCTCAACGCCGACGTGAAGCTCTACGCCGACGCCGCACTGGCCGATGCCTTGAATGCGCCGGGCGACGAACTGCGCTTCTGGTTCATCACCTCCGCTGCGCGCGTGCTGCCGCTCGCGGAGAAATCCGAAAGAGCCAGCGCGCATGACATCACGCTGGCCGATGGCACAACGGAAATCCTCTGGGTGCACGCTGCCGCATCAAGGCATGTCCGCTGCGAGCGTTGCTGGCAGCAAGTTGCCGACGTCGGCAGCAGCACCGCGCATCCCGCGCTCTGCGCACGTTGCGAATCCAATGTGTATGGCCTCGGCGAGGCGCGCCACACGATATGAAGCCCCTGACGACTTTCAATCTGCGCAACGTGTACTGGCTGTGGCTGACGGCGCTGACGATCCTGCTCGACCAGATCAGCAAGCAGCTGGTGGTCAAGAACATGGACTACTACGCGATCAAGCCGCTGGTCCCGCACTTCAATCTGGTGCACCTGCACAACACCGGCGCGGCGTTCTCGATGTTCAGCGGTTCCTCGCCGCTGGTGTTCGTGGTCATTGGCGTGGTGGTGAGCGTGGCGATCCTGGTCTGGCTGCGGCGCAATCCGCACGGGCAGCCGTTCGTGGCCTCGGCGCTCGCGCTGATCATGGGCGGCGCGCTGGGCAACGTCATCGACCGTGTCGCGCGCGGCCACGTCATCGACTTCATCGACTTCTACTGGGGCACCTGGCACTTCGCCGCGTTCAACGTCGCGGACTCCGCGATCAGCGTCGGCGCCGGCCTGATGATTCTCGACGCGCTGCTCGAATACCGCCGGCGAAAACCGGCGATCAAGGAAGGAGTCTGAGCCCATGGAAATCCTGCTCGCCAATCCCCGCGGTTTCTGCGCCGGCGTCGATCGCGCGATCGAAATCGTCGAACGCGCGCTGGAGATGCTCGGCGCGCCCATCTATGTGCGGCATGAGGTCGTGCACAACCGTTTCGTCGTCGAAGGCCTGCGCGAAAAAGGCGCGGTGTTCGTCGAAGAAGTCGATCAGGTGCCCGAAGGCGCGGTCTGCATTTTCTCCGCGCACGGTGTTTCGCAGCAGGTGCGCGACGATGCCGCGCGCCGCGGCCTGACCATTTTCGACGCCACCTGTCCGCTGGTGACCAAGGTCCACATCGAGGTCAAGACCTATTCGCGCGAAGGCCGCGAGGTGGTGCTGATCGGCCACGCCGGGCATCCGGAAGTGGAAGGCACCATGGGCCAGTTCGACGAAAGCCAGGGCGGCCGCATCCATCTGGTGGAAACGCCGGAAGACGTGCAGCGCCTCGACGTGCGCAAGCCCGGGCACATGGCCTACGTCACCCAGACCACGCTGTCGGTGGACGACACCGCGCGCGTGATCGATGCGCTGCGCCAGCGGTTTCCGATGATCAACGGCCCGCGCAAGGACGACATCTGCTACGCCACGCAGAACCGCCAGGATTCGGTGAAGGAACTCGCTGCGGCCTGCGACGTGCTGCTGGTCGTGGGCTCGCGCAACAGCTCCAACTCGAATCGCCTGCGCGAGCTGGCGCAGAGCCGCGGCACGCCGGCGCATCTGATCGATGGCCCCGAGGACATCCAGCCGCAGTGGCTGGTGGACAAGCAGCGTGTCGGTGTCACCGCCGGTGCGAGCGCGCCGGAAGTGCTGGTGAGCCAGGTGGTGACGCGGCTCAGGCAACTGGGCGGCGTCCGCGCGCAGGAACTGCCGGGGCGAGCGGAGCACATCGTGTTCTCGCTGCCGCCGGCGCTACGCAAAGCGACGTCGCCACGCAAGGTGGTGTAGCGGTCGGTCTGTAGGTTGGGGTGAGCGAAGCGAACCCCAACATTGCGCATTCGATCGAGGGTACCTGTCGGGGTTCGCTGCACTCACCCCAACCTACATTGTTACGCTTTCACGAAATGCTGCTCACCGCGACCAGCAGCTCGCCGCGTTGCCGGCCGACGACAGCTTGATGCCGGTTGAGGTCAGGCACAGCGTGCCGCAGCCAATGTCGCCGGTCTGCGATCCGACCGGCGTCGCCATCAGCGTGTAGCCGCTCGGCGTAGCACTGCCGCTGGCCGGGCAGGTGGACGTGCCCAGCGCGGCGATGCTCAGGCGATAGAGGCTCTCGCTGGTCTGGCTCGCGGTGGTGGACGTGTCGCGCGACAAGTATTGCTGCAGGCCGACGTCGGTGGTGGCGATCGCGTAGATCTTGCGGTCCACGTAGTAGCTCTCCTGCCGCGACACCAGATCCACCAGCGCTGCTTTCGCCACAGTGCGGTTGGTGCGCAGTACGTGGTTGCGATAACTCGGCAGCGCGATCGCCGCGAGCAGGCCGACGATGCTCACCACGATCATCAGTTCCACCAGCGTGAAGCCTTGCCGATGGTGTTTCATCGCAGCGTTCATGGCGCTCTCTCCTCGTCGCCGCGGCGCTCGCGCCAGTAGATGGTGTAGGGCAGCAGCGGCGGCAGGGTGAGCGTCTGCGCGTTGGCCGCAAGCGCAGTAGCGGTTAGCGGGTTGAATTCGCCGGGCAGGCCTGGCGTGGCGCTGAGCTGGCTGCGGGCGTCGCCGTCGCTGTCGTTGATGAAGCGGTTGAAGCGCGGGCGCGAATCGCTGAGACCAATCCCGTAGAGCTTGCTGCTGCCTTCCGAAGGCTCGCAGCTCAGCGTCGCCGGATTCGGCGGCTGATAGCTGCTGAAGAACACCACGCCGCCGCTGCTCAGCGGTTGCGACAGCGCCTTCTCGCCGCTGCCTGCGAGCTTGATGCGGAAGCCGGTGCCGAGGTTGGCGCCGGCGGCGCAATTGGCGGCGCCGCTGGCGCAGAGCGTGGTGAGATCGGTGAAGTCGGCCTGCGCCTTGAGGCTGGCGTCGCTGGTGATGACCTCGTTCGCCGTACGGTTGCTGGCGATGCGCGAATCGCGGTAGACGTAGAGACTGTTTTCGGTGAGCAGGTTCAAGGGGTCTTCGCGATCACCCGATCCGAACACCACCGCGTCGAAGCGGCCACTGGCGCCTTGGGCCGGCACGTAGTCGGGTGCATGGAAAAAGCGCCGGTCGTTGAGCACCGTGGCGCTGCGATGCCGGCCCAGACTCGCCAGCGGCGATAGCGTCCACAGCGCGCGATCGCTGCCGGGGAAATCGCCGC
The DNA here is from genome assembly GCA_964246995.1 of uncultured Hydrocarboniphaga sp. Classification (GTDB taxonomy): domain Bacteria; phylum Pseudomonadota; class Gammaproteobacteria; order Nevskiales; family Nevskiaceae; genus Hydrocarboniphaga. The sequence goes on from CAXTSJ010000026.1 coordinate 20,037, forward strand.
GCCAGAGCAGGCCGCCGGTGTCGAGCACGTACAGCCGGTCGATCTGGCCGTTGCCATCGCTGTCGACGATGGTCACGTCGGAGGGAAGGCTGTCGAGCAGCAGCGGATGCTGGAAGGTTTTTGTCGCGCTGGCGAAGGGTGTGCCGACGCTGAATGTGCCTTGCCTGGCTTTCCAGATCAGATCGCCGGTCTCGGCGTCGACGACGTAGATCGCGTTGCCGACGCTGTCGTTCTGGCCGACCAGGCCGTCGCTGCCGCGCTGCAGATCCTTGCCCAGGCGCAGGCTCGCCGCGTCGCGGCCGCCGTTGTAGCCGGCGGCAAAGATCAACACCGGCTTGGTGGTGTCGACGCCATTTTCCTTGACCGTCATGCTGCCGATCTGCGGCGTCGAGAACGTCAGCCCGAGTTCCGAGTAGTAGCCCGCGGAGCCGGCGACGAAACCGCCGCTGCGATACAAGCCGTCGGGCCCGATGCGCCACATCAGGCTCGGCGCATCCGGATTGGTGACGTTCATCGCGTAGTAAAAGCGGCCGCCGCGACGCAGGCCGAAGAACAGCCAGGCGCGATCGTTGGCATTGCCCGGTTCGATTTTTCCGTCGGCCGGCCCGTTGCTCGGGCTGCGATCGCGCACCAGCACCGCCGGCGCGCCGTCGACGCCGAAAGGCAGCGCCGGCGTCGCGATGTTGTTGCGCAGAACGCTCTGCTGCGACATCACCGCGCGCGGCATGAAGCCCCAGCTCTCGCTGCCGTCGCTGTTTCGGACCATGCGCATGAATCCATCCGCGGCGCCGTAGACCACGCGGATGTCGGGCGTGCAGGTCGCTCCGCTGCAGCCGTAGTTGATTGCGACCGGGCGCGAGTGCAGCAACGCGCCGTGCATCCAGTCGCGGCCGACGACGGCCGTCGTCGCGCCCTTGGAGCCGGCGCAACTGCCGCCGGTGTCGAAGCCGCGCGCGTACAGCAGCAACTCCTGATTGACCTGCGCCACCGTCTTGGCGGTGCCGCAGGCACTGGTCTCGGCGGTGGCGCCGGTGTCCGCGATCAGCTCGGTGACCGCGGCGGTAGCGGCGGTGTTGGCGTCCAGCGCGCCCAGCGTGAGCACACCGCCGGCGAGCCGGTCGTAGAACAGCTGGCGCTTGCCGTCGCCGTTGGCGCGCCCCGGGCTGCCGCCGCCACCGAACACGTAGCCCGGAATTTTCTGCCCGGCGCCGCCCAGGGTGCTGCTGCGCCCGTCCTTGGCGGCGGTGCCGAGCTTGCTCGGATCGGTCCAGACGGTGAGCGCGCTGGTGCTGATGCGGCCGTCGCTGCCGATCGCCAGTGCGTTGCTGGCGTCGTAGTACTGGAAGTCGCCGGCGCTGTCGGTTTTCACCTGCAGTTTTTTGAGATTGCCCGGCCAGCGCGGCTTCTGATTCACGTCGGGTTTGAACAGGCCGAAGAAAGCCTCGGGCCGCACCGCGCTGGGCGTGGTCAGATCGGCGGTGAGGCTGGGCGTGAGCAGCGATGCGTCGACGTTGAGCACCGGCTTGAGCAGGCTGGCGAAGCTCTGTCCCAGACCCAGCAGCCCGAGGCTATTGGCGTAGGACAAGACCGTGGCGCCGGTGTTGGCCAGGGTCGCGGTGCTGGTGAGCAGGTTCTGGATCAGGAAGAACGAGCGCAGGTTGATGTCGTTGCCGGCGTTGTCCTTGAACCCCGGGCTCGCGGCCTGGCTGACGACGTTGCCGAGCGTGATCGCGCCGCTCGCCGGTAAGCCGGGAAAGTACGATCGCAGCGTGGCGTCCGACTCGGTGTCGCGGATGTTGTTGGTGAGCATCACGTTGAGCACGTTGGCGGTGCGGCAGGCCAGAGGCGGCTTCTTGTAATTGCCGTTGGCGAGTTCGACATTGGTGTCGCGCGTGAGCAGGCCGGTGAGTCCGTCCCAGCGCGCGAGCGGCGCGTTGTAGACGTCGTTGCCCGCAAGGTAATGCACCAGCTCGGCGTAGACCTCTTTGCCCTGGTAGGGCGGCAGCAGCTGCGTCGGCGTGGTCAGCGCGGTGCTGACCAGGGCCTGCACCGAGTTGAGCAGGTTGGTCGGGTTGAGCATGTTGGTCAGCAGCGTCGTCACCGTCGTCAGCAAGCTGTTCACCGCGCCCTGATTGACCAACGGCGTGAAGCCCACGAGAAAGTACGCGCCGTTGCTGCAACCCGAGGTCGTGCGCCGCGCACCCGGCAGGCTCGCGGTGTCGGCGAAGCTGCAGGTGCTGGCGGGCGAGCCGGTGGCGTTGCTGCGATCAGCGTGCGACACCATGATCGCGACGTTGCTGTTGACCAGGTTGCTGAGGATCGATTCGAGCAGCGAGATCAGGTTCACCTGCCCGGCGTTGAGAATGCCGCTGAAGGTGGTGTTGAGCAGGCCGGTGACGGCGCCGGGCAGCTGGCCCACGGCGGTGCTCAGCAAGGGATTGACCAGTCCGGATATCAATTGCGTAACGAAACCGCCCAGCAGCGGTGTCACCAGCGGATTGAGTGCACCTGCCAGCAAGGGGCTCAGGGTGTTGCAGGTCAGGGTGCCGACCACCACGCCAAGCACACCAAGAACCGGAACGCTGGGCGAGGTCAGGCCCAAAGCCGTGTTGATCGCGCACAGGCCGCTGGCACCCAGATTCGAGCCCGTCAGCAGGCTGGTAAGAAATGTCACCGGATTGCTGGTCACGCCCCCCAGCAGATCGCTCAGGATGATGCTGTTGCTGATGTTGAGGCACAGCTGCGGCGCGTCCGGGTTGTTGGGGTTGGACGTCTGCGTCACCACGCTGTTGCAGATGCCGAGCAGGTTCAGATCCAGCACGATCACCGTCGACGGCGGTTGCAGTGTATTGGCGGCCGGGTTGGTGTAGATCTCGATGTCTTCGGCGCGCGCCGTCTGCATGCAGGCGAACAGGCCGATCAGAAAAGCGGCGACGGTATGGCGGATGAGCGTTCGCATGGCCGGGTCCTATTGCTGCGTAAGCCCTTTGATCTTTGCGACTTTCACGTACACGCCCTGGCCGATCTCGGCGCCGCCTCGGGCGACCGCGTCGGTGTCGGTGGTGACGATGCGGTCGTAGCCGCCGGTGATGGTGAAGGCGGCGAGCTGGTAGCGATCGCCGCTGTCGCCTTCGCGCACCGCGCTTACCGGTACGAAGTCGCTGCCGCCGACCTGCTCGCGGTAAACCGACAGATAGAGATAGTCCTTGTAGCCGGTGGTCGGCAGCGACAGCGCTACCAGGCTCGGATTCGGGCAAGTCGTGAAGCCCTGTTGCTGCAGCAGCCTGGCGGCGTCGAGCCTGGCGCCGACCACGCAGGATTGCAGGTAACCCGCACCGGGCAGCACCTTCAGCGCCGGCGAATAGGCGCGCACCGAGTCGATGCCGGTCTGCGCGTTCTGCAGCGCGTCCATGCGCCCGGCCTCGTTCTCGGCGAGCCGCAGACCGAGCGTGCCGGAGCGCATCGCGGCGAGTCCGAGGATGGTGAGCACGGCGAGAAAGAACATCGCGGTGGCCAGCGCAGCGCCGCGCTGCGGATGTGGACGCCGGCATTGGGTGACAAGCATGGTCATCACCGCACCGGATTCCGCAGATAGACCGTGGTCGAGAACACGCGGCGGTAGTAGTGCTTGGCGCGTCGGTTCTCCGGCGTGCCGGAAGGCTCGATCACCGACTGCGGCGTGTAGGCCGCGGCGTCGCCGGCGGTGTAGGTTTTCCTGTCGGTGTAGCTGCCGTCGGTCTGCGCCGAACGAATGCGCAGAAAGATCTGCGCGGTCTGCGCGCGACGCGCGACATCTTCGGCCGAAGGCGTGCTGGTGTAGCGCTCGACCGCGCCGTTGTCATCGTGCGACAGGCCCCAGACGATCTGCAGATCCTCAACGCCTTCGGCAAGGCACTCGGTGACCATGCCGCTGGCGTTGACCGGCGCCGTGCTCTCGCCGCAGGTGCCGCTCTCGCCGTCGCCACCGGGCTTGAAGCGCGTCGGGCACAACTCCTTGCGGCACAGCGCCGGCACGCCGTCGCCGGCCGTGCGCGCGAAGTCGCGGACGAAATAGATGCGCGGCAGGTATTTGTAGAAGCTCATGGGTGCGCTCAGCGGGACGTCCGTGCTGGCCGGTACGCCCGTGTCATTGGTGCCCCAGCGGATCAGGCTGCCGACCACGCCATTGGTCTGCAGGTAGTACTGGTAGGCGCGCAGATGGGCGCTGGTATCGCTCGGCATCATCTTGCCGGTGACCTGCCCGGCGACGCGGCGCAGTGCGACCACGTCAGTGCCGCTGCGCCAGCCACCGATGCAGCGCCATTGCGCGGTCACCGCAGTGGCGTCGTTCTGATTGCGAAACTCGACCCGACGTGGCCAGACCGCGATCTGCGGGACGCCAGCGACGACCGTGGTGCTGCTGTCCGTGAGCTGCATCGCCCAGCCGCTCGTGGCGTTGACGCCGCAGTCGTAGGCGATCGAGAAGGCGCTGCTCGTGGTGGTCGCGTCGTTCACGATCGCCGCCGCGCTCGACATGCCGCCCCAGTAGCCAGCCATCGTCAGATCGCGCGACAGCGTCGACAGCGCGAAGCGCGCCTGATCCTGCATACCGGCGATCAGCTCGTTCTGGCGATTGCTGCGGCTGGTGTAGAGAAAGATCGACGCGACACCCACCAGCAGCACCAGGCCGAGCGTCATGCCGACCAGCAGCTCGACGAGCGTCAGGCCGCCCTGGCGCGAGGTCTTGCGTGGCGCGAGAGCGCTCACAGGAACTCCACCACGATCAGCCGGCGCATGGTTTCGGCGGCGCCGGTTTTCGGATCGGTGTAGCGGCCCAGGCCCTTGCCGCAGCCGTCGCGCGTGGAATCGTCGGCGATCGCGGTCGATCCGCGCCAGGCGATCGCCACGCGATAGACGCCGCTGGCGTCGCGGCTGACGCACCCGGTCGGGCTGACCAGGCCGCCGGTGATGCGGCCGCTGTCGTCGCGCTCTTCGGCACCCAGCAGTCGCTGGCCCCACTGGCAAACATCGAAGCTGGCGAGCGCGGTGCTGCTGAACGTGGCGCTGGCGTCGCCGCAGGCACTGCCGGACGCGGTGGCGTCGCTGCTCAGGTAACTGCTCTTGGCGAGCGCGTTGGCGCGCATGCGTTCGACCAGATCCTGCGCGAGCTGGCTCGCGGTGGTGCGCTGCGTCGCCTCGTAGCTGACTTTCTTCGAGGCTGCCTGCAAGCCGGCGACAGCGAGCAAACCAACCGCGGTGACGAACACCGTCACCAGCACTTCGATCAGCGTGAAGCCGGCGGACGCTGCGGGACGTGGCATGCGCGCGCTCATCCGCAAGCACCGGTGGTGGCGGCGGCGTCGAGGGTGCGCAGGCTGACCGCGCCGCTCGGCGCGATCTCGATGCGGCGGCTGTCGCTGAGCCGCCGGCTGCGGCTGCAGATGGTGAAGCGCAGCGAAGCCGACGGACGACCGTTGCTGGCGTACTGCACGTATGCCGGATTGCTGGCGGGCGCAACGTTGAACGCATCGCTGTCGCCCGCGGCGGTGACGCTGCCGATGGGATCGAACACGCTGATGATGTCGGCGGCGGCGTCGGGCTCGGTGCCGTCGACCGTGCTGTCGGCGTCGCGGTAGACGATCCAGCCTTGCGACCAGCTGCCGCCGCTCAGAGCGCACAGCGGATACGCGGAGCTGGTGAAGAACGCGCGCCGGCACACGGTGACGGTGGCGTTGCGCACCACGGCTTCGCTGCGTGCCTGGGTGAACGCGGAGAGCAGCTGCGTGCTGCCCTGCGCGCGGGAAGCATTGAGCCCCATGCTGATGAATTGCGGCGTGCCGATCGCCAGCAGAATGGCGGCGATGCCGATCACCACCATCAGTTCCAGCAGCGTGAATCCAGTCGTTGGGCGAAGCCTGATCATGGGCCTGTTATAGCGCGGCGTTTTGCGCGCTCATTGCGGCGCGGACGGGCGGTCGTGCTTTGCAGCGCCAAGGGAAAATCCCGACAATCGGGCGCCGCAAACCTGCGGGCCGATTCATTCACCGGCGTGGCTTTGGCAACTCGATCGCAGGCAATCAACGTCGTCGGCGCGGGCGCGGTCGGCATGCTCAGCGCGCTGGCGCTGCATCGCCGCGGCTGGAAGGTGCGCCTGTTCGATCGCGGGAGTGTTGGCCGCGAATCGTCCTGGGCGGGCGGCGGTGTGCTCAGCCCGATCCTGCCCTGGGATTATCCGCAAGCGATCTGGCGCCTCAGCCGGCGCAGCCTGGATCTGTATCCCGCGATCGCCGCGGACCTGAGCGAGTCCACCGGCGTGGATCCCGAACTGGGCTTCAGCGGTGCATTCGCCTTGGACGTGGACACGCACGGCACAGGACTGGCCTGGTGTCGCGACGCGGGCCTGCCGGCGAGCGTCATCGAGATGGCGCTACCCGGCAGCGCCGCGCCGCGCGCCGCGCTCGCCCTGCCCTGGGTCGGGCAGATCCGCAACCCGCGTTTGTGTCGAGCGCTGGCGCTGCGCCTGCGCCAGCTCGGCGTGGAGATCCATGAGCACGAGCCGGTCATCGAATGGCGGCAAAGCGGCGATCGCATCATCGGCCTGCACACCGATGGCGGGATTTTCGACGCCGACGCCTGCGTGCTCGCCGCCGGCGCCTGGAGCGGCACGCTGACCGATCTGCCGGTAACGCCGGTGCGCGGGCAGATGCTGCTGATCGCCGCGGCGCCGGGCTTGTTGCCGGGCATCGTCTTCGATCGCGGACGCTATCTGATCCCGCGTCGCGATGGCCGGATTCTGGTGGGCAGCACGGTCGAACCGGTGGGTTTCGACAAGCGCGTGACCGCAGAAGCGCGCGAGCAGCTGCTGATTTTCGCGCGTGGTGTGTTGGGCCAGGCCGCGTCAAGGATCGAAGCGCACTGGAGCGGTCTGCGGCCGGGCTCCGCCGACGGTCTGCCTTACATCGGCGAACATCCGCGGCACGCTGGCCTGTTCGTCAACACCGGGCATTACCGCAACGGCCTGGTGATGGCGCCAGCGTCGGCGGAACTGCTGGCCGACGTGATCGAAGGGCGAGCGCCACAAGTCGACGCGTCGGACTACGCCGTCACGCCCGATCGGCTGCGGCCAACCGGCTAGCGCCAGCAGCGTTCCGGGGACCGCGCACCGGTCTGATCGATTTCCAGGTTCGAGCAGTCGATGCCTTCGACTCGGTCGCTGCCGGCGCCGGCCAGGGCCTCCGCGCGCAGCCGATAGCCCGTCGCCGTCACCTGGGTCAGGCTCAGGCGGTAGCGCAGCGGCGCGCCGCTCTGGGCGGGTGACTGCAGCGCGTCGAGCGTCGTCGCATAGGTGGCATGCCCGGCTCTCCATTGCGCCTGGCGCAGGTGCAAGCCCATCAGCAGTCCCTCGGCTTCCAGGCGACGGCTCTTGCGCACGGCGGCTGAAAAATTCGGCACCGCGATGCTGGCGATCAGCGCGGTCAGCAGCAGCGCCACCAGCAGTTCCAGCAGCGAGAGCCCTCGCGTCGCGTGCAGGGCGTACACGGCACTCTCCCAAACGAATCCGCCGCGAGTGTGCGTCGGCGCGCAACCCGGTTTGGTGACGCCCGCCGCAGTCGCGCACCGGCACTGCGATCTAGATTGCTTGCGCCACAAAACGGGGGAAGGACGCATGCAGAAGTCCGCGCGATTTGCCGGCAGTGGCTATTCGCTGATCGAAGCGCTGGTGGTGGTTGTGGTGCTCGCGATCCTGCTGACCGCGAGCCTGCCGTCCTTCGGCCCGACCGCGACCCGCGCGCACCTGCGCGGCGCCGCCGATCATCTGCGCGGCGATCTGCTGGAAGCACGCAGCGCCGCCCTGCAACGCGGTGCCGCGGTGTATCTGGTGTTCTGGCGCTCGACCGACGGCCGCGCCTGGTGCTGGGGCCTGCACACCCAGGCCGATTGCGATTGCCGGCTGAGCGCCAGCGCGCCCGGCAACGTCTGCCGGCTGGCTGCGGATACGCCGGCGCAGACCACGTCGAGCAGCGACTACCGCGGCATCAGCCTCGATGCGCTGCCTTTCGGCGGCGCGCTGCGACTGAGCGCGGTACGCGCCGATCTGGTGGCGGGCAATGTCAGTTTCAGCGTCGCGCCAAGCGGGCCGATGGCGAAGGTGGTGGTCAGTGCCCTGGGCCGGGTGCGCCTGTGCTCGCCAGCGGGTGCCCGCGCGCTGGGCGGGATGGCGGCGTGCTGAAGCGTTCCCACAGCGGCTTCAGCCTGGTCGAGCTGATGATCGCCCTGGCGCTCGGCACCACGGTGCTCGCCGGCGGCGTCGGCCTGCTGGTGTCGACCCTGGGTTTCAGCCGCGACCTGCTGTTGAGGACGCGCTCGCAGCAGGACCTGCGGCTGCTGCTGGACCTGAGCCTGCGCGATCTCGCGCGGGCCGGCGGCTGGCGACTCGCCGGTGTCGCCGCCGCGGTCAGCCAGACCAATGATCTGCTGCTCGGCGCGCAGTCCGGCGTCTTCATCGCCACCGCCGTGCGTCCAGGCACGCGCACCGCGGCGGGCGTCTTTACTGCGCCGCTGGACAGCCGCGTGCTTGCCGGACGGCGCCTGCTGATCTGGGTCGAGAACACCGCCGGCAACGCCGAGCGCTACGAGCTGAGCATCGTCACGCGCCCCAACAGCAGCGATCTGAGCGTGGATGCCGGCAGCGCCGTGCTGCCGGTGGACCGCGTCGCAGCGGGCAGCTGGGCCTTGCGCAGTCCCTTCGGCGGCGTGCAGCTTGAAACGGCCAGCTGCCTGGTGTTCGGCTACGACGAGGACGGCGACGGCCAGCGCGGCGCGCAGGAGCGCTACGGCTATCGTTTCGACGCCACGGGCCTGGCGCTCGAAGGCGTCAACAACGCCGATCGCTGCAGCCTCGGCAGCTGGCAGAACATCAGCGACGAGCGCGTGCTGCGACTGTCGCGGATGCAGATCGATGCACGCGTGAACAACGGACCTTTGCAGACCACGCAGATCGGTCTTGCGCTGACCGCGCAGGCGCGCGCCGACATCAGCAGCGAATACCAGCTTCAGAGCGCGATGCGGGTGCGCAACGATGTCCTGCAGTGAGGCGCCGGCGCGGCAGACGGGCGCCATCGCGCTCGGTACCTCGCTGGTGTTGCTGGTGCTCATCGCCTGGATTGTCATCGCCGCGGTGCGGGTCGCAACCGGTGACCAGCGCAGCCTCGGCAACGAGCTGCATCGGCGCGAAAGCCTCGCTCTCGCCGAGGCGGGACTGGCACGCGCGCTGGCTTATCTGAGTCGCAACGCGGTGGTGGTTCGCAGCACAAGGCCCGGCGGCTGGATGGGCAGCAGCGGCGCGCGTTGGACGGCCTGCGCGTCGGCGCGGATCGATCTGCCCTGCGGCGACGGCGTGCGCAATCAACATGCTGCCGATTGGTCCGCGTTCACCAACGCCGCAGGCCTGAGCTGGAGCAACGACACGGGCACGGCGCAGGTGCACCTGCTCGCGCGGACGGTGGATCTGGTCGCCGGCGCCGCGCAGCCGATGCTGGTGGAGATCGTCGCCGAGGCTCGCGGCGCCGACGTCGGCGCGCGCGTCGTCGTCTATCAAAGCGCGCTGATCTACCCGCTGCTGGCCGCCGCGCCCGAGGCGCCGCTGGTGGCGGCCGGCGCGCGCCTGTCCGGAGACGGCAGCCTGGTTTCCCGCACCGATGGCGCCGGTGCCGGCGCCGCGCTCAGCCTGTGGACCACGGCCGATGCGCAGTTGCTGGACACGGTGCGCACTTGCCTGCCGCTGGCGGCCACCGCACAGGGCTGCCCGGTGGCCGGCAGCGCCAGCAGCGCGGCGATCGAGAACGCCGACGTGCTCGACGTCGACGGCAACCGCGGCATTCTGCGCGACAGCCGCATCGCACCCGGCGACCTGCCGCTACGCGGCTTCGGCGTTGCCACGTCGTCCTGGCGCATGCTGCGCAGCCAGTCGCGGCCGATCGACTGCGCGCAGGCCTCAGTGATGACGGCGGGCGCGCTGTGGTGGTCCGAAGGCGACTGCTTGCTGCCCGCGGGTGCCGTGCTGGGCAGCGTCACCGCGCCGCTGCTGCTGGTCGTGTCCAACGGTGATTTGCGCGCCAGCGGCGTGTCCATCAACGCCGTCGTGATGATGCTGAGCGTCGACGACGCACCCCGCGCCGTGTCCTTGCAAAACGGGTCCGTCATCGTCGGTGCGTTGCTGGGGAACGGCGTTCTGCGGGTGGACGGCGATCGTTATCAGATCCGCTATGACGCGGCGGTGATGAGCGCCCTGCAGCGCAGCGAGGCAACGCCGCTGGGCGTGGCGGTCATACCCGGGAGCTGGCGTGATTTTCCCTGAGCACGCACGTGGCGTGGCCTTGCTCGACGTGTTGCTGGCGATGCTGGTGCTGGCGATTGGCCTGCTGTCCATCGCGCCTCTGCAGGGGCTGATCGCTCGCAGCAACATCGCGGCCTGGCAGCGCGCCATGGCCGGAGAACTCGCGCAGCAGAAGCTGGAAGACCTGCGCGGATTCGCACAGCTCGATACCGGCAGCGGCGCGGCTTTCGGCTACGACGACATTGCCAACAACAGCGGCGGATTGCGCCGGTCTGATTCGATTCTGTCGCTGCCTGCGGGCGCCATCGAGCGCTCCGGCAATCGCTACACGCTGAGCTGGAGCGTGTCGGAAATCGCCTGGTGCGACGGTGTGGAGACACGCGCTCGATGCACCCGCTCCTGGCGATCCGACGCCAAGCTGCTTCGGGTGATGGTGACCTGGAGCGATGAAGCGGGTGCGTCTCAGGAGCTGAGTCTCGAGTCGATCGTAGCGGCGCTGGAACCTGCCAACGGCGCCACGGCCCTGTTGCGGCGACCGCTGCCGAGAACACCGCAGATCGAACGTCAGTGAGCACACGGATTGCCGGTGCAGAAAAAAGGCTTCCATCACTGGAAGCCTTTTTGCTACTGACTGGTTTCCGATCCACGCGAAACCCGCCATGCGGGCAAGCGCTAGTCGTTGCGCAGATCCTGCAAACGATCCAGCGCCGCCAGACCCTGCAGCGGGTGATCGTCGTAGAAATCGCGGAGACGGTCACCGAACTTGCTGTCGTTGTTAAATCCACCGCCGACGAAATCACTGGTTGTGCGGCTGAGGATTTTGAGTTCGCCGTTGTCGAAGCTGATCAGGCTACGGACGACATTGCGACCACCGAGGCGACCGCTATCGGCCTGGGCCTGCAGCGGCAGGGCTGCGAACGAGGCAACCACGAGAGGCAAAGCAAATTTAAGCTTGTTCATTGGTATTTCCTTCCTTAGACATGGGCATGCACCTTGATGAATGCACGAGCCAAGTGTGGAAGATTTTTACTGAACCTCGCCTGATGCTTTTTTGCGTTTTATTTTTTGCGCGGCGGGCCACGCTTGTCCGGGTTCAGTCGCATCCATAGTGCATAGGTTTCGATGGTCGCCGCGGTGACGATCACGAAGCCGATGCCTTCACGCTGCTGCAGCAAGCCGTCGATGGTCGATCCGCAGATCACCTGGATCAGCAGCATGTACAGGTTGGGATAGAGGATCGCCGCGCGACCGCGTTCTTCGCCGACGCTCTTGAACAGCGTCCATCGGATCAGCGTACACAGCGCCACGCACAGACCCAGGCCAGTCAGAAAGATGTCCATGGGTGCAGCCTAGGGCGCGCGCGCCGGCGCTGACAACCGGCTCACTGGTTGAGGCCGCTGAGGATGTCGAAACGGATGGCCTGATTGTCGGCCGCGGCAATGCGCAACCGGGCGGAGCGGAACGTGATCTCGGTCGTGCCTTCCGCCGTCAGGGTGTAATGCAGGTCCTGCTCGAACGCCGGCCTGCTCATGTCGTCGATGAACTCGCGGTAGCTCAGATCGATCACTTGTTCACTGCGACCTTCGTAGACCAGCTCGTAGCGGTAGCCAGTGGCGCGCGGCGCGTCGCTGAGGGTGTAGGGCGCGGCGGGTGTCAGCACCTGCTTGCTGCTGGCGATTCCCAGGTTGACGACCTTGACGTGGTCGAAAGCCTTGTCGGCGTCGGCGTCGAAGAAGCAGGCGAAGTTGCCTTCGAGCCGCGTGCAGAACGCGAACTCGCCGTCGACCTTGCGCCCGACCAGCGTCGCGCCCGATCGCACCTGCAGACGTCCGGACGCTGCTGGAATGATCGCCAGCGGCTGCGCCAGGATCTCGGTGCGATAGCGGTAGCGATCGATCATCACCTCGCCGACGCGAGCCGAGCCGGACTCGCCGTCCTTGTAACGCGCGCCTTCGCGCACCTCGCTGGAATTCTGGATGGCGGTGCACGCGGTCAGCGCCGACAGCACGGTCAGGCCGATCAGCGCGGGACATGGGGATCGCATACGCACTTCCTAAGATCAGTCGATCGGCCGCACGACGCGGCAGGGATTGCCGGCGGCGAACACGCTTGGCGGCACATCGCGGGTGACCACGCTGCCGGCGCCGATCACCGACCCGGCGCCGATGCTCACGCCGGGGCAGACGATCGCGCCGCCGCCGATCCACACATCATCCCCGACCACGATCGGCTTGCCCAGATCGAGGCCGCCACGACGATCCTGCGCGCGCATCGGATGCGTGGCGGTGTAGAGCTGCACGCCGGGGCCCAGCAGCGCGTTGTCGCCGATGGTCACCGGCACCACGTCGAGCACCACGCAGTTGAAGTTGAAGTACACCTTGCGGCCCAGGCGCAGGTTGTAGCCGTAATCGCAATAGAACGGCGTGGTGATCCAGGCGTCGCTGTCGGCGCCCAGCAGACGCCGCAGCAGCGAGCGCCGCAGGGCCTGCTCGTCGCCGGTGATGGCGTTGAGTCCGTCGCACAATTGCCGGGCGCGCACGCGCTCGGCGACCAGCTGCGGATCGCTGGCGTGGTAGGGCTCGCCCGCCAGCATCTTTTCTTTTTCGGAACGCATGCGCGCTACAGCATGCGCGGCAGGCGCACCCGGAAGCGCACCTGCATCGCGTCGTCGTTGTCCACGTCGATGCTGCCGCTGTGGGCCTGGACGATCTGCTGGACGATATACAGGCCCAGGCCCAGACCTTCGCTGCGATCGGTGCGGCGGCGGCCGCTGCGGAAGGGGTTGAACAGCTGCGGCAGATCGTCGCCGGGGATGCTGCCGCGGTTGGTGACCTCGATGCGCACCGCATCGGCGTCCGATCCATCGAGACGGACCTGCACCGGCGCGGCCTCCTGGCCATGCTGCAGGGCATTGCCGATGAGGTTGGCCGCGACCTGGGCAAGCCGATCGCCGTCCCAGTGGCCACCGAGATCGCCTTGCGCCTGCACGTCGATGCGGTTGGCGTACGTGGAGGCGTGCTCCTGCACCACGCGGTCGACCAGCCCCGCAAGCTCGACGCGTGCGCGCTTGAGCGGGATGCCGCCGCCGAGGCGCGCGCGCGCCAGGTCGAGCAGGGTTTCGATCATCCGGCTCATGCGCTCGCCGCTGCTGAGCATGCGCCCGGCGATCTTGTGCAGCGCCGGATCGCTGCTCAGGCGCAGCACCAGTTCGGCCGACAGGATGATGGTGCTCAGCGGCGTGCGCAGGTCATGGCCGAGCATGGCGGTGAACATTTCATTGAAGCGCAGGGTTTCGGTGCGCTCGCGCAGTTCGCTGGCCAGGCGCTGCTTCTGTCGGTGCAGCAGGAAGAACACGTCGGCCTTGTTGCGCAGGATGTGCGGATCGATCGGCTTGAACAGAAAATCCACCGCACCGCTCTCGTAGCCCTGGAACAGCCGGTGTTGATCGCGCGCGCCGGCGGTGACGAAGATGATAGGCACCTGGCGTGTGCGCTCGCTGCCACGCATCAGCTCGGCGAGTTCGAAGCCGTCCATGTCCGGCATCTGCACGTCGAGAAACGCCAGCGCCACGTCATGCAACAGCAGCAGCTCGAGCGCCTCGGCGCCGCTGCGCGCCTGGAGCACCTCGACGCCGTCCTGGCGCATCAGCGCCGCCAGGGCAAGCAGGTTTTCTTGTAGATCGTCGACCAGCAGGCACTTGACCGGCATGTCCGCGAAGCTCATTGCGGCAGATCCCTCTTCTGGTAGATGCGATCTTCGCGCACGACGTCCTCGAAGCCCTCTGCATGGCTGGAAAAATTCAGCGACTCGCGCGAGCCGATGCCCAGGAAGCCCTTGCGGCACAGCGCGCTGCGAAACAGCCCGAGCGCCCGGTCCTGCAGCTCGCGATTGAAATAGATCAGCACGTTGCGGCAGGAGACGAAGTGTACTTCGGCGAACACGCTGTCGGTCGCCAGGCTGTGATCGGAAAACACCATGTGCTTGCGCAGGGCTGGGTCGAACAGCGCACGGCCATAGGCGGCGCTGTAATAGTCCGAGAGCGAGGAGCGGGCGCCGGAGCGGTGATGGTTGCGGGTGAAGCCGGCGACGCGCTCCAGCTCGAACACGCCGGCCGCCGCTTTCTGCAAGGCCGCCGGGTTGATGTCGGTGGCGTAGATCATCGACCGCGCCAGCAGCGCTTCTTCCTGCAGCAGGATCGCCAGCGAATAGACTTCCTCGCCATTGCTGCAGCCGGCGACCCAGATCTTGAGCGACGGATAGGTGCGCAGCAGCGGCACCACCTTCTGGCGCAGCGACAGGAAGTACGTCGGGTCGCGGAACATCTCGCTCACCTGCACCGTGAGGAAATCCAGCAGCGCGACGAACAGCGCCGGATCGCGTAGCAGCCGGTCCTGCAATTGCGACAGGCTCTTGCAGTCGAAGCGGTCCATCGCCGCACTCAGGCGGCGCTTGATCGAAGCCTGGGCGTAGCCGCGGAAGTCGTAGTGATACTTGAGATAGATCGCATCGAGCAGCAGGCGCTGCTCGATGTCGAAATCGCTGCTCTCCGCAAGCCTGGCTACTTGGGCATCCATACCCGCACCAGAGAAAGCAGTTTCTCCACGTCCAGCGGTTTGGCGATGTAGTCGCTGGCGCCGGCGGCGAGGCATTGGTCCTGGTCGTCGCGCATCGCCTTGGCGGTGAGCGCGATGATCGGCAGGCGCTGCCATTGCGGCAATCTGCGGATTTCGCGCATCGCGGTGAGCCCATCCATCTCCGGCATCATGATGTCCATCAGCACCAGGTCGATGGCGCCGGCCTTGCCGCTGACGCGCAGCGCATCGAGCGCCTCCAGCCCGTTGCGCGCGATCTGCACCTTGACGCCTTGCGGCTCCAGCACGCTGGTGAGCGCGAAGATGTTGCGCACGTCGTCTTCCACCACCAGCACGCGGCGGCCTTCCAATGCCGTGTCGCGATTGCGCGCCTGCTGCAGCATGCGCTGGCGCTCCGGCGGCAACTGCGATTCGACCTGATGCAGGAACAGCGTGACTTCGTCGAGCAGCCGCTCCGGCGAGCGCGCGTTCTTGATGATGATCGAGCGCGCGAAGCGGTTGAGCTGCAGCTCCTGGTCGCGCGACAGATCGTGGCCGGTGTAGACGATCACCGGCGGGAACGACACGCCGTCCAGTTCGGCCATTTTCTGCAGCAGGTCGAAGCCGCTCAGATCGGGCAGGTTGAGGTCCATCACCATGCAGTCGAAAGTGCTGGCCTGCAGCTGGCTCAAGGCATCGCCGGCGCTGGCGACCGCGATGATCTCGACGCCGCCGTTGGCCAGCAGCAGTTCGATGGCGCTGCGCTGGCGCGCGTCGTCCTCCACCACCAGCACGCGGCGCAGGCCCTGCTCGATCTTGGCTTCAAGTCGGCGGAAGGCTTCGACCAGATCGTCGTAGTTCACAGGCTTGAGCGCGTAGCCGATGGCGCCGCGCTCCAGCGCCTGCTGCGCGTAGTCCGCCACCGAGGCCACGTGCACCGGGATGTGCCGCGTCTGCGGATTGCGCTTGAGCTGGTCGAGCACGGCAAGGCCGGAGCCGTCGGGCAGATTCATGTCGAGCAGCACCGCGCTCGGGCGCAGGCGCAGCGCAGCGTCCAGGCCCTCGGTGACGGTGTGCGTGACCACGCATTGGAAGCCCATCTGATGCGCCAGATCGCGCAGCACCGCGGCGAAGCGCGTGTCGTCCTCGATCACCAGGATCAGGCGCGCGCTGGGCTTGAGTTGGTCGCGATCGTCATCGATCGCCGCCGCCGGCAGCGGCGCGGGACGGCCGGCCGAAGCCGGCGCCGCCGGCGCGGCGCTGACCGGCGCTTCTCCGGCCGCGCGCTGCACGGTCGTCCGCGGCAGCGTCAGGGTGAAGACGCTGCCCTGGCCGGCCGCGCTCTGCAGGGTCACGTCGCCGCCGAGCAGGCGTGCCAGGTCGCGCGAGATCGACAGCCCCAGGCCGGTGCCGCCGTACTTGCGATGGGTGCTGCCGTCGGCCTGGCGGAAGGCTTCGAAGATCACCTCCTGCTGCTCGGGCGGAATGCCGATGCCCGAGTCGCGCACCGCGAAGCTGAAGGTATCGCCGGCGCCGGCGGAAACGCGCAGCACCACCTCGCCCTTCTCGGTGAACTTGAAAGCGTTCGAGAGCAGGTTCTTGAGGATCTGGCCGAGCCGCTGCGGGTCGGTGTGGATCTGCTCGGGCGTGCCGGGTTCCACCACGGTGCTGAACTGCAGGCGCTTCTGCTGCGCGATCGGCCCCAGGGTCTTCACCAGCTCGTCGATGGCGCGCATCACGACCACCGGCTCGGGCTGGATGTCGATCTTGCCGGCCTCGATGCGCGAGAGGTCGAGGATGTCGTTGATCAGCGCCAGCAGGTCGTTGCCGGCCGACGAGATGGTCTGCGCGAACTTGACCTGCTCTTCGGTGAGATTGTTCTGGCGGTTGTCGGCCAGCAGCTTGGACAGGATCAGCGTGGAGTTGAGCGGCGTGCGCAGCTCGTGGCTCATGTTGGCCAGGAACTCGCTCTTGTAGCGATTGGTGCGCTCCAGCTCCACCGCCTTGGCGGCGAGGATGCCCTGGGTGCGGGTGAGATCGTCGCGCTGGCCTTCGAGTTGCTGGGCCTGTTCTTCCAGCTGCGAATTGGTCGCCTCCAGCTCGGCCTGCTGCTGCTCCAGCCGGCCCTGCGAATCACGCAGCACGCGGCCCTGCTGTTCCAGCTCCTCATTGCCGACGCGCAGCTCCTCCTGCTGGGTCTGCAGTTCCTCGGCCTGGCGCTGGGTTTCTTCGAGCAGATCTTCCAGGCGGCTGCGATCGATCGCGGCGCGCACCGCGACGCCCATGGCTTCGCTGACGCGATCGAGCAATTCCAGGTCGGCGGGCAGCAGGCGCCGGAAGAAACCCAGCTCCAGCACCGCGTGGACGACGCCGTCGACGATCGCCGGCGCCACCAGCAGCTCGCCGGGCGCGCCGCCGCCGGTGGCCGATGCCACCGCCAGATAGCCTGCG
This sequence comes from uncultured Hydrocarboniphaga sp., assembly GCA_964246995.1. GTDB lineage: Bacteria > Pseudomonadota > Gammaproteobacteria > Nevskiales > Nevskiaceae > Hydrocarboniphaga. Next base: position 37,374 of record CAXTSJ010000026.1, read on the forward strand.
GGCACATCGCGCACATGCAGGCTGCGGCGATCGCGCGCGGCCTGGCCGAGCAGGCCGTCGCCGGGCTGCAGCAACGGCATCGCCTCGGCCGCCAGCGCGTACGCGGCGACGCGGCGGAAGCTGCTCTGTTGCGCGACATAGACCGCGCCGACCTGGGCGTCGAGATAACGCGCGAGGAAGGCCATCAGCTTGTCGCCGAGCACTTCCAGGCGCTGCTCGCCGGCCAGCTCCGCGCTGAGGCCGAGCTGGCCGGCGCGGACCCAGGTCTGGGCCTGGCGCGAGCGGTAGTCGCGCGACGCAACGAACGCGGCGAGCGCGATCAGCACCAGCAGCAGCGAGGACCCGCCGGTAGCGACCCAGGCCGAGACCAGCACCGCGCGTTCCCACTGCGCCTGGCGGGTCTCGAGCAGGTTCTGCTCTTCGCGCTCCATCTCGTTGGTGAGGGCGCGGATGCTGTCCATCGCATTCTTGCCGCGGTCGGTCTGCACCAGGGCCAGCGTGCCCTCGCGATCGCCGGAGCGCTGCAGGGCGATGGTCTGGGCCAGTTCCGCGAGCTTGTCCGCGGCCAGGGGTTCCAGGGCGTCGAGCGCGCGCTGCTGGCGGGCGTTGTCGGCGGTGATCGCGCGCAGGGTGTTGAGCTCGCCCTTGATCTCGGGCTGGGCCTGCACGTAGGGCTCCAGATAGCGTTCGGCGCCCGTCAGCAGAAAGCCGCGCTGTCCGGTCTCCGCGCTCTGCAGGCTGGAGAACAGCAGGGCGAGCTGCTTCTGCACCTCATGGGTGTGGGAGACGCGCTCCGCCAACTGGGTGCGGGTCTCGTTGGTCTGGAACGAGAAGAAGGCCATCGCGGTCACCGCGGCCACGGCGATGGCGAAAGCCGCGAAAGGTCCGGGGGGCAAAGGCGCGCCGGAACGCGAGCCGCGGCCGGCGCCGGAGTAGGCAGATCTAAGGGGCATTGCTGTGCGGCGTCCCATGCGCAGCTTTGAGAAGCGCCCTTGTACCTTTACGCAAGGGCGACCGCAACGTCCGGGCGCCGGTTGGCCGCGCAGCGCGGCCGATCACGTTCCCGACAGGGCCTGCCGCTTGACACCCTTGATCAGCAGCGAGGCGTTGACGAACAGCCAGATCGCGAACATCGCCACCGGGATGTAGAAGCCGATCAGACCATTCCAGGCGAACGGCCCGCTCTTGAAGAACGCGGCGAGTCCGCCGCCGATGCCGGCGATGCCGACCCAGACGTTGAAATAGCAGGCCCAGCGCGGCCAAAGCGGTTGCGGATCTTTGTCCATGAGCCCGACCACCGCCATGCTGATCAGCTGCATGGTGTAGGCCGGAAAGATCATGACGAAGATCAGCCACGAACCCTCATGGATCATGCGGATCACCGCCGGGTCCAGCTCCGGACGGAAGGCGGCGATGATCCACAGCATGCTGCAGATCTGGAAGAACACCACCAGCAGCGATCCGCCGCCGAACTGCATCAGCGACAGCACCGGAAAGCGCCCCTCGATGCGCGCCATCTGCACCGAGATCACCGCGAACCAGGGGAACAGCAAGGTGCTGAAGATGATCCCCAGCAGCATCGCCAGGCGGATGCGGTTGGCGTTCTCGGCATAGAACGAGGCGACTTCGGCGGCGCTCCAGCTCGGCGGTTGCGGCGGCAGGTACTGGCCGATGCCGATAAAGGCGATCGCATACAGCACCAGGAACACCGGGCCCATCCACACGCAAAACAGTTGCAGCTTGGTGTTCATGTTTCTCCCTCTGGCGAGCGGCGTCACGACGCCCCGAAAGCGGCTAACATCCAAAGCATAAGTTATCGAAGGCGAGCCGGTGCAGGCACTTAAGGCAGAGGTCGCTTCGATAAAAACAACATCTGCCTGATCGCCCGAGCATGAAACCGCCAGCGCTACTGAAACAGCCGGAACTGATCGTCTGGTTCCTGATCAACGACACTTCCAAACGCTTCTTTGCCGCCGTCGACAAGGAAATGCGATCAGTGGGGCTCACGCGTGCGCAGTGGTATCTGCTGACGCATGCCTATTACTACGATGGGCTCACCCAGCAGGAACTGGCCGACACCATGGATCTGACCAAGAGCTCGGCCGCCAAGTTGATCAAGAAGCTGGAGCAGAAGGGCTGGATTCTGCGCAAGACCGACAATAACGACGCCCGCGTTTTTCGGGTGTACTTGATCGCCTCGATCCGTCCGCTGATCGAGGCGCTCGCGCAGGTCGCACGTAACGCATTGGAGCTACCGCTGTCCTTGCTGAGCAAGGCGGACATGACGCAGTTGACCCGGCTGCTTCGCACCATTGAAACCACATTGGACGATCCGCCAGCGCGTTCAGCCGACAGCTTGAATCAAGCCAAGCGCAACGTTGAAAGTCTGCTCAAGCAATTGAAGAAGTCTCGTATCGGTCTGGAGCTGTGAGCCCGCTGGATGCCGGCTAGTCAATCGGCAAAGCTCGTGAGTGACGCCATGTCTCGAAGCACCGTCATCAGCGCTGTCGTAGCCCTCAGCGCCTGCTTGCTGGTTTGGGGCTTCTTCTTTGGCTAACTGTTCACGTCCCCGAACTTGGCCGAATATCTGGTCGGCGGCCTATGCGGACTATCCGTCCGCGTCCTGTTGCGTCCTATCGTGTTGCAGAAAATGGAAGGCCTAGTTCCGCCGGAATAGAGTTCGTTGGTCAGAGCTGCCTGGCGTTCTCAGCTTCCTGATCAGGGATGACGCGGAAATGCAGAACGGCCGAGATCACGCAAACCCACGCGCCGTAGGAGAGGGCGACGAGCCACCAGGTGATGATGCCGTTCCAGGCGAACGGGCCGGTCTTGAAGAAGATGCAGAGTCCTGACGGCAGGAACAAGGTCGCGGACCAGAAATTGAAATACGCAAGCCAGCGGGGAAAGATCGGGTTGGCGCGCTTGTCCTTGAGGATGGCAACGCCCAGGACAATGGCTTGCAGAACAAAGCTCTGACCAACCGCGAGCCAGAGCATCCAGGCGACATCGTTGAGCCGGTAGGTGGTCAAGGCCTCCACGTCTGGACGGAAGGCAACACCCGCCCATATCGCCAACGGCGTGGTGAACTCGACGATAGCCGCGCCACCCAGCACGAGCTGGGCATAGGTGAGCGGCGAATATTGCCCTTCTATGCGCTTGATCTGAACACTGATGGCCGCTGCCCAGAGCCCTAGAAATGGCGCTCCAAACAAGCAGAGCAACAAGCCGATTCGAAGGCGGGTCGGATCATCCATAAAGAACTGGACGATCTGCTCCGGCGTGTCCGTAGGCGTGGGTAAGGGAATGAATTTTCCGATCAGCCCCCAGCCCAGGAACATCGATACCACGAGAACCGGTCCACCCCAGGCGCAGAACTTCTGGCTGTCTGCGTGGATATTGCTTGGCGTATTCACTTCGTCCCTTGCACTAAAAATCGTTGGTGAGAGTTGGCTTGGTTAGCGGTTTCTGAACTGAGGCGTCAGCCAGCTCGATGAGCATCGCGATCAGAATGTCCACTTGAGGCGCAGGCCATAGGTCCTGGGCGCGTCCAGCGTTACGCTGGCGCCAAAATCATCCAAGAACATCGATGTGAAGTATTTTTCGTCGGTGACGTTCTGCACGAAAGCGGTTGCCTGCACGGTCCACGGTTCGTAGAAGTAAGTGACCCGCGCATTCAACAGTTGATAACTGTCGTTAGCGTAAAGCTTGGAACTCTGTGCGGAGAAAAAGAAGCCGGAGTTGTAGTAAGTGTCGGCTGCGAATTCGATCCACCCGCTTTCGAGCGGAACGTTCTGGTTGATGCCGAGCGTGTACGTGAACTTGGGCGTTCTCGGCATTCTGTTGCCCGAGAAATCTCTCGCTGGCAGGAACGACGATTCGCCGAAAGAAAGGCCGGTCGCTTCATCGAATCCGCGGCCGTTCTTGAAGTCTGTGTATCGGGCGTCCAGATAGCTGGTTCCACCAGTGAATGCCAGTCCGGGATCGGCGCTGGGTAATGGCGTCAGCACGAACGTGGCCTCGGCTCCCTTGATTTCAGAGCCGGCAGCGTTGTCAAAGCGCACCACGCCGCCGGACGTCAACGAGACCGTGGCGACCGTCACGTCTTTCTGCCTGGTGTAGAACACCGCGGTATCGAAAGTCAGCGCACCGTTTAAGGCCTTGGCTTTCATGCCCAGCTCGTAAGCATCAACCACCACCTGCTTTACCGGATCGGGTTCGCTGAAGAAATTGACCGCGTTGTACGTCGGGCTCTGATAGCCGCGTGAATATGACGTGTAGATTTGCGTGTCGACGTTCGGCAGCCACTGCAGGGATATTCTCGGCGCGAACTGGTTCTTCTCCAGATCCGGTGGCGAGTACTTGCGCAGGGTGATCTCTTCATTGTTTTCCGGGTTGATGACACCCAGGCGAGAACGACGGATGCCGCGCTTTTCGTTCTGGTAGCGTCCACCCAGTGTCAATTTCCACTCGTCGCTGAAACTATAGGTGCCTTGCGCGTAACCCGACAGCGACTTGCTGGAGATCAATCCGCCTGAGACCGCGTTGGTGCTCTGGGACAGGATCGGCGGCAAACCCGACTGGCTCAGCAATGCATTGATCCGATCCTGCAGGCCCAAAGTGCCCTGCACACCCGATGTCTGCTCCACAAAATCCAGAATGCCGCTCTCGGCAACCTGGAGATCGAGGCGATTGAATCCGCCAAAGCTGTCCAGGTAGAAAAGTCCGGCAATCCACTCGAAGCGGTCGCTCATGGGGCTGTCCTTGTTGGACAGGATCTGGAATTCGGCCGTCTTCTGTTTGGCGAACTGGTCGGGAACGTGAAACGAAACGAGCGGCCGATTGCTCGTATCGAAGTCGTACTGGTTGAAGGGCACGTCCAGCTTTTGGTCCGAGCCGATGAATTTCAGATCGAAGCTGTCGAGACTCCACGCGGCGATCGCGGACGCCAATTTTGACTCCGTGCGCGATCCACCGGCGACATCCTGATCGACTCTGCGGTCCGCTTTGTCCAGCGGGATGATGGCGGCAAACACCGGGGCGGGACGAATGTTCTCGGTGACCAGGGTTCCGACGGTTTCGGTCTTGGTGTACTGCCCCAGGAGTGTGACCGAAAGATTGTCGAGCGGCTGCCACAAGAGCTTGCCGTAACCTCCGCGAAGAAATTCGTTTTTGAATTGATCCGCGGTTTGCGCGGTGTTGACATTGACATAGTAGGCGTCGTGAATTTGATTGAAGCCCGCCAGTGCAACCGCCACGGTGTCGGTCAGGGGAATGTTGAAGTAAGCCTTCTGATTGAGAGTGCCGTAGTTGGCTGCTTCCAGCTCTACGTCGCCTTCGAACCCGGCGGTCGATGGGTCCTCCGTCACGATGTTGATCGCACCACCCGTCGAGTTACGTCCGAAGAGGGTGCCTTGCGGGCCTTTGAGGACTTCGATTCGCTTCACCCGGCCCAGGATGTTCTGCACCCCTTGAGCGGCCAGCAGGTTCACGCCGTCGACATATTGCGGAACCGTTTGATCCGCTCCGGGGAGGAAGGCCTCGGTTCCCACGCCGCGAAGATAGACGACCGAAAAGCCGGCCGTCTGAGTAAAGGTCAGGCCCGGAATCACCCGGGCGAGATCATCCGCCACCGCGACGCCCTGAGCTTCCAGACTGTCAGCGCTAAAAGCGGCGATCGCGATCGGGACGTCACGAATGGCCTCCTCTCGGCGTTGAGCGGTGACCACGACCTCTTCCACCAAGCGGTTAGCAGATGCCTTGCGATCGGGTGGCGGAGGCGCAGCGTCCGATACCTTGACCGGAATGGTGTCCAATGCAGGCGTTGTAGTGGTATCACGCGTCGCCGGCGGCTGTGTTGAGCCGGCCGATTCCGTCGAGCTGGCTGAAGCTGCGACATCGGCCGGAAGCTCATCCGCTCCAAACACAGCGCCCGCCAGAAAAACCGCCCCGGTGCCCCCAAGCCACTGCAATGACTTGCGAATCCTGATGTTCATGGTCTCCCCCAAATTCATTCAATAAGTGACTCAGCTGATCACGACCAGTGAGTGTGGAATCTCTGTTGTCCGAGTGGACTTGTAGCCGCTCGGCCCGCTCCCGATCAATCCTCCGCCTGCATGCATGAAAAGCCGTGTTGGATGGAGACCGCTTCGGCACCGTATATGCCAGATCAGACTTCAGAAGCCCTGCGCGGATCGAATGCCCGCTCTGTCTAGGGCGACAGCCCGGTTTGGATGATGAGCCTCGCCATTGCGCGCAAGCCTCCGCTGCTCAGTACGACGCTCTTCATCATCATTGCCGAGGCTGGAATATCGTCAGTCAGTTACTGAGCGAAAGGCTGCACCCGGTTTCTCCGGGCTTGCTCGCCTGCGGCGACCGGCAGCTGGTCGGCGGCCAAGGTGCGATTGGTCAGGGACGTGCGCCGCGCGAGCGGGACCTCGGGTGCCGGGCAGTCGTAGTTGGTGCCCGGTCCGCACAGGCCGTTGACCAGGAATGACGGCATGTCCTTAGGCAGCGCGCCGCCCCAGAGCGTCGTCAGCGACATCGGGATGCTCCAGAGCACCAGGAAGACGATGTTGAGGAAGCCCGCCAGCGCGAAGAACCGCAGGGCTTTCTTCTTGCTGTTCGACATCTTCAGCTTGTCGACACCCTTTTCGACATAGGTCAGCCCCTTGTCGTCGCGGAACAGATAGAGCGAAGCGAAGATGGCGTAGCACAGACCCCACATCACGAACTCGTAGATCGGGTACTGGTAGTACTTGCCGTACCACAGCGTGAGCGGTTCGATCGCGACGCCGTAGGCATACATACCGGTGCGCAGGAACGTCGCCTCCACACAGAACCAAGCCGCGGTGAATGCGACGAAAGTGACGGCGAACAGTTCCAGACTGCTCATGCGCGGATACTTCGCGCGTAGCCAAGCCATCGCCTTGGCGCCATAGATCATCGGCAGCAGCACGAACCAGGAGCCGTAGCACATGCCCCAGGCCACCGGAGCTTCCGGAAGGCGGCTGTGATTCGGCGAGATCCAGCCCGGGACGAAGTTCGCCCACGAACCCCAGCTGATGAACACCGAACTCAGCTGGCAGAAGTAGCCGAAGTAGTTGCACCAGAAGTCCTGCACGTACATCGTCGCGCAGGCCAGCATCAGAATGCCGTCACCACTGATTTCACCAGCCTGTCGCCAGGGCTTGATCAGGTATTTGTAGATGACGAAGGCGGAGCACGACACGCTGATGATTTCGATGATGCGCGCCGACATCACCATCCACGCCGGCGGGATGTCGGGACCGGTCGGAACCACGCGGTAGAAGTCGTCGCTGCTGAACCAGCCCAGCGCCATGTACACGATCAACGCGCACCAAGCCGCGCCGAACAAGGCCCAGGGCAGAAACCACAGGGAGGGACGCGGCGCGATCGCCCCTACCGACCGGACCGTACCCGTCGTGAAAATCGGACCCATTGTCTTGCTCGCCATCTCACTCGCTCCTCTTGACGACACGTCTGACTGGTTGCCGGAGAACATCGGCATACCCACCGAACCACACTTTCTTGGGCAGACGATAACGAATAACCGTGTCATGTGCAACGGTGTGCGCAGAATACTTCTGCTATGCAGGGAAGGGCTGAATCGCCCTATCGCGGCTGAAGCCGCTCCTACAAGGCGTTGATTCGGTAGGAGCGGTTTTAGCCGCGATGGCAAAGCAGAGGACTTTCAGATGTTCCCTAACGCCTGTGCTTCAGCAAGGTCTTCGCCGCCGCGCGGCCCGGCCATCCGCACAGGGTGCCGAAAGGATGTGCGCCCGCGCCGGTGTGCCACAGGCCGGGGATCGGGCTGCGATAGCCGGACAGGCTCGGCG
>CAXTSJ010000027.1:0-8354 GCA_964246995.1 uncultured Hydrocarboniphaga sp.
CGAAGCGCCGCCGGAAGCGGTCCGCGAAGAGCGCCCGCGCGCGCCGCGCCGCGCGCCGCGCGGTGGCAAGCCCGGTGAACGCCGCGAGCGCGCCGACGCCTGACCGGCGGGCGTCATGTCGGGGCCTGAAACTCTCGGGCGCTGGCAAACCTTAGAACCTCGGCGCCGCACGGCGCCGGGGTCTCACCCAATGAGGACGACATCATGAGTACCCCCATCACTGCATCCATGGTCAAGGAGCTGCGCGACCGCACCGGCGCCGGCATGGGCGACTGCAAGAAAGCGCTCGAAGCCGTCGCAGGCGATCTGGACAAGGCCGCCGAGAAGCTGCGCATCGACGGCATGGCCAAGGCCGACAAGAAAGGCGGCCGCACCGCCGCCGAGGGCGTGATCGCGGTCGCGTCCAACGACAGCGCCGTGGCCCTGGTCGAGGTCAACAGCGAAACCGATTTCGTGTCCAAGGGCGATGACTTCAAGGCGCTCGCCAACACCGCCGCGCGCCTGGCGCTGGAACATCGCCCGGCTTCACTCGACGCCCTGCTGGCGCTCAAGGATGGTGACAAGACGCTGGAAGAACGCCGCCGCGAATTCATCGCCAAGGCTGGCGAGAACACCAGCATCCGCCGCTTTGAGGTCGTGGAAAAATCCGGCGGCGCGCTCGCCACTTATTTGCATGGCACGCGCATCGGAGTGGTCGTCGCGCTGTCTGTCGGCGACGACGAGCTGGCCAAGGACCTGGCGATGCATGTGGCCGCGTCCAGCCCGCATTATCTGGATTCCGCCGCGGTGCCGGCCGACATCATCGAGGCCGAGCGCAAGATCATCGAAGCGCGGGTGGCCAAGGAAGACGCCGAGGCGGTGGAGAACGGCAAGGCCGCGACCAAGCCGGAATTCCTGCCCAAGAAGATCGAAGGCAATCTGCGCAAGTTTCTGGAAGAAGTCACGCTGCACGGCCAGAAGTTCGTCAAGGACGACAGCCTCACCGTGGAGAAGCTGCTCAAGTCCAAGAGTGCCGGCGTCGCACGCTTCGTGCGGCTGGCGGTGGGCGAGGGGATCGAAAAGAAGCAGGTCGATTTCGCTGCGGAAGTCGCGGCCGCGTCCCAGGTGTAGAGAGACACTGAGTTAAACTGTCACATCGCAAGTCAAGGCCCCGGAAACGGGGCCTTGTTTCAACCACCCCACCGACCACTGCATGTCCGCCCCTCCCGCCTATCGCAGGATCCTCCTCAAGCTCTCGGGCGAAGCCCTGATGGGGCGCGCGGAGTTCGGCATTGCCGCGGACGTCATGGGCTTTCTCGCCCAGGAGCTGAAAGGGGTGATCGACCTGGGCGTGCAGGTGGCCCTGGTCGTCGGTGGCGGCAACATCTTTCGCGGCGAAGGCCTGGCGCGCAGCGGCATGGACCGCGTCACCGGCGACCACATGGGCATGCTGGCCACGGTGATCAACGCGCTGGCGATCCAGGATGCGGTCGAGCGCATTGGCCTGCAGGCGCGAGTGCAATCGGCGATCCGCATCAACGAGGTCTGCGAGGATTACATCCGCCGCCGCGCCATCCGTCATCTTGAGAAAGGCCGGGTGGTGGTGTTCGCCGCCGGCACCGGCAACCCGTTCTTCACCACCGATTCCGCGGCCGCCTTGCGCGCGGTGGAATTGAACGCGGACCTGCTGCTCAAGGCCACCAAGGTCGACGGCATCTACACCGCCGATCCGAAGAAAGATCCCAAGGCGGTACGCTACGACGAGCTGACCTACGACGAGGCCCTCAACAAGCGCCTGGGCGTGATGGATCAGACGGCGATGGTGCTGTGCCGCGACAACCGGGTGAAGCTGCGGGTCTACGACATGGACCGACCCGGTGCGCTGCAACGCATCGTCTGCGGCGACGAGACCATCGGCACGCGCGTGCACTGCTGAGCATCAGGAGCGACTCATGCTGAACGACATCAAGAAAGACGCCGGCGAGCGCATGCAGAAATGCATCGACGCGCTGAAGACCGCATTGACCCGCCTGCGCACTGGCCGCGCCAACGCCGCGCTGCTGGACCACATCACGGTCGAGTTCTACGGCTCGGAAGTGCCGCTGTCGCAGGCCGCCAACGTGGTGGTCGAGGACGCGCGCACGATCTCCATCACCGCCTGGGACAAGAACATGGTGCCGGTGATCGAGAAGGCGATTCTCAAGTCCGACCTCGGCCTCAACCCCAACACCGCCGGCACCATCATCCGCATCAACATGCCGCCGCTGACCGAGGAACGCCGCCGCGACCTGGTCAAGGTGGTCAAGTCCGAGGCCGAGGGCGCGCGGGTCGCGGTGCGCGGCGTGCGCCGCGATGCCAACACCGAGATCAAGAATCTCGCCAAGGAAAAACTCATCAGCACCGACGACGAGAAGCGCGGCGAAACCGACATTCAGAAACTCACCGACCAGTTCGTCGCCAGGATCGACGAGGCCGTGATCGCCAAGGAAAAGGACCTGATGCAGTTGTGAGCGCCCGCTCGCGACCCCGTCCATGACCGCGCCTCGCCCCGAGCCCCGATCCGAAATCCGCCCGACGACCAGCGCCGATAAAGTGCCGCGGCATGTCGCCGTGATCATGGACGGCAACGGTCGCTGGGCGAAGCAGCGTGGCCGCCCACGCGCCCTGGGCCACCGCGCCGGCGTGCGCTCCGCGCGCAAGATCCTGCGGTCGGCGCATGCCGCCGGCGTCAGCCATCTCACCCTGTTCGCTTTCAGCCAGGAAAACTGGCGGCGGCCGGAGACCGAAGTCCGTCTGTTGATGGCGCTGTTCATCAGCACGCTGTCGCGAGAAGTGGCGTCCCTGCATCGCAATGGCGTCTGCATGCGCTTCATCGGCGATCAGTCGAATTTTTCTCCCGACCTGCGGGCCGCGATGGCGCGGGCCGAAGTGCTCACACGCAGCAACCAGGGTCTGCGCCTGCAGGTGGCCGCCAGCTACGGCGGACAGTGGGACATCGTGCAGGCGGCCAATCGCGCCGCCGTCGCCGGTCGTGCCATCACCGTCGAAGGCCTGGAGGCGGAACTCAATACCGCGGGCATTCCCAGCCCCGACCTGCTGATCCGCACCGGCGGCGAGCAGCGCATCAGCAATTTCCTGCTCTGGCAGCTGGCCTATACCGAGCTGTATTTCTGCGACACGCTGTGGCCGGATTTCGGCGACGCCGAATTTGCCGCCGCGCTGGCCTGGTTCGGCGCTCGCGACCGCCGCTTCGGCGGCGTCGTCGAGCCGGTCTGACCGCGCCCCATGCTGCTTCAGCGAATCATCACCGCCCTGGTCCTGCTGCCGCTGCTCCTCGCCGCCGTCTGGTATCTGCCAACGCCTTATCTGTACACGGTCCTGGCCATAGCGGGCGCGCTGATCGCCTGGGAGTGGGCAGGCCTGATGTCGCTGGCCTCGCGCCGCAGCCGGCTGCTCTACGTCGCCGTGACCGCCGCGCTGCTGTCGGTGTCCTGGCTGCTGCGCGACCAATGGGTGTGGCTGGCGGGTGTCGGCCTGTTGTGGTGGATGTATGCGGGCGTGCTGGTTCGCGGCTACCCCGGCAACTTCGAGCGCCGTCGCCCCGGGACTCTGAGCATGGCGCTGTTCGGGCAGTTGCTGATCCTGCCGGCGGTGATGTCACTGGCGGTGCTGCACGGCGGCGGCATCGGCGCGCACGACGGATCGCGGCGCCTGCTCTACGTTTTCTTCCTGATCTTCGCTGCCGACACCGGCGCTTATTTCGCCGGCCGCGCTTTCGGCCGGCGCAAGCTGGCGCCGGCGGTGTCGCCGGGCAAAAGCGTGGAAGGCGCGATCGGCGGCCTGCTGCTCTGCGCGATATGGGCGCTCACCGGCGGCGTCTATGTTTTCCATCCGCACAACCTCGCGGCTTTCGTCGGCCTGTCGCTGCTGGTGGCGGCGGTGTCGATTCTCGGTGATCTGACCGAAAGCCTGTTCAAGCGCGCGGCCGGGGTCAAGGACAGCGGCAAGATCCTGCCGGGCCACGGCGGCCTGTTCGATCGCACCGATAGCCTACTCGCTGCCGCGCCGCTGATGGCCCTGGGCCTGTGGGTCCTGCGCCTGTGATGCGCCGGCTCGTCGTGCTCGGGGCGACCGGCAGCGTCGGACGCAGCACGCTCGACGTCGCCGCCCGCCATCCCCATCGCCTGCAGATCGCCGGCCTCACCGCATACCAGGACGTCGCCGGTCTGCTCGACCTGTGCCGCCATCATCACCCGCAGCGGGTGGTGATGGTCGATGCCACCGCGGCGCAGAGCTTGCGAGACGCGCTCGCGTCCGAGCGGCTCGCCTGCGAGGTGCTGTCCGGCCATCGGGCGCTGGAGGAGATCGCCAGCGACGGCGACATCGTCATGTCGGCGATCGTCGGCGCCGCAGGCTTGCTGCCCACGCTCGCCGCGGTGCGCGCGGGCCGGCAGGTGCTGATCGCCAACAAGGAGCCGCTGGTGATGGCCGGCCGCCTGCTGCTGCGCGAGGCCGCGGCCAGCGGCGCCTGCCTGCTGCCGATCGACAGCGAACACAACGCAATCTTCCAGTGCCTGCCGGCTTCCTATCGCTGCGGCGAGAAGCCACTTGGCGTGCGCAAACTGCTGCTCACCGCATCCGGCGGTCCGTTCCGCGACTGGAGCATCGAGCGCATGGCCGCGGCCACGCCGGCGCAGGCCGTGCGCCACCCCAACTGGAGCATGGGGCCCAAGATCTCGGTGGACTCGGCGACGCTGATGAACAAGGGCCTGGAGTTGATCGAGGCCTCGATGTTCTACGGCGTCAGCGACGATCAGCTCGACGTGGTGATCCACCCCGAAAGCGTCATTCACTCGCTGGTCGAATACATCGACGGCTCGATGCTGGCGCAGCTCGGCCAGCCCGACATGCGCATCCCGATCGCCCATGCACTGGCCTGGCCCGAGCGTTGGGAATCCGGCGTCGGCGGGCTCGATCTGGCGGCGCTCGGGCGCTTCCATTTTCAGGCGCCCGATCCGCAGCGCTTCCCTTGTCTGAGCCTGGCGCGCGCCGCGTTGCGATCCGGAAAACAGGCGCCAAATTTATTGAACGCAGCCAACGAGGTGGCGGTCGAAGCGTTCTTGAACGGCCGCCTTGGCCTGAACCAGATCGCTCCCATGATTGAAGCCTGTGTCGATGCCGGCCTTGGATCTGCTGTATCCGGCACCGACGATCTAGAAACCATTCTCGGCGTCGACGCGTGGGCGCGTGCCTGGTGCGGTCGCCAGCTCGCGAAGTCGACCACTGTCGGAGCCCTGCATGCTTGACGTGGTCTGGTCGGTCGCCGGGTTCATCGTCGCGATCTCGGTGCTCGTGTGTTTTCACGAGTTCGGCCACTACTGGGTGGCGCGGCGGCTCGGCGTCAAGGTCCTGCGCTTTTCGCTGGGGTGGGGCAAGCCGATCAAGACCTGGCATGCACGCGACGGCGTCGAATGGGTGCTCGCGCCTTATCCCATCGGTGGCTACGTCAAGATGCTCGATGAGCGCGAGGGCCCGGTGCCGCCGATGGAGCGCCACCTGGCTTTCAACACCCAGCCCGCGATCAAGCGCATGGCGATCGTCATCGCCGGGCCGGTGTTCAATTTCCTGCTGGCGATCGCGCTGTACTGGACGGTATTCGTGGTCGGCGTCGAAGGGCGCCGACCCTTGATCGCCGAGCCGGCGGTCAACACCGCAGCGGCGATGGCCGGCTTGCATGACGGTGACGAGATCGTCGCCATCGAAGGCGAGACGGTGCAGACCTGGGCGGTGCTGGGCACCGAACTGATCGAGCGCGCACTCAACGGCGGGCAGCTCGAGGTCACGGTGATGGCGCGCGGCGGCGTGCCGCGCGAGGCGCATCTCGACCTGTCGAAAGTACGCATCGATCCGGAATTTTTGTTCGACGATCTCGGCCTGTCGCCGTTCGATCCCAAGGCGCCGCCGGTGCTGACCGAGCTGGAGGCCGGCAAGCCGGCCGAAGCCGCCGGCTTGCGCGCGGGCGATCGCATCGTCTCCCTCAACGGCGAGGCGATGCTCGAACCCAAGCAGATGGTGACCTGGGTTCGCGCACATCCGGGCGCGGTGGTCGACGTCGTCGCGCAGCGCGGCGCCGAGCGTCTGAGCTTCAAGCTGGTGCTGGCGAGTACGCAGATCGATGGCAAGACCGTCGGCCGTCTCGGCTCGGGCGTGGCGACGCCCCCCGAGTTGTGGCAGGATTTGCGCGCCGAACGCCGGCTGAACGTTTTGGATGCCCTGCCGGCAGCCGCCGAACAGACCTGGCGCATGAGCTGGCTGACCTTACGCATGCTCGGGCGCATGGTGACCGGCGAGGTGTCGGTCAAGAACGTCAGCGGTCCCATCCAGATTGCGCAGGTGGCCGGCGATTCCGCCCGGGTCGGGCTGGTGTCGTTTTTGAGTTTCATGGCGATCGTCAGCATCAGCCTCGGCGTCTTGAATCTTTTGCCGGTGCCGGTGCTGGACGGTGGTCATCTGCTGTTGTATGCGATCGAAGGGGTGTTCGGGAAACCCCTGTCCGAGCGTGCGGTGCTAGCCAGCCAGTACCTCGGCTTTGCCTTCATCGGCATGCTGATGGTGCTGGCGTTCTATAACGACATCATGCGGTTGATCTGACGCATCTGAACCTTAGAGTAAAGACCCAAGAAATGGGCTCTATCCAGTCTCGCTTCAAGCTCAGGCTCATCGCCGGCGCTGCTGCCGCCTTCATGCTGCCGGCGGCGCACGCCTTCAGCCCCTTCACCATCGGCGAGATCCGCGCACAGGGCTTGCAACGCCTGGAACTCGGCACGGTATTGACCTACCTGCCGCTGTCGGTCGGTGATGAAATCAACGACCAGACCTCGCGTCAGGCGATGCGCTCGCTCTACGGCTCCGGGCTGTTTGAGGACGTGCGCCTGGAACGCGAAGGCGCGGCGCTGGTGATCCACGTCAAGGAGCGGCCCGCGATCTCCGGCTTCAAGATCGAGGGCAACGACAAGATCGGCGGCGATGAGCTGAAAAAATCGCTGACCGATGCCGGCCTTGCAGAAGGCGAGCTGTTCAAGCGCGACCTGCTCAGCAGCGTCGAGCAGGAGCTGCAGCGGCAGTATTTCGCCAACGGCTTCTACGACGTGCAGATCGACACCGAGGTCAAGCAGGAGCCCAACAACCGGGTCAATCTCAACATCAAGGTCACCGAGAACAAGGTCACCAAGATCAAAGAGATCAACCTGATCGGCAACCATGCTTTTACCCAGGAAGAATTGCTGGAAGCGTTCAAGCTGCGGCCGACCAACTGGCAGCCGTTCCAGAAGACCGACCGCTACTCTAAGCAGCAGCTGGTCGGCGACCTGGAATCGCTGACCTCGTACTACCAGGATCGCGGCTACCTCAAGGCCAACATCTCGTCGGTGCAGGTGCAGCTGTCGCCCGACAAGAAAGACATCTACATCACCGCCAATGTCGAGGAAGGCCAGATCTACAAGGTCAAGGACACGCGCTTTTCCGGCGAAACCATCCTGCAGCCGGCGTTCCTCGAAAAGCTGCTGACCACCAAGTCAGGCGATACCTTCTCGCGCAAGGAAGCGACGGAGAGTTCGGATCGCATCGAGGCTGCGCTGTCGGAGATCGGCTATGCCTTCGCCGAAGTCACGCCGCTGCCGGAGGTGGACGAGGCCAAACGCGAAGTCAGCCTCAACTACGTGGTGCGCCCGGGCAAGCGCACCTACGTGCGCCGCATCAACTTCAGCGGCCACGGCGACACCCACGACGAAACCCTGCGCCGCGAAATGCGCCAGCTCGAAGCCTCGCCGTTTTCCAAGAGCGCAGTGGAACGCTCCCGGGTCCGCCTTGCGCGTCTGCCTTTCGTCGAAGATGCCGAGGTCGATACCCAGCCGGTGCCGGGCACCGACGATCAGGTCGACGTCAATTTCAAGATCAAGGAGCGCGCGCCGGGATCGGTGCAGTTTGGTGTCGGCTACTCGGGTTCGGCGGGCTTCCTGGTGACCGGCAGCCTGACCCACACCAACTTCCTCGGTACCGGCAACCGGGTCAGCCTGGAGGCCAACAAGAGCCAGATCTCCAAGGTGCTCAACCTGAGCTGGACCGATCCGTACTTCACCGCCGACGGCATCAGCCAGACCGCGTCGGTGTTCTATCGCAAGTCGGAGTCGGTGATCCGCTTCAGCTCGGGCTTCAACTCCAACATCATCGGCTTCAATCTGACCTACGGCATTCCACTGTCCGAATTCACCAGCGTGCGCGCCGGCTTCGGTGTGGAAGAGACGGCCCTGGAGGCTTTCCCGGACGCGACCTCCGACGAGGTGCTGGAGTTCATCCGCGAAAACGGCTCGCACTTC